>NZ_BAGM01000067.1 GCF_000308855.1 Nocardia veterana NBRC 100344 | reverse complement strand
CCCGGGGAGCCGGTCATCGGGTCGGCCCTGACCGGCGCGCTGGTCGTGATCGCCGCCGACGTCGCGGCCCGGACCGTCGTCCCGGTGGATCTGCCCGTCGGCCTGGTCACCGCCGCGTTCGGCGGCCCGTTCCTGCTGTTGTTACTGATCCGTGTGAACCGGAAGGCGACATTGTGAGCACTCGAACCCACCACCGGATCACCCCCGATTCCCCCGCGACCGCGGCACCCGACGCCCGGCACCGCCTCGCCGCCGAGGACATCACGCTCGGATACGGCGGCCGGGTGATCGTCGACGGTCTCAGTGTGGATATCGAACCCGGGCTGATCACCACCGTCATCGGTCCCAACGGCTGCGGGAAGTCCACCCTGCTGCGCGGCCTGGGCCGGCTGTTGCGCCCCAGCGCGGGCCGAGTTCTGCTGGACGGTAAGGCGATCGCCACCATGAAGACTCGGGAGGTGGCCCGGATCGTCGGCATGTTGCCGCAGACCCCGGTCGCACCGGAGGGCCTGACGGTGGCCGATCTGGTCGCCCGCGGCCGGCATCCGCACCAGTCGTGGCTGCGGCAGTGGTCGGCCGACGACGAAACCGAAGTCGCTCACGCGCTCGCGCAGACCGGCGTGCAGGATCTGGCCGACCGCACCCTCGACGAGCTGTCCGGCGGGCAGCGGCAGCGGGCCTGGATTTCGATGGCGCTGGCGCAGGGCACCGACATCCTGCTGCTCGACGAGCCGACCACCTATCTGGACCTCGCCCATTCCCTCGAGGTCCTCGATCTGGTCGACCGCTTGCACGACGACCTCGGCCGCACGGTGGTGATGGTGCTGCACGATCTGAATCTGGCGATCCGCTACAGCGACCGGCTGATCGTGATGCGCGAGGGGCGCATCGTCGCGCAGGGCAGGCCCGCCGAGGTCGTCGACACCGAGCTGCTGAGCTCGGTGTTCGGCCTGCGGGCCGAGGTGCACACCGACCCGGTGTCGGAGCGCCCGATGATCGTCCCGATCGGTTCGCGTCACGTCATCGGCGCCGTCGGCGGACCACGTGCCGGAACGCCCGGTGAGAGTTCCCCGACCGGGCTATGAAAAATCCCACACAGCTACCGACCGGTTACGACGAACGGTAGTACGCATTTGTGTCGTTGCCTCCGTAAGCTGGAGGGATGGCAGGTCTTGGTGAACTCGAGAAAGCGGTCATGGACCAGTTGTGGTCGGCCGATGAACCGCAGACGGTCCGGCAGGTCCATGAAGCCCTCGCCGCACGCCGCGAACTCGCGTACACCACGGTGATGACCGTGCTGCAGCGACTCGCGAAGAAGAATCTGGTCGTGCAGCAGCGCGACGACCGGGCGCACCGGTACGCACCCGTGCACACCCGCGACGAACTCGTCGCCAGTCTGATGGTCGATGCGCTGCAGCAGGCCGACGAGGTCGGCTCGCGCCGGGCGGCCCTGGTGCACTTCGTCGAACAGGTCGGAAAGGATGAGGCTGCCGCACTCCGCGACGCACTCGCTAAGCTCGAAGCAACCGAGGCCGCGCGCAACCCGTCCGACGACGAGAACACCGCGTCCGACGACAACGGAGTCGCCCCGCCGCAGTAGCTGTGCGGTGCTCTCCGGCGCCGCGATCTCGGGCCCTGGCCCCACAACGCAGTGAGCTGAGAATGAACGCAACCGCGCCGGTCTTCGCCGGTCTCGCTTTGCTTCTGGCGGGACCGGTCCCGGCGCTGCTCAGCCGAGCCACCTGGCCGTACCGGACCCCGCGCGCGGCGCTGGTGCTGTGGCAGGCCGTGGCGCTGGCGGCAGTGCTGTCGGCCTTCGGATCCGGTCTGGCGATCGCCAGTCTGCTGCTGGTGCCGGGCCCGGACGGCCGGCCGACCACCTCGCCGACCAAGGAGATCGACGCCCTGGGCCTGGCGCTGTGGCTGGTCTACGTGGTCGTCTTCGCCCTCACCCTGCTGGTCGGCGCCCGCCTGATCTACGCGGTGATCCGGGTGGGTGTGCACACCCGGCGCCGCCGCGCCCGTCATCGCATGCTGGTCGACCTGCTCGATCAGGGCGGCGATCCGGCCCACGGCGATCTGCTCGCCACCTCACCCCTGGCCGGGACCCGCGCCGCCGATATCCGGGTGCTCGCCGCCGCCGAACCGATCGCCTACTGTCTGCCCGGCCTGCGCCAGCGTGTCGTGCTCAGTCAGGGCACATTCGCGAATCTGTCGAAGGCCGAGCTCACCGCCATCGTCAGCCATGAGCGGTCACATCTGCGCGCTCGGCACGATCTGGTGCTGGAAGCGTTCACCGCGGCCCACGAGGCGTTCCCGCGCGTGGTGCGCAGCAAGTCCGCGCTGGATTCGGTGAAGCTGCTGATCGAACTGCTCGCCGACGATTCCGCGGTCAAGGTGACCGGGCCGGCCCCGCTGGCGCGGGCCCTGGTGACGTGTTCGAATTCGACCGCGCCGCAGGGGGCGATGGCCGCCGGCGGTCCGACCACCCTGATCCGGATCCAGCGGCTGACCGGACCCCTGGGCGATCTGCGCATCGCGACCGCGGCATACGTCACCGCCGCCGCGATTCTGGTCGTCCCCACGCTCGCGGTGGCGATTCCCTGGCTGGTCGAATTGAACCGGCTGCTTCGTGCCTGAGCGTCGGCGCCGCAGCAGCGGACCCCGGCGCGGCGGGAGCGGCCGACCGGCGGGGGCGAACGACCGATCCCGTCACCCGGTGCGCGACGGCCGGGGTGCCGCCGGACCCCGGAAGCCCTCGAGCGGAAACGGCGAACCACCCGCGCGCCGACACACCTCCGATGCGGACACGGCCCGCGACCGCCCTGCCACCGCCACCGGCCCGACGTTCGCCACACTCGGACTCCCGGTCGAACTCGTGCAGGCGTTGCGCCGGGCCGACCTGCGCACCGCGTTTCCCATCCAGGCCGCCGCGATTCCGGATGTGCTCGCCGGGCGCGACGTACTCGGGCGTGCGGCCACCGGCTCCGGGAAAACGCTCGCATTCGGTTTGCCGATACTGGTGCGGCTGCGCCGGGGCGCCTCCGCCCCGCGGCGGCCACGCGCGCTCGTCCTCGCCCCGACCCGGGAGCTCGCCCTGCAGATCGAGCGCGCACTCGACGAACCGGCGCTGTCGCTGGGTCTGCGGCCGGCCGCGGCGGTCGGCGGAATGCCGCTCGGGCGCCAGGCCGACCGGCTGGCTCGCGGGGTGGATCTCCTGGTCGCCACGCCCGGGCGCCTCACCGATCTGCTCGGGCAGGGTGCGGTCGCCCTGGACGCGATCCGCGTGGTGACCGTCGACGAAGCAGACCACATGGCCCAGCTCGGTTTCATCGATCAGGTGCGCGCCATCCTCGATCGGCTTCCTCCGGGCTGCCAGCATCTGTTGTTCTCGGCGACGCTCGACGGCGCGGTCGACACCCTGGTCCGCGACTACCTGAACGACCCGGTCCGCCACGAGATCAGCACCGGATCCGAGATGGACACGGCCGTACCGGACGCGGAGGGTCGTCCGGCATTCGGCCCGTCCGCTCCGACCGAGCGGGCGACCAGCGGAAACCTCGGCACCCCAACGGTTTCCGAGCCCGGGGTCGCCACCCCCGCCAACCACACCGGTACGGTCACCCATCACCTCCTGCAGGTCCGCACCGCCGACAAACGCGCGGTGGTGACGGCGATCGCCGCGCGCGCCGGCCGGACCCTGCTGTTCGTCCGCACCCAGTACGGTGCGGACAAACTCGCACGACGCCTGCGCGAATCCGGCGTGGCGGCGGTCGCGCTGCACGGTGGCCTCACGCAGAATCAGCGAATCCGCACGCTGTCGGCCTTCTCGACGGGCGCCGCTCCGGTGCTGGTCGCCACCGATGTGGCCGCGCGGGGCATCCACGTCGACGACATCACGCTGGTGGTCCACGTCGATCCGGCCGCCGACGCCAAGGATTACCTGCACCGGTCCGGGCGCACCGGCCGGGCGGGCGCACCCGGCACGGTCGTCACCCTCACCACCGACGACGGCGCCGAGGTCGCGCAGCTGCTTCGCGACGCCGGTATCGACTGCCGCCCACTGCGCGTGCGCCCCGGCGATCCGCTGCTCACCGAGGTGACCGGGGCACGACCACCCAGCGGGCGCCCGGTCGCGGATCCGGCGGCGCCGGCGCCCGTGGCCACGCCGGCCGACACGCCCGGCACCTCCCGGCGAAACGCCCGGCGGCGATATCCGCGCGGCGGCCCGAGCGAGCGCGCAGCAAATTAGCCGCGCTCCACCGCTGCCGCACCCGACTGATCCTTGAGGTCCACCCCGGAGCGCCCGAGGGTATGCGCACCGCTGATCAGGCGCGCGACCACCGCCGCGGCCTGCCGATAGCCGAGGCCCGCCGGCGGATGGATATTGGAGACGCAGTTGCGTTCGGCATCGGTACGGCCGGGCCGCGGGCGATGGGTCAGGTAGATCCCGAGACTGTCGGCAACCGACAGCCCGGGCCGTTCCCCGATCAGCACGAGCACCGTGCGCACCCCCATCGCCGCGCCGAGATGATCACCCAGCGCGACCCGCGCCTGGGTGGCGATCACCGGAGTCGCCAGCGTCCACCGGGGTGCGAGCGCCTCGGCCAGGGCGGCGAGGAGCGCCGGGCCGTGCGCGGTGAGCGCCTGCGACGAAAGCCCGTCGGCCAGAACGAAACCCACGTCCGCGTTGCCGCGCGGGACGAGTACCGAATCGGCATCCTCGGGTAACCGGCCGAGGTCGGGCCGGCGCAGATATTCGGCACGGTCGCGGGCCCGGCTGGTCACCCGGACCGGTTCGCCCAGACCGACGGCCGCCACCCGCATCGCCAGATCGTCCACGTCCAGCGGTGTGTGCACCGCGTCGCGCGCGACCGCGTGCGCGGACCGCAATTCGAGCACGCGTGCAGTCGGCAGCGCGTCCCCGGCGCGGCCGAGCCCGATCCGAGCCGGGGTACTGCGCCGCAGTTCCTGCCAGAAGTCCTGTCCCCCAGCCTTTTCCGCATCGTCCACCCGGGGGCCGGGCCGACCGCTCGCCGCGCCCTCGGGGACGGGACCCGCCGGAGTCTGCGACCGCTCGGTCATCGCGATCGCCCTACTTCCCGCAGCGGTGAGGTGGCCGGTTCCACGGCGGCGATGCCGCCGTGATCGTCCAGCATGCCCGATCTCGCCAGCCAGCGCTCGAATTCCGGCGCGGGCGCCAATCCGAGAGTCCGGCGCACGGACAGCGCGTCGTGAAAGCTCAGGCTCTGATATCCCAGCATCACGTCGTCGGCGCCCGGAACCGTGATGACGAACGCGACCCCCGCCGCGCCCAGCAGGGTGAGCAGGGTGTCCATATCATCCTGATCCGCCTCTGCATGGTTGGTGTAGCAGACATCCACCCCCATCGGCAGCCCGAGCAGCTTGCCGCAGAAGTGGTCCTCGAGTCCGGCCCGGATGATCTGCTTACCGTCGTACAGATATTCCGGGCCGATGAATCCGACCACCGTGTTGACCAGCAGCGGGTCCAGTTCGCGCGCCACGGCGTAGGCGCGCGCCTCCAGCGTCTGCTGATCGACCGGTCTGCCGCCGGTGCCCAGATGCGCACCCGCCGACAGCGCGGCGCCCTGGCCGGTCTCGAAATACATCACGTTGTCGCCGACCGTGCCGCGCCCGAGGGCTCGACCGGCGGCATTCGCCTCGCGCAGCAGCGCCAGATTCACCCCGAATCCGGCATTGGCCGCCTCGGTCCCGGCGATCGACTGGAACACCAGATCCACCGGCGCCCCGGACTCGATCAACCCGAGGGTGGTGGTGACGTGGGCGAGCACACAGGACTGCACCGGAATGTCGTATCGCGTGCGGATATCGTCGAGCAGGTGCAGTAATTCGGCGGCGGCGTGCGGGGAATCGGTGGCCGGATTGACCCCGATCACCGCATCGCCGCAGCCGAGCAGCAGCCCGTCCAGGACCGCGGCGGCGATCCCGCGCGGATCGTCGGTGGGATGGTTGGGCTGCAGCCGGGTGCTCAGCCGGCCCGGCAGGCCGATCGTGGTGCGAAAGGCCGAGCGAACCTCGGCCGCCCGGGCCACCGCGATCAGATCCTGATTGCGCATGAGCTTGGCGACCGCGGCCACCATCTCCGGGGTGAGACCCGGTGCGAGACAACGCAGTTCGTCGCCCGGCGGTCCGGCGGTCCCGGTGGCCAGGGCCAGCAACCGGTCCCGGAGCCCCCCGACGGTCAGATCCGCGATCGGGCCGAACGCCGCCCGATCGTGTGAATCGAGGATCAGCCGCGTGACCTCGTCGGTCTCGTAGGGCACCACGGGGTCGTTCAGGAATTCGGTCAGCGGTACCTCGGCCAGTGCCCACTGGGCGGCAGCCCGCTCGGCATCCGATGTGGCGGCGCAGCCGGCCAATTCGTCGCCGCTGCGCCGCGGTGTGGCTTTGGCCAGCAGATCGACCAGGCCGTCGAATGCGTAGGTGGTGCCGTGCAGGGTCTGGCTGTACCGCGTCATCGGCATACTCCTGGCGCGTCCGCGTCCGATGGTGGCTGCCAGCGTACCGCCGCGACCGCTGCCGCTCGTCCGCGCTGGTGCGTGACATTACGATCGGACGTGCACGCCGAGGATGCGGGAGGGTTGCGATGACCGAGCGCAAACCGGCCGGCATGGGCTTCGAATCCTGGATCGACAAGCAGATCCGCGAGGCAACCGAGCGCGGCGAATTCGACAATCTGGCCGGTGCCGGGAAGCCGCTGCCCGACAGCGGCCGGCCCTACGACGAGAACTGGTGGCTGCGCAACTATTTGCGGCGCGAAGGGATCGGCGGCGAAGCCCTGCTGCCGACCTCACTGGTGCTGCGCCGCGATCTGGAGCGGCTACCCGAGACCCTGGCGGAGTTGGATTCCGAAGCGGAGGTCCGCGCGTACGTCGGTGATCTCAACGCCCGCATCGTCGAATGGATCCGGATGCCGCACGGCCCGCACGTCCGGATCGCACCGGTGCGCACCGACGAGGCCGTCGAGCGCTGGCGGAGCACTCGCCGACCGCGTGGTCGCCCGATGGCGGAATCCGGTGCACCGGTCTCGACGTCCGTCGCATTCATACCGGGCCGCCCCGGCGCCCGCCCGAGCTGGTGGCGGCGGCTCCTGCGGCGCGCCTAGTCCTGCTCGGGTGGAAAACCGCCGGTCGCGACGGGCCCCCAGCGGTCGATATCGATGCGGATCAGCGATTTGTTCTGCCGCGCCATCGCCGCCCGGTAGTCGTCCCAGTCCGGATGTTCACCCGCGATGCAGCGGTAGTAGTCCACCAGCCCGTCGAGTGCCTCCGGCATGTCCAGGACCTGCGCCCGCCCGTCGATCTGCACGTACGGACCGTCCCAGTCGTCCGACAGCACACAGATCGACACCTGCGGATTGCGCCGGATGTTGCGGGTCTTCGCACGGCCGGGGTAGGTGGCGATCACGATCCGATCCGCGGAGTCGATCCCACAGGTCACCGGCGACATCTGCGGAGTGCCGTCGGCGCGGCCGGTCACCAGCACCCCGCGGTGACGGGTACGCGCGAAGGCCAGCAGCTCGGTCCGGTCGACTGCGGCGGCGGTCGCGATACGAGGCATGCTCCGGTCCTTTCTCGTGGGTCCGGTTCGGTGATCCCGGCTCGGTGTCCTTTCGCTCCCAGCCTCCCATGATCGATTCCCCTACAATGGCCGGAGTGCAGTTTCTTCCCGGACACACGCCGCCGTACGACCTCACCTACGACGATCTGTTCCTCGTACCCAATCGCACCGATGTGTCGTCGCGGTTCGATGTGGACCTGTCCACCAGCGACGGAACCGGCACCACCATCCCCATCGTGGTCGCGAACATGACCGCGGTCGCGGGGCGCCGCATGGCCGAAACGGTCGCGCGCCGCGGCGGCCTCGTGGTCCTGCCGCAGGATCTGCCGATCAGCGCGGCCGCAGACACCATCTCCTTCGTCAAGAGCCGTTCGCTCACCGCCGACACACCCGTCACGCTGGGTCCCGACGATTCGGTATCGGACGCGCTGGCGCTGATCCACAAGCGCGCCCACCGGGCCGTGGTGGTCGTCGAGGACGATAAGCCGGTCGGTGTCGTCACGGAGTCGGCCTGCGCCGATGTCGATCGCTTCGCACGCCTGCGCACGGTCGCCGAGGCCGACTTCGTGACCGCGGCCGCCACCGCCTCCCCCCGGGACATCTTCGATCTGCTCGAGGCCGCGCACGCCACGCTCGCGGTGCTGGTCCACGACGACGGCAGTCTGGCCGGCGTCATGACCCGCACCGGCGCGGTCCGCGCCGGTATCTACACCCCGGCCGTGGACGGCAACGGAACCCTGCGGATCGCGGCCGCGGTCGGGGTCAACGGCGATATTCCGGCCAAGGCCAAGGCGCTGGTCGACGCCGGGGCGGATGTGCTGGTCATCGACACCGCGCACGGCCATCAGCAGAAGATGCTCGAGGCGCTGCGCGCGGTCGCGGATCTGAAACTCGGGGTGCCGCTGGTGGCGGGCAATGTGGTGTCCGCGGCCGGCACCCGCGATCTGGCCGAGGCGGGCGCCGACATCGTCAAGGTCGGGGTCGGGCCGGGTGCCATGTGCACGACCCGGATGATGACCGGCGTCGGCCGGCCGCAGTTCTCCGCCGTCGCCGAATGTGCCGCGGCGGCAAAGGATCTCGGCATCCATGTCTGGGCCGACGGCGGGGTTCGCCATCCCCGCGATGTCGCGCTCGCACTGGCCGCCGGCGCCTCCAACGTGATGATCGGCTCCTGGTTCGCCGGGACCTACGAGTCCCCCGGCGATCTGCGCGTCGACCGCGACGGGAACGCCTACAAGGAGAGCTTCGGCATGGCCTCCAAACGCGCGGTGGCCGCCCGCACCGCCGCCGACAGCGGCTTCGACCGGGCCCGCAAGGCCCTGTTCGAGGAGGGCATCTCCTCCTCGCGGATGCGGTTGGACCCGGAACGCCCCGGCGTCGAGGACCTCATCGACCACATCTGCTCGGGCGTCCGCAGCGCCTGCACCTACGCCGGTGCCCGTACCCTCGCCGAATTGCACGACAAAGCGGTACTCGGTGTGCAGTCGGCCGCCGGTTTCGCCGAAGGACGTCCGCTGCCCTCGGGCTGGTGACGATCGTCCGTACGATTTCGTCCCGCGGCGCGCCGCCCCGCCGGACCGGCCTCCGGCTCCCGGTAACATAGGCTGTGCCGACCGGTGGAGCATGCCTCCGCCGACCGGTATCAGCTGTTGCTCGGCTCGTCCACTGCGAAAGGAACCAGTTGTCACCCGCGTCCGAGGGCGCCACACAGGAGGGCTCCTCTACCGAGCCGGGTGACCAACCCGGCGCCTCCGTCTCCGCAGATCCTCCGTTACCTGGTGGGCGGTGCTGATCCGTGTCCGTTGTGCTCACCATCGCCAGCCTGCTGGGATTCATCGCGCTCACCGCGGGCACGGCGATCTTCGTCGCCGCCGAATTCTCGCTCACCGCATTGGAACGCAGCACGGTCGAGGCGCACGCCCGCGAGGGTGACCGCCGCGCCCGTCAGGTGCGGCACGCGCATCGCACGCTGTCGTTCCAGCTCTCCGGCTCGCAGCTCGGTATCACCATCACCACCCTGGTCACCGGCTATATCGCCGAACCGGTGCTGGCCCGGCTCATCGAACCCATCTGCACCGCGCTCGGCGCCGGGCCCGCGACCGCTCGCGGAATCGCCCTGGTCATCGCGCTGGTGCTGGCCACCTCATTGTCGATGACCTACGGCGAACTGGTGCCCAAGAACATCGCGATCGCCAAACCGCTGACCACCGCCCGCTGGACCGCCGGGCCGATGATCGTGTTCACCACGGTGTTCTCCTGGCTGATCAAACTCCTCAACGGTGCCGCGAACTGGGCGGTGCGCCGACTGGGGATCGAGCCGGCCGAGGAATTGCGCTCGGCCCGGTCGCCGCAGGAATTGGGGTCGCTGGTGCGCACCTCGGCCATGCGCGGCTCGCTCGATCAGCGCACGGCGCTGGTGGTCGACCGGTCACTGCTGTTCGGGGAGCGCAGCGCGGAGGATCTCATGACGCCGCGGGTGAAGATCGAAACGCTGGACCAGAACGACACGATCGCCGATCTCATCGCCGCCGCCGGGCGCACGGGCCTGTCCCGGTTCCCCGTCATCGACGGCGATCTGGACAACACCCTGGGCATCGTGCACGTCAAGCAGGCCTTCCTGTATCCGGTCGGGCAGCGCGGCACCATCGCCCTGTCCTCGATCGCCCGCCCGGTTCCGATCGTGCCGGCCAGTCTCGACGGCGACACCGTGCTGGAGCGGGTGCGCGCGGACGGGATGCAGCTGGCCCTCGTCGTCGACGAGTACGGCGGTACGGCCGGACTGGTGACGATGGAGGACATCATCGAGGAGATCCTCGGTGACGTCCGCGACGAACACGACGAGGAGGAACTCGACGTGCGCCGCACCGCGCTCGGCTGGAACTGCTCGGGCCTGCTGCGCATCGACGAGGTGTCGCGCGCCACCGGCTACGAGGCACCGGAGGGCGAATACGACACCCTCGGCGGGCTGGTGTTGACCACGCTCGGCCGCATCCCGGTCGCCGGCGACGAGGTTCTGCTGCCGAGCCCGACCGCCGGTGCCGGGCACGGCATGCAGCCGCATACCCACGGTGGCTGGCTGGCCCGCGTGGAACGGATGGACGGGCGCCGGATCGATCGAGTGCTGCTGCAGCCGGTGGATGCCGACGCGGTGACGATGTGGGAGCTCAGCCATGGGTGATCTGTTCGGACTGCTGCTGACCGTCGTGCTGCTCGGCGCCAACGCCTTCTTCGTCGGCGCCGAGTTCGCCCTCATCTCCGCCCGCCGTGACCGCCTGGAAACCCTTGCCGCCCAAGGGAAGCGAGGCGCCAATACGGTGATCGGCGCCGCCGAGCATCTGTCCATGATGCTCGCCGCGGCGCAGCTGGGCATCACGATCTGCTCGCTGCTGCTGGGCCGGATCGGCGAGCCCGCGATCGCGCATCTGCTCGAGCGGCCGTTCGATCTGGTCGGTGTGCCGGACGAGCTGTTGCATCCGGTCGGATTCGCACTGGCCCTGGCGCTCGTGGTGATCCTGCACATGCTGATGGGCGAGATGATCCCGAAGAACATCGCCCTCGCCGGTCCGGAACGGGTGGCGCTGCTGCTGGTGCCGATCATGCTGTGGTGGCTGCGGCTGGCCCGCCCGCTGATCGGGCTGTACAACCTGGCGGCCAATCTCACGCTGCGCGCGCTGCGGATCGAGCCGAAGGACGAGCTCGACGCCACCGTCTCCTCGGTGGAGCTGGCCGAGATGATCGGCGAATCGCGGTCGGAGGGGCTCATCGACGAGGAGGAACATCGGCGCCTCACCCAGGCGCTGGGCACCACCGACCGGATCGTCGCCGATGTGATGGTGCCGTTGGACAAGACGCGCTGCGTCCCGCTGCGCGGCGACGGCACCACCCTGGGCGATATCGAATCCGCGGTGGCCGAAACCGGGTTCTCCCGCTACCCGGTGCGGGCCGGTGACGGTTCCCTGGTCGGCTATCTCCACGTCAAGGACGTGCTGGACAAGGTGGCCGACGATTCGGCCGGGCCGTCGACGCCGATTCCGCGTACCGATATCCGGCCTCTGCCGACGCTGAGCATGGGTACCGCCCTGTACGAGGCGCTGGCCCGGTTGCGGCGCACCAACAGCCACCTCGGCCGGGTCATCGACACCCGCGGCAATACCGTCGGAATCGTGGCGCTCGAGGATCTGGTGGAGGAATTCGTGGGCACCGTCCGCGATGCCACCCACCGGGTGGCGGAATGACCGCGGAATCGGCACATCTCGCGCCGCATCGGTTCCGGATTCTGCCCGCCGAGCAGTGGCGCGAGCGCGAGCGCGCGCATCGCGCCCGGGTCGACAAGCTGGTCGGCCCCTACCTGCGGGAGCGGGCGGACGGTCGTAAACATCCGGTGATCGACTTCCTGTTCACCTACTACGGCCACAAACCGGCCCAGCTGCGCCGTTGGCATCCGGGTTTCGGTGTGGCACTGGCCGATTCCGACGACTACGCGCAGCGCCGGGGCTATCACCGGGTCGACACCCCGGCCGGGCCGGTGTGCACCGCCGACCCGGCCTTTCTGGACCGGCGTCGCGACACCGTGGAATTCGTCGCGGCGCTGCTGGCCGCCACCGCCGCGCGGCCGGCCCAGTTGTCGTGTTTCGGACTGCACGAATGGGCGATGGTGTACCGCAGCGACGACGTGCGCCACCGGCAGGTGCCGCTGCGGCTCGGGCGGGCCGGTACCGATGCCGTGGTCGACTCGATGTCGTTGCGCTGCACGCATTTCGACGCCTTCCGCTTCTTCACCCCGGAGGCAGCCCCACGCAACATCGAAACCCTCACCCGCGACGACCAGATCCATCGGGAACAGCCGGGCTGTCTGCACGCGGGGATGGACTTGTACAAGTGGGCGTTCAAGCTGGTGCCGCTGATCGATTCGGACCTGCTACTGGACTGTTTCGCCCTCGCGATCGCCGCCCGCGAGATCGATATGCGCGCCAGCCCCTACGACCTCACCGCCTACGGCTACCGGCCGATCGCCATCGAGACCCCGGCCGGGCGCGCCGAATACGTTCGCGCCCAGTCCGATACCGCCCGCCGGGCGGCACCGCTGCGGGCCCGGCTGCTCGATCGGTGCCGCGCCCTGCTCGCGGCCTGACCGCTCCGGTCACCGCCCCCGCAACGCACTCAGGTCCGCGGTGGCGTCGTAGATCCACGACATATCCGCCGCCGCGAAGTCGGCCAGCCAGGTCGGCGGCGCGGCCGCGGTGAGGGTCTCGAAGTTCCAGTAGTCCTTCCACAACGAGACCTTGCCCTCGCGGACGCGGTGGACCGAGACGAACGGCAGTTCGGCGCGTTCCCCCGTGGGCCATACCCAGGTTTCGGAGTGTTCGTAGATCACGTCGGCACCGTCGGCCAGCAGCAGGCCGTCGTGGTTGGTGTATTCGGCGAGTCCGGCCAGACCGATCCGCAGCCGCTTCACGGTGTCGGCGGGGCCCTTCGCGGCGAGCGTGGGACCGGTCGGCACGTCGAGGTAGATGCAGTCCTCCGTCAGCAGTGCCGCGACGCCGTCCCAGTCGCGCCGGGCCAGCGCCGCCCACAGCCGCAGCACCACCGCCCGCGATCCCTCGTTGTCCGGCATTGCGTCTCCTCCCGTCCGCGGCCGCGGGCGCTTTACAGCACCGGGTCGATGGTGGCGTTGATGGTGTGAATGGTTCCGTCGGGAATGACGAAGGTTTCGGTGATGTCCACGGTCATCAGCCGTACCCCGGCGACACCGGAGTCCAGCAGGTAGCGCGCGGTGACCACATCACCGCATTCGGTCATCCGCAGTTCGCGGATGTCCTGGATCACCGAGTACTGGATGCCGTGATTCAGGTCGTGGGTCAGCTGCGCTCCGGAGTATCCGGTCTGGATCCCCGCTTCGACACGAGTGGCGTCCGGGGCGAACGGAACCGCACTCGCGTCGTGGGAGACCAGTGCGTCGATATAGGCCCGCGCCACGGCCTCCCGGGGGGTGTCGGCCGGATTCGGTGCGGCCGCAGCGAGTCCCGCTCCGGCGTTCAACGCGGCAGCCACCGCGCCGGATATGACTGCAACGTGTTTCATTCCCATCGGGCGAGTTTGTCCCAGATGTGGCTGTGGCGCAACAGTTCCGGTCCACTCGTCGAGTTTCGCGGAAAACGGACCGATGAGAAGGTGGCTGAGTTACCGTTTCATGCATTGCCCACGCCCGTGGCTGTCGCGCACGGTGCTCGGCGACGCAACCCGTTTCGATGTGAGAGTGGGGCCCGCAATGGTGCGGTCGACGCGTAGACGCCTGCCCAAACCGCTGGCCGTGCTCGTCGCGGCGCTGCTCGCCGCCGCCGTACTCCCGGTCGGCGGCGCGTCGGCGGATCTGCAATCCGATATCGCCGGCCAGGTGCAGCAATTCCTCGATGTCGGCCGGTCGGCCGTGCCGGGCGCCGACTGCGGCCCCGGATCGCGACCGGAAACCGGAATGCAGGGCGATGTCCCGGCCGCCGACCGCGAGAGCGGACGCAGCGCCCAGGGCTACAGCTGCAATATCTCCTTCGTGGGCGGCTACGCGGGTCACGGCGCCGGCATCACGTCGGCCACCTATGATCACTGCTCCTACACCGGGTCGTTCTTCCCCGGCAATCTGCTCGGCCCCGCGCAGGGTGTCCAGGTGCTCGACGTCTCCGACCCGGCCCACCCCGTGCTCACCGGATCGCTCACCGAACCCGCGATGCTGGCCGGGACCTGGGAGAGCCTGAAGGTCAACGCCGCGCGGAAATTACTGGTGGGCACCGGTGTTCCGGTCGGCGAAGGCGTCGGCTATCTGTCGGTGTACGACATCTCCGATTGCGCGCATCCACGCCTGCTCAACCCCGGGCCCGGGTCGAATCTGGCCATGCCACTGCCGATCACGACCCACGAGGGCGGTTTCTCCCCCGACGGGCGCACCTATTGGGCCTCCGGAATCGCACCCGGCTTCGTCAGCGCCGTCGATCTCACCGATCCGGCGAATCCGCACGTGATCTGGCAGGGACTCACCGGGATCGAGGCACACGGCTTCGGCATCAGCCCGGACGGCAACCGGATGTACCTGTCGGCGCTGGCCGGATTCACCGTCCTCGACATCAGCGCCGTCCAGCGCCGCGATCCGAACCCCGGGGTGAATCACATCGGGCGGGTGTTCTGGACCGACGGGTGGGCGACCCAGCACAGCGTGCCGGTGACCTACGACGGCAAACCGTACCTGTTCACCGTGGACGAGGCCGGAGCCGGTGGGGTGAAACTGGTCGACATCGCCGACGAGAACAACCCGAGGGTGGTCGCGAAGATCAAGTTGCGGATCGATCTGCCGGAGAATCAGGACAGCATGCTCGCCTCGTCGATGGGCGGCTCGGTGTTCTCCTACGACCCGCACTACTGCGCGGCCGACCGCCCGGCGAATCCGACCGCACTGGCCTGCGGCTGGGAGTCCTCCGGAATCCGGGTCTTCGACGTGCGGAATCCCTTCCAGCCCCGCGAGATCGCGTACTTCAATCCTCCGGCTCGCACCGGACAGAATCTGCAGCTGTGGAACTCCCCGCACGCCTTGGGCTCGTTGATCGGGCCTCCGGTGCTGGAGGGCTTCTCGGTGGCCCGCGCCATTCTCGAGGGCCGGTTCGATCCCGCCCAGGCGCTGTCACCGCGCAGCGGCATGCTGGCCTTCGGCGACGTCTCCTCGGATTGGTGTTTCGCACCGCCGGAATGGCACGGCGACCAGCTGTGGACCTCCTGCAACGACAACGGTTTCATGGTGCTGCAACTCGACAACGACGTCTATTCGCCGCCGGCGGACCAGCAGTCGATCGTGGGGTCGTAGATGTCGCGGCTGTTGCGCTGGTGCGCCGGCGTCTCGGCCGCGCTGATCCTGCTCGTGATCGGTGCGGCACTGCGACCGGTCCTGCTCCCCGAAAAGCACACCGCCGCACCGGTTCTCGATGCCGTCGAAATAGGCTTCGCACAGGATATGACCGCCCACCACCAGCAGGCGATCCAGTTGGTGCAGCGACTGGACCCCGAGGTGGACCCGCAGGTGCTACGCCTGGCCCGCCAGATCGATCAGTCTCAGCGGGTCGAGATCGGCACCATGCTGGGCTGGCTGCGGCTGGCGAACGCGGCACCGACCGCCGATCAGCCGATGGCCTGGATGTCCCCCGAAAGCGCTGCGGCGCACCACCACTCGATCGCGGAAACCACCGCGAATCCCGGCACTCCCGCCGTGATGCCGGGTATGGCGTCGATGGCGGAACTGGACCGGCTCTCGGCCGCCCGCGGTCGCGCGGCGGAAATCCTGTTCCTGCAACTGATGTACCGCCATCATCAGGGCGGGCTGGTGATGGCCCGCGCCGCCGATCAGCGGATCGTCTCCGGGCCGGTCAAGGAGCAGGCCCGGGCCATGGTCGTCGCCCAGAGCCAGGAGACCGGATTGATCGCGCTGATGCTGAACCAGCGTGGGGCGCAACCACTGCCCTGAACGCAGCAGCCCGGCCGGGCGGCACCGCAGGTGTCGGTGCATCCCGTTATGGTCGAGGGAAACTCAGTGGATCGAGAGATACGGACGCCGATGACTGCCGGTACGGCCACCACCATCCCCGCACATATCCACGGCTACCCGGACTTGGCATTCGGCGGTTACGTGGCAGGCATGCTGGCCGACCGGGTGGGCGGCGAGGTGCGGGTCGACTTCCGGCGCGGGATTGCGGTGCAGGCCCCGGTGCTGCTCACCGATTCCGGGTCGGGCAGCGTTCTCACCGATCTCGACGGCACCGTGCTCGCCGAGGCGAATCCCGGTTCGGTGGAGTTGGCCGTGCTGCCGCCGCCGTCGTGGGAGCAGGCGGTGGAGGCCTCTCGTGCGTCCTTCGCCGCCGGCCGTCCCATCCCCGATTGCTACGGATGCGGGACCGCGAATACCCCGGGGCGAGGGCTGCGGCTGTATCCGTGGCGACTGCGCGAACGTGATCTCGTCGCCGCCGCCTGGGTGCCGGATCCCGAATTGGCCGGTCCCGGTGGGCATCTCACCACCGAGAACATCTGGTCGGCCGTCGATTGCCCGGGCGGCTGGGCGGCCGTCGAACTGTCCGGCATGCGGCCCGGTGGTGTCACGGCCGCCCTCACCGCCCGCCACATAGGGCCGGTGCGCGCCGGGGAGAACTATCTCGTCTGGTCCTGGCCGATCGCGGCCGCCGGCCGCAAACATACGGTCGGGGTGGCGATCTCCACTCCCGGAGGGGATCTGCGGGTGCTGGCCGAGGCGCTGTGGATCGAACCTCGCGGATGAGTCCGCGGCCGGTGGCCGCCGAGCCGGGTCAGGGCCGTTCGTCGAGTTTGTCGAGATCGCCGAGAACCTTCTCGTGCCAAGCTATTTCGGCACCCAGGCGCATCCTGGCATGTTCGACGATCAGGTCGTCGGCGCGGGTCTGATCCGGCCAGCGACGCTCGAGCTGGTGGTCCATCGCCGATTCCCGGGCGCGCAGTGCGGCGATTCGATCCTGAAGGTAGCCGCGCAACACCTCCCGGTCGAGATCGGCGCCGACGGCCAGCGCGAGATCCACCGGATCCGGGCGGATGTCGACCTCGGTGAACGCCTCGTCGCGCAGGGCACGCAATTCGCGCCGGCCCTCCTCGGTGATCTCGTAGATCGTGCGCGCCGGCAGTGACCCGGGTTGTTCGGTGCGGAGCGGCCGGATCAGCCCCTCGTCCTGCATCCGGTGCAGGGCGCCGTACAGCGAGCCGGGTTTCACGCGCGACCACAGATCCGCGCGGTCCAGGCGGGCGTCACGGCGCAGCTGATGGCCGTGCATCGGGCCGCGCTTCGCCAGCGCGGCGAGCACGAAGAGCCGGGTTTCGTTCACCGCACCAGTCTCGCACGAGTACTCGCATTTGAGTACCCTCGGAGATATGGCCATTCGACCGATCCTCATCGCCGGTGATCCGCGCTTGTCGACTCCCGCTTCCCCGGTCACGGAATTCGACGCCGAACTGGCATCGTTCATCGACGATCTCTTCGAAACCAATACCGCCGCGCACGGTGCCGGACTGGCCGCCAACCAGGTCGGCGATCCACGGGCGGTCTTCGTCTACGACCTGGTCGACCACGGCGTCCACCACCGCGGCCATATCGTCAATCCGGTGCTCGAGACGTCCGAGCTACCCGAGACGATGCCGGACCCGGACGACGATCTCGAGGGCTGCCTGTCGGTTCCGGGCGAATGGTTTCCGACCGGTCGCGCCGACTGGGCCAAGGTCACCGGGGTCGATATGCACGGCGCCCCGGTCACCGTGGAAGGCACCGGCTACCTCGCCCGCTGCCTGCAACACGAGACCGATCACCTCGCCGGCCGGCTCTACCTGACCCGCCTGATCGGCCGCAACCACCGCGCCGCCCGCCGCATGATCCGCGACCGCGACTGGACCCGCCCGGGCAACTCCTGGCTCCCCGACGGTTCGGGCCGCCGCCCGCGGTGATACCGGCCGGGCGATGCCGGATTCGGCCCGCTCGACGGAAAGCCGTGCGCCACTTCGAATCTCGCTATCGGCTCAGCTCGACCCGGGCGCATCGGCAAGGGCCCGGTAGGCCGCGGCGTAGGTGTGTGGTTGCACATCGCCGAGCAGCAGGTATTGCTGGATGAAACCGATCATGGCACCCAGCAGGATCTGGGCGACCGCCTCGATATCGGCATCGGGCGCGAGCGTGCCGGCGGTGCGGGCACGGATCAGCAGTTCCCGCCACGCCGCCCGGACCTGAGCCAGTCGCTCCCGCACGATCCGGGCCACCGCCTCGTCGCGTCCCGCCTCCGCCCACGCCTGCACGGCCACGCGCGGAATATCCCCGTCGCCGTCGCGGGCCAGGTCCCGAATCTGCTCCAGGATCGATTCGAGCGCGTCGATGGGGGTGACCGGAGTGGCGGATTCGGTGAGCCGGGCGAGATTCGCGGTCATCCGGCCGAGAACCGAATCGGCGATCGCGCGAATGATGTCGTTCTTGGACTCGAAGTAACCGTAGACCGCCCCGGCCGACATCCCCGACTCGGCGATGACCGCACTCATCGTCGTCTTGTGGAAACCCTCCCGGGCCACGCACCGGATCGCGGCGGCGATCAATTGGTCGCGGCGTGCGAGCCGCCGTTCTTCGGTCAGACGAGGCATGTTCGCATCATAAAAAGAATGTTCGTTCTTGACAATCTGCGCAGCACAGGAGCATGCTCAGCTTATAAAAAGAACATTCCTTCTTTTTGGAGCACGTGATGAAATCCACTCCTGCCGCCCTGGCCGGACCCGTCGTCGCCCTGTCCGTCCTGATCACCGTGCTCGTCACGGCCTTCGCCTGGCCGACCGCGAATCTGGCACCGCGCGATCTTCCGGTCGGCCTGGTCGGCCCGGCTCCCGCGGTCGCACAGGCGCGGGCCGGATTGCAGAGCGCCGGCTCCGCCGCGATCGAGCCCACCGTCTATCCGGATCGCGGCGCTGCCGTGGCCGCCATCGAGGACCGAGCCATCTACGGCGCAATCGTCCTGTCCGCCAACGGTTCCGAAGTACTCACGGCATCGGCCGCGAGTCCGGCCGTGGCCCAAGCGCTGGGCGAAGTCGCGCACCGGCTCGCCGCCGCCCCGGGATCACCACGAACCGCGGCAGATACGCACCCGCCGGCCGCCACCCCCGATCGACCGGCGTCCGCCACGCCGGTGATCACCGACGTCGTCGCCCTGCCGGCCGCCGATCCGCGCGGCGCCGTGTTCGGCCTGACCCTGGTTCCGATGGTCATCGGCGGCCTGCTCACCGGCATCGCGCTGTCCCTGGTGGCCGGTAGCCGCGCGGCACGCATCACGGCCGCACTGGCGGTGGCCGTCCTCGCGGGATTCGCCGTGACCGCGGTCCTGCATACCTGGCTCGAGGTGCTGACCGGCAACTATCTCGCCGAGAGCGGGGTGGTCGCCCTCGCCGTCGCCGCCATCGCGCTGACCCTGATCGGGCTGCGGTCGGCCTTCGGGAATCCGGGTCTCGGCGTGGGCGCGGCAACCCTTGTCGCCCTGGGCATTCCACTGTCGGGCGCGATGTCGGCGCCGGAACTGCTCCCCAGCGGCTGGGGCACGCTCGGCAGCCTGCTTCCCCCGGGCGCCGCCGCCACCGCGCTCCGGTCGACCGCCTACTTCCACGGAGCGGGTTCGGCCACGGCGTTCACGGTCCTGAGCTGTTGGGCGCTCGCCGGTCTACTGCTGGCCGCCCTCCCCCGGCCGCTGCGCCTGCCCCGCCCGGCCGCGCGCGACGCTCGGCCCGCGTGAGCACCCGGGTCCGATCACCACAGGCGGTGGGCGACTCGTAGGTTGGGCAGGACCGGTACCGTCCCCGGCGCCCGGATCGACGACCTGCCCCGACTGTGGCTCACGATACAATCGGGCCTGCTCAATCGATGCCGACCGCAGCCGTGCAACTACCCACGGGTAACATGACAGGCGTACTTTTTCCATCCGGCTTTCTCGAAATGAGGCAGTAGATGACAGAGCGGATTCAGGTCGGCGGGCTCCAGGTGGCCAAGGTTCTCCATGACTTCGTGGAGAACGAGGCGCTCCCCGGCTCCGGCGTAGATTCCGCCGCGTTCTGGACCGGTGCGGAGAGCGTCATCAACGACCTCGCTCCCCGCAACCGCGCCCTGCTGGCCGAACGCGACGAGATCCAGGGCAAATTGGATGCCTGGCACGCCGAGAACCCCGGCAAGGGCTACGACAAGGCCGCCTACAAGAAGTTCCTCACCGAGATCGGCTACCTGCGCGAGGAGCCGGCCGACTTCTCGATCGGCACCCAGAACGTCGACGACGAGATCGCCACCACCGCAGGCCCCCAGCTGGTCGTGCCGGTCAGTAACGCCCGGTTCGCGATCAACGCCGCCAACGCACGCTGGGGCTCGCTCTACGACGCTCTCTACGGCACCGACGCCATCTCCGAGGCCGGCGGGGCGGAGAAGGGCACCGGCTACAACAAGGTCCGCGGTGACAAGGTCATCGAGTGGGCCCGCAACTTCCTCGACGACGCCGTGCCGCTGATCACCGGTTCGCACGTCGGCTCCAAGGCCTACAAGATCGTCGACGGCGAACTCGAGGTCACCCTCGAGGACGGCACCGACATCGGCCTGGCCGATGCCTCCGCGCTCGTCGGCTACCAGGGCGATCCCGCCGCGCCGAGCTCGATCCTGCTGCGCCACAACGGTTTGCACATCGACATCCAGATCGATCCGGAGTCGCCGATCGGCAAGACCGACGACGCCGGCGTCAAGGATGTCGTGCTCGAGTCCGCGGTCACCACGATCATGGACTTCGAGGACTCGGTCGCCGCGGTCGACGCCGAGGACAAGGTGCTCTGCTACCACAACTGGCTGGGCCTGATGAAGGGCGATCTGGCCGAAGAGGTCAGCAAGGGCGGTAAGACCTTCACCCGCACCATGAATCCGGACCGGGTCTACACCGGCCTGGACGGCAAGGAACTGGTGCTGCACGGCCGCTCGCTGCTGTTCGTGCGCAACGTGGGTCACCTGATGACCTCCGACGCCATCCTCGACGCCCAGGGCAACGAGGTGCCCGAGGGCATCATGGACGGCCTGATCACCTCCCTGATCGCGCTGCACTCGCTCAACGGCAACGCCCGGGTGAGCAATTCGCGCACCGGTTCGGTCTACATCGTGAAGCCGAAGATGCACGGCCCGGACGAGGTCGCCTTCGCCAACGAGCTGTTCGAGCGGATCGAGGATGTGCTGGGCATGGCCCGCAACACCCTCAAGGTCGGCATCATGGACGAGGAGCGCCGCACCACGGTCAACCTGAAGGCCTGCATCGCCGCCGCGAAGGACCGTGTGGTGTTCATCAACACCGGCTTCCTGGACCGCACCGGCGACGAGATCCACACCTCCATGGAGGCCGGCCCGATGATCCGCAAGGCCGAGATGAAGAAGCAGCAGTGGATCCTGGCCTACGAGGACTGGAACGTCGACAAGGGGCTGGCCACCGGCCTGCCGCACAAGGCGCAGATCGGTAAGGGCATGTGGGCCATGCCGGATCTGATGCACGACATGCTCGAGCAGAAGATCGGCCACCCGCGTTCCGGCGCCACCACCGCCTGGGTTCCCTCCCCGACCGCGGCAACGCTGCACGCCACCCACTACCACCTGGTGGACGTGTTCGCCAAGCAGGCCGAGATCGCGAAGGGCGGCGCCCGCGCCACCGTCGACCAGATCCTGGAGATCCCGCTGGCCGCCGACACCAACTGGTCGGACGAGGAGATCCGCAACGAACTGGACAACAACTCGCAGTCCATCCTGGGCTACGTGGTCCGCTGGATCGATCAGGGCGTCGGCTGCTCCAAGGTGCCCGACATCAACGATGTCGCGCTCATGGAAGACCGTGCGACCCTGCGCATTTCGAGCCAGCTGATGGCCAACTGGCTGCGCCACGGCATCGTCACCGAGCAGCAGATCGTCGAGAGCCTGGAGCGGATGGCGCCCGTCGTCGACCGGCAGAACGCCGGAGACCCCGCCTACAAGCCGATGGCGCCCGACTTCGCCGGTAGCGTCGCCTTCCAGGCCGCCAAGGAACTGATCCTGGAGGGAACCCGGCAGCCCAACGGCTACACCGAGCCCATCCTGCACCGCCGCCGCCGCGAGGCGAAGGCGCTCGCCGCCAAGGGCTGATCCGCGAGGCTGCCCGGGATCGGCGGCCGCGGGAATTCTCGTACCCGGCAGCGCCGGTCGTCATCGACGACCGGGGCTGCCGTGTGTCCGGGCGATGCGGTCGCGGTGGGCCGGGATCGAGCGATCGGACTCAGCATTCGTTCGGTGCGGGCTCACCCCGCAGCCGTTCGTCGAGCCACGTGATCAGCAACGGCCAGCCGGTGTCGCCGGCCAGGAAGTGTTCGCCGGGCACGCTGCGGTAGATCGCCGCGACACCCAGCGCGCACTGCTGCCGGAACAACTGCTCGGCGCCGGCGGCCGGGATCCAGATGTCCTGCGCCCCGTTGTAGACCAGCAGCGGCACCGCCGATTTCCGGTCCGCCAGATCGGTCGCCCGGAACACCTGCTCGGCCACCGGGCCGTTCAGCGGGTCGGGAGTGTTCGCCACGAGGTCGATCGGCATCAGCAGTGCACCCGGCGCCGCGATCAGATTCATACACGTGTTCTTCAGCGGCGATACGGTCACCTGCTGAGCCAGATTGTTCATCGACGCGAGGATCTCGGGATGCTCGCGCCCGATGCCGAACACCGCGGCCATGAACACCCCGGAGGCCAGGTTGGCGTTCATCGTCCGGGCCAGCATGCGGAAATCGGCGGGCACCCCGCCGACCGCGGCGCCGGTGACGACCTCGGTCAGATCCGGTGCGTAGGAGTCGATCAGCGCCGCCGCGGCCCGGGTCGCGATCGCGCCGCCGGAATACCCGGCCATCACGTAGCGGCTGCCCCCGAGTTCTCCGGGCAGCAGGGTTCGCGCGGCGCGCACGGCGTCCAGCACCGCGTGCCCGGCCACGAACGGTTCGGCATAGGCCATATGCGGGCCCTCGTGGTCGGGGATCAGCACCGCGTAGCCGCGCTGCAGCGCCGGCTGGGACAGCGGCGGGAAGAAGTCGGCGAAGTTCGTGGTGTCCGAAATACCGTGTGCCAGAGTGTATCCGGGGGTGCATCGGCGCCCCAGACCGTCGATCGCGAGATTGTTCACCAGGACGGGGCGGCTGCCCGGCCCGGTCCAGGCCGTCGCCGGCAGCGCCAGCGTTGCGGTCGCGAACGACGGCTCACCCCGGGCATCGGTGGTGCGGTATTTCATCTGCACCACCTGCCGCGGGGGCGCGCCGAGCGGCATGGACAGCAGCGGTCCGGCGACCGGAGTCACGTCCCTGACTTCGACGATGTCACCGGGAACCAGCTCCGCCAGCCGCGCCGGCCAGGCGTCGAACAGCGGATCGCCGATATCGTCGGGCAGCACCGCGGCGCGCAGCGCGGCGGTCGCGCGGCCGGGGGTTGTGGACTCGGCGGCGGGCGTCGTCGGCCCGGCCGGAAGCTGCGGCCGAGGCACCACGGAGTCGATCCACCGCTGCAGATCCGGAATGCTCGGCCCCGGAGGCAACGAGATCTGCCCCGCTGCCGGCGGAGGCGGCGGATCCGCCCGCGCGACCAGCGCGGGCCCGCCGGCGACCGACACCACCACCACAATCAAGACACGCCAAGCCCACCGGGGCATACAACCCTCACCATCGACAAGTGGAAACACCGGACCGGCGGCCGCGGTGTACGCCGCCCCCGAGACACCACCTCAGCTCAGAGTTCCGTTATGCCACAGCATAAATGCGCCGGTGGCTCATTGTTGCCCAGCACTGGGGAGAATCGTCGATCCCGCTGACCCGGTCGAGCGGAGAACCGACACCCGACGGCTCCTCGGCCGCGCGGCGTATCGGCCGTCACACTCCGGTTCCGGCCGTATCGGAACAAACCTCCCGGACACCACGTTGTAGAACTCGACGTGGGGGGATCACCGGCCGCTCACCCCGGCGATCGCGTGAAAAATGACCCGACAACGGCGGTAACGCTGTGTCACCATGACAACGATGATCAACCGGCACCGCCACCCGTGCGGCGCCGTCCGACGAGTTCCGGGAAGGAGGAGGTGGCCGATGTATCCGAAGAATATGCGCGACGAGATGAACAGTCCTGTCCGACAGCGACTTTCGTCCGGCATCGAGTTGTCGCACCAGCGTCTGCGGCGATCCGACCGGGAAACCGGCCGCCTCGCTCTGCAGGCCTGATCGGCCGCTCCACTCTCTTCTCGTTCGCTCTCTCCGAAACATGGTGGCCCCATGCCGTTCCGTCGTGCCGAAAGACAGCTCACTCCCGACAACTGGATACACACCCCGGTGCTGGTCCTCAACGCCTCCTACGAGGCGCTGACCGATATCGGCGCCGATCGTGCGGTGGTGCTCGTGATCAGCGGGGCCGCCGAGACGGTGGCCGAGCGCCGGCCGCGGTTTCCGATTCGCTCCAAGCATCTGGAAATCGCACTGCCGCAGACGATTCGGTTGCTGCACTACGTCTACCTCGAGCACCGCGTGCTCGTGCACGACGAGAGCCGGGCCACCCTGGCGGGCGTCTTGCGGCGCGACAACCACCGGTGCGGCTACTGCGCCGGCTGGGCGGGAACCGTCGACCACATTCGACCGCGCAGCCGAGGGGGCCCCAACACCTGGAACAACCTGATCGCGGCGTGCGGACCGTGCAACACCCGCAAGGCCGACCGCACCCCGGACGAGGCCGGGATGCGGCTGCTCTGGGAACCCAAGGCGCCCACCGATCTGCAACGGCGGCAACGGCAGATCTGGAAGCACCTCGCCGCCGCCGACACCACACAGTGAACACCTATATCTCCCGAGAAAGGAGGGGTCCGAAATGACAACGACAGCACTCACCCTGGTGGATCTGCTCCCGGTCTCGGATACGCAGAGCTGGGAACAGGCCGCCTGCAAGGGCGATCCGAACCACGATGCGTGGTTCCCGTACCCGTCGCAGGACTTCGATTACGCACGCGGGATCTGCGGCGGCTGCCCGATTCGCCGCCAGTGCGCGGAATTCGCGGCCGCCACCGGCCAGTCCGGTGTGTGGGGCGGTCACGAATTCGATCGCGGCAAGCTGATCCGCGACTGACACACCGAACCGGCGTGCCGGCGGGACCACCCGCGGGCACACCGGTTCGGTGATCGGGCCACCGCTCCCGGTCGCGGTAGGTCCTGGTCGAGCGCCGGTTTTCGGGTGACCATACACTGGAAAATCGTGGGCACACATCGCAGCGCGGGCGGATCACGGGGCGTCAGCAAAGGTTTGGTTATTACCGTGGTGGCAGTCGTGCTGCTGGTCGCGGCCGTCGGTCTGTGGATCTGGCTGGGCAATCGCTCGGCGTCGGAGAACCGCACTGCGGCAGGCCAGTGCATCGAGGGCCCGGTCACCCTGGCCGTCACCGTCGATCCGGAGATCGCCGGGCCGGTGCGCGCCGCCGCGGATCGCTACAACGCCACCGTGCCGCAGGTCCGCGATCACTGTGCCAAGGTCGCGGTGACCGTGCAGCCGACGGCCGCGATGGTGGCCGCGCTCACCGCCCCGAACTGGGATGCCAAGCTCGGTCCGCAGCCGGGATTGTGGATTCCGAGTTCCTCGCGGGCGGTGGAGCGCATGCGCGTACCGGGGCTCGTCCAAGGCACACCGGCCTCGGTCGCGTCGAGTCCGATCGTGGTGGCGGTCCCCGAACAACTCGGCCAGGCCTTGGACAAGGCGAAACCCAGCTGGTCCGATCTTCCCCGCCTGCAGCGCGGATCGCTCGCCGACCTGGGGCTCGGCAGCTGGAACGGGCTGCGCATGGCGCTACCGCCCGGGGATACCTCCCTGGCCGCGGCGGTGGCGGTCGGCTCGGCCGTCTCCGGCTCCGACCCGCTGACCGAGGACAGCGCCCGCTCCGGTCAGGTCGTCGCCGCCATCTCCGGATTGGCCGCCGAAGCGCCGGAAGCCGCCGACACCGCCGCGGCGCTGGCCGCTGTCGCGCAGCGCGGGCAGACCGCTGACGGCCCCATCCATGCCGTGGCAGTTACCGAGCAGCAAGCCAAGGCCTACCCGCACCTGGCCCAGCTCCGGCCCACCGGTGCCGCGCCGGTCGACGATTATCCGGCCGCGCTGCTCACCGGCAGCTGGGTCGACAAGACCCAGAACCTCGTCGCGGGGCTGTTCGCCGATTACCTCCGCGCCCCCGCGCAGCAGAAGTTGTTCACCGACAACGGCTTCGAAGCCCCGGCCGCGACACCCGTTGCGCCCCCGGCGAAATCGGTACTCGACCAGGTGCAGTCCGTCCTGGCCAACCCGGTCCTGGGCGTGCAATCGACCATCCTGATCGATACCTCGGCGTCGATGGCGAGCACCGACGGGTCGATGTCGCGGCTGAACAACACGCTGGCCGCGGTGCAGTCGACACTGGACACCATGCCGCCCGACTTCGGCGCGGGCGCCTGGATCTACGCCAACCAGCTCGCCGACGGCAATCCGTATCGGATGATCGCGCGCACCGCGCCGCTGAGCCCGCAGCACCGCCGCGAATTGTCCACGGCCCTGGGCAATGTGGCGCTCGCGGGCTCCAGCACCGACCGCACCTATCCGGCGCTGGAGGCCGCCTACCGCAGTGCGGTCGAGAACTACGCCACCGGTAAGACGAACTCGGTCCTGCTGATCACCGGCGGCCCCAACGACAGCTCGTCGGTGACGGGCGATCAACTCCTCGCCGATATCACCGGGGCGACCGACGCCGCCCACCCGGTACGCGTCGACGTCATCGTGGTGGGCGGCCAGGGCGCCCCGACCCTGCAGAACCTCGCACAGAAGACCGGGGGCACCTACACCAAGGTCGCCACCTCCGACGACATGTCCTTCGGCACCGCCGTCAACCACGCGCTGACCACCACATAGGACACGCGAGCGGAATCCGGTTGCGGCACAAGGGTTCGGGCCGCATCGCCCGGGCGCTCACCCTTCGGAGTGAACCTGCCCGGGCGCTCACTTTCCGGTCAGTCGGTGTAGGCGTCCAGGGGCGGGCAGGAGCAGACCAGGTTGCGGTCGCCGAAGGCGCCGTCGATCCGCCGTACGGCGGGCCACACCTTCGCCCGAGCCGAATGCAGACCCATCGGGTACACCGCGGTTTCCCGGCTGTACGGGTAGGTCCATTCACCCACCAGCGCGGCGGCGGTGTGCGGCGCGCCGCGCAGCGGGCTCTGCTCCACCGGCCAGGTACCGGCGGCCACCTCGTCGATCTCGCCCTTGATCGCGATCATCGCATCGGCGAAAGCATCCAGTTCGTCGAGGTTTTCACTCTCGGTGGGCTCGACCATCAGCGTGCCGGCGACCGGGAAACTCATCGTCGGAGCGTGGAATCCGTAGTCCGCCAAGCGTTTGGCCACATCGTCGACCGTGACGCCGGTCCGCTTGGTGATCTCGCGCAGATCCAGAATGCACTCGTGCGCCACCATGCCGTTGTCTCCGGTGTACAGCACCGGGAAATGCGGATTCAACCGCCGCGCAAGGTAATTGGCGGAGGCGATGGCGGTCGTCGTCGCCCGCCGCAGCCCGTCGGCGCCCATCATCCGGATGTAGGCCCAGGTGATCGGCAGAATCGACGCCGAACCGTAGCGCGCCGCCGACACCGCGTGTGAATCCCGCTGCAGCGGATCACCCGGCAGATACGGCGCCAGATGCTCGCGCACCGCCACCGGTCCCACGCCGGGACCGCCGCCGCCGTGCGGGATGCAGAACGTCTTGTGCAGGTTCAGATGCGAGACGTCGCCGCCGAACCGCCCCGGCCGGGCAAGTCCCACCAGGGCATTCAGGTTGGCGCCGTCGACGTACACCTGACCACCGGCGTCGTGGACCAACGCGCACAGTTCGGCCACCTCGTGCTCGTACACCCCGTGGGTGGACGGGTAGGTGATCATGATGCAGGCCAGCCGGTCGGCGTGATCGGCGATCTTCGCCCGCAGGTCGTCCAGGTCGACGTCACCGTTGTCGCGGCACTTCACGACCTCCACCCGCAGGCCCGCCATCGCCGCGGAGGCCGCGTTGGTGCCGTGCGCGCTCGACGGGATCAGGCAGGTGTCACGGTGGGTGTCGCCGCGATCCAGATGGTAGCGGCGGATCGCCAGCAGGCCGGCGTATTCGCCCTGGCTGCCGGCGTTCGGCTGCAGGCTCACCCGGTCGTATCCGGTGACGGCCGCCAACCAGTTCTCCAGATCCTCGATCACCCGCAGCATGCCGGGCACATCCTCCACCGGCGCGTAGGGATGCAGCCGGGCGAAGCCGGGCCAGGTGATGGGTTCCATCTCGGCGGTGGCGTTGAGCTTCATGGTGCAGGAGCCGAGCGGAATCATGCTGCGGTCCAAGGCGATATCCTTGTCCGACAGCTGCCGCAGGTACCGCAGCATCGCGGTTTCGGTGCGGTAGCGGGTGAAGGCCGGATGGGTCAGATAGGACGAGGTCCGGGTCTCGATCGACGGCCGCTCGCTCACCTCCGGTGCGGCGTCGGCGCCGAAGCACTCCAGCACGACCGCGACCTGCGCGTCGGTGGTCGCCTCGTCACAGGCCACCGCCACGTGATCGGCATCGACCAGGCGCAGATTGATGCCGCGCCCCTTGGCCTTGCCGACCACCGCTTCGGCGCCGCCGGGCACCGCGACCAGGACGGTATCGAAGAAGCGCTCGTGCACGACAGCGTCACCGAGTCCGGCGGCCAGCCGTTCGGCGTGGCGATGGACGCGCCGCGCGATCGCGCGCAATCCGTCCGCGCCGTGGTAGGAGGCATACATGGCGGCGACGATGGCGAGCAGAACCTGCGCGGTGCAGATGTTGGAGGTCGCCTTCTCCCGCCGGATGTGCTGTTCGCGCGTCTGCAGGGCGAGCCGATAGGCCCGATTTCCGTCGGCGTCCACCGAGACGCCCACCAGCCGGCCGGGCAGCTGCCGGGCATGCGCGGTGCGGACCGCGAGATAGCCGGCATGCGGTCCGCCGAAGCCGAGCGGGACACCGAAACGCTGCGTGGTACCGAAACAGACGTCGGCTCCCTGCTCGCCGGGCGGTGTGATCAGCGTCAGCGCCAGCAGATCGGCGCCCACCGCGACCAGCGCGCCGCGGTCGTGGGCGGCGGCGATCAACCCCGTCGGCTCCAGGATCCGGCCGGAGGCTCCCGGGGTCTGGAGCACGACACCGAAGAAGTCGCCGTCGGGCAGCTCACCCGTGCTCAGATCGGCCTCGACCAGGGTGATGCCCAGCGGTTCGACGCGGGTGGCCAGGACGGTTCGGGTCTGCGGGAAGAGGTCGGCATCGATCAGCAGTCGCTGCGAGGTGCTCTTCCGATTGGCCCGCTGCAGCAGCGTCATCGCCTCCGCCGCGGCGGTCGCCTCGTCCAGCATGGAGGCGTTGGCGACCTCCATCCCGGTCAGATCCGCGACCATGGTCTGGAAGTTGAGCAGGGCTTCGAGACGCCCCTGGCTGATCTCGGGTTGATACGGCGTGTAGGCGGTGTACCAGGCCGGGTTCTCCAGCAGATTGCGGACCAGCACCGGCGGCGTCAGGGTGTCGTAGTAGCCGAGGCCGATCATGGAGGTGGCCACGGTGTTCGAGTGCGCGAGGGCCGCGAGTTCGGTGAGTGCCTCGTGTTCGGACACGGCGGGCGGCAGCGCGTCCAGGCCGGTGTCGTCGGCGGCGTCGAGGATGGTCGCGGGTACGGCGCGACGCGTCAGTTCGTCCATCGAGCCGACGCCGACGGCGTCGAGCATCCGATCGAGCTCGGTGGGGTCGGGTCCGATGTGGCGGTCGGCGAAACTACGGGTCACGGCAGCTCCAAGGCTCGGGCGAGTCGACCGGGCAGCACTGCCACGTCGACGACTGTCGGCCCTCCCCCTCTGTCGTGGCGCCTGAGAGATTCGGGTCCGCGATGCGACCCTTTCCCCATGGGCGGGTAGCCCGCATTGTGTGCGGACACCGCTTTCCAGAGGCGTCGAACTCCGTACGGTCCCTGATGCCTGAGAGATTGACGGGGAGGTGCTGCTCCTTCGGCGCCCGGGACGGACCCGGAACTCTCCCGCACGGCGGCGACGCACCCACAGTTTAAGCGGCTCCGGATGAACGATATGTTTCCGGCCCGGTTCGACGACCAGTCGGCTCCGTCACATCCACCGGACCCGGGGTCGGCGGCGCCGCGGCCCCGCCGAGCCCTACCCGGTCTTGCGGTTCTCGCGCGCCTTGCGCCGGTAGGCCAATTCGTCCTCGGGCCGCTCGCTGGCGGCGTGGCTTTCCGCACGCTCGGCGGGGAAGTTGGCGATCGCCCCGGTCAGTTCCCGCATCGCCCCGCTGACGGCGATGCCGAAGACGCCCTGACCGCCCTGCAGTAAATCGACGACCTCTTCCGGCGAGGAGCACTCGTAGACGGTCGTGCCGTCGGAGAACAGGGTGATCCCGGCCAGATCCTCGACCCCGCGGCTGCGCAGGTGGTCGACGGCGATGCGGATGTTCTGCAGGGAGATCCCGGCATCGAGCAGTCGCTTGACGATCTTGAGGACCAGGATGTCCTTGAACGAGTACAGGCGCTGACTGCCGGAACCGGTGGCGCTGCGAATCGAGGGGACGACGAGCCCGGTGCGGGCCCAGTAGTCGAGCTGCCGATACGTGATCCCGGCGACCTGGCATGCACTCGGAACGCGGTAACCGACCAACTCGTCGGGCACCGTGTCGTCAGGGAACAGCCCAGGCTGCACGACCGCGGTGGGCCGCGGATCGGGTGCTGGTTGCTGCGGTCGGTCTCCCACTGCTACTCCCTCACTGCATCGCCGAAGAAGAACAACGGCCTAACTGTCGAGGCTACTCCGTCGATTGTCTCGGCAGCACGGGCATGGAGCCAAACTCCGCGTGCGGCGTGTTTCTCACCCTCTAGCTGAGGTATAGAGCACAATCCGGGATCGTCGCACCGCCGCACGCGGTCGCCGACGATCCGGCCGGCCGACGTCGCGTGCGACTCAGCTGTCGGTGGCCTTGAAGTCGTCCGGGGACACCGATTCCAGGAACTCCTTGAACTTCTCCACCTCGTCCTCGCGCTCGTCCGGCATCACCAGCCCGGCCTCCTCGAGCACCGGCTCCTCCGCGTAGATCGGGCAACCGACCCGCAATGCGATGGCAACCGAATCCGAGGGCCGCGCGGAGATCCGCACGTCGTTGTCGAAGACGAGATCGGCGTAGAAGGTTCCTTCTTGCAGATCCACGATCCGGACCTCCTTCAAGGTGTGGCCGAGATCGTGGATCAGGATCTTGATCAGGTCGTGGGTCAGGGGCCGGATCGGGGTGACCCCCTCCTGCTCGAGCACGATGGCGGTCGCCTCGGCCTGACCGATCCAAATGGGCAGATAACGGTCGCCCGACTCTTCACGCAGCAGCAACACGGGTTGGTTCTGGGGCTGCTCGACCCGGATGCCGATCACACGCATTTCACTCATCGCACTGGCCTCCCATACTCGCCGGCCGCCCGCACGAGCCCTGCTGGGCAGGCCGTATCACCGAGTCTAGGCGAAGAATTCAGCCGCCGAGGGACGCGCGCACCGACGTCTTCACCAAGCTGGTATGCAACGTCAGCGACAACGCCGCCAACTCGCGCACCGTCTCCTCGGCGCGGGCCCGGGCATCGGCATCGCGACTCTTGGCGATCGGCGCCGCGATCTGGGCGACCATGGCGGCCTCCCGGTCCGCGGCCAGCTTGAACGCCCGCAGATGCCGTGCCTCCAAACCGAATTCGCTCATCGCCTTCGCGGTACGAGCCAGGGTCACGGCCTCGGCGTCGAAAAACCCGGCCGCGCCGGGGGTGATGAGCCCGGCGCGGATCAATTCGGTGAGAAATTTCTCATCTATTCCGGCCTGCTCGAGCAGATCGGCACGCGTGACGCGGATTTCGTGGTCGAGCCGCAGCTCATCCGGAGACACCTCACCGGGTACCACGCCCAACCGGCGCGGCGCGGCAGGTGTGCCCAGGGTGCGGGCGGACTCGGACGCACGCCCCGAGCCGTCCCCACCGGCGCCGTCGGCCCGGGCGCGTGCTTCACGCACACCCAGGGTCGCGGCGCCGCGGTCGATCGCTTCGAGCTGCTCCTTGATCACCTTCAGCGGCAGATACTGATCCCGCTGCGCGGTCAGCACGAACTTCAACCGCTCGACATCGGCGACCGAGAATCTGCGATATCCCGAAGGCGTGCGCTCCGGTCGGATCAGCCCCTCCGATTCGAGGAAGCGGATCTTGGAAATGGTGATGTCCGGAAAATCCGGACGCAGCAGGTCCAGCACGGAGCCGATCGACATTCCTCCGCGTGTCCATTGCGCTGCGCCAGTCATCAGTGGATCCGCCTCGGCCCGCTATGCGCTCGGCTCGTTGACCTGCGGCCGCGGTCCGGTCAGGAAGACCAGCCGGAACTTGCCGATCTGCACCTCGTCACCGTTCTGCAACTCCGAGGAATCCACCGGCTCCCGGTTGACGTAGGTGCCGTTCAGGCTGCCCACGTCGACCACCTGGAAGGTGTCCTCGTCCTGCCGGAACTCCGCGTGCCGACGGGACACGGTGACATCGTCGAGAAAGATGTCGCTGTCGGGGTGCCGACCCGCCGAGGTGGTGGGCTGATCCAACAGGAACCGCGAACCGGCATTCGGTCCACGCTTGACCACCAGCAGGGCTGCGCCCGCGGGCAGACCCTCGACCCCTTGCACCGGCTGTTCGCCGGTCTGCTCACCGGAGCGCGACGCGTCGACCTCGTTGAGGAAGTCAGCGCGGAATACCGAAGTCGTTTCGGCCGCGCTCTCCCCGTAACCCGGGTCTTTGTTCTCGCTCACCCTTGCTCTCCTCCTCGAACCGATTATCCGTACCGGTATCCGGCGCCAATACTGAGCGCACTGCCCTCACCGTCGCCACCCATCGCGACCGGCTGTCGCGCTGCCAGGTGTCACCGGCAAGTTCCGGCAGAGTTCCCGGCACCGGCCGCCGGCACATCTGTTGGCATTGACCGTACCCTGCTGGGGCGCACCCGTGCAGGTAGAACTGGGAAGGCTGACTCAGCCCTCGATAACTCCTTGGTAACCCGCGGCATCCAGCAGTGCGCCGAGGGCGGTGTCGAGCGCCTCGGCGTCATCGATCTGCAATTCGAACATCCAGCCCTCACCGTAGGGGTCGGTGTTCAACGACTCGGGCTCGGAGTCGAGATTCTCGTTCGCCGCAACAACTTTCGCGTTCATCGGGGCAAAGATCTCCGACACGCTCTTGGTCGATTCGACCTCGGCGATCGCCTCACCGGCCGACACCACGGTATCGACCGCCGGCAGCTGCACGAACACCACATCACCGAGCTGCGACTGGGCGTAGTCGGTGATACCGACCCGGACACGGTCCGGCGCGATCCGCTGCACCCACTCGTGTTCCTCGGTGTAGCGAAGGTCCTCGGGAAGGTTGGTCACAGGCTGATTCCTCTCACGGGGTGTCCTTTCACGGGCATCGGCCAACCGGCATCGGGACAACTCTATCCACCCGGACCGACACCGCGACCTTGCACACCCGCTACGAAGTTGCTCGCGGCGCAACGGGTATGGTTCGCGCGACGGCGAACGCCTTGCCGAGATAGAGCAGACCCGTCCAGACATAGACCGCGACGCCCCACCACAGCAGCGCCCAACCGAAGGCGCGCCCGAAACCCGCGGCGGCCCAATCCATCTGCCCCGCGAGCAACCACGGCAGCGCCGACATGAGCGCGAAGGTGGCCGCCTTGCCGAGATAGATGACCTCCGGGGGATCGAGGTTGCGGCGGCGATAGATCGGCAGCGTCGCGCTGAGCACCAGGTCCCGCCCGATCACGACGACGACGAACGGCCACGGCAGGATCGCGCGCACCAGTAGACCGACGACGGTGGCGATCAGATACAGCCGGTCGACCAACGGATCCAGCAGCGCCCCCAGCCGCGAGGACTGGTCGAGCAGCCGCGCGAGCTTGCCGTCCAGGAAATCCGTGACGCCACTGACCACCAGCAATGCGAACGCCCAGCCGTCGGCGTGCTCGACCAGCAGCAGCCACAACAAGACCGGAACACCGGTCAGCCGCAGCACACTCAGCACGTTGGGGACGGTGAGAATGCGGTCGGACAGCACCTCGGCCGGCGGGGCACCGGGCTCGTTCGCGGCTGCCGCCCGCTCGGCGGCCTCGTGCTCGGGGCCGGATCCGCCGGCCGATGGAGTGGTCACAGCCTGTGTGCATACCGGAATGCCCGCTGCTGCGCCATTCGGGCACGCCGCGGCCGGTACGGCGGCACGATAGGTTTATCCGTCGCGTCCGACCGCCCGCAGTCCGGTTCGTGACACGATGAGTCGGATATCGTTTCATTATCGTGCGGTGACGAGAGGATGACATGCCCGACTTCGACTACGACGTGGTGGTGATCGGCTCCGGCTTCGGGGGCAGCGTCAGCGCGCTGCGCTTGACCGAGAAGGGCTATCGGGTGGCCGTCCTGGAATCCGGTCGCCGGTGGCCGGCCGAGGCCATTCCACGCTCGAATTGGAATGTGCGCAAGTCGATCTGGGCCCCACGACTGGGCCTCACCGGCCCGCAGCGGATCAGCGTGCTCGGCAAGTGCGCGGTCTTCTCGGCCGCCGGTGTCGGCGGCGGCTCGCTGATCTACGGCAACACCCTCTACGAACCGCTGCCCAACTTCTACACCGACCGGCAGTGGGCGCATATCGCCGATTGGCGGTCCGAGCTCGCGCCGTACTACGACCAGGCCAAACGCATGCTGGGGGTGGCGCCGAATCCGCGCGTGACCCCCGCCGACGAGGTGATCCGTTCCATCGCAGACGATCTCGGCGTCGGTGACACCTATCACCCCACCAACGTCGGGGTGTTCTTCAACGAGGAGCAGCCCGGTGTCGAGGTCGACGATCCCTACTTCGGCGGCGCCGGCCCGCGCCGCAGCGGCTGTATCCACTGTGCGCGCTGCTTCACCGGCTGCCCGCACAACGCCAAGAACACCACCCCCACCAACTACCTCTACCTCGCCGAGCGGGCCGGGGCGAAGGTGTTCGAGCTCACCACCGTGACCGGAGTGCGGCCGATGGTGGGCGGCGGCTACGCGATCGAGACCCAGCGGTCCGACCGCTGGATCCGCAAGGGGCGCAAGACTTTCACCGCCGAGCAGGTCGTCTTCGCGGCTGCGGCACTGGGGACCCAGAAGCTGCTGCACAAGATGCGCGACGAGAACGTGCTGCCGAATCTGTCACCGCGCCTGGGCGAACTCACCCGCAGCAACTCCGAGGCGATTCTCAACGTGGTCAGCCGGGAGCGGCGCGATTTCGCCGAGGGAATCGCCATCACCTCGTCGATCCACCCCGAGCCCGACACCCATATCGAGGTCTGCCACTACGGCAAGGGACAGAATGCGCTGTTCCCGATGTCGGTGCCCATCGTCGACGGCGGTGCCTTCCGCTTCCTGCGGTTCCTGCTGGCCATCGTGCTGCATCCACTGGTGTTCGCGCGCAGCCTCAACGCCCGGCACGCGTCGGAGAAATCGGTGATCCTGCTGGTGATGCAGTCGCTGGACAATTCGCTGACCTCGTTCCGGCGCTGGGGACAGCTCAAGACCAGGCAGGGCACCGGACAACCCAATCCGACCTGGATCCCGCTGGCCCACGACATCGGCCGCCGATTCGGCGCGAAGGTCGACGGCGACGTGCACGGCCTGGTGATGGACGTGTTCAACATCCCGGCCACCGCCCACTACATCGGCGGCTGCGTGATCGGCGAGGGACCCGAAAGCGGTGTGGTCGATCCGTATCAGCGAGTGTTCGGCCACCCCGGGCTGCACATCGCCGACGGCTCCGCGGTCACCGCGAATCTCGGGGTGAATCCGTCGCTGACCATCACCGCTCAGGCCGAGCGGGCAATGGCGTTCTGGCCCAACAAGGGTGAGGCCGATCCGCGGCCCGAACTCGGCGCGCCGTATCGCCGGGTCCAGCCGGTCGCCCCGCGTTTCCCGACCGTTCCCGAGACGGCGCCGGGCGCCCTGCGGTTGCCCATCGTGCCGATCGATCCGGCGCCGGCCGACCGCTGACCGGTGCGGCCCGGCCCGGACGATATCGTGTCTGCGGGCCGGGCCGGCACCGCAAGGCCGACATCGGCGCGTCGAATCCTCCCCCGGACCTGTAGTGCCCCTTATGCTTTCCGATATCGAGTGTCGACGGAAGGGCGGTCGCCAATGCTCGTGCGAGTGCAGAACGCGGCCGGAACTCTGGCCGAGCGGGTCCTCATCGATTGGCTGCGCACCTGGAAGGGTCCGGGTGACCCGCAGGGTGTCGCCACGGTCAACTGCAGCCTGTTCCATGCCGATCGGCTGCACCAGTTCGACGCCGTGATCTGGACGCCGACCACCTGTGTGGTGATCGAGGCCGAGGCCATGGTCGAACGGGTCAGCGGTGAACTCGAGGTGCCGTTGAACGGGCCGTGGCGCGTCGGCGGCCAGGTCGTGAGTTTCGAAGGCGACGAGCGCGGCACCCCGCTGGACCGCAGCCGGGAACACACTCATGCGCTGCAAACCTGGCTGGCCGAACGCGGACTCGGTCAGCGGGTGGTCCACGGTGTGGTCGTGGTCGTGCCACCGCACGGCGTGAACCTCCGGATCCGGCAGCTGTGGAACGATCCGGGGTTCCAGGTGGTGGCCGGAGACGATCCCGGGCGGCTGGCGGCCTGCCTGCGCGACCTGACGTCCCAGGGCCGGGCGCAGTGGACGGTCAACGACGTGGCGCTGACCTTCCGCGGGCTCGGCATTCTGCCGTATCTGCCCGCCCCGCAGGACCTGATCGGCGAGGGATTCGGCGGGCCGGTCGACACCACGCTGTGGTACGGCGGCCCACAGCAGGCCCAGGCCGAGGCCTTCCTCGAGGAACAGGCGCACGCCGACCAGGGGTACGCGCGCCCGTTGCCGATCACGATGCCGTGGTACAGCCCGTGGAATCTGTACCCGAAGGAAGCCGACCGCATCGATCCCGGCCGGGCCGCGCTGCGCATCATGCTGGCCCTGGGCATGCTGATCGGATTCGCCTGGGTGCTGTGGTTCGTGATCTCGCTGATCCTGGCCTACGGGCCGGCCTGATCTCCGTCGGCAGCACCCGGCTTACCGACCTGCCCCGGCACGAAGCCGGTATCGACGACGGTATCGGCGGCCGGCCGCGTCTCGCCGACGTCGCGGCGTCCATCGGTCCGACCGCGCAGCCGGCACAGCCCCGACCATGCCGCCGTCACCGCGGCGGCCGCGAATGCCGTACCGCCGACGATATCGGTCGGATAGTGGTAGCCGAGCCCGATCATTCCCACCGCCACGGCCGCCAGGGCGAGGAGCGCCACTGCCGCCAGGGCGATCCGAATCCACCCGGCGGCGGCCACCAGCAGCAAACCCGTTGCGATGGCGACGAATTGGACGGTGTGCCCGCTCGGGTAGGCGAGATAGTGCTGTAAATGCCTGCCCCACAGCGGTTTCAGCACCCAGGTGTTGATGGCGACCACCAACTCGGGAACGACCAGCAGGAATACGGCGGCCCACCGCTCGCGCCGCCACAGACAGTATCCGATCCCGATCAGCAACAGCGGCAACACGATATAGGCGTCGCTCGGCACCACCAGGGCGTCGTAGACCCCGCGATGGGCGTCGAGCCGCTCGTGCACGCGGTCACCGATCGCCCGGTCGAATGCGGTGGGCCCGCCGCCGGCGGGGAAACTCAACGGCAGCGTGACGGTGGTCAGCAGGCCGATCAGGACGACGACGGCGACGACGAGAGGCTGCGGTCGATGCGGGGTGATCGGCGGCGGAGCATGCACGTCCTCGACGATAGCCGGGGGCCGAGCCCGCCCCGCCGCCGATCGATCAGATGCCCTGACGCACGCTCGCGTCGTCGAGCATCGCCGCGCGCAGCATCGCCTCGGGGACACCCAGCGCCTCGACCAGGGTGGCGGAGTGCGGCCGCAGCCGGTCGACGAGTTCGTTGACGCCGCGGCGCACCGACTTGGCGCGATCCACCGACATGAACCGGTGCATGATGTACCAGGCCTGGTTCTGTTCGATGGTCGAGTAGACGAACAGATCGCAGACGGTGTCGGCGAGCGCCCGCGCGTCGGGATCCTCGATATCGGCGATGCCCTCGATGAACGCCTCCAGCACCAGCCGGTCGATATGCGCCTCACCGGCGGCGAGGATGTGATCCTGCGCGTTGTTGAACGCCTCGAAGGGGCCCGTCTCCTCGGCTCGCGCGCGCAGCCGGTGCGCGGCCGTACGGGTCAGATAGTCCTCACGGTCGGCGAACAGCTGCAGCTGCACCGAGCGGCGGGACAGGTCACCGTCGTCGACACTGTCGTCGGAACGGTCGCGCAATCGCTGGATGAGCTGGCGCACCCCGGAGGTCTCGCGCACCACGTCCCGGGCCATGGTGGCCGCGAACTTCACCCAGCCCAGCGCGTCGAGATCGCGCACCTCGTCGGCGTAGGCGGTGAGCAACTCCTTGGCGACCAACTGGGTGAGCACCACGTTGTCACCTTCGAAGGTGGTGAACACATCGGTGTCGGCCTTCAGCGTGACCAATCGGTTCTCGGTGAGATACCCTGCGCCACCGCAACATTCGCGGCATTCCTGGATGGTGCGGGTGGCGTGACGGGTCTGCGCGACCTTCAGGCCGGCCGCCCGCTTCTCCAGCGCACGCTGCGCCGCCGGGTCCAGATTCTGTCCGGTCTGCACCAGATGCATGCGCCGCACCAGGTCGTTCTGGGCGAACGACAGCGCGAACGCCCGCGCCACGTGCGGCAGCAGCCGGCGCTGATGGCTGCGGTAGTCCAGGAGCAGGGTTTCGCTGCCGTCGTCGGGATCGGAGAACTGCCGGCGCTTGTCGGCGTAGCGCAGGGCGATACTCAGCGCCACCCGTGCCCCGGCGGCCGCGGCCCCACCGACGCTGATCCGCCCGCGCACGAGCGTGCCCAGGGTGGTGAAGAAGCGCCGGCTCGGATTCTCGATCTCGGAGCTGTAGGCGCCATCCGGTGCGACATCGGCGTACCGGTTGAGCAGATTCTCCCGGGGGATCCGCACCCGATCGAACTGGATGCGGCCGTTGTCGACGCCGGGCAGCCCGCCCTTGAGGCCACAGTCGGAGGTGGTCACGCCCGGGAGGTCGTTACCCTGTTCGTCGCGGATGGGCACCAGAAAGCAGTGCACGCCCTGGTTTTCCCCGCCGGTGATCAGCTGGGCGAAGACCGCCGCCATGCGGGCGTGTTCGGCGGCTCCGCCGATATAGTCCTTGCGCGCGGACTCGGTGGGACTGTGCACCACGAATTCCCCGGTGCCCGGATCGTAGGTCGCGGTGGTCTCCAGATTGGCCACATCACTGCCGTGCCCGGACTCGGTCATCGCGAAACAGCCCAGAAGATCCAGCGAGAGCAGGCGTTTGACGATATCGGCGTGGCGTTCGGTGCCCAGATTCTCCACCGCGCCGCCGAACAGCCCCCATTGCACACCCGCCTTCACCCACAGCGACAGATCGGTGTAGGCCAGCATCTCCAAACCGGTGACGGCGCCGCCGGGATCGTTGCTGCCACCGTGCTCGATGCTGAAACCCTTTTCCGCGTAACCGAATTCGGCGACGATGCGCAGCTGTTCCAGCACTCGGGCGCGGGACTGCCGGTAGTCGAGGTACGGGTCGCCGAACAACCGGTCGTCGACCAGTTGGCGACGCGCCTGTTCCCGCACCTCGCGCCAGGGACCGTCGAGCGCGGCGCGCAGATGATCGGCCGTCGACTTCCCGGTGTGGGAGCTGCCGGCGCCCGGTGTCGCGGAGTCTGCTGTCTCGGTACCCGCTGCTGCCCCGGTACCCGTAGCCGTTTCGGTGCCCATGGTTACCGACTGTAGCGGGAGGGTCGGCGCCGCGCGGATAACCAGCGCTTTGCCCTCGTGGTCGCCGCGGCCGGAGTGAGGGAGCTGACCCCGGGGCACGGCCGCGCTCCGACTACCGTGTCCTGTGTGACAGATGAGTTGGAGCCCGAACTCGTCCGCACGGGGCCGGACACGCGGCCGAGTTCGTTGTGGCATCGGGCGATGGGTGCGGTGACCGACCGGCTGGTCGCGCAGCGCCGGGCGACGGTCGACTCGGTGGTCGAGGCGCCCGCCCCGTTGCAGCCGATCGATCTGCGCGACGACGCCGCGGTGACCGAGGTCCTCGACTTGGCCGAGCGGGTCGGCGAGGTGGTGCTCGCCTCGGGCACCGCCGTGACCGATACCAGTACGCAGGTCGAATTCATCGCGGCGACATACGGTTTGGCGCAGTGCGATATCGACGTGACCTACAACTCCATTCGCATCTCCGCCGATCGCGGTCCCTCGCTGCCACCTGCCAGCACGATGCGCGTGGTGCAGTACCGCTCGCTGGACTTCACGCGGCTGTCGGCGGTCGATCGGCTGACCCGGCGGATCCGCCGCGAGGTGGTGCCGCCGCAGGAGGCGCACGCCGCCCTCGACGCGATCACCACCGCACCGCATCCGTACAACCGGTGGGTCGCGACCTTCGGTTGGTCGCTGCTGGCGGCCTCCATCGCGATGCTGCTCGGCGGCGGCGCGCTGGTGGCGGCCGTGAGTTTCGCCACGACGTTGCTGATCGACCGGTGCAACCGCGCGCTCAACAAGCGCGGGCTGCCCTTCTTCTTCCAGAACATGGCCGGCGGCATCATCGCCACCCTGCCCGCGATCCTGCTGCAGACCTTCGCCGAGGGCCTGGAAACCAATCCCACCCTGATCGTCGCCGCCGGAATCACCGTGCTCCTCAGTGGTTTACAACTGGTCGGTGCGGTCGAGGACGCGATCACCGGCGCACCCATCACGGCCGCCGCCCGCATGCTCGAGGTGCTGGTGATGACGGGCGCGATCATCGGTGGCGTGGCGCTGGCGCTGCGCGGCGCACAGGCGTTCGGCGCTCAGGTGCCGCCGATCGATATGTCGCCGAACTACGACATCGCCAATCTGCCCCTGAAGGTCGCCGCCGGTGCGCTGGCCTCGCTGGCCTTCGCGCTGGCCTGCTACGCCGAGCGGCGTGCGCTCACCGTGGCCGCGATCAGCGGCGCGGGTATCACCGTCTGCTATCTGTTCGTGCAGCATGCCGGGTTCGGCCCGGTGATCGCGGCGGCGGTCGCGGCCACCGCGGTCGGTCTGGCCGGTGGTCTGCTCGCCCGGCGTGCGGTCACTCCCCCGCTCGTGGTGGCCGTCGCCGGGATCACGCCGCTGCTTCCCGGTCTCAAGGTCTATCGCGGTCTGTTCGGACTGATCAACGACGATCTGCTGCTGGGTCTGAACCAGATGTTCGCCGCGCTGGTGGTCGGCTGCGCCCTCGGCGGCGGGATCACGCTCGGCGAATGGTTCGCACGGTGGTTGCGGCGGCCGCGGATTCTGCGCCGGGTCACCGGAGTTCGACCCGACGACTTCAGCTGAATCGGCGGCGACCGGGCCCGCCCGGGAAGCTTCGGACCTAGGCGGCGAAGCCGATCGAGCGGGCCAGGTCGGCCAGCGTCGCGTCGAACAGCGCGTCGGGATCGCGCACCGGCATCGGGTAGTTGCCGAACACCTCCAGCGTCACGTGTCCGTAGAGCCGGGCCCAGAACTGGGTCATCAGATACGTGACGCCGAGATCCAGTTTCTCGGCGGGAAATTTCTGGCCCGACTCGGCGAGGACGGCCAGCAGTTCGGTCTGGAATCCGATCAGATCCTCGCGCAGCGCGTGCGGAATCACATCGGTCGGCGGGGTCACGATGTCGTAGGTGGTCAGCAGCCGGCCCGCCGCCTCCAGGAAGATCCGGCCGAACGGTTCGTCGAATTGCCGCATGGCACTGGCGGAATCACCGGCGGGCGAGGCGAAGACCAGGGTGAATTCGTGGGCGTGCGCCAACGCCCAGTGCCGAAACCCCTTGCAGATCGCGAACAGCTGGACCATCCCGTCCTCGGGCAGTTCGGCGACCTGCTCGGCGAGCTCCTGGGCGAGATCGGCGCAGATGTCGCTGCGCAGCGCGCTCACCAGATCGTCGCGCGAGGCGTAGTACCGATACAGCGCGGGCGCGGTGATGCCCAGATCGCGTGCGATGGCCCGCAGGGTCACCGCCTCGGGTCCCTGCTCGACCAGCAGCGTGCGGGCGGTCCGCCGGATATCGGCGTCGCTCACCGCCGGCATCCGGCCCCGTCGTGCGGCTGTCATGCGTCGTCCTTCGTCGCATGCGCACGGCCCCGACGTCACGGGAACGTCGAGGCCGGTGCGCACGCTGTGTCCTGGGCCGCCGGAGGCCGGGCCGCCGGGGTCTGCTGCACCCCGGCCGGCCGCGACGCTCATTCGTAGGCGACCTGCCAGCTCTTGATTCCGTTCAACCAGCCCGAGCGTAGCCGGACCGGCTCGGACACCTCACGCAGGTTGGGCATCACGTCGGCGATGGCGTTGAAGATCAGATCCAGTTGCAGCCGAGCGAGGTTGGCGCCGACACAGTAGTGGGTACCGGTGCCGCCGAATCCGACGTGCGGGTTCGGGTTTCGCATGATGTTGAATTCGAACGGCTTGTCGAAGCGCTCCTCGTCGAAGTTGGCCGAGGAGTAGAACAGCCCGACCCGCTGCCCCTTCTTGATGGCCTGCCCACCGATCTCGGTGTCCGCCAACGCAGTCCGCTGGAACGCGATGACCGGGGTGGCCCAGCGCACGATCTCGTCCGGTGCGGTGCGCGGCCGCTCGGCCTTGTACAGCTCCCACTGTTCCGGATTGTCGACGAAGGCCTTCATGCCGTGCGTGGTGGCGTTACGAGTGGTCTCGTTGCCGGCCACGGCCAGCAGGATGACGAACCAGGCGAATTCCTCCGAGCCCAGCGCCTCGCCCTCGATATCGGCATTGAGCAGCTGGGAGACGATATCGTCGGCCGGGCATTTGCGCTTCTCCTCGGCGAGGTTCCACGCGTAGCCCATCACCTGGGCGTTGGCCATCTTGTAGCTGTCGGCGTACTCGGGGTCGTCGTAGCCCATCATCTGGTTCGACCACTCGAACAGCTTGCCGCGATCCTCCTGCGGCACCCCGAGCAGTTCGGCGATCGCCTGCAGCGGCAGCTCACAGGCCACCTGCTGGACGAAGTCGCCGCCGCCGGTCTTCTTGGCCTCGTGCACGATCCGCTCGGCGCGCTCGCGCAGCGCGGCGCGCAGGCTCTCCACCGCGCGCGGGGTGAAGCCGCGGGAGATGATGCGGCGCAGCTTGTCGTGCGCGGGCGGATCGGTGTTGACCAGCATGGCGCGCTGGATCTCGATCTCCTCGCGGGTGATCTCGCCGTTGAAGCGGATGACCGCGGTGTTCTCCTGGGTGGAGAAGACCTCGGAGTTCTTCGAGATCTCCTTGATGTCGTCGAGCCGGCTCACCACCCAGTAGCCGCCGTCGTCGAAGCCGCTCACGCCCTTGGGCTGGTCCACCCACCACACCGGCGCGGTGCGACGCAGTTCGGCCCATTCGGCGACGGGCAGCCGCTGAGACAGCAGATCGGGGTCGGTGAAGTCGAAATCGTGACTGATGGACGGCAGAGACGGCGCGGACACGGTACCTCCTTTGGAACACGTTCCTATGGAGTGAACCACACCACACCGGTTTTGTGAACACCTATTAGTAAATAATGTTCACGCGCTTGTTCCGGCACCCTGGCACCCGGCCGGCAACACCCTGACCAGCACCGGAGCCCCCCGCACAGCCGACGGGCCGGCCCCGTCCGAGGTCGGCGCCGGCCCGTGCGAGGAGGGCTCAGTCCAGCTGCAACTGCGGAGAATACAGGCTCAGCCAGGTATGCAGGTCGATGATCCGATCCAACCCGGCCCGGCTGCGACTGTCGATACTCAGCGGATCCTGCGCTACCACGCGCTGCAGCCACTGCCGGTCGATGATCTCGAACAGCGGTGAATCACCCTCGGCGAGAACCTGTTTCGCCTGCTGCTGCAACACCGCGGCATACCCCGGATCCTGGGTCGACGGATAGGGGCTCTTGACCCGGCGGACGACCGATTCGGGCAGCACATGCTGGGCGGCATGCCGCAGCAGGCTCTTCTCCCGGCCGTCGAAGGTCTTGAGGGACCACGGGGTGTTGTAGACGTACTCGACCAGACGGTGGTCGCAGAACGGCACTCGCACCTCGAGCCCGACCGCCATCGACGCGCGATCCTTGCGGTCGAGCAGCATTCGCACGAACCGGGTCAGATGCAGGTGACAGACGGTCCGCATCCGGTGTTCGAGCTCGGATTCACCGTCGAGGTGTTCGACCTCGGCCACCGCGGCGCGGTACTGGTCGGCGACGAACTCCTCGAGCCGCAGCCGCTCCCGCAGCGCCGGGTTCAGAATCTGCCAGCGGCCATCGCCGGTCAGCGCGTTGTCGAACGCCAGCCACGGGAAGGTGTCCTCCTTCAGCGCCACCTCGTCGTGGAACCAGCGGTAGCCGCCGAACACCTCGTCGGCGGACTCGCCCGACAGCGCCACGGTCGACTGCTGCCGAATCGCCGCGAACAGCAGATACAGCGAGGTGTCCATATCGCCGAGGCCGGCCGGAATGTCGCGGGCGGTGATCACTGCCCGCCGCACCGCCGGGTCGGACAGATCCGCCGGATTAAGTACCACATCGCGATGGGCCGACCGGACCAGTGCCGCCACCTCCCGCACGAACGGCGAATCCGGGGTGTCGCGCATCTCGTCGGGGACGAAATTCTGCTCCTGGTCGGCGAAATCCACCGAGAAGGTCCGCACCTGCTCCCCGTCGCGCGCCAGCCGCGCCGCGGCCAGGCCGGTGATGGCGCTGGAATCGAGCCCACCCGACAGCAGCACACACCGCGGGACGTCGGCGATGAGCTGGCGATCGACGATATCGGTCAACAGCTCACGCACCCGGGCGACGGTCCGCTCCTGATCGTCGGTGTGTTCGACCGCCTGCAGCCGCCAGTAGGTCCGCGCGCGAATGCCGTTGCGGTCCACCGTGACCAGCGTCCCCGGCAGTACTTCCGTCATCCCCTTCCACAGCGACCAGCCCGGCTGTTTCGTCATGGCGAACAGCTCGCGCAGACCGTCGAGGTCGACGGTCTGCGCCGCCAGCGGGTTGGCGAGGATGGCCTTCGGTTCGGAGCCGAACAGCACGCCGCCGGGCGTCGGGTAGTAGTAGAAGGGTTTGATTCCCATCCGGTCGCGCACCATGATCAGCTTCTGATCGCGGTCGTCCCAGATCGCGAAGGCGTACATGCCGTTGAGGTGGTCGACGACCCCCTCCCCCCACTGCAGATAGCCGTGCAGCACCACTTCGGTATCGCTGTCGGTATCGAAGGTGTGCCCGAGCCCGCGCAATTCGTCGCGCAGCTCGCGAAAGTTGTAGGCCTCTCCCGAATACACCATCGCCACGTCGCCGGCCGGCGTCGGCACGCTCATCGGCTGCGCACCGCCGGGCAGATCGATGATGGCCAGCCGCCGATGCCCCAGTGCCGCGTGCTCACGAACGAAGGTGCCACGCCCGTCCGGACCCCGACAGGCCATCGTTTCGGTCATCGCATCGATAACCCCCTGCTGCCGGGTGAGGTCCTCGGAGAAGTCCACCCAGCCCGCGATTCCGCACATTCCGCCGCCTCTCAAAGTAGTTAGCTTAGTGAACGATGCGTAAAACCGTTGTAACACAAGGCGTCTCGACCGCGCCACCACCCGCCCGACTTGTCCACACTTGTCCGAACTCGCCCCTTTCTTCCGAATAGTTCCATTCCCCGGAGGCAAGCGAACGACCGGAAACCGCTCGTTCCGCCGCACCGGTCCGCTCCCATCGAAAGGCCCACCACAGTTCGAACTCGGTTCAGAACGAAGAGGCGTGTCGGTCCGAAATTCTGCGGTGGTCGCCCGGGTGGTGACCGATGCGTCGCGGCAAGGTCGGCCCATTCACTCCGGTGCGCCGCATTCGGCGTCCGGACCAGCGGCGGACCCACGGCCGGGCAGCGTTGGACGGCCTCCTGTTCGTGGTCAGCACCAGCATCGGCTGGAAGCAGCCGCCGCGACCGGACCGTTCGAAGCCTCGGACTCCTGAGCCGGCCGCGTTGCCTCAGCCGACGCGGTAATGGCGCGATCGCGCAACGAAACATCCGCGCATCGGCCTGAGGTCCTCGGCGCGACCTGAAGTTCGCGTCGCCTCTACCGGTCGACCATCAGCCGGAAGTCGATGACCGCGCAACAGACATGTCCATCAACCGCGCGACCGATCCACAACGGGTACGCGCCGTCGCCCCAGCCCGCATGGAAGGCGATGAGGTTGGGCTCGGAATCCGAGCCTGCTACTTCCACAACGACATCGGTCTCGAGCCCGCCACCCAGTATCTGTTCGTCGAAGGTGTCGACACCCTCGTCGTCGACGAGAGGTCCGCGGGTTGCATCGAAGAAGGCGGCTACGCCCGTGTCCACGCCGACGCCGTAGAACTCGTTCTTACCGAGCAGACTCGGGTCTTCTCCTGCTCTCAGGGCCATTTCCCACATAGCGACCGGCGCCTCGGTGACGGTCAATTTGGCGCCACCTACCCGCCCCGAGTGGTCGTCGAATCGCATGAGCGCCAATGTGACCGGATATTCTCCCGCGGGCACGGGGACCACTCGCAGCTTGTCGACATCACCTTCGATCCAGCCGGGGTCCGCCGCGGCCAAGTGTCCAGAGGTGACACGCAGCACTCCTCCGTCGCGCAACGCGATCACCGCAGTGCCGTCGACAGTCTCGTGTGTCGCGCCCGGAGTGAACAGCTCCTCGATCCCGACCGCGCTCAACGGCTGCCAATCACCCTCCATCTCGTCGTGCACGAAGCTCAGCGTCGGCGCAAGTTCGTGGCCCCCCAAAGTAAGCAGGTCCGCAAAGGATGCCCAGTCGCCGAATTCGGGTGTGGGTATTCCCAGCACGATCGGAGTGTGGTCGTGCCCGTTCTCGGTGGGAAAAACCGCGAACACCGGACGGGTGTGGTCCTCGGGGCCCGTGACCGGATAGTTGCCGATCGAAAATCGCCGCGTGACACCGGCTTCCGACTCCGTGAGCGGCCGGTGTCCGTGCCGCACTCGTTCGTGTAACGGCAACCAGGTGGTCCAGTCGGACGCCGTTTCGATCTCGAATTGTCCGTTCGCCGAGATGCTTATGATCTCCTGGGCGGCCCAGCCATCGGTGCGCGTCTCCGTGCCGGTGTATTCCCACCGGTAATCGCGGTAGACACGCATCATCGATTCCGACCAGGGCTCCAAGTCGATCATCTGCACCTGAAAACCCGCGTCATCGTAAAGATATATGCGCCAATTCTTTCGATTCGAGTATTCACCCCGAGCCAGTGGGCGGCCCTCCGCAGACAGCAACACCGTGTAGCTCTCTCCGGCCGCGTGCCTGCGCTCAGCCAACGACGGCGGGATCGGGCTGGGATGAGTGGAACCGCGGTGGCTGCCCCATTGGTCCCCGTACGACACCCGGAGCGTGCGGACGATCATGGCACTCATTCCTCTCGTCACAGCGTTTGTGAAGACTGTTTACCGGTCCGGCACGGCTCCGGCCGCATCGGCGGGTTCCCAACACGGGGACGAGACCCGCCGGCCCGGGCTCTCGACGTCGACGACAACTGTCACCGAATCGTGCGCACCCCGCGCGAATTTCTCGTCCGAAAGTTTGATTCCGTCACGGACGCGGCCCGGTATCGTCGGAGGGGAAGTTAGGTAACCCATACTTGTCGTGACGAAGTGAGGACATCGCCGATCATGCCGGACGCCACCTCCACCGAGCAGCCCGTGCCGTTCTCCGCGCAGATCCGCTCCGCCACCGCCGAACAGCACGAGCGGGCCGAGAACTCCACCTTCATGAGCGACATGCTGGGCGGCGCCCTGGATGTGCGGGCGTTCTACCGCTACACCGGTCAGCTCTGGCACATCTACCGGGCCCTCGAGGCGCACTGGGACGTGCTCGCCGCCGATCCGGTCGCCGGGCCGTTCATCCGGCCCGAGCTCGCGCGCCTGGCACATCTCGAGGATGATCTGGCACACCTGGGCGGGCCGGGCTGGCGCGACGACATCGCCGCCGTGCCGGCGACGGCCGAGTACGCCGCCCGCATCACCGAATGCGCCCTGAACTGGCCGGCGGGCTATGTGGCCCACCACTACACCCGGTATCTGGGCGATCTGTCGGGCGGTCAGGTCATCCGCGGCACCGCGGCGAAGCTGTGGCAGCTCCCCAAGCGCGGCGACGGGGTGCGCTTCTACGTCTTCGATCAGATCCCTAATCCGGCCGCCTTCAAACGTGCCTACCGGACCCTGCTCGACGAACTGGCCGTCGACGACCTGGAGAAGCAGCGCGTGCTCGGCGAGTGCCGGCGCGCCTTCGATCTCAACAGCGCCGTATTCGCCGATCTGGCAAGCGAATTCCCGGTGCGGCGCGAAGGCTGAACGACCCTCCCACGCTTCTGGACAGCCGACCGGATGGTTGCCAACAGATAGCCAGGTGCGTCTCAGGGTTACATCAAAATCGTTGTTACACATACCGATCGGCGCTCCGACGTGGTGACAAGTCCCACACCACGCGGAGCGCCGTCTGGTTGCGGGCACAAGCGGGCGCCAGCTAAAGTTACTCACCAGTTAGGCACGCAGGGGTTCCTACAGCGACCTCGATTCTGATAGAGGCCGATTCGTTCACGTCCGCATCCACCGACGCATGTCGGACGAACAACGTTGTGCGACAACATGTTCGACATGCAAGGAGGGGTTATGTCCACCTATATCGTGACCGGTGGGACGGGTTTTCTGGGACGGCGAGTGGTGGAGGGCCTGCTCCAGGCGGATCCCGACGCGATCCTGCACATCCTCGTCCGCGAGGCGTCGGCGGCCAAACTCGCCGAACTCGCCGTCCGCTGGAATGCCACCGACCGGGTATTTCCGCTGATCGGAGACCTGACGGCCGACCGACTGGGACTGGCCGACGAACCGCCGGCGGCGCAGCACGTCATCCATCTCGGCGCGGTCTACGACATGACCGCCGACGAGGAATCCGCCTATGCGGCGAATGTCGAGGGCACCCGCGCGGTGATCGCGCTCGCCACCGAACTCGGTGCCATGCTGCACCACGTCTCGTCGGTGGCCGTCGCCGGCGACCATCGCGGCAAGTTCTTCGAGGACGACTTCGACCTCGGCCAGAACCTCGAATCTCCTTATCATCGAACGAAATTCGCCGCCGAGAAGCTGGTCCGGGAGAGCGCCGGGCTGCAGTGGCGGGTCTACCGACCGGCGATCGTGGTCGGCGACTCCCGCACCGGCGAAATGGACAAGATCGACGGCCCGTACTACTTCTTCCCCGCGATCGCGCGGCTGGCCGCGCTGCCCGGCGGGCTGCCGCTGCCACTGCCGGATCTGGGCGCCACCAATATCGTCCCGGTCGACTACGTGGCCCGGGCGATGGTCGAGCTGATCCGGCGACCGGGCCTGAACCAGCGCACCTTCCACCTGGTCAACCCCCGTCCGCAGCCGTTCACCGAGATCTACGGCGCGCTCTCGCGAGCGGCCGGCGCACCCGCAGGCCTCGGTCCGGTTCCGGGCAGCCACACCGCACTGGCGACGCTGAGCCGTCTGCCCGGCGTCACCGCGGCTCGTGATTTCCTGTTGCAGCAGTTCGGCATTCCGGCCGAGGTCGCCCCGCACGTGTCCTTCGCCTCGGAATTCGTCTCCGATTCGACTCGGGCACTGCTACGCCGAATCGATCTCGAGGTCCCCGCCTTCGACACTTACGCCGAGAATCTGTGGCGGTACTGGCGCGCCCATCTGGATCCCGACCGCGCCCGCCGGCACGGCGGCGACCCGCTGCGCGACCGGATCGTGCTGATCACCGGCGCATCCTCGGGCATCGGGCTGGCGACCGCCCATGCGGTGGCCCGCCGCGGCGCGACGGTGCTGATGGTGGCCCGCGGTGTCGACGAACTCGAGGCCGCGGCCGCCCGGGTCCGCGAACAGGGCGGCGACGCCTACAGCTATTCCTGCGACATCACCGATGAGAAGGCGGTCGAACTGCTGGTCAAGCAGGTGCTCGCCGATCATCACCACGTCGACTACGTGGTGAACAACGCCGGGCGTTCGATCCGCCGTTCGGTGCTGAACTCCACCGACCGCATGCACGACTTCGAGCGGACGATGGCCGTCAACTACTTCGGCGCCGTGCGATTGATCCTGGCGCTGCTGCCGTCCATGCGGGAACGCCGATTCGGGCACGTGGTCAACATCTCCTCGATCGCGGTGCAGACCAAACTGCCCCGCTTCGCCGCCTATGTGGCGAGCAAGTCGGCGCTGGACACCTTCAGCGAAATCGCCGCCGTGGAGAACGCCGACGCGGGCATCACCTTCACCTCGGTGCGGATGCCGCTCGTGCGCACGCCGATGATCGCGCCGACCGAGATGTACCGCTCGCTTCCGGTGCACAGCCCGGAACAAGCGGCCGCGATCGTGGTGCGCGCACTGGAGGAGCGGCCGGCCCGCATCGATACCCCGATCGGTACGTTCGCCCAGGTCATCGACACGGTCATGCCCTCGGTGAAGAAGGCCATCCTGCACCAGGGTTTCCGCCGCACCGGTGAGTCCGCCGCGGCGCAGCACGGCCGCGCCGCATCGACCGAGCCGGCGGAATCCGGCGGCCGCAGTCCGCTGCTGGCGCTCGCGCCGGTGGTGCAGCCGCTGATGGGGCTGCCGACCCCGGCGGCCCGGATCGTCAACCGCCTGCCCGGCCTGCACTGGTGATCCGCACCTACCACCGGACCCGTTGTCCGGTGGTAGGTTTCGCCGATGACACGCAGGCTTCTGCTCGGCGGTGCGATCGTCGTCGTCATCGCGACGGTGGTGTCGATCGGCGCGTACGTCCTGATGAACTCGCGGACCTTCCAGGTGGCCGGCCGGCTGGTCCACCGGGTCGACACCACTCGCAAGGTCGTCGCGCTGACCATCGACGACGGCCCCACCGACCGCACTCCGGCCATCCTGGAAACCCTTGCCGCCGAGCATATTCCGGCTACCTTCTACCTCGTCGGGCGTGATCTGGCCGCCCATCGCGACTACGGGGCGCGGATCGCTGCGGCCGGGCACGAGCTCGGTAACCACAGCTACTCCCACCGGCGCCTGGTCTTCGTCACCCCGGCCACGGTCCGCGACGAGATCGAGCGCACCGACGCGGAGATCGAGCGCACGGGCTATCACGGTCCGGTGACGTTTCGCCCGCCCCACGGGAAGAAGCTGGTGGCACTGCCCCGGTATCTGTCCCGGCACGATCGCACCACCGTGATGTGGGACGTCGAATCCGATTCCACCGGCGGCGCCGGCACCGATGCCATCGTGGCGGACACCGTGAGCCGTACCCGGCCGGGTTCGATCATTCTGTTGCACGCCATGTACCAAGCAGCGGCAGCGGCGGCGATCCCCCGAATAGCCGCGGAACTTCGTTCCCGCGGTTACGATTTCGTAACCGTCTCGCAATTGATCGCAGGCGGTAACCGCTCCGGAATGTGACCGAACTCCCCGCCCATTTCGGCCAAAACTAGAACGTGTTCTAATAGGCTATGGGTATGGAACGATTGACCGGGCTGGATGCCAGCTTTCTGTACCTGGAGACCGACACCCAACTGCTGCACGTCTGCGCGCTGCTGATCCTCGATCCGCCCGCCGACGGCACGGACTACGAATTCACGGCGCTGAAGGAAGAGCTGAGCCGTCGCCTGCACCTGGTGCCCTCGATGCGCCGCCGCGTGCACCGCGTCCCGTTCGACCTCGACCATCCGGTCTGGGTCACCGATCACGACTTCGACCTCGACCGGCACGTGCACCGCCTCGGCCTGCCCTCCCCCGGCGGACCGAAGGAGTTGGCCGAACTCGTCGGCGACCTGGCCGCTCAGCCGATGGATCGAACCCGGCCACTGTGGGAGATGTGGGTGATCGAAGGCTTGGCCGACGATAAGGTCGCCGTCGTTTCGAAGTACCATCACGCCGCCGTCGACGGCGTCACCGGCGCCGACATGATGGCCTATCTGTGCGACGCCGAACCGGGTGTGCGCTATCCGGATCCGCCGGCCGAGATCCACACGGAGTCGAACGAACCCAACGACCTCGTCCTCGCGGCCGAGGGACTGGTACGGATGCCGGCGAAACTCGGCGTGGTCGGCATGGTGCCGAAAACACTCGGCAAACTCGGCGGCCTGGTCCAGCGCCGCCGCGCCGACAAACAGGGCATGGCACTGCCGTTCACCGCGCCACGCACCCCCTTCAACCGGACCATCACCCGCCATCGCAGCGTCGCGTTCACCACCGCTCCGCTCGCCGATATCAAGGAGATCCGGGCGGCCTTCGGGGTGAAGATCAACGATGTGGTCCTCACCGTGATCGCCGGGGCCCTGCGCCAATATCTGGCCGAGCACGACGAACTGCCGGAGACCTCGCTGATCGCCTCGGTCCCCGTCTCGACCCACGAGACCACGCGGCACGAACGCGGCGTCAACAAGGTGTCGACGCTGTTCACTCAGCTCTACACCGACGTCGCGGATCCGGTGGAGCGGCTACGCCTGATCGCGGCGGCCAACGTCGGCGCCAAGGAGGAGCACGAGGTGCTGGGCGCGGACTTCCTGCAGGACTGGGCCGAATACGCCCCGCCGAACACCTTCCGGCTCGCGGTGCGCGCGTATTCGTCGTTCAAACTCGCCGAACGCCATCCGGTAGTGCACAACCTGGTGATCTCCAATGTGCCCGGGCCGCAACAGCCACTGTATTTCCTCGGTCATCGCATCGACGCGCTGTTCCCGTTCGGGCCGGTATTCCACGGCGCCGGTCTCAACGTCACGGTGCTGTCGGCCAACGGTGATCTCGATTTCGGCTTCATCGCCTGCCGTGAACTGGTCCCCGATCCCGACCGGATGGCCGATGCCGTGCACGACAGTATCTCCGCGCTGCTGAAGGCGGCGCACGCCCACGGCTGAGCGGTTCAGCTCTCCCGCCGAGCGGCCACCGCCGCACAGGCCTCGAGGAGCACCGGGACAAAGACGTCCGCCTCGAGTACGCAGGCCGCATGTCCGGCCGGCGCCAGGAAAATCTCCGCTCCGGCAATCATTTTCGCCATTTCCAGCTGCCGATGGACCGGCAGTGCCCGATCGTGGGTCGTGATCACCACCCCCGTCGGCACCCTCAGGCTCGACAGCCAGGGCGAGGAATCGAACCGCCCCAGTTCGGCGATCGCCTGGGTCATCGCCCATCCGCTGGTGGTGCGCAGTTCGGCCAGCGCCCACCGATCCATTCGCCCGTTCTCCCACGATATTTCGGGCAGATGCGGCAGCTTGGTCGCCGCCCGCGCGACCCGGCGGCCCGCGGTCTCGGACATCGCCCCGGCGACCAGTGCCATTCCGCCGTGAAACAGCCGCTCCCGCCACTTCTCGCGGAACCGATAGGTGGTGGCGCACAGCACCAGCCCGCCCACCAGATCCGGATGCCGATGCGCGACGGATTGGGCGACGATGCCACCCATCGAGTAACCGGCCAGGATCGGACGGTCCGCGCCGACCAGTTCGGCGACCGCCGCGGCATCGTCGGCCAGATCTTCGAGATCGAAACGCGGCGAACGGATTCCGTGGCCGTGCCAGCGCTGGTCGAACAGCACGACGCGATAGCGTTCGGACAATTCCGCCAGCGCCGGAAACCAGTTCAGCATGGCCGTCGTCACCAGGCCGTGCAGCAGGATCACCGTCGGCGCGCCCTCCGGCCCGGGGATGTCGACCAGATAGGTCCGCCCGCGCCCGGGCAGGTCCACCATGCGGCCGGCGGGCACCGAGGTCGTGCGTGACACGCGGGAGCCGAAACGCCCGCCGACCGCCCCGCGCCCCCGGCCCGTCGTCTGCCGCTCCGTTGCCATCGCATCCTCCTACACCGCCGGCCCGGTCGTGAATTAGAACACGTTCCAGTCCGATGGTACCGGGTGCCGCACGCCGTCCGATGCGGTCAACGGATCCCGGGTAGCAGGACGGCCGCGCCGGCGAACCGGCCGTGGGCCAGATCCGCCAGGGCGCGATCGGCGGATTCGAGCGGATAGGGGTTGATCCGCACCTGCATCCGGTGCCGCCCGCAGAACTCCAGAAACTCCCGGCCGTCGGCGCGGGTGTTGGCGGTGACCGAGCGGATCTCGCGCTCCTGGAACAGATGCCGTTGATAGTTCAGCGGCGGGATATCGGTGAGATGGATACCGGCGATCGACAACACACCGCCTCGATCCAGCGCCGCCAACGCGGGCAGGACGAGATCACCGACCGGTGCGAACAGAATCGCCGAATCCAGCGGCACCGGCGGCGGATCGGCAGCGCCCTGGGCGGAGGCCGCCCCGAGCGCCAGCGCCAATTCCCGGGCCTCGGCGTCCCGGGTCATCACATGCACCTCGGCACCGCGAGCCAGCGCGACCTGCGCGGCCAGATGCGCGCTGCCGCCGAATCCGTAGATACCCAGCCGGCCGCCCGGCGGCAGCGAAGCCCGTTGCAGCGCCCGGTACCCGATGATGCCCGCACACAGCAGCGGCGCCAGCTCCGCATCGGCATAGCCCGAGGGCAGCGGGTATACGTAATCGGCGGGCGCCGTGGCGTATTCGGCGTACCCACCGTCGGCGTCCCATCCGGTGTAGCGCGAATCGGGGCAGAGGTTCTCCGCCCCGCGACGGCAGTATCCACACTCCCCGCAGGTGCGGCGCAGCCACGCGACACCGACCCGGTCACCGGGTGCGACAGCCGTCACCCGATCGCCCAGGGCGACCACCTCACCCACGACCTCGTGGCCGGGCACCACCCGCGCTCGGTGCACCGGCAGATCTCCCTCGGCGACATGCAGATCGGTTCGGCACACCCCGCACGCCAGCACCCGCACCAGCACCTCGCCCGGGGCCGGTTCCGGAATCGGAATCCGGGTGCGCGACGGCGGACATTCGTCGATCGGGCCGGGCCGCAGCACCTGCCAGGCGGCCATGGTCGCAGGATTCATCGCACTCCTTCCGACACCGGAACGCCCCGCGCCGCGGCGGGAAGATCGATGGTAGTGCCCGGGTGCGACGAACCCGGCGAATCCGGCCCCGAGCCGGTCGGTTCCCGCCCGCACCGACGTTGATAGCGTCGCTGCGTGCCCACCACGCCGACCGCTGTCACCCTGCCCATCGGCCGGGTGCACGCGATCGTCGATCTGGCGCGCCGGCGGGGATGGGACACCGCCGAACTGCTCGCCGACGCCGGGATCGCACCGCAGCTGCTCACCCAGGGCCGGGCCCGCGTCACCGTCGGACAAACCGTGCACATGGTGCAACAGCTGTGGCGCAGTACCGATGACGAGCTGTTCGGGTTGGGCCGGCGACCGATGCCACGCGGCACCTTCCGGCTGGTCTGTTTCGCCCTGCTCGGTTCCCGCGATATCGCCGCCGCGCTGCATCGGTTCCGGATGTTCCAGAAGGCCCTCCCCGGCTTTCCGCCGCTGCAGCTGACCACGGACGGTCGGGAGGCGCGAATATCGTTCGATATCACCGATATTCGCCATCCGCACGGTCTGATCATCGACACCCTGCTGATGGTCGTCTACCGGTTCCTCGATTGGGCGGTAGGTGGCTCGCTACGCCTGTTGCGCGTCGAGGTCCCCTATCCGCCCGCCGATCTCGACGACTACGACGTGATCTTCGGTGCGCCGGTGCGCTTTTCGGCACCGCACCCCGCGCTGGTGTTCGATGCCGCAGTGCTGGCCGCTCCGCTGGTGCGCGACGAGGACGATCTGATGCGCTTCCTGCGCAACGCCCCGGAAGCGGTGATCGGACGCGGCGACTATTCGGTGTCCACCGCGGCGCGGGTGCGGCGCATCCTCGAACGCGGTGGGCCGGGGCAGTGGCCGAGCGTGGAGCAGATCGCCGCCGAACTCGCCGTCAGCCCGGCCACCCTGCGCCGCAAACTGCGCGACGAGCACACCTCCCCCAGCCGGATTCGGGAGCAGATCCTGCGCGATGCGGCGATCGCCGCTCTGGTGCGCGGCGAGCCGGTCGGCGCGCTGTCGCGGCGGCTCGGTTTCTCCGAGCCGAGCGCGTTCTCCCGCGCGTTTCGGCGCTGGACCGGCAGCCCGCCCGGTTCCTATCGCAGTCCGGGCGCCGCCTCGTGAGCGATCCGGTCACAAGATCGAGCGCTGCGGTCATTGGCTCCGTCGGCACCGCACTCCTACCGTCACGGTGAGCACAGTTTTCGAACAGAGGAGTTCCCCCGTGCCGGTGCATCGGTCCCCGTGGATGGACGAAGATCTCGACGCTCTCACCGACCTGGCGCGTCGCTTCTTCGAGAAGGAATGCGCCCCGAACGAGGACCGCTGGGGCCGTCAGCACCACGTCGACCGGGAGATCTGGAATCGCGCCGGCGAGCTGGGGCTGCTGTGCATCTCCATTCCCGAGGAATACGGCGGTGGCGGCGGCACGTTCGCCCACGAGGCCGTCATCGCGATCGAGCAGACCCGGGCGATGGCCCCGAGTCTCGGCAACCCGGTGCATTCGACCATCGTCGCCCACTACATCAACGCCTACGGCACCGAGGATCAGAAACAGGCCTGGTTGCCGAAGATGGCGTCCGGCGACATCGTCGGCGCCATCGCGATGACCGAACCCGGCACCGGCTCGGACCTGCAGAGCATCCGTACCCGCGCGGTCGCCGACGGCGACCACTACGTCATCGACGGCGCCAAGACCTTCATCTCCAACGGCCTGCTCGCCGACCTCGTGATCGTCGCCGCCAAGACCTCGGAAGGTAAAGGCGCCGAATCGGTTTCGCTGATCGTGGTGGAGACCGATCGCGAGGGTTTCCGGCGCGGACGCAACCTGGAGAAGGTCGGCCAGCACGGCCAGGACACCTGCGAACTGTTCTTCGACGGGGTGCGGGTGCCGAAGTCGAATCTGCTCGGCGCCGCCGAAGGCACCGGCTTCGTTCAGCTCATGCAGCAGCTGCCGCAGGAGCGCCTGATCCTGGCGGTGGCGGCCGCCGCGGCCATCGAGAAGACGGTCGAGATGACGGTGGCCTACACCAAGGAGCGCCAGGCCTTCGGCAAACCGATCTTCAATTTCCAGAACACCCAGTTCACCCTCGCCGAATGCGACACGATCGCCTCGGTCGCCTGGGCTTTCCTCGACGACTGCGTGGCCAAACACCTGCACGGCGAACTCGACATCCCCACCGCCGCGAAGGCGAAATGGTGGCTGACCGAACAGCAGTGCCGCGTGGCCGACGAATGCCTGCAGCTGTTCGGCGGCTACGGGTACATGGCGGAGTATCCGATCTCCCGCGTATTCACCGACGCCCGAATCCAGAAGATCTACGGCGGGACGAACGAAATCATGAAGCTGATTATCGGGCGCAGCTTGTAGAACGCCTGGTGAGAGGTGGTTTTCGGGGTCAGGATGCGGCCGCTGTCCCGTCTCCGTCCCGTCTCTCACCGAAATCGGGGTCGATTTTTCCCGGTACCCCCGGGGGGTTACCGTTCTCCGAGGTGAAGATGTCGTCGATCGCGGAGACGGTGTGGGAGTCGTGATCGGGCCACAGATGCGTGTAGACCTGCAGGGTCACGTTCGCGCTCGCGTGGCCCAATCGCATCTGCACGGTCTTGACCGAGGCGCCCTTGGCGATCAGCGCCGAGGCGTAGAAGTGCCGCAAATCGTGCCAGGTGAACCCTTTCGGAACGCCGGCCTTGACGGCGATCTCGCGAAATCGCTGCCCCATTCCGTCGGCAGACCACGGGCGCCCCACTCTGGTATAGAACAGCAGATCGTTCCTGCCTCGCTCAACCGTGGCGAGGAAGGCACTGAGTTCATGATTCGCTTCCGCGGGCAGTGGCACGGTGCGCTTGCTCCGCGGTGTCTTCAATCGGGCCGTGGGCGGCCGGCCGCGAAAGTGGTTGGCCTGCTGGACTACATACACCTTCCTGCGCAGGAAGTCGATGTCGCACACTCTCAGTCCAGCAACCTCACTCGGGCGCAGGCCAGTTTGGGCGGTCAGCAGCATCATGCATCCGGTCTGCCGATTCGAGCACTGAATCAGCGAGCGGATCTGCTCGACCGTCAACACTTCAGCGGGCGTCTTCTCCGCGTCGGGGCGAGCCGGTCGCTCCACCTTGCGGCACGGGTTCACCGCCAGTACCCCATCTTCGGCTGCAATGTTCAACACGGTGAACAGAAACTGGAAATGTAAGGCCACCGAGTTCTCCCCCAGAGCCCGGCCGCGACACCACGGCCGGCCCAGACGAAGGTGGTCGAGCCAGTCTCGGATGTCAGAAGGTCGGATTGCACCGATCGCCATCGGGGCCAACTCCCCGAGGTTGTTGGCGAAATTTCTGCGCTGATAGCGGGTCGTTTCCGTCCGCGCTCGCCGAACCCATTTCTCGACCTCGACCCGCAAAGACACCTTCGCGAGGTCCGGATCCACGTACATGCCCCGAGCCATCCGCTTTTCCAACTGATGCTTGTAGTGCTCGGCTGTGCCGGGGAGGTCGTACCGGCCACGTTTGGCGAATGATTCCGACTTCTCATTTCCGTCTGGATCAACCCAGCGAACTACATAACTCACCGTTCGCCCTCGGACACGTCTCTGTATATGTGCCACCTTTTCAACCCTTCAGATCGAACCAACTCCACACTCGGACAGGTTCAATGAACACACTCATGGCTCTAGTTTCAAGATCATTCTTGTTGCTAGATATTAGCTATGGACAGATTGGGGGTCCGATCACCGCTGCGGTGTCAGCCGGCGTCGTCCAGTTGTTCCTGCTCCCACGCCACGACATCCTGAAGTCGATAGCGGCGATACTTCCCCATCCGTACGTATCGAGGCCCCCGGTCCAGCGACGCCCAGACGGCGAGAGTCTTTTTCGGGATCTTCAAGCGCGCGGCTACTTCATCTGTCGTGAGCCACACCTCGTCCGCCGTCATCGGCGCATCACCTCGAGCCCCATGGCCACTTGGTCAATCTGCGCTCAAATCGCACAGAGAGCTTCAGTCGCACAGAGATACTGGTGCCTCGGCGGAATGGCCATCCAGGCGAACAAGCATAGAGGTGTGGAGGTTCTGAGCCCACATTCGACGGCGGGAATCCAACTTTCCCGCTACAAGGACAAAGCACGGACACTACATGCCTCCCGACATGTCATGAGACCGTTCAGTTCCTCGCAGTCGCCACCATACGCTCGACGCGCCCCCCAAGCAGCCACGAGACGCAGTTGTTATTCGTATTGCGCACTTACCCGAGCCGAAGCACCCCCCCGGCGGTGAGCCCAGGATTCGAAGGTCCCATCTATCGCGACGTATCCCGATACGCTGTTGGACAGCTTGGCCCACGCCTCGCGTCACCAACCGTGGCGGCAGAGTCACACCGCCACCGCGATTGCGCACACTCGACAACCCCACCGCCGTATCGCCAACAACGTTCCGTCACAGCGAGTTCCGATTCGGTGTCTCCGACTCCTACTGCGGCTTGCCCAGCGGGTTACGACCTGCCGACTGGGATGGATTCCAGGGACGGGACAGAGGTACTTGGCTAACAACACCCAGACGCGACCTGGATTCACGGAATTCATGCAGATGACGAGCGGAGACCTCCACCGCGCTCTACGTGAGGTGTGCCACATTCCTGTCACAGGTGAGGAGGTACATGACCGATGCGCGACACAACTGTTCGTTTTACCTATCGACAGGCTCGGAGTGGAGGTGTTCGATGGAAGCAACCATCTCGCCATCGGCTACGAGCAGAGACGTTGTTGCGCACCTGCGATCTTCCTGGCGCAGCGGCGGTCGGAGGGGATCGAAACCTCATGAGCGTCGATATCTCTTGTCCCGCTTGCGGCTACGACGACTGCGTACAGAGCGTTCCTGCGATCCGCGCTTCGGGGACTTCGACGGTATATAGCACCGACTACTACTCGGGTGTCGGTGTGAGTTCGTCGGGCCTGGTGCCGGTCATGGGCTCCTCGCTCGTTGAACGAACGCAGTCCAGTTATCTGGCACAATCACTCGCGCCCGAGCCTGGCTTCCGGGGTGCTGGTCGCCTCACAACTCTCGCAGTGGTGCTGAGCCTGCCTGCGGTCGTGTATTTCGTCGCTGGGGGCGTGCTGATTAGCCGTCCACATCCGGACATCTCGACTGCTTCGATTTTGATTGGGGCTTTTGGCTTTGCGCTTTTCCTCGCGCTTCCGTCGTTGCTGATTTTGTGGTTCGCGTTCCGGAGACTGCGACGGTCGGCCCGAATTCGCCGAGGCGCGCCTGCGGCTTATGCGGTGTGGCGCGCCGGGATGTACTGTCATCGATGTGGCACGTGCTTTTGGCCCTTCGCGCCCGCCGCTGGAGTCCCGGTGCGACATCCGGTTCCCCCAGGCGGTTTCCAGGGGATCGTCTGGAACGCCGGGGGCTACCTCAACGACGCGTGATCGGCCGTAAACACGCTCTTAGGACTTCACTGCGGTAGGCCCGGCATTGCCCGCTTGGGCACCGTCCTATCGGCGATCCCGGCAGCAGGCACTTCCAGGCTGCCAGTTAGGGCGATTGTTCTGCCGATTCCACGGACCGCTGCAGCTCGTTGAGCGGTGGCTCGCTCTCAGGATGTGCCGTCTGCGCGCCTGGTTCGGGCTCTGCCCGCCCGGCGGCAAGTAGTTGCCGCGCGGCCTTGACGCTGATTTCGAGTAGTTCGGCGATGTCGTCGGTGCTGCATCCGTGCTCATTCATGCGCGCCACGGCCGCAGTCTGCCTAGTTTGGTGCACCGCGATGTCGGTTGCAGCGGCCTGTTCGAGGTGACCAATCTTGTCGTGCAACGCTCGGATGCGGCGGTCGCGGCGTTGTTCAATCTTTGAAATCGATTGCCACGCTAACCAATACTCTCGTACGGCGTCGCTGACGATCTGTTCGCGTTGACGTTCGACCGCACGGCGGCGATCCATCACTTCCCGCGAATGATGTAGCCGCGCAGCAAGTTCCCCAGCGTCTTGCCCGCGTGCGCTTCTGCTTGTGCGGGGGTCGTTCATGTCGGGATCTCCCAAATTCTGGGTGAGATCGACCGTTCCTCGCAGTTCAACGATACGCCCAACGCCGACGACCTGGCGCCGCCGCGTCCGCAGCAACGCGGTCGAGGCGGCGACGCCGTACGGCGACTCGCGGCTACGCCTTGCCTGTCCTTCTCTCCTGCCCCTGCTGTCAAAAGGAGCCCCTGTGACCGAAACCCAGCCCGCTGATGTCGCTGATGTCGCGTCGATGGTATCTCGGTGTTTGTCCGATCTCGAGCCGGTGTTCGAGCAGATCGACTGGGCCGAGGACGAAATCGCCCGCGCGCAACGACGCCACCCCCGCCACCGCAACGCCCTCTACCACTCGTTCGCATTGTTGATGCCGACCCATGAGCGGATGCGTCAGGAATTCGTGTTCCGCTCGCACTGCCGTGAACTGCTCGACCGCGTCGCCGCAGGCCTGTCGCCGACGCCGGGGACCGCAGCCGAGGTCGCGCTCGCGGTCATGCACGCAAGCCAGAAAGCCCCACTTAACACCGCTGGATTCGGCCTCTACGTACGCATGTGGATCCAGGCCGGATTCCCGGACCTGGAATCGGTGACCTGTTCACACGAACACTACGAAGCCATAGCCAAGTCGCGCATCGACGATCTGGAAGCCGAGACACGCACCCGCCTGTCCGTGGCCGACCGCGTCCTGCGGTCTGTCGACTGTCCGGGCCGCCACCACGGCCAACCCGCCGACGACTGCGAATACGCCCGTCCCAGCCTGGCCGCCTGACCGAGAGCCGCAGTTTCCATCGACTGCTCACCTTTTCTCGGCTTGCCTCTGTTCCTGTCCATGTTCCGCGCCGGTCGACTCCCTTTGTCGGCCGGCGCTTCTGTTGTGGAGGGTGTGTGTGTTCATGACCGATCCGATCCTCGGCCCGTCGTGCGCGGTGTGTGATGGCGCGGCGTCCGAAACGGAGCTGTGCATCGCGAATGCCGCTGTCTGCGAGTCATGTTGGCAACAGCTCCCTCGCTGCGACCACTGCCGGGCCCCCTCACTGCGGTTGACTCGCACGGCTGAGGAATCCGAGTTGTGTGCTCACTGCTTGACCGGGTGGGCGGGGTGTGTGTCGTGCCGGGCGTTGACTGGCCCGCACTTGCGCACCGACACCGATCACCCGGTGTGCGCACGCTGCGCGGGCGCGTTGTTCGCCGCGTGTTTCAGCTGCGGGCGGTTCAGTGCCGACAGCCGCTACATCTCAGGCGGGCACCGCGCCTGCCCGCGCTGCGCTACACAATTTCGCGCTTGCCCAGACTGCGGCACCCTCGTCCAACCCGGGCACCGGTGCGAGGCCTGCGCCCACCACGGGCAGGTGTGGAACTACACCTACCGCCCCGACCCCCGCTTCCACGGCACCGGCCCCCTCTACCTCGGCCTCGAGTTGGAGATCATCGTCCCCGAACACCGCGTCGCCACCTGCGCCGCACTCGCCACCGACCACCTCGGCCACCTGGGATATTTGAAGCGCGACTCGTCCATCAGGCCGTGCGGATTCGAGCTCGTCAGCCACCCGATGTCCTACCGGTACGCGATCGAGGCATTTCCTTGGCCGTTGCTCGACCAGTTGCGCCGGCTCGGGTGTGAGGCCGACGCGTCGGTGGGCCTGCACGTGCATGCCAGCCGGGCCGGTTTCGACAACCCCGCGCATGTGTATCGGTGGCTGAAACTGTTGTACCGCAACGAAACCGCAGTCGCCCGGTTGGCGCGCCGCCGCACGCACTACGCCCAGTTCGACAGCATCGCCCGCGCGCGGGCCCGCCATACCGCCAAGGGCCCGCAGCACGCGTTGGGCCTGGAGCGATACCAGGCGATCAACCCGTTGCCGCGAAACACCTTGGAGGTGCGGGTGTTCGCCAGTTCTCTGGATGTGCAGCAGGTGCAGGCCGCACTCGCGTTCACCGCCGCCTCCATCGACTACACCCGCGGGCTGCGGGTCGCCGATATCCGCGCCGGCGCCTGGGACTGGGCTCGTTTCGCCGCCTGGGTCGCTACACGCCCCGACTACAGGCCGCTGGCCGCGGAGATGGAGAACCTGCAATGTGCCTGCTGACCTACTACCCCGCCCGCGTCGTCCCCGACCTGGGGGCGTTGCGGTTCGGGGCGGAGGCGAACCCGGACGGTCACGGCTTCGCGATCGTCACCCGCGGCCGCATCATCACCGGGCACGGTATGAACGCCGACACCGTCATCGACGCGTTCTCCCGTACCCGCGCCGAGCACCCGGACGGTCCGGCGTTGTTCCATTCCCGCTACGCCACCCGCGGTGCGGTCGAGCTGTCCAACTGTCATCCCTTCCGTCTCGGTGGTGACCGTCGAACAGTGTTGGCGCACAACAGCACTCTGCCCAAACGGGTACATCCGCGTGCGTTCGACCGACGCTCGGATACCCGGATCGCGGCCGAGGACTACCTGCCGAGGCAACCGTTCGGGCCGATCGACACCGCCGCCGGCGCGCGCGGACTCGCTGGCTGGTTGGGGCCGAGCAAGCTGGTGATCTTGACCGTCGACCCCGCCTACGCCCACACCGCCTACCTGTTCGGTGAGCACGCTGGTCTGTGGGTCGGCGGGATCTGGTACTCCAACCGCTCCTACCTGCCGCCCGAACTGCGGTGGCCGACCCGGCGCCGAACGGTCTGCGGGTACTGCCTGGACCGCGATCTCGAACGCACCAGCCGCTACTGCCGCACCTGCGGCTGGTGCTTCGACTGCCACTCCACCCTCTCCCACTGCACCTGCCTGCCCACCCCGACCAGGCCGTCTCCCACCGCGGGCCCCGCGTCCAACTGGACCTGACCCGACTCGCCAGGACTGCTCGACTCGAGCCGCTTGGCACCGCTGTCCCCTCGCGCCCCGCTCCGCCGGCTACGGCCGGAGCGGGGCGCCGCCGTCTGTCCCCCAAAATTCTCTGGAAGGCGTGAATTTCGTATGCCCGCATCCACGCTCACCGATCAGCGGTGTGATGACTGTTCACACCCGATCGACGACACCACCACCGTCACCACCGTCGAGGGTGACGATCTGTGCCGCGCGTGCGCCGACCGGCTCGAGACCTGCGACGACTGCGCCACCCCCACCCGTGAGCGTCGCTCCACCGTGGGCGGCACCGACGTATGCACGGAATGCTCGACCGGGTGGCGGCGGTGCCGCGACTGCGACCGCTTCGACAGCGATCTGGTCACCGTCAACGGCCACGGCGAGGTCTGCGACGACTGCTCCGACAGCTACCTGGTGTGCGACGACTGCGGCTCGCGCGCCGACGGGCTCAACGAGACCGAATCCGGGGCCGATGTGTGCGGGCGCTGCGAGGACGCCGACTACCGCTGCTGCGCAGGCTGCGACATCCTCATCCGCTGCTGGGAAGACTACTGCGACACCTGCGCCAACGAACGCCCCGACCACCGTGGCATCCACTCCTACGACTACAAACCCGAACCCGACTTCCACGGCACCGGACCGCTCTACCTCGGCCTGGAACTGGAAATCAAAACCCCACGGAACGTTTTCGACGAAACCGCCGAACTCGCCATAGACCGCCTCGGCGAGCTCGGATATTTGAAGCACGACGGGAGCATCCAGCCGTGCGGATACGAGATCGTCACCCATCCGATGTCGTACGACTTTGCACGACAGCACTTTCCGTGGTCGCTGTTGAACAGGTTGCGGTTGCTTGGCGCTTACACCGACACCAGCGTCGGCATCCACGTCCACCTCTCTCGCGCCGGATTCTCCTCCCCTGCCCACGCCTACCGGTGGTTGAAATTCGTCTACCGCAACGAACCCCACGTCAAGGCGCTGGCGCGGCGTGACTGCGAGGAGTGGGCCGTGTTCGATCCGGGCACCCGCGCCAACGCCGCCGCCCATGCCAAATCCAACGCCGAGGACGCGTTTCGGTATCAGGCCATAAACGTGCGTCCCGAGCACACCTTCGAACTGCGGGTCTTCGCCAGCTCCTTGAACACGCGGGAGGTGCAAGCGGCGCTCGCCTTCGCCGACGCCTCCGTCGAATACACCCGCGCCCTGTCGGCCTCCGACATCGCCCGCCGGCGTGGCTGGGAATGGACGGCGTTCACCGCGTGGCTGGCCGCCCGGCCCGAATACCGCTGCCTTACCGATGAATTGGAGGCCCTCGCGTGTGCATCCTGACCTTCTACAAGCCCGGTCAAGCACCTGACCTCGACGCCCTGCACGGCGGCGCGCTGGCCAACCCCCACGGGCACGGCTACGCCATCCACACCAGCGACACCATCCTCGTCGGCCACGGCATGAACAGCGACGAGGTGATCGACGAATTCGCCCGACAGCGGGCGAAGCACCCCAGCGGTCCGGCGTTGTTCCACTCCCGCTACGCCACCCACGGCGACCACGACACCAGCAATTGCCACCCCTTCGCCGTCGGTGGCGATCCACGAACGGTGCTCGCCCACAACGGGGTCCTGCCTCCCACCGTGCACCCCGCGGCCGACGACACCCGGTCGGATACCCGGATCGCGGCCGAAGATTTCCTGCCCACCAACCCGTTCGGCTCATTGGACAGCTGGGCAGGGCGCGACCGATTCGAGCACTGGCTCACCAGCAACAAGGTCGTCATCTTGACCACCGATCCCGCCTACAAATACCGCGCCTACATCTTCAACGAACGCCACGGACATTGGGTCGGCGGCACCTGGTACTCCAACGACAGCTACCTGATGCGCGAATGGGCCAGCGCCGACACCGACTACTTCGGCTTCTGCCAGCAGTGCGGCGAATTCGAAGACGACCCCCTCGGCCCCCATTGCGGATACTGCGGCTACTGCGCCGACTGCGCACACCCGTTTCCCCGCTGCGCGTGCCCACAATTCGACGGCATCGACCGCTACGCCGACCTGTTCGGCCTGCAAACCCACTGACCAGTCCGACCTCATATCGATGCTCTCGGCCACCGCTGCCCGGCCGAAAACGGCAGCGGCCGAACGCATCAGCTCGAAAGGAGCAACACACCGTGGGCGATTCCACCGCACAACCGTTGAGCCGCGACGAGACCGTCACAGTGTTACTCGACGCGCTCGAACCCTACATCGCCTCCGCGCAGCACGCTCTCCGCGTCGCGCACGCAATGGCCACCGTTATCGGCGGTGAGCCCCTAGATCTGCTCAACCACGCCATCGCCGACTACCGGATCCGGGAACGCCTGGTGCGCACCGCCTCGCGGGCACTACGCACGCAGTCGTCTCCGGGTGCCCAGCCGCGCTGAGGGCCCATGCGCTCACGCCCTTCTTGTGCATTTCCCTGTCCCGATCCGAACGGAGGTCTCCGATGCCCGAAACTCCCAGCGGTCCGGCGCCCGGCCCGATTCCGCAGCGTCTGGCTGAAGCGCCGGTCTCGGCGGGCATGGTCGTGCCCTACATCACGATGAGTCACCGCGACCCCGCCAAGCCGGTGTGGGGTGCGGTGAATCCGGCGCGGCTGCAACAGATCTGGCTGCACACCCTGTGTCAAGTGTGCGGCCAGCGCCTCGACGGCCCCTGGGTCGTGGTCTACATCCGGCCGCAGGACTACCTGCGCGGTATCGGGCCAGAACCCGCTCTGCACCCCGAGTGCGGCCTCTACTCCAAACGGACATGTCCAATGCTGGCCGGCCAGACCGATCACTACAACCGCCATCCCAGCCGCCGCCCGTGCGGTGACCCGGAATGCACCTGCCGCCTCTGGGCGCCACCAACTCAGGCCCCCGGCGAGGGGCAACGTGAAGACCACCCGGCCGAAGCGTGGTACGAGGCGTGGATCGCGATCGAGGACTACACCCTGATCCGGGCACCCGGCGGCGAATACGGCATGGGCAGGTTCGGTGTCGAACTGCGCCCCGCCTCGCGGCTGCGCAAACTCCGAAAGGTCCGCGACGCCGCACCCAGCGACAACCGTGAGCAGACGCTGGATCTGCTGGCCGCGATCATCGCCACCCGCACCCTGTTCACCGGGGACGGTGAATGATGACCGGCTCGGACAAGTTGCTCACCCGGATCGGTGCCTTGATGCGCCAGGCCGAGGGCACCGATAACCCGCACGAGGCCGAGGCATTCCTGTCCCGCGCTCAGTAGCTGGCAACCCAGCATTCCATCGACCTGGCCGTGGCGCGCGCCACGGCCGCCGACCGCGGCCGTGCCCGACCGATGCCGGGCATGCGGCGCATCGAGATCGGCGCCCAGGGAACCAAGGGACTGGCCACCTATGTGGCGTTGTTCGTGGCCATCGCCCACGCCAACGACGTCCGCGTGGACGCCGCCCACAATTCGACCTAGGTGATCGCCTTCGGGCTCGGCGCCGACATCGACACCCCCCAACTGCTGTACACCCATCTGCTCGCCCAGATGGTGCGCGGCTCACGCGCCTACCTGCACTCCGCGGCCCACCAACGCCACCCGGCCGCCGGTGTCACCGCACGCCTGGCCTACCAGCGCGCCTTCGCCGCCCACGTCGGACAACGCCTGCGCGCCGACCGCGACCGCGCCCGCGCCGACGCCCTCGCCACCGACGCACCGGCAGCACCGGGCACAGCGTTGGCGTTGCGGGACAAAGACATCGAGCTGCGCGACTACTACACCGCCCACTCGACCGCGAAAGGAACCTGGACTGGTCACCGGCGAGCCAGGGGCCACGCACCGGCCGCCGCCGACGCCGGTGACCGTGATGGACAACGCGCCCGCCTGCACGACCTCGCCCAGATCGACGGCCCGCGCAAGGGTTTGCCGTCGTGACCGCACGGCCACGCGACACGCATCGCCGCAAGGTCTACGACGCCGAGCACCGGCTGCGTGCCCTGTTCGATCTCGCCGACCAAACTCCCGGGCGCACCGTCGAACTGTTCGGCTCCCAGATCAGCGTGCCGATCGAAAGACGCATAGGCACAGTCGAATCCGTAAGCGCATACCTCGACGCCGTTCTAGCGTTGTCCTCTCTTCAGGCCCAGTACCCGCACGCCGCGGTACCCGTGCGGGTGCGTGCCCGGCGCGGCAGCCGCTACGCACACTACAGCCCGCCACCGCCACGATCGCCGTCCCGCTCCACGAGCGCGCCGTGCGAGAACTGCTGGTGCTGTACGAGCTCGCCCACCACCTGCAACTCCGCCCCGCTGGGCACGGACCCGAGTTCTGCCGCTTGTTCTGCGATGTCCTCGACACCGCCGTCGGCGCCGAAGCCGGATGGCTGATGCGCACCCTGCTCCACGACACCGGAGCCCGCCTCGCCTAGCACCCCGACCGGCGACACGAATGCTTCTAATGGGTTCGCTCACCCACCGCCGCGACGGGAAGCCAGCGTTTAGGATTCGCGAAGGGATCGGGGATCGAGGGGATGCACGGGTGGCTCGCACCATCCCCTTCCCTGATGCAACCCATTTCGTCGTCACGGTGCACTCACACCGTTGCTGGGACGAAAGGGGGGGCGAGAACGGGCGTAGTTCCACCCCTCCGGACGCGCCCGTTCTTCTCACCCCACCTGCGTCGACAGCACCTTCCGCGACATGGCTGACTCCCGCCCACGTGGCGCCACTGGATACGCCTCGCCCCTGGCGACACCGATGCTCCGGCCGGAGTCATGGGCGCCGTCGCGGCATCGAGGCATCTGGCTCTCCTGCACGTCCGCTGGCGACAGAGCTACGTCTAGCGCTCGAGTCCGGCACTGCTCGACTCCACCATCGACTTTTCAGGAGGACTACCGTGACGGCTTCCGACCATGTCTTTGACGAACGTTTCGCGCTGTTGACCTCGCGGCGGCGGCTCGCGTGGGCCGTCGCCGCTCGCGCCGCGTTGACCAATTCCCTTGGGGTGTCGTCCCTTCTGGCCGACACCGATGTCGAGGACGTCGCTGATCGGTTGTGCACCGAACACGAACTGTTCCAGATCCCATCAGATGTGGGCGAACAGGCGGTAGCGGATCTCGATCGCGCCGCCGCCGTCGACGCAATGCTGGTAACGCCTGAGGATCCCGATTGGCCGACGGCCGCGGTCGCCGACCTCGAACGCGCGAATGTTCGTGCCCCGGTTGCGTTGTGGGTGCGTGGGCCGCTGCCGCTGACGGTGTCGGTGGATCGCACCGTGGCGGTGACCGGGTCGCGGGCTGCCTCCGACTACGGCATCCACGTGGCACACGATATGGCGACCTACTTCGCCGACCGCGGCTGGCGGGTCCTCAGCGGCGCGGGGTTCGGCATCGATACCGCCGCCCACCAGGCAGCACTGCTGTTGTCGGCACCCACCATCGCGGTCGTGGCCGCCGGGATCGACCGCGCCCGCCCGGCCGGCAATACCCGGCTGTTCGATCGGCTCGCCGACCGCGGACTGATCGTGTCGGAGTATCCGCCCGGCTCCGTGCCGACCAAAACCCGCTTCCTCGAGCGCAATCGGCTCGTGGCGGCGCTCTCGACCGGCCTGGTGATCTGCGAGGCCGGTGCGCGGTCGGGAACCCTCGACACCGCGTCGTGGGCCCAGCGACTGCATCGGCGCATCGCCGCGGTCCCAGGACCGATCTGCTCAGCGACCTCGGCTGGATGCCACCAGCTGCTGCGTGAACGCACCGCGCACCTGGCGGCCAGTGGAAGCGAGGCGCTCGACATCGTCACCGACCTCGGCGCGGGACCAGCGTCGTGACCGGCACCATCACCTCCGATCTGTTGGACCGAGCACTCGTCGCCCGGGCGCTAGCCCACAACGCGCGCGGACCCCGGCTGCTGTGCCAGTCCGGACCCACCGGCGAGATAGCGGACCGGATCCGCCGCGGACACGCCGGTTTCGCGATCCCGTCCGGTCTCGAGGAGCACGCGCGCCGCGACGTCGGCCGTCTCGACGAACTCGGAGCACGGCTGATCACTCGCGATGACGCCGAATGGCCATGGCCGCGGCTGGCGCGGCTGGACCGCGCCACACAATCCGCCCCGTTCGCGCTCTACCTGCGCGGCCCCGCCCGCCTCGACACCCTCACTGAGCGGGCCATCACCGTCACCGGCTCCCGCGCGGCGACCGGATACGGCCGCACCGTCACCGCCCGGATCGTTACCGAACTCACCGCCTTGGGCTGGAATGTCTTGGCCGCCAGTGCATACGGCGTCGCCGCGAGCGCACACAGAGCCGCATTAGCCGCTCACGGCAGTCCGGTCGCGGTTCTCGCGGCCGGGATCGACGTCGCTCACCCGCCCGGACACGCCGGACTACGCGACACCATCGCCGCCAGCGGCCTCCTGGTGTCCGAGTACCCGCCCGGCACGTCAGTGACCCGGGCCCGTCGCCGCGCCCAGGCTCGCCTTTTGGCCGCGCTGTCGCGGGCAGTGCTGATCGTCGAGTCCATACCAGGCGGTGAACCCGCCACGATCGCGGCGCACGCTGTGCGCCATCGGGTTCCGGTATTCGCGGTGCCTGGGCCGGTGACCAGTGCGACCACCGCGCTGCCGCACGAGTTGATCGCCACCGGCCGCGCGCGCCTGATCACCAGCGGTCACGACATCCACCACTTGCTGAGTTGACCGCGGCCCGCCGACCTGCCTATCCCGCGCCCCAATCAGCTGTGTCGGCCGTCTCCGATTCGTTGTCCAGTGAAGGGACTGTTAATGACTCAGCCGACGACACTACGCATGTCTGCCCCGGGTGAACTCATCGCCGCCGTGCCGGCGCTGCTCGGTTTTCACCCCGTCGATTCCTTGGTGGTGGCACTCCTCGAACGCCGCCCTCCCGCCGGCGAGGTCTGCATCAAAGCCGTCGCACGCCACGACCTCCACATCACCGACAAGCGACTCACCGCCGTCGCAACGCAACTGGCCGGCATCGCCGCGAACGAAAACGCGTCGGCAGTATTGGCTCTCGTCGTCGACAGCGGCGCGCAACCGGCGTCCGCACCGCACCACCGACACACCCACACCGTCGACATCCTCGACCGCGCCCTCACCGAGCGTGGTGTTGTTCTCGCGTCGGCGTGGGCGACCCGCATGATCGAAGCAGGCGCGCCGTGGTGGAGCCTGCTCGATGCCAGCGAGACCGGCGTCGTGCCCGACCCCGACGCTTCGGCGCTCGCCGCCTCGTTCGTCGTCGCGGGACATCCGATCCGCCGTTCCCGCGAGGAATTGACCCGCCTGATCGAGCCCGACCCGGGGCTGGCCGCCCAGGTCCGCGCACTGCTCCCCGCCGACGCCGGCCTCGGCACGCAGCGGGCGTCCAGCGAAATCACCGCTGCCGTCGCGACGGTGGTCGAGCACATCGACACGCTCGCGGCAGGTACGAGATTGACCCCGGCGGATATCGCCAGGCTCGCGATGGCCTTAGGCACGGCAACCGTGCGCCATTGCATGCTCGGCCTGGCCGGCACTGCCCGTGCCGATGCGGCTGAACGGTTGTGGGCGCTGCTCACCCGCAGCCTGCCCGATCCTGAACGCGCCCATGCCGCAGCTCTGCTGGCGTTCTCGGCCTATCACCGAGGCGATGGAGTGCTGGCCTCAATCGCCCTCGACGCGGCCCTGGCCTCCGACCCACAGCACTGGTTCGCCCGGTCCCTCGACGCCGCGTTGCGAGACGGCACGTCCCCGCCCCGACTCGGTGCTGTCGTCACCTACGCGCACGACATCGCCGACGCGCTCGGCCTCGATCTGCACCACTGACCAGCATCACCTCTTTTCTCGTCTCCTCGTTTCGTCCCGATCAGAAAGGTCGTTGTTCATGCCGTCCGCGAACTCTGTCCCTACCCTGTCCCGCGCGGAATTCGATCGACTCGAACACCGCGGCGCCGCCGGCGCGACGGCCATCCTCGCCGAGATGGATTCCGCCGTCGCCGACCGCTGGCGCCGCGAGCAAGCCAGGTGGCGGGGCCGCCACTGGGCCTACCTCGACGACGAGCATGGCGTGCTGCGCCTGCATCCGGTCAACGTCACCCGGGCCTCGAGCCGAGCTGCCGCCTGAGCCATCCGCATTCCGGTCTACTGCCCAGCTCGGCGCGGCCACACCATCATTCAACGGTGGGTCGCGCCGTTCGTATCTCCTAGGAGGTTTCCCTGTGAGTTCGACTGCCCTGACCGTCGTCCCCGACATCGAACCCGACGCCGGCTCCGCTTCGTTCACCGCGGCGGGCAATCAGGCTGGCGACGAGCACACCGATACACAGCCTGTGCCCGCCGGCATCGCCGACGAGGACACCGACGATCGGACGCCGGTTCCGCTGAACGCGACTGCGGCGTATATGGCTCCGCGCGAGTTGGTGATCGCGGAGAACGTGCGTAAGGACTTCGACGTCGCCGCGCATCCGAAGCAGGCCGCGTCGATCCGCGAGTTCGGTGTCACCGCACCGGTGTTGGCCGAACGCGAACCCGACGGGACGGTGCATGTGATCGACGGCCAGGTACGGGTGTTGATCGCACAGGCCGTCGGCGCCTCCCGGGTGCCGGTGTGGATCACCGATGCACCTACCGAGGTCGATATCAAGCAGCGGCGCATCGAGCGCGCGATGGCCCAGATCAATCTGAACGAGCGTCGGATACCGTTGACCCAGGCCGACTACGCCGCCGGTGTCGCGCTCATGATGGATCTGGGTGCCTCACCGACCCGGATCGCGCGGGGCCTGCAAACGGCCAAACGCGCCGACGTCCGCAAGCTCGCCGCGGTCGGCCGGTCGGCGGCCGGCCGCACGCTGGCCGACGACGGCCAGTACAGCCTCGATCAGCTGGCGATGATCGCCGAATACGACAACCTCGGCGACACCGACGCCGTGGAGAAACTAACCTCCGCCTCCCGCTATAACTTCGGCTACATGGCCAAGGCGATCGCCGCGGACCGCGAGGAAACCCGGAGACGCCTGCACGCGTCACTGCCGTACGCGGCATACGGATTCGGGATCCTGACCGACGAACCCGGATCCGACGACGGATATCTGGCCATCACCGACCTCGTCCGCTCCGACGGCGAACCGGTCACTGACGACGACGTGCATGCCGACCCGGCGCGGTGGCTGGCGTGGGTCGACGTCGAGGAAAACGGGGAGCTGGTCGACACCGCCACCGGCGAGCTTGTCGATCCCGACACCGTCGACTGGGTCACCCAAGACCACCCCGGCACCGAACCCGGTGACGGGTTGCGTCGCGCGGACGGGCTGGCCTGGCGCGACCGTTGGATCCCGGCCTACTACGTGCCCGCCGACCAGCTCGACACCGCCGGACTACGGCCGGCTGTTGCGCGGGCCGCCGACCCGCACGAGGCTCTGGCCGCCGCCGAACGCGCCGTGGCGGAGCGGGAACAATCGCGGCTGGCGCGGCGCCGGGTGCGGGAGCTGAACAAGCGGGGCGTGGCCGCGGCCGAGCGTCGCGAGGACTTCCTCGCCACGTACTTCCAGCGCACCAAACCGCCAACCCAGGCTGCGCATTTCGTCTCCGAATATCTGGCACGGAATCTGGCGCCGGGTGCGTTGCAGCTCGTGACCAAGCTGCTCGGAATCGGGTTCTCGACCGAGGAACTGGTGAAAGTGATCGGTTCGGCGTCGGTGAACCGGGCCTGGGTGCTCGCACTGGGCATGGTGCTGGCCACCCGCGAGGTCACGCTGGACAAGAGCTTGTGGCGCACTCACTCGGACGCGACGGCGCGGTATCTGCACCTGCTGGCCGACATCACTGGTCCCGACGACGATTTCGCGTTGGTCGACGTCGAACAGGCCGCCGCCGGCGACATCGACTACCGCGACATCCCCATCGACCAATAACCACGACCCGGCCCCGCCCCTGGCCGGGCCGGTCCTTGCATGCCATCCGATCCCGCTCTCTGATTGAGGAGGACGTCCATGGCCGGTGACACGGTCTTGACCGTCGTAGGAAATCTGACCGATGCGCCCGAGCTTCGGTTCACCCCCGCCGGCGCGGCGGTCACCAATTTCACCGTCGCCTCGACACCGCGGTACTTCGACCGCGACGCCGGTGAATGGAAAGACGGCGATCCGCTGTTCCTGCGCTGCAATCTGTGGCGCCAGGCCGCGGAAAATCTCGCCGAATCGCTGTCGCGCGGTGCGCGTGTCATCGTCACCGGGCGACTCAAGCAGCGTTCGTTCACCACCCGCGAGGGCGACAAACGCACCGTCGTCGAACTCGACGTCGACGAGGTCGGCGCCTCCCTGCGCTACGCCACCGCGACCGTCACCCGCGCCACCGCAACCGGCGGGCCGCGGACTCGACGAGCGGTAACCACGCACCGCGACGGATTCGGCGACCCCGGCACCGGATTCGAGCAGCCGTCGGCTTCCCCGTCGGAGAGTTCGGATCCGTGGCGCGAGCCGGCGATGGCCGGAGCCGCCGCGGGTTTCGGCGACGACGCGCCCCCGTTCTAACGCACCGCCTCTCTAATTGCTTCTGCTCGGCTCGCTCACCCCGCTCGCAACCGTCGATTCCGGGCGGGGTGAGTTGCGTTGTGGGGGCGGGAGTCTGGCCGGTCGTAGTGACCAGCCATCCGAGGGCTACCAGGTCGGGCCGCGCCGCGCGTGACGGCCCGCGCCCGGCGCGCACGAATTCCCCGGCGCGCCGACCCCACCATCTCCCGCCGACCGAGTTGGTGCGCGGGAATTCGCCCGCGCACGCCCCGGCGCGTTCCGCCCCAACCCGCGCGTCGTGACCCGCCCCGGTTCTCGCGCCCTCGGCTGGTCACCGCTACCGGCCCGACACCCGCATGCTCGATCACGGGGCCATACCGGTCCCATCGGGTGCTCGCCCATCTTCGATTGACGACAGGACAAACTCTCGTGACCGAAACCAGCACCTTCCTCGATGCCATCGCCCACCTCGACTACGCCATCACCAGCGACCGCCGCGCCGCGCGCCGCACCTTCACCACCGCACTCACCCACGCCACCACCGCCGAGCGGGACGTACTCGACACCATGGTCGACACCTTCACCCTCCACCCGTACCGCAGCGCGCTGCTGCGCCTGGAAGCCGCGTTCCGCCACGACGAACCCAAACGCGCACTGCTGGCGCGGCTGCTGCCCGACACCGACCCCGGCCTGTATGTACGCGAGCGCGCCGAGCGGATCGCGATCCTGGAACAACGCGCCCGCACAGGCGGCGGCAGCGTCGATGACCAAGCCTTCCGCGACTACGCACCGCTCACTACCGCCGAGACCGAGCGGACCTCGATCCGGTTCTGGCGCAACCCGCCCGCCCGGGTTTACCTCGCGCCGTCACGGCCGACCGACAAGTCGCGCATGACGCCCGAGCAGATCACCGCGCGTGTCCGTGCCCGCGGCAAGCGCCGCCCGGCACTCATCGAGCCCGACGCGGTCGCCGCCTACGTCGCCGACACCATGCACCGCGACACCATGGTCGGTGAGCGTGCCCGCATACGCGCGACCGAGGAGCGGTTCCGCGATCTCGGCCTGCTCACCGAACCCGGGTCGTCTTCATCAGTGCGCGTGCACGGGGCGCAGCCGCGCAGCGATGAGGATATGCGGGCGCGGTGGGATCTCGAGTTCGTGCACCACGTTGCCGAACAGCACATCCACGCCGCCGCTGCCGCCGAGCGCAGCCACCGTGTGTCTCAGGAGCAGGCGCTCGCCTACGCCGATGTCCGCACCGGTGTGCGCGGAGATCTGCGGCCCGAGTTGCCGTTCCAAGGCAACAGTGTCGACTACACCCGCGAAGCTATGACGCCGATCTCCGGGTGGCGCTGCGTCGCCTGCTTCATCGAACGCTCAACCCGCGACCAGCACCCCTTCCACACCGACGGCGGCCGGTTGCGCAGCGACGACGGCCTGTGCGACTACTGCCGCAGCGACGATCGCACACCGCGCCTGCCCGAACTGCCCGCCGGATTCACCGCCACCGACCTCGCCCGCACCTACTGCCGGTTCCTCACGACCACCTACCCAGGCGCCGCGCCCGCCCTGCTCGCCGAGACCCGCCGCCGTGCACCGCGCTGGCTGACCACCATCATCGACGAGTTCGTGCCCCAGCCCGCACACGCCGAGCACGCCGCCGATGCGGAGGCCGACGCTGAAACAGGTGCGGCACAGGCCAAGCCTGTGACACGCCGCCGTCGCGGCCCGGTGACCGGTGCGGGGCAGCGCCAGGCCCGCTGCGAAGGATGCACCCGCATCCGCGCCATCCACGATGACGGGTTCTGCACCGAGTGCCGCGTCTGGCTCGGCCTCGTCACTCCCCCACGCGCCAGACTGTCGCCGCCTGACCCAGGCGAGCGTCGCGCTCCGGTCCGTCGCGGTGACGCCCCACCCGCGACGGGCCGGCCCCCATCTATCGGCCCTGCAAGGAGTTCCGCATGCACGACCTGCTCATCTTCATCGTCGGCCTTCTCATCGGCCTCGCCCTGGCCGGCCACCCCCTCATGACCGTCCCCGACACCCGCGCGCCGCGCGACGACCCGCGGCCACACGACTAACCCGATCGCGCCGCGCAACCGCAGCGCGGTCCCGATCGCTTGCGTCCGCGTGGGGCCTGCGACTACCAGCCCGCAGGCCCCACCGCCACATCCCACAACCACTCATTCACCACCACACATCACCCACACCACATATCCCCTCACACCCATAACCCCATATCTCCCATAACCCCTCACCCCTCATACACTCACTCACCCATAGCAGACCTCATGCATCGCGGAATCTGAGAATTTCCTTACATCGCGGGGAAATGGCGCGTTTTGATACAAACTACCTCCCTTCGAAGTCTGGAAATCCTGGGTGCAATGGGCTTGTGATGGATTAGTGACCGCGACGCTTCACAAAATTCTCGCGGGCGACAGTTACCGGTATTACCTTCGTCAGGTCGCTGCGGCCGATGCCACCGACCGCGGACCCGCAACCCTCTCGGACTATTACTCCGCCCACGGTGAACAACCCGGGACGTGGTGGGGCAACGGACTTGCCGCCCTGGACCTCTCACCCGGTGACGAGGTCACCGAAGCGCAGATGCGGGCGTTGTTCGGCCACGGCCGCCATCCCGACGCCGACGCGATCACCGCACGCGTCATCGCCTCCGAGACCGCGAAAGGAACCAGCCTCAAAGCCGCGAAGGAAAACGCGGAACGCGCGACACGTTTAGGTAGCCCATATCGCACCTATTCCGGTGACAACGAGTTCCGCAAACGCTGCGGCAAGGCGTTCGCCGAACACAATATTGCTGCCGGAGTCGACGCCCGCGCGGCGATTCCCGATGATGTTCGCGCGCGGATTCGCACCGATGTCGCGACGGAAATGTTCACCGAACACTACGAGCGACCGCCACTGGATGACCGCGAGTTGTCCGGGTTCGTCACCAAGACGTCGCGCCCGAAATCAGCGGCGGTCGCCGGGTTCGACCTCACTTTCTCTCCGGTCAAAAGCGTCTCCGCGCTCTGGGCCATCGCACCCCTCAAGGTGTCCGAGCGCATCGCTGCAGCGCACGACGCCGCCGTGGACGACGCACTGCGATGGCTGCAAAAGCATGGGATCTTCACCCGGGCGGGTCGCAACGGGGTGCGCCAGCTCGATGTCGACGGCATCATCGCCGCCCGGTTCGTTCACCGCGAATCCCGGTGCGGGGACCCGGATTTGCACACTCATGTCGTGATCGCCAACCGCGTGCGCGGTGCCGACGGGCGCTGGCGGACACTGGACGCGGCGCAGATCTACCGGCTGAATGTGACGATCAGCGAGATCTACAACACCCGCCTTGAGCACCACCTGCGCGCCGACCTCCGGGTCGAGTTCGCCGAACGCGCCGGCACCAACCCGAACAAGCGCCCCATCCGCGAGATCGTCGGCATCCCTGAGGCGGTGATCCGCTACTGGTCACGGCGCGATACCGCCATCCGAAGACGGCTGGGTGAGCTGACTGTCGAGTTCCATCAGCAACTCGGGCGCGAGCCCACCGCGGCCGAGATGTGGAATCTGTCCCAGGTCGCGACCTTGCAGACCCGCCCAGCCAAACACCTGTCGCGGTCGTGGGCCGAGCAACGCCGCGACTGGCGCACCCAAGCCTCCACCGTGCTCGGAGGCCACACCATCCTCGACCAGGTCGTCGCCACCAGCATCAACCGCGCGTCACCTCCCTCACCGATGCTCGGCGAGGATCGTGTCGCGGATATCGCTCGCGAGGTGGTGGAGGTTGTGTCGGGACAGCGGTCGGTGTGGCAGCACCACCACATCCGCGCCGAAACCGAACGCCGCATCCGCGCCCTCACCGACCGCGACACCTGGGCCGACATCGCCGACGCCGTTGTCGCCCATGCACTCTCACCCCGCAATTCCCTGGCCCGCCAAGACCGCGACATCGCTGCCGAACCCGACCTCGCCACCGTGCCCGCACCGTTACAGCGTCGCGACGGCGCCAGCGTCTACACCCATTCCGGCACCCAGACCTATACCTCCGCCCACCAACTCGACATCGAATATCGCCTCACCGAACTGGCGCTGCAGCCCGGCGCCCGCAGCATCGACGAGCGTTTCGTCACAGCCGCGATCGCTGCCTACAACACCGATGCCGCCCACGAAGGCAAGAAACTCAACGCCGGCCAGGCCGCCATGGTCACCCACTTCGCCACATTCGCGGCACGCATCGCGGTCGCGTCTGCCCCGGCGGGCACCGGGAAAACCACCGCGATGCGCGTCCTCGTCGACGCCTGGCACGCCTCCGGCGGAACAGTGCTCGGCCTGGCCCCCGAGGCCGCGCCCGCCGCGATCCTCGCTGAGGCCACCGGCGCCCGCGTCGAAACCGTCGACCGACTCCTGCACATTCTCGACCGACACCGGCCACGCAATGGCTCCGAAACCGCGCGACCGGCCGACGATTTCCCCGCCTCCGTACCGATGTGGGTCCACCAAATCGACGAACTCACGCTGGTGATCGTTGATGAACACATCAAACTGTCGGATCGAAAACGATTGCGGTTGTTCGAATTCCTCACCGCCCGCGGCGCTACCGTCCGGTGTGTCGGCGACGACAAACAACTGCCCTCGATCGACGCCGGCGGCGCCGGAATAGACGGCACCCAGGCCCCCGACGCGATCACGTTGACGCATGTGGTGCGCTTCGCCGACACCGCCGAAGCCACCGCCGGACTCGCACTACGCGAAGGCGATCCCTCAGGTCTCGGCTACTACCTCGACCACCAGCGCATCCATTCGGGCAGTACCGCCACCGTGGCCGACAAAGCCTACGGAGCCTGGTTCGCCGACCGGCACACCGGACGCGACGCGATCATGCTCGCCCCGACCCACGACATCGTCACCGACCTCAACAACCGCGCCCGAAGCGACCGCCTCGCCCGTACCACCGAAACAGCCTCGGCCACGACGGTATTGGGCGACGGATTGTCCGTGTCCGCCGGTGACATCGTCTGCACCCGCCGCAACAACCGCCGCCTGGCCCTCGGTGAACGCGACTGGGTGCGCAACGGCTACCGCTGGCGCGTCGACACCGTCCACGCCGACGGCAGCCTCACCGTCACCCACCTGCGCCCCGGCGGCCGGCCCGGCGCCGCCACGGTCCTTCCTCCCGAATACGTGGGCCTGCACGTGCGTCTCGGGTATGCGATGACGATCGATTCCGCCCAGGGCACCACTGCCGACACCTGCCATGCCGTGCTCACCGGCAGCGAATCACGCAACCAGCTCTACGTCGCGATCACCCGCGGCATTCACGCCAACCACCTCTACGTGCCCACCACCGTCGACGGCAGCGAGGCCTCCTTCTGGACCGAACCCGCCATCCTGCCCCGCACCGCCGTCGAAGTCCTGCAACACATCCTGGCCCGCGAGGCCACCCACACCAGCGCCCACACCGCGCTGCGCGACGCGCTCGACCCACACCGCAGGCTCGGCCGCGGGGTCGATATCTACCTCGACGCCATCGGCGTCGCCACCGAACACACCCTCGGACCCGACGCCCTCACCCAACTCGACCACGACACCGAAACCCTGCTCCCCGGACTCACCGACGCACCCGCGTACCCCACCCTGCGTCAACACCTGGCCATCCTCGCCCTCGCCGGCCACAACCCCGTCACCGCGCTGCGCGCAGCCATCGGCGACCGTGAACTCGACACGGCGAAAGACCCCGCCGCCGTGCTGGACTGGCGCCTCGACACCAGCGGCGCGCACTCCACCGGAACCGGACCACTGCCCTGGCTGCTCGGCCTGCCCGACCGGTTATCCGACCCGGCACTCGCCGGCGAACTGGACGCGCGCCGACGCATCGTCGCCGACCTCGCCACCCAGATCACCACCGAGGCCCGAACCTGGACCGCCGCCACCGCACCGGTATGGGCGCGCCCGCTGCTCGGCAACCGCGAGCTGATCGCGGATCTGGCGGTGTGGCGCGCCGCGAACCACGTCCCCGACACCGACCTACGACCCACCGGGCCCGGCCGCTTCCCCACCCGCGAACGCGAACACCTAACACGCCTCACCGCCCGAGTAACCAATGCGCTCGACGACCTGCAAACCGCCACCCATACCTGGGAGCCCCTGGTCAAACGCCTCGACACCCGCATAACCAGCGACCCTTGGTGGCCCGTCCTGGCCGACTATCTCGACACCGCCGCCGCGGCGGGACTCGACATCGACACCCTGCTCACCGACGCCGCCGCTACCCGCGCGCTGCCCGACGACATGCCCGCCGCCGCCCTCTGGTCACGCCTGCGCCTCGACCCCTCCGCACTCGCCACCCCCGCCGGGCCGCCGTTGCGCCCCGACTGGATCGCGCACCTTCACGACATCGTCGGCCACGACCTCGCCGAACACGTCATCACCGATCCCGCCTGGCCACGCCTGGTCGCCGCCATCGACACCGCACCCGCCGACTGGACACCACACGACCTGCTCGCCACCGCCCACGAACTTCTCCTCACCGCCAGCGATCACGCGACTACCCTCCCCCGCGCCAACCAGCTGGCCACCGCACTGGCCTGGCGCATCGAAATACTCACCCACCCGGCCTCCGAATCCGAAAACCCCCACCCCGCAACCGAAACCGCGACCGCCATGACACCACCGACACCCGAGCCCCACGACACCAGCCCGGACCACGCCGACAGTGCCGGCCCGGTGCCCGCCGAAATCGTTCACGCGATCGGCGATCTTGCGTCCTCCGGCAGGATCGACGATGCCCGACAGACCTTCACCCGCCTCACCGCCCACCTCGACAACACCGAACGCGACCTCCTCCAACGCGTCATCACCACTCTGACCACCCGCGCCTACCCTGTCGCAGCCGCGCGGCTCCGATGGGCCGCCGACCGCTACCCCAAACACCGCGCATTCATCCTCGCCGCAATCCCAACCACCGACCCCCACCTCCACCAACCCCCCGACAATCCCCCGCCCAGTCCCGACCCTCGCACCGCGGCACACGATCACCGCGAATACGTAAACCCCGCACGGCGGCGTCCACCCCGCCCCGACGCCGGCCGCGACGCGTATGACACCTACACCCAATCCTTCGCCGACCTCGACACCAACCCCACCCACCTACCCGTCCCCGAAGGAACCGGCGCCACACGCCACCGCCCTGGCAAAGACGCGTCGGACCGCTCCGACACCACCAGCTTCCTCGCCGGCACCAGCCACACGGTCGACTACGACCGCTACGCCGTGCCCGACCACGACAAACTTTCCTGCGTAGCCTGCGGACTCGAACGCGCCCGCACCGACCCCCACCAACACCACTACGACGACGGCCTGTGCAGCACCTGCCGAGACGACAACCAACCCGGCATCCCCGACCACGACCCCACCGATCATGTCGCCGCCCGGTGCACATTCATCACCGCCCAACAACCGCCCAACGCAGCGCTGGCCCTCCTACGGAAAGACTGGCGCCACACACGAAACCCAGCCGACCGCGCCACCATCGAAACCTTCGCAGACGCACTCATGACAGCCGAAACCCCGGCCAGCCAGAACAATGCATCGCAAGACCTCGGCAGCGACAGGGGATTCGATCCGTCCAACCCGACGCACGTGCTTACCGATACCGAACTCATTCAAGCGATCGGCACCCTCGAACTCCGCATCCAACTCGCCGACGACAAGGCCACCATCTATGGCCCTGCACGCGCCGCCACCGAGCACGCAGGCGACCCAGACGATGCAGGCTGGCTGAAGGAAGAACTCTCCGATCTGCAGGCAGAACGCACACGCCGCGCCCACCTCACGCCCGAACAAACCACCACCGAAGACACCCAACGCGCGAATCGCGAAAACGGAATCGAACACAGGCCTGCCCTCGAACACACCGGCCTGGACACCAGCGCAGCTGCCGATACCGACGGCCCTGAGCTGTAGACAAGCCGACGCCCCGCGTACTCGCCACCGGCCCGCACAATCTGAGCGGGTGGCGCCGCGGCTGCCGCTGCAAGGTGTGCCGCACCGCCCACAACGCCGATCTGCGGCAACGGCGAACGCAAGACAGCGCCGACCGCGGCCCTCACCTGGTATCGGCGTCAGCAGATCCTCCGCATGGTGGCTGGCGGCGTGCCGCTTACAGAAGCCGTCGAATCCTGGGGCTTCACAGTACAGTCGCGCACGCCTACCGACGCCGCAGCCCGGCCTGGGCCGTCGCGCTGGACGAGGCGCTGACCGCTGGCAGCGATCCCTCCCTCGACCATGGCCCCGAAATGACCTACCGGCACCACCGCTGCCGATGCCCCGACTGCCGCGCCGCCCACCACGGCAACGCGACGTGGGGGATCGGCCGACCGGCATCAACGCGCTCGCACAACCGCTGCCTTCGGGGGTCAGCGGAGCAATTGCGATACAGCCCGCGCATGCCGCCCGGGTCGGTACACAAGGCCTCCGCCTTACTGGCTCGTGCACGAGACCGATGGAGTAACCGACTCGACCGGCGGCACCAACCTCATGAGGTTGAACAGTTAGCTGCTCGCTCTGTCGATCTCGTCGCTGAGGTAGGTCAGAGATTTGTAGTGGCAGTGTCGCCCATGGACGAGTTGGTGCGCCATGATTTCTTCCTTATTGAGCGCGCCGATCTCTGCCAGCTCCGCAAGGTAGCGTCGGAGATCTCGCTTCCCAGGCGCATCACCCCAGCCGTTGTTGCCCGCGAAATCTATTCGCTCCAAGAGCTTCTGGTGGTCGGCCGATCGGGATACAGAATGGACCTGCCTCTCCACCAGGTTGATGGCTCCGATTTCATCGGCCCAGGCGGCACATGAAAACGATGGGTCTTCAACCACAGCGATCGGCTGGTCGCGGGTGTACCGCTGCGCAAGCTCCAGTTCCTTCAGGGCAGGGGCATACACCAATGCCGGGTGGCCGTATCCGATGCGGGACTGGTGCGCGTTCTGCGGTGTGAGGACTGTTCGGTTTTGCGAGAATCGCTGCAACCGCGACGAATAGTTGAGGATCTGCATCTGCGGGACGATCACGATCGCGGTACTCGCGGCGCCCTGGTGGCTCAAAAAGGCAGCGGCAAGTTCCACTGCTGGATCAAATCCTTCTTCCGGGTTGAACGGGATGTACGCCGCTCGGGGCAACTTAGATCTT
>NZ_BAGM01000068.1 GCF_000308855.1 Nocardia veterana NBRC 100344 | reverse complement strand
GCCAGCGCCTGCGCCTGCCGCACCGGCATCGGCGCCCCGCCGCGCGCGTACCGAGCCAGGTACAGATCCTCGGCGACGGTGGCGACCAGCTCCTCGATGCCCTCGACCAGCCGGACGCGCGGATCGTGCTCCCCGGCGATGCCCAGTTCGTCGAGCATGCGCTGACAGAAGCCGTGGGTGGTGGAGATGGTGCCGGCATCGAAGTCCGACAGCGCGGCCAGCAGCCGGCGCCGCCGGCGGCCCACCTCCGCGTCGTCGGCGGCGGCCAGATGGGCGATCAGCTCGTCGCCGCTGCCGCGAGCGGTGTGCGGATCCGCCAGCGCGGCCGCGACGGCGACGAATCGTTCGCGGGTACGCTCGCGCAGCTCCTGGGTGGCGGCCCGGCTGAAGGTGACCAGCAGCAACTGTGAGATGTCGACCTGCCCCTCGGCCACGAACCGCACGGCGAGCCCGACGATCGCGTAGGTCTTGCCGGTCCCGGCGCTGGCCTCCAGAACCGTTGTGCCGGTGGGTAGTTCGCCGCACAGAGTGAACTGGTCCGAGCGATCACCCGTGCTCGGCGCCCCGCCGGGGCGCGGCGGGGTGGCCGGTCGGGCGGTCTCGGCCGAATCGGTATCGCTGACCACGTCGGCCCGAGCCGCAGGCGGCTGTACCGGTGCGATCGCATCGGCATCGGACGCATGATCGGTGCCGTCGTTCCGGTCGGCGGTGGCGGCCGGATCGGCAGCATCGTCGCGTTCCGGCGCGGCGGCGGTGTCGCGCGAATCCCGCCGGGGTTCGGTCGGCGCCTCGTCGATCGGGAAGAGTTCCGCGATCTCCGGTTCGGGCGCCGGGGCGGCCGGTGACCGGCGTCGGCCGCCGGCGCGACGCGATCCGGCGCCGGCGGTGTGCAGATCGGTCAGCGGGAACAATTCGTCGGTCACGGTTGCCCCTGGGATTCGTTGGCCAGCAGCGGGTTCCACAGCCGCCGCGCGATCGAGCCGAAGGTGGTGATCTCACCGTGCCGATCCGGTTGCGGTAGCGGGGTTTCCAGCTGTTCGAAGCGTGGTTCGGGACCCCGGAGGTAGGTCAGGTAGCGGTCGGTGTGGTCACCGAACGGCCGCGGGCCCTTCGGGCCACCGTAGAACTCCTCCTCGGCCGCGGCCCGGGCGGCGTCGAGATCGGCTCCGCGGCAACGGCGTTCGGCATACACCGCCGAGGCCGACGGGGCGAAGGCCAGCGGTTCGGCCAGCCCCTCGTCACGCAGGTCCGCGAGGTCGCGCAGCAGTTCGGCGGCCGTGGCCGCGGCGGGCGCGGCCAGGGTGGACCGCCAGGCCGGCCGCCCGAATTTTCCGCGTCCGATGCTGATCGCCTGCCAGCTCTGATGCCGTTCGGTAGCGGCCAGCGCGAGCAGCCGCACCCACGCGGCCATCCGATGTTTGGGCGCCAGCCGCGAATAGGTCGCCCGCACGATGGCGTCGTCGTGCACGTCGGCGACGGTTCCGGCGAGCCGGCGACCGGAGCCGAGATCGACGGCGATATCGATGGTGCGCGCGGGCGCCTCTTGCAGCGGAGCCGCCACCTGCACCAATCGGTCCACGGTGGATTCGACCTCGGTCAGGACCGTCGCGCCGAGCCCGAAGGGCGGCAGGGTGCCGCGTCGCCATTCCGCCGCCCGCAGCGCGGCCGGATCGGCCCCGGTCAGCCGTGCCGCCAGCATGCGCTCGCCGATATTCCAAGTGGCCAGGCCGCTCAGCTCGATGGGCAGCCGTTCATCGATGTCCTCGTCCTCCTCGGGCACGCGAATGCCCAGCCGCTGCCACAGGAAGGCCCGGATCGGATGTTCGGCGAAGGCGACCAGGTCCGCCAGTTCGACATCGGTGCGCGGCAGCGCCGGCAAGGGACCGGGCAGCAGCGGCGGGGCCGGGCGCGCCGGGCGCGCGGCGGCCTCGGCGGCGGCCAGCGCGAGCGAATCGAATCCGAACGGCGCCGCCGGGTCGAAGTTGCGGCGATCGTAGGACTGCAGCGGATGCCGCCGGACCACATCGGCAGCGCCGTGGGCGCGCAGCACGTCGATCAGTTCGGCCAGCGGCGTGACCGGCGGCCGCGGCACACCGGTCACCGGATCGGCGCCGCTGTAGAGCACGACCAGATGCCGTTGCGCCGCGAGGACGGCATCCAGCAGCATGCCGCGGTCCTCGCTGCGGGGATCCCGTTCGCCGACAAGGGGTTCGCGGGCGGTCACATCGTCGCCGTCGGCACCGCCGCTCCGCGGGAACACGTCGTCGTCGAGCCCGAGCAACACCACCACGCGATGCGGGACCGATCGCATCGGAGCGAGTCCGCACACGGTGAGTTCGCCGGTGCGATAGTTCGATCGCGGCGCCCGCGCCCGGGACCGCGCCCGCAGCGCCGCGACCACATCGGGCAGGCGCAGGGGGGTGTCGCCGGCGTGTTCGAAGGCCGCGACGAGTTCCCGGCGGGCCTGCACTCCCTGCCATGCCGCCGCGGCGGGCAGGTCGGTGAGCAGGTCCAGGGCGCGGTGCAGCACGTGCAACCACTGCCGGGCCGGACGGGGGGCGCCGGCCGGTTCGGCCGGGGTGGGCCCGCTCAGGTCGCGAACGCAGACGGCGAGCCGATCGACGAACTCGGCGAAGCGGCCGGCCAGATCGACATCGCCGGAATCGACGTCGTCGAGCGGGAGCGCCAGATCCAGCCAGTCCGCGCCGGATTCGCCGGCTGCCACGCCGAGCAGAATGCGGTCGACCGCGGTGTTCAACGTGTTCTGCGCGAACTCACCGAGTCCGAACGCCTGCCGCTGGCGCTGCCCGATACCCCAGCGCGCGCCGGTCTCGGCCGCCCATTCCCGCAGGCGCTCGATATCGTCGTCGTCGAAGCCGCAGCGGTGGCGCACCGGTTCGGCCGCCGCCAGGTCGAGCACCTGGGTCACGCCAACCCGCCCCTCGGCCAGCGCGAGCAGATCCTCGAGCACCGCGAGCACGGAATTGCCCGCTCCCGCAGCACGTTCGGCGGGTCGTACCCGCAGCCCGTGCCCGGGATTCGCGTCGGGGTCCTCCGCCGCGACCGGTCCCTGCCCGAAGGCGGCCCGCACCAGCGGCGCGTAGCCCTCCGGATCCGGGCACAGCACGATCACGTCGCGCGGTTCCAGGGTCCGGTCGCGTTCGAAGAGACCGAGCAGGACGTCGCGCAGCACCTCGACCTGCCGGGCCGGGCCGTGACAGGCGTGGATCTGCACGCTGTCGTCACCCCGGGGCAGCGTCGTCCGCGGCGGCCACCGATCGGCCCGGATGCCGCGCTGCAATTCCGAAAGCACTGTGCCGGTGTAGTTTTCGTCCGTGTCGCCGGGCGGATCGGCCCGGTGGTAGGAGTCGACGGAAGGCACCGCCGCCAGGCACTGCTGCAGTTCCCGGACCTCACTGCTCGAGGCGGCCAGCAGCGGATGCGCGGCCACCGGCTCGGCGGCGATCCGCCGCGGCGCGGCGAGTTCCGTCCGCACCGCCGTCGCCACGGTCGAGGTGGTCCCGGCTGCCGCGGCGACGGCGGCTCCGTCGACGGCGTCCCACAGCACCGGGCTCGGATGCGGCAGCCACAGGTGCACATCCCGGTGCTCGGCGAGGGCGGCCAGCACCGCCAACCGGGCAGCCGGAATCCGGTGCGGCGCGAACAGCGAAAGCCGCTGCGGGAGATCGATACTCGCCGGATCGGTCCGCAGCCGCCCGCACACCGCCGACAGCCGCTCCGCCGGTGATCCGACACCGATGCGGGCGCGGACCTCGCGCCACAATCGCGGCTGCCATCGCAGATCCTCGGATAGTTCGGCACCGCAGCCGTCGGTGTCGGCGCCCGCGGCCCATTCGACGATCAGCGACGGCCGGGTCGAGCCGTAGGTGTCGAACAGGGTCGCGATATGCGTCGCGGTGGCCAGGCGCCGCCCGGCGCGATAGGCCTGATCGAGACCGCCACCCACACCGAGATGCCGGGCCAGCACCGCGGCCCAGTCCTGCTTCAGCGCCGCGTCCAGCGCCGTGAGCACCGGCCAGACCAGCCGATCCGGCGCCCACGGGTCCGCGTCGGCGGGGATGCCGGCGGCCGCGGCCGCCACGTCGGCGAGCAGTGCGGCCGGGGTCGGATAGTCGATATTGGCGGCGACGCCGTCGCCGCGCCCGGCGCCCAGCGTGGTCGCCAGCCGTTGATTGAGCCAGCGCTGCACACCGTGGGCGGAAACCGCGACCACTTCCGCGGCGAAGGGGTCCGGCAGCGGCTGCGACAGCATCTCGGCGAGCGCGTCGGCGAGGGTACGCGCCGATTCGGCTCGGTGGATGTGCAGCACCTTCGGCCGCCTCTCTGTCCTCGCGTTCGATTCGTGGTCGCGGTGGTCCGGCGGCCCGATCCTACAAACCCGGCCACCACGAGCGATGCGGCTCACCCGGTGCGGCCCGCGAATCTACCGGATATCCGCTGCCCACCGGTGCCGAACCTTCTCCGCAATCGCTACGGAACCGGCCTTCACCACCGTTTTGCCGACTTTCGCAGCATTGCACCAAACTTCCGGCAACACAATCGATTCCGCCCGATTTCGACACCTCGGCAGCGCGAAGACGATTCGTCACCGCGTGTCACCCGCCGCCGCGTGCGCGCGTATGTCACAGTGCTCTGCGGGGAGGTTTCGGGAGAAGCGGTATCGAAAGGCTGGTTCGAGTCATGTCTGCGACGGTGGTCCCCCTCGTACCCAGGTCAGGGTTCACGGTTCGGCGATCGGGCGAGACGTGGGAATTGATCAACTCCCGGCACTACGGCCGGGGCGTCGTCCTGCACACCTGGGCGCGTGACAGCCACTCCGAGGCCTTCGAGCACTGCTATCGGCTCAACGGCCGCAGCGTCGAGGAACTGCTCGCGGCATTCCGCTGACCTGGGCGAACAGGCGGCGCATGGCCGAAATGCGCTGGCCTGCAACGAACTTTGCGCAGGTAGCACATCCGGCGCCCCGGCTCAAGACGTGCACGAACGGCAGATCGGTGGCTATTGTGGCTCACCGTGCGTTATCCCCGGACCGCGTCACGCGGCATTCGAACCCCTCGCCTGGCCGCCGGCGCCTGCGTCGTCGCCGCCGCCGCGTTGATGGCGAGCACTCCCGCGCTGGAACCGGCTCCCGCCGCCGCCGTCCCGCTGCGCATGCAGGGCTGCCGCGACGGATTCGACTGCGATCTGAGCAGCCGGATCGCGGCCGTCGACAATTACCTGGCCGGCCGCCCTGGCGTCACCGGTTATGTCGTGCGTGACCGCGTCACCGGCGGCACCTACGCCAACGCCCACGCCGACACCATGATCTGGACGGCCTCGACCATCAAGCTGGCCATCGCCGAGGATCTGTTGAACCGGGCTCGGGTCGGCGCCATCGTGCTCACCCCCGAGGACCGCAACCAGATGGAGTCGATGCTCGCGACCTCCAACGACGCCGCGGCCGACTATCTGTGGAACAAATACGCCGGCCCGGACCGCCTGGCGTTCAACAACGCCTTCCGCGCCAACGGCATGACCGGCCTGGTCCCGCAGCCGCCGACCGGCGGCCATGCGTTCCCGGACTGGGGGTTTCAGCAGTGCACCCCGGCCGACCTGGACCGGTTGATGAACAACGTGCTCGACCACATGCACCCCGACGATCGCAACTACCTGCTCGACCGAATGCGCAAGGTGGACACCAATCAGCACTGGGGCGTGTGGGGCGCGGGCGATGCCATGCATCCGGGGTTGAAGAACGGCTGGTCCGACGAGAACGGCGGCTGGGTGGTCAACTCGGTCGGCTTCGCGGGCCCCGGTGAGCGCTACACCCTCGCGGTGATGAACTCGCTCGGCGATCAGGGCGGCTACACCGACGGCGAGGAGACCACGACGCATGTCGCGCAACTCCTGTTCGCCGGCCGGTGAGCCGCCGCGCGATCACAGCCGGGTAAGGCGCATCGGCGCGCCGTCGCGCGGGAACGGGATGGTGTTGAACCCCCAGGGCATCAGATAGTCCTGGGGAATGCGCCATTCGTAGGCGCGCACCATCGCGGCGATGACCACCTTCACCTCGAGGGTGCCGAAGTGCATGCCGATACATTTGTGCGCTCCCGCGCCGAACGGCATCCAGGCCAGTCGATGGGATTTGTCCTCGCGGCGGCCCTCGGTGAAGCGCTCCGGATCGAAACGCGCCGGATGCGACCACAGTTCGGGGGTGAGGTGGTTGACGGCGTAGGCGACGTCGATGTGGGTGCCCGCCGGAATGTAGTGGCCGGCCACCTCGGTGTCGCGCACCGCGCGCCGGACCAACCCGGGCACCGGCGGCACGAGCCGCAGGCTCTCCTTGATCACCAGATCCAGGTCCCGCAGGCGGTCCAGGTCGGCGATCGTCGGCGGGGCGCCGTCCAGCTCCTCGAACAGCGCGCGGGCCTCCGCGCGCACCCGCCGCTGCCACTCCGGGTGCCGCCCGAGGTAGTAGGCGACCGAGGTCGCCGTGGTCGTCGTGGTGTCGTGGGCGGCCATGATCAGGAAGATCATGTGGTTCACGACATCGGCGTCGGTGAAGGTTTCCCCGTCCTCGGTGCGGGCCGCGCACAGGGCGGAGAAGAAGTCCGCACCCTGCCCCTCGCGCTTGCGCGGCACCATCGCCGCGAAGTACTCCTCGAGGACCTTGCGCCCGCGCAGCCCCGCTCGCCAGGCGCCGCCGGGCACCGGATGACGCACCAGTGCCAGCGGTGCGTGGGTGCAATCCAGGAAGGCCTGTCCGAGCCGCTGCCGCTGCGGCCCGGCATCGACGCCCATGAAGGTTTCGGTGGCGATCTCGAGGGTGAGATCCTTCACCGTCGGGTACAGCCGCAGGGTGCGCCCACCGCTCGGGCTCCAGCGCGCGACCGCCGCCTCGACCACCGGACTCAGGTGCGCCAGATGCGATTCCAGCCGTTCGCGGGTGAACGCCTGCTGCATGATGCGGCGATGGAACATGTGCTCGGAGAATTCCAGCAGCAGCAGGCCGCGGCGGAAGAACGAGCCGATGAGGAAGTCCCAGCCCTGGCCGAAATCGTTGCGCCGCTTGCCGAGCACCTCGTCCACGGCCTGCGGGCCGGCGACGAGAACGCGGTCGACGCCGAAGGATTTGTTGTAGCTGACCGGTCCGTAGCGGCGGTAGCGGTCGTACATCTCGGCCGGTCCCCAGCGCAGATACTGCAGCGAGCGACCCAGCACCGGCAGTCCGGAGTCGCCCCGCACGGCCACGGCCGCACTCCCCCGCGGCGGCGTAGCCAGCACCTGCTCCCGGGCCGGCAGTTTGCGCAGCAGCCGATCGACGGGGTGGCGATCCGGAATCTCGATGAAATCGATGTTCTCCCGGTCCGCGGGTTCGACTGCGCGAACGCTGTGCCGCACGGGGCCGGAGGGACGCGGGTCGACGCTGACCATGATTGAAGCCTCCCGAACGCGGCGACCGCGCCACATCGCCCGGCCGCAAGAAAAGTACACCTCGTACATTAAAGGTAGAATCGCGCTGTGACAAGGGACACAGAGATTCGACGCCCCGGTCGCCCGCCCGGACCGCCCCGCGATCCCGAGCGTCGCCGCGCCGAGATCCTCGACGCGGCCGAACGGGTGGTCGCGACGTCGGGACCGCGAATGACCATCGCGCAGGTCGCCGCCGAGGCCGGCTATGCGCGCACCGCCGTGTACGCGGTGTTCCCGGATCTGTCCGCACTGGTCGACGCGCTGGCCGAACGGCATATGAACGCCATCATCGCCGCCGCGAACGACCTACTCGCCCAAGCCCTCCCGGCACGGCAACTACTCCGCGCCGTGGTGATGCTGATGTGCGATTTCGTCGATGCCAACCCGAATCTGCACCACGTGATGATGCAGCGCCTGGAGAGCGGTGACGCCGAGCACCGCCCGTTCTTCACGCGGGTATCCGACTGGGCGACATCGGTTTTCGACATCATTCTGCGCCGGCTGGATGCGGACCCGGCGCTGGCCCGGATCTGGGCGACCGCCACCGTCGGGGCGATCCTGATGTCCACCGAGGCGTGGATGCAGCAACCGACGCGCTCGCGCGCGGAATTCGTCGATCAGCTCGCCGCCTTCCTCTGGCCGACGGTGGAGAGTATCGGCGGCGACCGGTTGACCGGGCCTCTCGTGGGCGCCGAGACGGCGGTGCGAGCCGAGCTCGGATACCCCTGATCCGAGCACCGAAACGCGGTACGGGGTGCGGACGCGCCGACATTCGGTGCTCGTCGTGACTGCCCCCGGGTAGCCGACTACCGTTGAGCCTGTCGTAGACCGAACGTCCGGCGAGGAGCGCAGATGGGAACCGAAACTGTCGAGAACCGACGCCACCGGGTGGTGGTGATCGGATCCGGCTTCGGCGGCTTGTTCGCGTGCAAGCATCTCGAGCACGACAACGTCGACGTCGTACTGATCTCCAAGACGTCCACGCACCTGTTCCAGCCACTGCTCTATCAGGTCGCCACCGGCATCCTGTCCACCGGCGAGATCGCCCCCGCCACCCGCATCGTGCTGCGCAAGCACCGCAACACCCAGGTGATTCTGGGCGAGGTCCACGATATCGACCTGGTGAATCGGACGGTGACCTCCAAGCTGCTCAACCAGGACACCGTCACCTCCTTCGACAGCCTGATCGTCGCCACCGGTGCGCAGCAGTCCTACTTCGGCAACGACCACTTCGCCACCTACGCGCCCGGAATGAAGACCATCGACGACGCGCTGGAACTGCGGGCGCGGATCCTGGGCTCGTTCGAGGAGGCGGAGCTCGCCAAGACCCAGGAGGAGCGCGACCGGTTCCTCACCTTCGTCGTGGTCGGCGCGGGCCCGACCGGTGTCGAACTGGCCGGCCAGATCGCCGAACTCGCCGATCGCACCCTGGTCGGCACCTTCCGCAACATCGACCCCCGCGATGCGCGGGTGCTGTTGATCGAGGGCGCGGGCGCGGTGCTCGCGCCGATGGGCCCCAAACTGGGCGGCAAGGCACAGCGCCGGCTCGAGAAGATGGGTGTCGAGATCCAGCTCAACGCCATGGTCACCGACGTGGACGCGCGCGGCGTCACCGTCCGGGACAAGGACGGCACCGAACGCCGCATCGAATCGGCCTGCAAGGTGTGGTCGGCCGGCGTGCAGGCCAGCGAGCTCGGCAAGATGCTGGCCGAACGGTCCAAGGGCACCGAGACCGACCGCGCCGGTCGCGTGATCGTGGAACCGGACCTGACCATCAAGGGCTATCCCAACGTCTTCGTCGTCGGCGATTTGATGTCGGTGCCCGGGGTCCCCGGCCAGGCGCAGGGCGCCATTCAGGGCGCCACCTACGCGGCCAAGCAGATCAAGGCCGAGGTCGCCGGTAAGCAAACGCCCGACCAGCGCAAACCGTTCAAGTACTTCAACAAGGGCAGTATGGCGACGGTGTCGCGGTTCAACGCCGTCTGCCAGATCGGCAAGCTGGAATTCTCCGGCTTCTTCGCCTGGCTCATCTGGCTGGTACTGCACCTGTACTACCTGATCGGCTACCGCAGCCGCACGGTCACGGTGTTCCAGTGGTTCGTCGCCTTCCTGGGCCGCAACCGCGGGCAGATGGCCGCGACCGAGCAGTGGGTCTTCGCCCGGCTGGCGCTCGAGGCCATGAACGGCAACGAGTCCGACGCCCGGGAGGTCCGCGCCGAGATCGGCGACACGCCGGCACCGGGCACACCGAGCGAGGCGAAGGACGGATCGGAGACCGGCGGTCCGGCCGATTCGGGCGCCGACGCCGGAACCCCTTCCGGCACAGACGAATCCGCGACGTCACGCACGCCCCGGCCCCCGGCCGGCTGACCTGCGGCCGGTCCTCTCGACCGGCTCATCCGCGTGTCGCGCCGATCCGATCCTCGGCGTCCGCGCGACACGCGGAGAGACAGAAAGGCACGCCGTCCGGGCTGCCGATGCTGCCACCGGGCGCCCCGTTCGCCACGGTGTGGGCGCGCCCGCCGCAGCGGCACTCGTCACCGCCCCGATGGTCACCGTCGGCGCCGCCGTGGGCGCGGTGGTCGGTGCGGTCAACGGCAACGCCGCGCCGGCGACCGAACCGCAGGCCGCCGTCACACCCTGATCTCCACCCACGCATCACGAAGAACCCTGCATCACGAAGAACCCGCATCACGAAAACTCCAGGGCCGCAAGCATTTCCGCTTGCGGCCCTACGCTGTTACCGGACCCGACGCCCTGCCGTCCGCGGCCGCGCCCAGCACATTCCGCCGGCGACATGCGGAAAGACACGCCGTGAACCCATCCACGACCGGCGCGGATTCGAATGTCGGGCAGCACATCCGAGACACATGTCGCCGAGCAGAGAGGTTCTTCATGGCCGCAGGTAAACACCGGGCGCCGAGTCCGCACCGGGTGCGGATGGGCAATGTCGTCGCGGCGGGTGCGGTTCCCCTGATCCTCGCGGTCGTCGGTACCGGAACGGCGAATGCCGCGCCGTCGCGGTCGGATTCGACCACCCAGGTCGATCACGCGCCGCAGCAGTGGCCGGCCGCCCAGGCCCCGAACGTGCACCCGTACGAGGGGATGCACATTCCGCAGAACACCTTGACGTCGCTGCAGTCGGCGCGGCCGATGCCGGACAAGAGCTACCTGTCACCCGTCGGTGTTCTGCACCCGCCGGTGCCGGTCGCTCCGGTGCCACCGATCGCCCCGCCGCCGGGCAAGTTCCGATTCGGCGACGTGCAGGTCGACGCACCGGCCTGGATGGATCGGGAACAGGCCATCATGATCAACGACCGCTCCGCGCAGACCGAGGCGGATCTGGCCACCTTCCTGGACTCGATCGGCATGGAACGCAGCCGTTCCGATCGGATCGCCGGGCAGACCATGGGCACGGCCGCGATGGGTGCCGTCGCCGGCGCCGCCGCGGCGACGCCGGTCGCCGTCACATCCGGCATGGTCGGCGGGGTGGTCGGGCTGGTCGCCGGCCTGCCCCTGCTGCCGATCGGCCTGGTGGCGGGTCCGGCCCTCGGCGCGGCCGTCGGCGCCGGAATCATCACCGTGCCGGCGGCGATGGCCGGTGCGGCCGCGGGTGCCGTCGTCGGGGCGGTGTCGGCCTACAACGCCCCGCCGCGCGTCGTCGGGGACTGATCGACTCCGCGCGACGCCCGGTGGAACCGATCCGCAGCGGATTCAGATGCCACCGGGCAGTCGTGCCCCCGTCCAGGTGGACAGCGTGCCGCCGGCCGCCAGCGGCAGTGTCGCCCCGGCCAGTCCCGTGGTCCCGGCGGGACGTCCGTCCGGATAGCGCAGCTCACTGCACAATGCCCGCGGGGCGGCCAGCCGGTCGTCGGTGGCGGCGGACCCGCCCAGTTCCAGCCGGTGCCGGATCAGCGGCCGCGCATCGGCATCGGCGATCAGGTCGCCGCACCAGAAGCCGTGATCCTCACCGCTGCGACCGATCTGCACCCGTTCCCGCACCCGGACCCGGGCGCCGGCGGCCACCCGCATCTCGGTCGTCGAACGATGCTCGGCGCCGCCCGCGACGACGGTCGGCTCCGGGTCCACATCCAGTTCGGCGCCGGGCGCGACATCGAAATACCAGCGCGCCGACGAGAACTGGGTGTGGCGGCCCGGCAGCGCGATGGTCGCCGCCACCGAACGCAGCACCAGCCGGGCGCCGGATTCGACGACCACCTCGATCTCCACCTCGTCGCCGCCGAGCGGAGTGGCGGCCGCCCCGATCAGATGAACGGTGTCCGGCCCGGTGCGGCGCGCCGCCAGCGCGCCGGTGGCCGCCAGCCCAGGCAGCGCCCCGGCCCGCGCGACGATACGAATCTCAGTGCGCAACAGCGCTTTCCCCGGCGCCGGCGAGCCGGGCGGCATCGGCCTCGGCGGCCGCTCGCAGCTGTTCACGAACCCAGGTCAGTACCGGCGTCGCGGCCGGATCCTCGGTCAGCGAGGTGAAGACGAAACGGCGACCCTCCCGGACCGCGGCCGAATCTCGCCGCATCACCTCGAGATCGGCGCCCACCATCGGGGCCAGATCGGTCTTGTTGATCACGAGCAGATCCGAGAACGTGACTCCCGGCCCACCCTTGCGCGGCACCTTGTCCCCGCCGGCCACGTCCACGACGAAGATCTGCACGTCGATCAGGCCCGCGGAGAAGGTCGCGGTCAGATTGTCACCCCCGGATTCGACCAGGATCAGATCGAGGCCCGGATTGGCTTCGATCAGATCGTCGATGGCATCCAGGTTGGCCGTGATGTCGTCGCGGATGGCGGTGTGCGGGCAGCCGCCGGTCTGCACCGCGGTGATCCGTTCGTCGGGCAGCACGGCGTGCCGGCGCAGGAAGTCCGCGTCCTCGGTGGTGTAGATGTCGTTGGTCAGCACCGCCAGCGACAGCTCCGTGCGCAGTTGCCGGCACAACGCGGCAACCAGCGCCGTCTTCCCGGAGCCGACGGGTCCGCCGATCCCGATGCGCAGCGGCTCCCCCGGCGTCCGGACCCGTTTGGGCCGGTCGTGGGTGTGGTCGTGCGGTTCGCCATCGATCAGGTGCGGCGGCATGGCTCTCCTTCCGGCATGGGCGTGTGCCGCCCATCGTGACCCACCCATGTGAACCGGGTGTTACCGACTGCCGATCCGAGCCATCGAACGAGGCGGTGTCAGGAGGCGAACAACGGCATCTCGCGGTCGAGATGGCGTTGCGCGAGGACGTCGCCGAGCGGGTCGGACAGGGCGGCGAGACCGGTCGTCGCCGCGTGCGCGGTCTCGTCGCACAGCTGGGCCAGCGCCAGCGTGGTCGCGGCGACGGCGGCCGGATCCAACGCCAACAACCGCTGGGCGCCGGTGGCGGCGCCGGTCATCGTCGTATAGACCACGACACCGGCGATCTGCTCGGGCGCCAGCCCCGCGACCCGGCCCACCACCCCGAAGGCCGTGGACAGATGCGGCCGGCTGCCCAATTCCGACCAATCGTGCTGCGGCCATGCGGATTTCGCCATCCGCAGCAGGCCGCGACCCTGCGCCCGAGAGGCGGTGCGGGCGGCGGGTGCGGGCGTGCGGGCATCCGCCTCCGCCTCCCCCGCCGGCACCGTGAGGGTGCCCGCGCACACCGCCGCCGCCAACGAGGCCGTGACCAGTCCCGTGCTGCGGATCCGGCGGCGCAGGTAGGCGGCCACGGTGTCGACGTCGCGGACGATGCCGGAGGCGATCGCCTCCTCGATGCCGCCGGAATGCACATGCCCGCCGATGGGCAGCCGCGAATCGGCGAGCGACATCACCATCGCCAGGCTCATGGGCATCCTTTCCGCGGCCGATCTCGAGTGTCGATCCTAGAGCGGCGCCACGCGAGGCCGACGGTGTGCGGACGTGACCGCGCACCCGAACGGCAGTGGCAGGGATCACCCCCGGCGCCCGCGCCGAATTCTTGACCTCGACAAAGGTCGAGGTTGCAGGGTGGAGCGATGAAAGCGATACGCCTGCACGAATTCGGTCCGGCCGAGAATCTGCGTTACGAATCCGTCCCCGATCCGGTGCCCGGCGCCGGTCAGGTCCGAATCACCGTCGCGGCGGCGGGAATCCATCTGATCGACACCAAGCTGCGCAACGGCGAGCCCGGTCCCTATCCCGCCCCCGACTTGCCGACGATTCCCGGCCGCGAGGTGGCCGGCGTCGTCGACCTCGTCGGTCCCGGCGTCGACGCGGAGCTGCTCGGCGCCCGGGTCGTCACCCACCTGGGCGCGGCACCGGGTGGTTACGCCGAACTGGCGGTCGCGGATGCGCAACGGCTGCACCGGATTCCGGACGATCTGGACCCGGCCGTGGCCGTGGCGATGATCGGCACCGGACGGACCACGCTCGGCATCCTCGGCTTCGCCGAACTCGCCCCGGGACAGCTGGCGGTGGTTCCGGCCGCGGCGGGTGGGATCGGCACCCTGCTGGTGCAGTACCTGCGCAGTGCCGGGGTCACGGTCGTCGGGCTCGCCGGTGGCCCGAGCAAGGTCGCGGCGGTGGCGGCCAACGGCGCCGATCTCGCCCTCGACTACACCGATCCCGGCTGGCCGGAGGCGGTGCGCGAACGATACGGCGAGCGGCCCGCACGCTGGGTTTTCGACGGGGTCGGCGGCGCCGCGGGCCGGGCCGCGGTCGATCTGCTGGCACCGGGCGGCACCCACCTGATCTTCGGATGGAGCGACGCGCCGATCGAATTCCCTGAAGGACACCTCGCCGACCGCAGGATCACCTCGCGTTCGGTACTCGGTCCGCAGCTGCTCGAACGCGGCGGCGGGATCGCCGCCTTGGAGACCCGGGCGCTGGCGGAGGCGGCGTCGGGCCGGTTGCGACCGGCGGTGCACCGGTTCGCCCTCGCCGATGCCGCGGCCGCGCATCGCGCACTCGAGAACCGCGCCACCACCGGCAAGGTCGTCCTCGAGCCGTAGGAACAGCGGTCAGCCGGAGCGGAAGCCGCGGGCCATCAGGCGCTGGGCCGGGCCGCGGGTGAGGTCGGCCCAGGCCTGCAACGGGCCGCTCCACCACGGCGAGATCTCCACCGGTTTGGCGACGACGGCATGACAGACGAGATCGGCGGCCTCCGCCGCGGTGAGTCCGGGCATGGAGCCGAAATCGGTGGGGGCGCTCATCCGGGTGTGCACCAGTGGCATGTATACCGAAGTGGTGGTGAGCCCGTCGGCCGCGATCTCCGTGGCGACCGTGCGCAGCCATTGATCGAACGCCGCCTTCGACGCGCCGTAGGCGGCCCACCGCGGCGCCGGCGGCATCCGCAGCCCCCACGTCGAAATGTTGACGATATGCCCCTGCCCGCGTTCGCGCATCGCGGGCAGCAGCGCCAGCAGCAGGCGGACCGGGCCGAGGTAGTTGATATCGATGGTGCGGGTGAAATCGTGGAAGCGGTCGTAGGATTCGGCGATCGACCGGCGAATCGAGCGGCCCGCGTTGTTGATCACCACGTCGACCCGGCCGTGGGTGGCGAGTACCTCGCGCGCCAGCGCGTCGACGGCCGCCATATCGGTCAGATCGGCGGTGTAGGTGTGTGCGATTCCGCCATCTGCGGCAATGGCATCGGCCGCGGCTTGCAGCTCCGCGGCCGAACGCGCCACCATCACCACCACCGCCCCGGCGGCCGCGAGTTTGGCCGCGGTGACCTTACCGATTCCGTGCGAGGCCCCGGTCACGAGCACGACGCGGCCGGAGACGGCCGCGCGCAGGGCCCGGTCCCGGGGCCGCGACGTCGGATAGAGCAGCCGGGTCGCGACCCGCTCGGCCAGTGGGCGCCCCTGCGCGGCGGAAGCTGTCACAGTCGCCGACTCTATTGGCCCGCCCGCACCGGCGGGCCGGAATCGTCACCGATGCCGGGAACGTCGCCGCCGGATCGGTCAGTGCGCCTGGGCGGTGGCCGGATCCACGGCCGCGTCGCGACGAGGGCGGCGGCCCGAGGTGGCCGCAGCGGCGATCGCCATGACGATCAACAGCACGGCGCCCACCGCCACCGCGGCGTGCATGCCGGTGACGAACGACGTCTGCGCCGCGTGCACCACCGCCTTGTCGCCGCCGTACCGCACGAGGGTCTCCCCGAGGGTGTCGGCGAAGTCACCGCCCGACCGGAACACCAGGGCGGCCAGTGAGCCCAGCATCGACAGCCCGAGCGCATTGCCGAGTTCGAAGCTGGTTTCGGAGATGCCGACCGCGGACCCCGCCCGTTCAGCCGGCACCGACGAGACCGCCACCTCCGACACCAGGGTGAACACGATGCCGTAACCGAGCCCGGCGATCGTGGATCCGGCCAGGTACCAGCCGATTCCGCCGTCGACGCCGATGCCGAGCAGCAGCAGATTGCCCACCGCCGCGGAGCTCAGCGCCAGCACGAACGAACCGCGCGTACCCAACCTTCGGGCGACCCGTGCCCCGCCCATCGAGCAGACGAAGACCGCGATCGCCGCGGGAATTCCGAGCAGCGCCGCACCGAGAACGTCCCGCCCGGCGACCGATTGCAGATAGATGCTGGTCAGATAGCTCATCCCGGCCAGCGACATCATTCCCACCGTCGACGAGCCGATCGCCACCCGGAACAGTCCGCGCCGGAACAGGCTCAGGTCCAGCAGCGGTTCGGCCAGCACCCGCTGCCGCCGGACGAAGGCCACCAGCACCGCGACGCCGATCAGGCCCAGCACGATCGACACGGCATCGATCCCCTCGGCCGCGGCCCGCTTCACGGCGTACACGAGCGGCAGAATGCCCCCGATGGACAGCACCACGCTCACCGGGTCCAGCGGCCCGCGACCGGCGGCACGATGTTCCGGCAGGACCAGCGGGCCCACCGCCAGCAGCACCAGCAGGACGGGCGTGTTGATCAGGAAGATCGACCCCCACCAGAACTTGTGCAGCAGCAGCCCGCCGATCACCGGGCCGACCGCCGAACCGCCGGCGAAGAACGCGGTCCACACGCCGATCGCGGTACCGCGGGCCCGCGGGTCCGGGAACAGGCTCGAGATCAATGCCAGGCTGGACGGCAGCAACGTCGCGCCGCCCATACCCATCAGCGCCCGCGCGGCGATCAGCACACCGGCGCTGGGTGCGAAGGCGGCCAGCAGCGAGGCCAGCCCGAAGACCGCCGCGCCGGCCAGCAGAATGTTGCGGCGACCGATGCGATCGCCGAGATTGCCCATGGTGATCAGCAGTCCGGCGATCATGAACCCGTAGATGTCGAGGATCCACAGTTGCTGTTCGGCCGAGGGGTCGAGATGTTCGGTCAGCGTCGGCATCGCCAGGTACAGCACCGACATATCCATCGACACCAGCAGGACGGGCAGGATCAATACCGCCAAACCCAGCCATGCCCGCCGGGGAGTTGCGCTCGACGCGGGGTCTACCGCCGCCGAGGTTTCAATGCCGACCATCACCTATCCTTACAACTCGTGCGTACGTCGTACGCGGGCCGGAGTACAGCGTACGCATCCGGTCGTGGAAAGGAAAGCGAGTTTCGATGCCGAAACATTCCCAGCCCGAGCGGCTCACCCGTGCCGCGATCGTCGACACCGCCATCGCCCTGGCCGATGCGGACGGCATCGAGGCGCTGTCGATGCGCCGGATCGCGGACCGGATGGGGGTGGGTGCGATGTCGCTTTACCGGCACGTGCCGAACAAGGACGCGCTGCTGGCCGATATGACCGACGAGGTGGCCGGCCGGCATCCGTATCCGGAACCGAAACCGGGCTGGACTTGGCGCGACCGCGTCCATACGGCGGCCGAGATCGACTGGCAGCTCTACCGGCTGCATCCGTGGGTGCTGTTCACCTTCGCGGTGCCGCGCTACAACTTCGGCCCGCACAGCCTGGCCTGCCTGGCCTGGCTCACCGAGGGATTCCTGGAACTGACCGACGACCGGCGCGAGGCCACGGCGATGGGACTCGAGGTCTGGAGCTATATCGCCGGCATCGCATTGCAGCAGGTCAGCGCTACCCTGCTCGCCGCTCGCGACGAGGAGCACGACGAATCCTCCGGGCTGACCGCCCTCCTCGAGGGCACTCCGCGCTGGCCCAGCCCGCCCGCGCTGGCCCCGCTCGAGGGCACCGGCCTGGGCGATCTACTCGATCCGGTCCGGCAACTGCGCTCGGGCCTCTCGGCGATGTGCGACGGATTCGCCGCCCGCTGCCGGCAGCGGGCGGCGCAGCCCGATCACGGGTAGGCCGTCAGTAGTACGAACGCCCCTGGGCGCCCCCGGACACCGACCAGACCTCGACGATCCGGCCCGCGGCGACGCGCAGGATATCGGTGCCGCTGACCGCGACCCCGGGCCGCCGGGAACCGTACGGGCGGGCGACGTACCCGTTGCGGTCGGCATCGAGATCGACGACCGCCTCGCCCTGCACCTCGAATCGTTGCCCCGGCATGGCCGCCCGGAACGCGGCGATCTGCCGGGCGAACGCCGCCGGGTCGTGAATGGTGTCGTAGATCTCGGCGCCCGGTTGCGCGTAGCGCAGCGTGAACCGGGGCGCCATGATTCGCTCGGCCAGCTCCAGCTCACCGTTCCACATCGCCGTCCATCGGTCGAACAATTCGATCCCGTACTCGCGCACCGTCACTCCATAGTCTCATTGATACCGTATTACTGAGATGAAACTATAGTCTCACCGAGACCGTGTCAACGAGGTGCCGAACCGAAGGCTGACGACCATGGCCCCATTGGGAGCGCAGGACCACATCGTGCTCGGGCTCATCGCCCGGCACGGACCACTGACCCCCTACGAACTGAAGGCGCGGATGGAGGAGAGCGTCGACTACTTCTGGCCGATCCCGCACGCGCAGCTCTACCGCATCCCGGCCCGGCTCGCCGAGCGCGGCCTCCTGCACGAGGAGGCCGAGGAGACCGGGCGGCGCCGGCGCGTCTTCCAGCTGACCGACGCCGGACGCGAGGCCCTGCGCGCCTGGCTCGCCGACCCGCACTGCCCGCCACCGGAGACCCGCGACCCGGCGCAGGTGAAACTGTTCTTCGCCGATCTGGGCGAACCGCAGGACGTGGTGGCGCTGGCTCGGCAGCAGGCGGCCGAACACCGGCACTGGCTCGATCGTTACCGCGCACTGCGCGACGACATCGATCCGGACGACACCGTGCGGAGCCAATCCCGTTCGCGCATATTGGAACTCGGGATCGGGCACGAACAGGCGTACGTGGATTTCTGGAGTGAACTGGCCGAGCGACCCGACCGCACGCGGCCGAACGATCCGCCGCTCAGCCGGTGACCACCGCGTAGACGAATCCGTCCCAGCCCTTACCGCCGACGGTCTGCAGGACGGTCGCCGACACCCGCGGTTCGTCGGCCAGCAACCGCAGCACCTCGCGGCCGCCGCGCACCGCCGGGTCGTCCGGATCCCCGTCGACCAGCGCACCCCGGCGCACGACGTTGTCGACGATGATCACCGAACCCGGCCGGGTCAGGCGCAGCGCCCACTGCGCGTAGGCCGCGTTGTTGATCTTGTCGGCGTCGACGAAGACCAGATCGAACGGCTCCGGATGATCCTGCGCGACCCCGGGCAGGGTGTCCAGCGCGGCGCCCACCCGGATCTCCACCCGTTCCCCCACTCCCTTGCGGTCGAGATTGGCGCGGGCGACCTCGGCGTGATGCGGGTCGTATTCCAGGGTCACGACGCGGCCTTGCGCTCCCACCGCCCGGGCCAGCCACAGCGTGCTGTACCCGCCGAGCGTGCCGATCTCGAGCACCCGGCGCGCACCCGCGGTCAGCGCGATCAGCTGCAGAAATTTGCCCTGCGGCGGCGAGACGTCGATCGGCGGCAGGCCCGCCTCCGAATTGGCTTGCGCCACATCGGCATCCTCGCTGCCGATCAGTGTGTCGACCAGATAGCGATCCACCGCGCCCCACTCGGCATTCGTCATGGCGCCCAGTCTGCCACCGCGACCGGCCCTGCGCCGCGCCGGTCAGAACAGGAAGTACCGCTGCGCCATCGGCAGTTCGGTGGCGGGCTGCTGCTCCCACACCTCGCCGTCGATCCGGACGGTGAACGTGTCCGGGTCCACCTCGATCCGCGGCATCGCGTCGTTGAGCGGCAGATCGGACTTGGTCCGGCGCCGCACATCGGCCACCGGGACGAGACGCCGGCGGACCTGCAGGCGGTCGGCGAGCCCGTCGGCCACCGCCTGCGGGGAGACGAAATGCACCGAGGTCGCGGCGGCGACCACCGGGGCGGCACCGAACATCGGCCGCGGCAACACCGGTTGCGGCGTCGGGATGGAGGCGTTCGCATCGCCCATCGCCGCCCATGCGATCGCGCCACCCTTGAGCACCGCGTGCGGACGCACTCCGAAGAAGGCGGGCTCCCACAGCACCAGATCGGCGAGTTTGCCGACCTCCACGGAGCCGATCTCCCGATCCAGTCCGTGCGTGATCGCGGGGCAGATGGTGTATTTCGCGATGTAGCGCCGCACCCGGTGGTTGTCGGCGGGACCGTCGCCCGGCAGGGCGCCGCGGCGGCGCTTCATCATGTGCGCGGTCTGCCAGGTGCGCATCACCACTTCGCCGATCCGGCCCATCGCCTGCGAATCCGAGCCGATCATCGAGATCGCCCCCAGATCGTGCAGCAGGTCTTCGGCGGCGATGGTCGAGGGGCGGATCCGGCTCTCGGCGAAGGCAAGATCCTCCGGAATCGACGGATTGAGATGGTGGCAGACCATCAACATGTCGAGATGCTCGTCGAGGGTGTTGACCGTGTGCGGCCGAGTCGGATTGGTCGAGCTGGGCATCACGTTCGGATGGGACGCGACGGTGATGATGTCGGGTGCGTGCCCGCCGCCGGCGCCCTCGGTGTGATACGAGTGGATGGCCCGCCCGGCGATCGCGGCGAGCGTGTCCTCCACGAAGCCGGCCTCGTTGAGCGTGTCCGAGTGCAGGGCGACCTGCACCCCCGCGGCGTCGGCCACGGTCAGGCAGGCGTCGATCGCCGCGGGCGTGGTGCCCCAGTCCTCGTGCAGCTTGAAACCGCCTGCGCCGCCGCGCAATTGCTCCCACATCGCCTCGGGCCGCACGGTGTTGCCCTTGCCGAGCAGCAGGATGTTCACCGGCCAGCCGTCGGTGGCCTCGAGCATCCGGCCCAGATGCCAGGCCCCGGGCGTGACGGTGGTGGCCTTGGATCCTTCGGCCGGCCCGGTACCGCCGCCGATCAGCGTGGTGATGCCGCCGCCGAGCGCCTCGTCGAGCAGTTGGGGGCAGATGAAGTGGACGTGACAGTCGATCGCGCCCGCGGTGAGGATCCGGCCGTTCCCGGCGATGATCTCGGTGGACGGGCCGACCACCAGATCCGGGTGCACGCCGTCCATGGTCTCGGGGTTGCCGGCCTTGCCGATGGCGCAGATGCGGCCGTCGCGAATACCGATGTCGGCCTTGACGATTCCCCAGTAGTCGATGATCACCGCACCGGTGATCACGGTGTCGGGCGTGCCCTCGGCGCGGGTGGCGCGCGACTGGCCCATCGATTCCCGCAGTACCTTGCCGCCGCCGAAGACCGCCTCGTCGCCGGCCAGTCCCGGCCCGCCGCAGCGGTCTTCGGTGATCTCGACGAGGAGATCGGTGTCGGCCAGCCGAATCCGGTCGCCGACGGTGGGCCCGAACAGTGCGGCATAGCGGGCGCGGGAGAGCTCTGCCATCAATCCACCGGCCTTTCCTCGGCGGTTCCGCCCGTGATGTCGGGGCGGACGGGGCCCAGCCGGCCGGGCGCGTCCGGGCCGATCCCGTGCACCTCCCGGGTGCCGCCCAGTGGAACCAGCGAAACTCGCTGCGGCAGACCGGGTTCGAAGCGCACGGCGGTGCCGGCCGGAATGTCGAGACGGCGACCGTGCGCGGCCGCACGATCGAACTCCAGCGCGGCGTTCGCCTGCGGGAAGTGCACGTGACTGCCGACCTGGACCGGACGATCGCCGGTGTTGACGACGTCGAGCCGCACCCGGTCGGCGCCGGCGTTGATCTCGATCGGCTCGCCGGCGAGCAGGAATTCGCCGGGGACCGGGCCGGGCGGCTGCGCGGAGGACGTGTGCGTCACGGGCGCCTCAGTCGATCGGCTGGTGGACGGTGACCAGTTTGGTGCCGTCCGGGAAGGTGGCCTCGACCTGCACGTCGCTGATCATCTCGGGCACGCCGGCCATGACGTCGTCGCGGGTCAGCACCGTGCGGCCCGAGGTCATCAGCTCCGCGACGGTGCGCCCGTCACGCGCGCCTTCCAGCACGTGATCGGTGATGATCGCGACCGCCTCGGGATGGTTGAGTTTCAGGCCGCGCGCCTGCCGCCGTCGCGCCAGTTCGGCCGCGTAGCTGAGCATGAGCCGTTCCTGCTCGTGCGGCGACAAACGCACATCTGCTCCTCGGCTGCTCGGGACGGCGGAGCTTCGCCGGCATCGGATTCGGTGCTCGACATTCTGGCACGACCGTACGATCCGCGCGCGGCGGTCACCCCTTGGCGGGCGCGTCCGCGCTCAGGTTCTGCAACCGCACCTGGCCACGGGCGACCAGCCGATCCTGCTCGTCGGTGATCTGCACCTGCCACAACTGCTGGGAGCGACCCTGATGAATCGGGGTGGCCACCCCGCGCAGCGTGCCCTCGCGCACCGCGCGCAGGAAATCGGTGTTGTTGTTCACCCCGACCACATGGCCGCGGTCGCCGAACCACACTCCGCCACCCACGCTGGCGAGCGTCTCGATGACGGTGCAGTACACCCCGCCGTTGACGATGCCGGCCGGCTGGTGCAGCTGCGGCGAGACCACCCATTCGCCGGCCACCCGATCGGGGCCGACCTCGGTGTACTTCAAACCGATCAGATCGGTGAAGGTTCCCTCGCTGTAGCGGGTCATCTGCTCGGGCGTGACATCCGCCAGCGAGCCACCATCGAACCGGTCGCGCTGTGTCATAGAAGAACACTTACACCACGCGCGGGCGCCCCGGTCCGCCGGTGCCGACGCGGGCGGTTCCCTCGGTTCCCGGCGACCACCGCGGCAGGTGCGGGCCGCAGCGGCGGGAGTCGGGCCGCGAGTTGCGCGGCGACGGCGACCGCCCGCGGTCGGACCGCAGCGGGCAGCCGATCGGCACATCGTCGAGCACCGTCGAAACCGCTTGTGCGGCAAGGCATCGGCCACCGATGGCGGCCCGGACAGCGTTGCGATCACGGCGAGCGCAACCCTCGATCCGATGCGCGCGGACCCCTACGGTGGCGGCTATGACAGCCGAATCGGGTACTCCGCTCAACGACATCGTCGAGGCCACCGCGCGCGCCGTGGCCGACGATCCGGCGAAGGCACACGTCGTGTTCACCGCCGACGGAATCGCCGAGGGTGCCGTGGGCAGCGCCGTCACGGCCGGCACCTATACGGTCCGAGTGGACGAGCCCGCCGCGCTGGGCGGTGCGGGAACCGCGCCGAATCCGGTCGAGTACTACCTCGCGGCCCTGATCTCCTGTCAGGTGGTGACCTACCGGTTCTGGGCACAGCGACTCGGCATCGAGGTGGAGCAACTGCGGATCCGGGCCGAGGGCGATCTCGACGTGCGCGGCTTCTTCGGCCTCGACGACGCGGTGCGCGCGGGATTCCGGGAGGTCCGGGTGCAGGTGCGGATCGACGGTCCGGAGTCGGCCGAGCGGTACGCCGAACTGCAACAGGCCGTCGACGCGCACTGCCCGGTGCTCGATATCTCCACCGGCCACACACCCGTTCTCACCACATTGATCACCCCGAACCTGGAAGACTCTGCTGTACTCGCTTGAGCACAATCCGGCGTTTCGGACATTTGCCGGCGGCCCCCGCCGTCTGATGCGCGACCCGTTCCATCCCTTCGACACACCCCATGGGAGCTGAAATCATGACCGACTCCGTCGAGCCGACCGATCCGGCGCAGAACTGGAGTTTCGAGACCAAGCAGGTCCACGTCGGCCAGGTGCCCGACGGCACCACCAACGCCCGGGCGTTGCCGATCTACCAGACGACCTCCTACACCTTCCGCGATACCGCGCACGCGGCGGCGCTGTTCGGTCTGGCCGAACCCGGCAACATCTACACCCGGATCATGAATCCGACCCAGGACGCGGTCGAACAGCGCATCGCCGCCCTCGAGGGCGGTGTGGCGGCGCTGCTGCTGTCGTCCGGACAGGCGGCGGAGACCTTCGCCATCCTCAACATCGCGGGGGCCGGCGACCACATCGTGTCCAGCCCGCGGCTCTACGGCGGCACCTACAACCTGTTCCACTACACGCTGCCGAAGCTGGGCATCGAGGTCTCGTTCGTCGAGGATCCCGACGATCTGGATCAGTGGCGCGCCGCCATCCGCCCGAACACCAAGGCGCTCTACGGCGAGACGGTCTCCAACCCGCAGAACCACATCCTGGATCTGCCCGGCATCGCCGAGGTCGCCCACACCGCCGGGCTGCCGTTCATCGTCGACAACACCGTGCCGACGCCCTATCTGATCCAGCCGCTGAAGCACGGCGCCGACGTGGTGGTGCATTCGGCCACGAAGTATCTCGGCGGACACGGTGCGGCGATCGCGGGCGTGATCGTCGACGGCGGCACCTTCGACTGGCGAGTGACCGACGAGCAGGGCAATTCGCGCTTCCCGGGCTTCACCACCCCCGATCCCAGCTACCACGGCGCGGTGTTCGCGGACCTGGGCGCACCGGCGTACGCGCTCAAGGCGCGCGTGCAGTTGCTGCGCGATCTGGGTTCGGCGGTGGCCCCGTTCAACGCGTTCCTGATCAGCCAGGGACTCGAGACGCTGAGCCTGCGGGTGGAGCGGCACGTCGCCAACGCGCAGGCGGTCGCGGAGTTCCTCACCGAGCGGCCGGAGGTGACCAACGTCTTCTACGCGGGTCTGCCGTCTTCGCCGTGGTACGAGCGCGGCCGCGAACTCGCACCGAAGGGCACCGGCGCCATCGTCGGATTCGAGCTGGCCGGAGGTGTGGACGCGGGCAAGAAGTTCGTCGACGCGCTGACCCTGCACAGTCACGTGGCCAATATCGGTGATGTGCGGTCGCTGGTCATCCACCCGGCCTCGACCACCCATTCGCAGCTGACCCCCGAGGAGCAGCTCGCCGCCGGCGTGACGCCGGGCCTGGTGCGCCTGGCCGTCGGTATCGAGGGGATCGACGACATTCTCGCCGACCTGCGGACCGGCTTCGCCGCCACGCACTGATATCCGCCGAAAAGGCCCCGGTCCTCGCGTTGCGGTGACCGGGGCCTTTTCGGCAGTGGGCAAATCCGGTGCGGGACAACCGAATCCGCACCGCGGCGGAAACGACGCGGCGGGCCCCTCACGTGACGAAGGGCCCGCCGCGGGCAGTGGATCGAGGAGTCGACCGCAGCCCTCGGGACTCGCGCTCGATCCGGACGCCGATTCGAGTGTAGGGCAGGCTTACCTAACCAAGCAAGAGCGACGCACCGGCAACCCGCGATCACCCAGAGCCATCAGCAAGGCCCGACCGCGTTGCGTACCGCGATCCACACTGGTCCGAGCCAGTTCGGGCGCGTAGGTGGCGGTGCCGGCGATCGACTCCCCCACCAGATTCCAGAATCGGGCCCGGCTCAATCCGGCACAGCGGTACAGGCTCTCGCCGACCAGCCTCAGCGCCGGCTCGCACCGATGCGCGAGCCAGACCGTGAGCGCACGGTCGCAGGGCAGGGTCACCACACCCGGGCGCCCGGCCAGCGGATCGCCCTCGACCACGCGAATCGTGGTGTCCGACACGCCCGCCCAGTCCAGGCCCCCGTCGTTGTCGGTATGCACCCACAGATTCTCGAGGCCCGGATCCCAGGCCCGGTTGTCGCAGACGGCCAAGGCGACCACGCGGCCCACGACGGCATGGATCAGTGCGGTGGCCACCACCTCCGCGGCGATGTCCGCGCTGACCATCTCCGCCGCGTGCCGGCGATACATCAGCTCGATGCGACCGTCCCGCACCCCGTCGGCGAGCCGCCACCACCGCCGCCGGCCCTGATCGGCCATCGACGCCACGGCGTAGACCCGCGGATGGCCCGGCTGTAACGCCCGCAGCCGCACGCAGATCTGTTCGAAGGCCGGCTCGATACGGGCGGCCGGGAAAATCGTCACTGGTTCGGACATCGAACCCCCTCAGCGTTCGGCATTACGGTCGGCAACAGAAGATAGGTTAGGCTTACCAGACTTGCTCGGCCAGAGCGTGGGGAGCAAGGGTTCGATCGTCATGAAACGCGTCACCCAGGAGCAGTCCGCCGTGTCCGCCGCAGTCACCACCGCACGCCGCCGCACCGGCGGGCTGGCACTCCTGGCCGGGGTGCTGCTGATCGCCGTCGTCGCCGGACTCGCCGTCGGTGCGAAATCGCTGTCTCCCATCGAGGTCTGGCACGCCGTGACCTGCCCGGACGGCATCCCGCTGCACTGCCCCGCCGATGGGCAGGCCGAGCGGATCGTGCGCGAATTGCGGCTGCCGCGAACGGTTCTCGCGCTGCTCACCGGCGCCGCACTCGGCATCGCCGGCACCCTGATCCAGGGCTACACCCGCAACCCGCTCGCCGACGCCGGATTGCTCGGACTCAATGCCGGCGCCGCCTTCCTGGCCGCGCTCGGCATCCATCTGTTCGCCCTGACCCGGCCCAGCGAGTACATCTGGTTCGCCTTCGCCGGAGCGCTCGTCGCCGGTGTGGTGGTGTTCGGCGCGTCGGCCGCCGGCGGCGGTCGGTCCACCCCGCTGACACTGGTCCTGGCCGGCGCCGCGGTCACCGCGCTGCTGCAGGCGCTGACCAACGCGGTGATCCTGCTCGATCCCGCCGCCCTCGACACCTACCGGTTCTGGGTGGTCGGCACGCCCTCCGGACACGAGCCCGCGGTGACGGCACAGGTCGCGCCGTTCATCTTGGCGGGCGCGGTGCTCGCGATCCTGGCCGCTCCCGGGCTCAACGCGATCGGCCTCGGCGAGGACGTGGCCCGTGGGCTGGGCGTGAACATCGCCCGCAATCGCGCCGTCGGCCTGACCGCGGTGGTCCTGCTGACCGGGGCCGCGACCGCGGCGGTCGGGCCGATCGCCTTTCTCGGACTGATGGTTCCGCATCTGGGCCGGATGATCACCGGGCCGGATCACCGCTGGCTGATTCCGTATTCGGCGCTGCTCGGCGCGATCGTGCTGGTGCTGGCCGACATCATCGGCCGGGTGGTCGCCCCGCCCGGGGAATTGCAGGCCGGTATCGTGCTGGCGGCGGTCGGCGCACCATGTTTCATCGCCCTGGTCCGTCGGCGGAAGGTGGCCGAACTGTGAACTCGCACAACGACGTCCACTCGGCGACGACCGCATCGAACACCCCCGGCGACGGCACGCTCCACGTCCCGGCGGCCATCACGGGAACGTCGGTCGCCCGCGGCCAGGCCCCGAGCGACCCGGCGCTCGATCGACCCTCCGCAGCACTCACGCGCGTGCGTCCGGCGCTGCGCTTCGCCGGGATGTCCGCGGTACTGCGCATTCCGATGCTGCTGACGCTGCTCGGCATGGCGGTGACGATCGGCGTGCTGTTCGTCGCGGACATCGCCGTCGGCGACTACCACATCGCATTCGGGCGGGTGCTGGAAGTGCTGACCGGCGGCGGCACCCGCTCGCAGCGCTATGTCGTCATGGAATCGCGCTTGCCGCGCGCGGTCACCGCCCTGGTCGCCGGCGCCGCCCTGGGGATCGCGGGGGCGATCACCCAGTCGATTCTGCACAATCCGCTCGCCAGTCCCGACGTTCTCGGCATCACCTCCGGCGCGAGCCTCGCCGCCGTCGCGGTGTTGGCCGGAGTGGGCGGTACCGCGACCGGAATCGTTGCGTCCCTGGGTGTTCCGCTCGCGGCGCTCGTCGGCGGACTGCTCACCGCGGCGCTGATCGGCGTCCTGGCGCTGGGCCGCGACAGCGGCGGCGAGACCGGATTGAGCGGAATACGGTTCATCCTGATCGGCATCGGCGTGAACGCGCTGCTGCTGGCGGGTATCAATTGGCTGATCACCCGGGCCCGCCTGGACGACGCCGCGCGCGCCCAGCTCTGGCTCACCGGATCGCTCAACGGCGCGGATTGGCACCGGACCGGGGCCGCGCTGGCCGGTCTCGCCGTCGTGGTGCTCGTGGCCGCCGGCTCCGCGCGCACCCTCGCGGCACTGCGCTTCGGCGCCGACACCGCGCGCGCGCTCGGGGTCCGGGTGCAGACCCAGCAGATCGTGCTCCTCGGCGCCGCGGTGGCCGCGGCGGCCCTGGCCACCGCGGCGG
>NZ_BAGM01000069.1 GCF_000308855.1 Nocardia veterana NBRC 100344 | reverse complement strand
GGCACCGCGGCGGCGTCGACCCCCGTGGCCGGGACATCGACGGGCGCGGCGAGATCGGCGGCGGCCGCTGCGCCGCTGCGGCGGCGGGTCCGGTGCTCGCCGGAATCGTCGGTGGGTCGCGACCGGCGCCGGGGGGCCGCCTCGGCGGCGCGGTCGGGTCGTGGTCTCCGCCCGGGACGGCCGGACGCTGGGATCTCCTCGGACGGTGCCGAGCGGATCTCCTCGGGCGGTGCCGAACGTCGGATGCGTTCGCCGCGCCGGTCGTCGGGTGCGCCGAACCCGCGGCTCCACGGCGGTGTGCCGGCCCGGATGTGGCGGGAACCGTGTCGACCGGACCGATCCAGCGGCGACTCGTCGTCGGGTCGCGCGTGCCGCGCCGGGCCGCTGCCCCCGCGGGGATCCACCACCGGGATCGGTTCGGTTTCGTCGTTCATTTCGCCGTTCAGTCTTTCATTCCCGGGTATGGGAGAGCTGAGAATGCGCTTTATCGGGTTGTGACATCCTGCACGATGCCGGTCGCCGATGCCTACCCGTCACGTGCGACGGGCCCGCACCGGTTGCGGCACGCCCAGCCGGTGTCGCTAATCCGCTGGGGCAGCGCGTAATCCGAGAACCGCCGCCAGGGCATCGAGGTGCACGTCGAAGACCTGGGAGCGGTCGGTGAACGTCTGCGCGCCGTACATGTCGAACACATCGAAGCTGACGGCCCCGAACAGGCTCGTCCACACCGTCAGCGTGCGGGCCATGACCCAGTCCGGCATCTGCAGACCGAACTCGCCGCGGATGCGCTCGATATCGGCCGACAGCTCGGCCGGCACCTCCGGAGCCGTCTCGGGCGGCACGATCTCCCCGGCGCGCCAGGCGTTTTCGACGATCCGCAACAACGCCGCGACAACCCTGGTGCCGGGCGCCACGGTTTCCTGCGCCGGAGCGTCGTAGCCGGGCACCGGCGTGCCGAACAGCAGCCCGTAGCGTGCGGGTTCGGCCAGCGCCCAGTCCCGCACCGCCCGGGCCAGCACCCGCAACCGGGTCGCGGCGTCGGCGGGCGCCGCCGCCAGAGCCGCGTCGACGGCATCGGCGAGTTCGGTGTAGCCGTCGACGACGAGCATGGTCAGCAGTTCGTCGCGGCTGCGCACGTAGCGGTACACCGCCGAGGACACCACACCGAGATCGCGGGCGACCGCGCGCAGCGACAGCGCCGCAGCGCCGTGCACCGCGAGATGTTCGCGGCCGATCCGCACGATTTCGTCCATGGTTCGGGCGCGAGCGCGGGATCGGGGGGTGCTCATGGCCCCAGCCTGCCACATAGAGAGCGGTGCTTACGGCAGTGATCGCCGATCTGGTGATATCGGTCATATCTCGGCGCGGCGCCTGTTCGCCCCCGACCTCCCGTCCGCGCTGGTCGACCGCGGATAACACGGGTTTAGGGGTACCGGGCGACACATCTAACGTACTCGGTAGTAGCGTTGATCTTCGTCACCGGCGACACCGACTTCAGGAGTGACTATGACCGCGCGCGACACCGATTTCGACGTCCTCATCGTGGGGTCCGGATTCGGCGGCAGCGTCACCGCGCTACGCCTGGTCGAGAAGGGCTATCGGGTCGGCGTGCTCGAGGCCGGCCGCCGCTTCTCCGACGACGAGCTACCCGAAACGAGCTGGGATCTGCGCAAATTCCTGTGGGCGCCGGCCCTGGGCTGCTACGGCATCCAGCGCATCCACCTGCTCCGCGATGTGCTGATCCTCGGCGGCGCCGGCGTCGGCGGCGGATCTCTCAACTACGCCAACACCCTGTACGTGCCACCGGAGCCGTTCTTCCGCGACAACCAGTGGCGCGACATCACCGACTGGCGTGCCGAACTCGGCCCCTACTACGAGCAGGCCACCAAGATGCTGGGCGTGGTGCGCAACCCGCACATCACCCCCGCCGACGAGGTGTTCAAGCAGGTGGCCGACGATATGGGCGTCGGCGACACGTTCGTGCAGACCCCGGTCGGCGTCTTCTTCGGCGAGCCCGGCAAAACCGTCGACGACCCGTATTTCGGTGGTGTCGGCCCCCGCCGCGCCGGCTGCCTGGAATGCGGCGAATGTATGACCGGCTGCCGCCACGGCGCCAAGAACACGCTGGTGAAGAACTACCTGTACCTGGCCGAACAGGCGGGCGCCGAAGTGGTGCCGATGACCACCGTCACCGCGATCCGGCCGCTGCCCGACGGCAGCTGGCAGGTCGACACCCGCCGCACCGGCGCGAAGATCCGCAAATCCCCCGCCTCCTACACCGCCGGCCACGTGGTCCTCGCCGCCGGCACCCGCGGCACCCAGAAACTGCTGTTCGCCATGCGCGACAAGGGAATCCTGCCGAATCTGTCGCCGCGGCTGGGCGAGCTCACCCGCACCAACTCCGAATCGATACTGGGTGCGGCGACACCCAAGCTCGACCCCAACCGTGACTTCACCCGCGGCGTCGCCATCACCTCCTCCATCCACCCCACCCCCGACACCCACATCGAACCCGTGCGCTACGGCAAGGGCTCCAATTCGATGGGCCTGCTGCAGACCCTGATGGTCGACGGCGGCGGCCGGATCCCGCGCTGGCTGCGGTTCCTGCTCGAGGTGCTGCGCCATCCGGTGCGGCTGGTGCGGATGCTCAGCGTCCGCAACTGGAGCGAACGAACGGTGATCTCCCTGGTGATGCAGCATCTGGACAACTCCATCACCACCTACACCAAACGCGGACTCTTCGGCCGCAAGCTGACCTCCAAACAGGGCCACGGCGAACCGAATCCGACCTGGATCCCGGCCGGTAACGACGTCACCCGGCGGGTGGCGGAAAAGATCGGCGGCGTCGCCGGCGGCACCTGGGGCGAGGTGTTCAACATCCCGTTGACCGCCCACTTCCTCGGTGGTGCGGTGATCGGCGCCGACGCCGAGCACGGCGTCATCGACCCCTACCACCGGGTCTACGGCTATCCGACCCTCAGCGTCGTCGACGGCGCCGCGGTCTCGGCCAACCTGGGCGTGAATCCGTCGCTGACCATCACCGCACAGGCCGAACGCGCGGCCGCACTGTGGCCCAACAAGGGCGAACGCGACACTCGTCCGCCGCAGGGCAGCGGCTACCAGCGGATCTCCCCGGTGGCACCGCGCAATCCGGTGGTGCCGGCCTCCGCGCCCGCGGCGCTGGTGCTGCCGATCGTCGAAATCAACCGCGACAGCGCCTGATCGGGCCCTGCCGAGACGATGCGGCCGTCGTCCTGCTCCGGCAGGGCGACGGCCGCCTCAGTTCGCGCAGATGTGGGCGAACCCCATCGGCGAGGTCGGGGGCGGCGCCGAGGTGAGCGGGGCCCGGAATTCCTGCAGTGCGGCAAGCACATCCACATGCCGTCCGGCGTAGCAGCGCACCTGGGGCAGGGCGTGGGCCACTTCGCTGCGTTCCATCGCCTCGGCATCGATGTAGCCGATCGCATCGAGTTCGATGCGCAACTGCGCGGCGATCCGAGTGATCGCCGCCGATTTGCGCCCCCACCCGACCTCGACGGCGGCAAACATCTCGTGCAGGCCGTGGCGCTGCAATTTGTCCGTGGTCCACGACCATTCACCACGGCTGGCCACCGCGTGCACCACACCTCGGCCGCTGAGCGTCCGCAGCGCGCGCACCGCGTCCGACCGCAGCGCGCCACTGGTGGAATCGCAGACCACACCGTCCCACACGGTGTTGTCCACTTCCCAGACAAGACATTTCACTGCCGGTGCTGTCATCTCGCCCCTACGGTCCACTCTCCTCAACACCCACATCGACCGCACCGGCGGGTGCGCGCGACGGGTACCGCCACAATCCAGGTACCGATTGTGCCGGACAAGCCCCTGGTTTTCCGGGGCCGGTCTCGCGAGAGGTCATAGTAGGGACGCCGCGCCGCACACACCAGCCCTGGCAAACCGATTGCTCACCGCCCGGTCACAGACTCGACGCCACCAGCGGCACCGCCTCGACCGGATGCCCGGCCTGGATCGGCGCGCCGATCGACGCCACCCGCCACACCCCGCCGTCGCGGTACACCTTCGCCACGACCATCCCCGTGTGCGGCCCGCCGCCGCGCAGATTGCCGCGGGCCAGTTCGGCCGACGTGGAGCCGTCGACCAGGCGCCAGTAACCGTTGCGGATCCGTTCGAAGGTGTGACCGGCATAGGAGGTGACCACGAAGACCACCGCCGACACCTGCGCGGGCAGCCGCGCCAGATCGACGGTGATGACCTCGTCGTCGCCCTTGCCGTCACCGGTCAGGTTGTCCCCGGAATGCCGGACCGCGCCGTCGCGGGAGGACAGTTGCTGATAGAACGCGACATCCACCAGCGTCTGACCGACGAACAGCAGCGCCGAAGCGTCCAGGTCGATCTCGAGCGGGCGCAGCCCCCGCGGGCCGTGCACCTTCATCGGGTCCCAGCCGACCCCCATCTTCACCATCGACAGCTCACCCTTGCGGATCTGGCTCAGCGCCACCTCCTGGCCGGGAGCCAGCACCGCCGGGCCGCGATAGGGCAGTTCGTCGGCCGAGGTGCCCACCGGCACCCCGTGCGCGGTGACCAGGGCGGCGAAACCGCCCGCGAACGCGTGGCCGAGCGGCCGCACCTGCCAGGTGCTGCCGACCCGATCGAGGTCGGCGACGATCACCGCCGCTTCCTCGCCGAGGCCCTCGACCGTGTACTCGTACAACGCTTTTCCGCCCGGCCCGGACACCCTCAGCTGCGGCGGCGCGTAGTCACCGAACCGGTCCTGCTGATCCTCGAGCGACGCCACGATCCGCACATGCTCGATATCCGGTGGCAGCGAACGCAATCCGATCGACAGTTCGGGCCGGCCGGCGGCCAGGCGCACTCCGTGCGCGGCGGGCTGGTTGTAGAAGATCAGGTCGCTTTCGTCACGGACGCGCCCGGCCGAATTCAACAGCAGCGCCGACACATCGACGGGTTCGCTGTGCCGGACGGATACGACGATGTCGTCGTAGGTCAGACGGTCCACCTGTCCCTTGGTCAACTGTGCGGCCACTGTTCCACTCTACGTCGATTCCCGGCGGTATCCGGGCAACACGGGCGCAGTGGCCCGCCGCCGCCGGTCCCGGGCGCGGGGGCGGGTAGCGTGAGCGGCGACGACGATCCGCGATGTCGAACAGGGGGACGCCGATGCGGCCGGTGGCGCAGCGCTCATGCCGGTGGAACCGGACGTTTCCGGTGCCGGCACTGCTGATCGCCGTCCTGCTCGCCACCGGCTGCGGCGACGACAGCGCCGCAACCGACTCCTCGACCACCACCGCCGACACCGCGGCAACCACCACCACAGTCCCCGCACCGCCGCTCACCAGCGGTCCGCCCGCGCCCGAACCGACCACCGATCCGTTCGCCGGCAGCCCCCTCGTCGACCACACCGAATGGACCGACGACGTCGACGGTCGCCGGTTGCACGTCTACCCCACCCCCGCCGGCCGCGCCGACCAGTTCCCCGCCGCGCTCGACCGGGCCTGGAGCGAAATCGTGGCCGACGCACCGGATGCCGACTCCCCCGGCATGTACGACCAGTTCCGATGCCATTGGGTGTGGGCCCGGATGGTCGCACCGAACAAGCCCGCCTGGAATCTGGAACCGTGGCGCCCGGCGGTCGGCTACCAGGCGACGGTGCAGGCGCTGTGCAACCCCGGCGGCCCGGACCCGGCCGGCAACTAGGCCCCGCGAATCGCCTGCCGCCGCGCACATTTCGGATATCTGGACGACCGTCCGTGAATTATGTTGTCCGCGACCGGGTTCGAAGCAGGCCCCGAGTGTGGGTATCGTGGATACGGTCGCCAGCGTACGAGCCGAAGGGAGCGTCACGGTGCGGTCGCCCACGACTCGGCCCGCGCACGCCCACCCGGTGAGCGCCCCGGCCCTCGCCGCACCCGGTGCGCCGAATCCCGTTCTCCCAGCCCACTCCGGACCGCCGATCCGCGATCTGTTCCCCGCCCTCGACCCGGCCGGTCCGGTCTATCTCGACAGCGCCTCCACCACGCAGAAACCGCTGCCGGTGATCGAGGCCGTCGACGGCTACCATCGCCGCCACACCGCCAATTCCGGACGCGGCACCTATCCGTGGGCGACCCGACTCACCAGCGCGATCGAGCAGGTCCGCGCCGACACCGCCCGCTTCCTCGGAGCCCGGCCCGAGGAGGTGGTGTTCACCGCCGGTGCGACGGCCGGTCTCAACGCGGTCGCCCTGGCCTGGGGACTGACCGCGCTCGACGACGGCGACGAAATCCTCTACAGCCCCCGCGACCACGCCTCCAACGTCTACCCGTGGCTGCAACTGCGCGCCACCCTCGCCCACTTCGGGCGCCGTATCCGGCTGGTCCCCTACCGCACCACGGCCGCCGGCGAAGCCGATGTCGGCGATATCGCCGCCAAACTCGGCCCCCGCACCCGGCTGCTCACCGTCAGCCACCTCCACCACGTCTACGGCGCGGTCAATACCCTCGAGGAGTTGCGCGGCCGGATCGACCCACGGGTGGCGATCTGCTTCGACTGCAGTCAGAGCGCCGGCCACATCCCGGTCGACGTCACCGAACTCGGCGCCGACTTCGCGGTGCTGTCGGCGCACAAGATGTTCGGCACCCCGGGCACCGGCGTCCTGTTCTGCCACCGCCGCATCCACGACCACCTCTCCCCCTTCCTCCCGGGCGGCAATTCCGGTGTGCGGGTGCATGATTCGGCGCTGCTGCCGACCGCGATGCCGCATCGGCTCGAGGGCGGCACCCACAACATCCCCGGAATTCTGGCGCTCGGCGCCGCGCTCGGGGTGCTCGAACGCATCGGCATCGACACCATCGCCCGGCACAATCATCGGCTGACCCGCCGATTGGTGGCGGGGCTGCGCGCACTGCCCGGGGTGCGCCTGCTCCCCGGCCCGGCGCACGCCTCCTGCGATATCGGCTACGGCATCGTGTCGTTCACCCTCGACGGAATCACCGGCACCGACCTGGGTTTCGTGCTGGCGCAGCTCGGTTTCCTCGTGCGCACCGGCGCCCACTGCGTCCCCGGCGACACCGCCGGAGAGCGGGGCGACACCGAAACCGAGGTGGCCGAATCGGATTCGGTGCGGGTGAGCACGCACATCTACACCACCGACGAGGAGATCGACCGGTTCCTCGCCTGCCTCACCACCATCGCCACGGAGGTCCGATGACCACACGCCGCGACACCCCCGCCGCCCCCGTGACCACGGCCGAACCGGGACCCGATCCGATCACCGACTACGACCGCCGCGGCGCATCCCGGATCCTGGCCGAACTGGCCCGACCCGGATTGTTCACCACCGCCACCCCTACCCGCGCCGGCACGATCGAGGTCACCAGCACCGCACTGCAACCCGAACCCGGCAGCCATCTCACCCTGTCCCAGCGGTTGTATCTGGAATCGTTCATGCGGCCGTGCCGCGCCGATCAGGTCACCAGCGCCACCCACCGGGTGGTGTGGACCGACAGCGACGGCATCCCCAACACCGGACACGTGCACAGCGCCGGACTCGGCCCGATCGTGCCGGTCGCGGTCCGCGAAACCGTGCTCGCGCTCTGGCACAGCCTCGACACCGATACCGCACTGGCCGAACGGATCTCGGCGCTCACCGCCCACGATCGGGCGGTGCTGGCCGCGACCACCACCGACCACGAACCGCTCGACATCCTGCGGGTCGGCATCGAAGCCACCGGCCGCGCCCTGGCCCAGCACGCGTTGCTGGCCGCCACGACGCCCTACCGCACACCCATCGAATTCGCCTACGGCATGCGGGATTCGGGCATCTTCGCGGCGGTCGCCACCCGCTGGTACTGGGAACAGCAGGCCTCCACCTATCGGCGGGGCATGATCGCCGTCGCCTTCGACACCCAACCCGACGGCACGGTCCGCTACACCCCCGAGACGGTGACCACGCTGCGGGCGATGAAGGACGCCACCATCCACGACGCCCACACCGTCATGGCTCGCGCCACCACCACCGAGGGACTGTCGGTGACCGAAGCGATCGCGAAATACCACGACGACCTCGATCTGATCTCCCGCCAGTACGCCCTGCTGCCACCGGATGTGCGCCCGTCGTGCCTGGCCGCCATGCCGCACCGTATCGACGGCACGCACTACAGCCTGCTGCCGGAGGTGGTCGACCGGTTCGTGGACCTGTTCGCGCGCACGGTCGCCGATCTCCGGGTCGTCGAAACCCCGGCCGGCGACGCCGATCTCGCCGGCGCCGCCGAGCAGGTGTTCTACGTCCCCGACATGAACTGCAAACACTGTGTGCGCACCATCGGTGGTGTCCTGGAGTCGATGCAGATTCCCGTGCACGAGATCGACCTGATCAGCAAGCGGGTGCGCGCCGAATTCCGCAGCGCCCGCAACCGGCATCGCGCGTTCGAGGTGCTGCGCGACAGCGGTTACAACCCGACCGCGGCGGCCCCGGGTACCCCGCGATGAGCACCCCACCCGGTTTACCGGCGCTGCTGCATCCCCTCGTCCGCGCCTATCTGGCCGACCCGCACGCACTCGCCGAGGCGGTGCGCCGGCACTGCACACCCCTGCACCTGCTGTTTCCCCAGGTGTATTTGGACAACGTGCGCCGCGTGCAGGCGGTGCTGCGACGGCATCGACTGCACACTCGCATCTGCTACGCCCACAAGGTGAACCGGTCGCGCGCCCTGCTGGTGACAGCCCACCGGGCCGGGATCGCCGTCGACGTCGCGTCGGCGCCGGAACTGGCCGCCGCCTACGGGGCCGGGTTCGACGCGTCCGCGATCGAGGTGACCGGACCCAAGGGCCGGCGGTTGCTGACCGCCGTGGCCGGCACCGGCGCCACGGTGAACGTGGACAATCCGTGGGAGCTGAGTGAACTGGTCGCCCTCGCCGATCCGGCGGCACCGGTTCCGGTGCTGTTGCGGCTGAGCGGTTTCCCCGGGCCCGGCGGCCGGGCGGCGGTGAGCCGGTTCGGGATCGCCCCGGACGAGGTGGAGCCGTTGCTGGCGATGATCGCCGCCCATCGCGATCGAATCACGCTGCGTGGTTTCGCCTTTCACCTGGACTCCGGCGAAATCACCGACCGGGTGCGCGCGGTGGAGGCCTGCCTGGAGTGGATCGAACGCGCCCACCGCTACGGATCGGCGCCGACGGTGCTCGATATCGGCGGCGGTCTGCGACAGGTGTTCACCGCCGACGCCGACCGGTTCGACCACTACACTCGCGCCCTGCGGGACTCACTGCTCGGTCACGGTGAGCCGATGAGCTGGGCCGCGAACACCTTCGGCTATCACCTCGACGACACCGGCGCCCACGGCACCCCGGTGTTCCACAAATACGGCAACACGGTGTCCGCGCCGCGGATGCTCGACGACCTGCTCAGCGCGCCGCTGCACGCTCACGGCGGCCGGCCGCTGGCCCGGGTGCTCGCCGACAATCTGCTCGAGTTGTGGTGTGAACCGGGCAAGGCGCTCGTCGATCACGCCGGAATCACCGTCGCCGGGGTGGAATTCGTGAAGCGGGCCGCCGACGGCAGCCTGCTGGTCACCGTCGATATCGGGCGCGACACCGTCACGCCCGCCGACCAGGAGGTGATGGTGGATCCGCTGCTGCTGCCCGGACCGGATTCCGGCCCGGCCGGTCCCGGCGACGGCCCGGTCGGGGTATTCATCGCCGGGCATCTGTGCCTGGAACGCGATCTGATCAGCAACCACAAGGTGTGGTTGCCGCGGCTGCCGCAGCCGGGCGATCTGCTCGTGTTCCCCAATACCGGTGCCTACCACATGGATCTGTCGGCAGCGCGTGCATCCATGCATCCGCTGCCACCGAAATTCGCCGTCACCTACCGCGACGGCTTCCAGCTGTGCCCCGACGCCGACTTCCGGCCCGATCCGGTCCCGGCCGGCGACGACCCCGCGGTGGCCGCGTTGTCCGGGAGGCCGTGATGCGCTACGACCACATCACCGAGCTCATCGGCAACACTCCGCTGTTGCGACTGGATCCGGCCGTGCACGCCCTGCCGGGAGTCGAGCTCTACGCGAAACTCGAGTACTACAACCCGTTCGGTTCGGTGAAAGACCGTGTCGCCTGGGGAATGATCCGCGACAACCTCGACGATCTCGTCGCTCACGGCCGCACCCTCATCGAGGCCTCCAGCGGCAATACCGCCAAGGCGTTGCGGCTGCTCGGCGCCGGACGCGGGGTGGGGCTGCGCGCGGTCACCAACCGGATCAAGGTCGACGAGGTGCGCGATCTGCTGCAACTGCTCGGCACCGATATCGAGGAACTGCCGGGCCTGTCCGAATGCCCGGATCCCACCACCCCCAACGACGTGTATTCGGTCATCGAGACCACGATGGCGAAAAACCCCGGCGCCTACCATCATCCGTCGCAGTACACCAACGAGAAGAACATCGAGGCCCACTACCACGGTACGGGCCGGGAAATCCACGACGACCTCACCGCGGCCGGCGTGACCGCCGACTACCTCATCGGTGGCCTCGGCACCACCGGGTCCACCCGCGGCACCGCCACCTATCTGCGTAAGCACCACCCGGATCTGCGCACCATCGGCGTGGTGTCGCAGCGATCGGATTTCATCCCCGGAATCCGCTCGGAAACCGAGATGTGGGATGTCGGACTGTTCGAACCCGAGTTCTACGAGCGGATCGTGGCCGTGGATTCGGCTCGCGCGATCGAGGCCACCCTCGAACTGGCCACCGGCTACGGAATACTGGCCGGTCCCACCAGCGGCGCCGGATATGCCGCCGCCCGCGAGGTGCTGGGCGAGCTGCCGCCGCGCCGCGAACCTGTCGTGGCGGTGCTCATCGTCTGCGACCGGATCGAACCGTACCTGTCCTACCTCAAGAAGCGCCGCCCGGAGCTGTTCGGCCGCACCGCCGCCCGGCCGCCCACCGACGCCGAACTGGACGCGGTCACCCAGCTGTCTCCCGCGCAACTGCTCGCCCTCGACGATGCCCGCCCCACTGTCGTCGACACCCGCGGCGCGATGGCCTACCGCATCGGGCACATCCCCGGGGCGATCAACATCCGCGACGATCAACTCGACGACATGTTCACCCACGGCGTGCCGTTCTCCCGTTCGCGCCCGGTGGTTTTCGTCTGCCCGGTGGGCGACCTGTCGCGCCGGTTCGCGGCATTGGCCGCCCGCGCCGGCTACGAGGCGGCCAGCCTCGCCGGGGGCGTGGTGGCGTGGCGCGACGCCGGGTACGCGTTGGAAAGCGCTGCGCCACCGGCAATGTGACACACACCCCCTCACTGCCCGGCCACCGCACCGCCACCGGCTCCCGATCGCGGCGCCCGCGCCGTATTCGCCGTGCCTATGCCGTCGCCGCCGAGCAGATCGAACGTTTCCTGACCGGCCGGACGCTACCCAACCTGGTCGAAGCGAGCACCCGATGACACGAAAACAGCTGCGGCGCGGACATTTTCACGGCCGACGAGGTCTCGGTCGCCGAATGTGCTCGGTCATGGCGTCGGCGATCGGGGTCGGGGGTGGCGCGGCCGGCGCCGCCTGGGTGCGCGCGTCGTGGGAGATCCGGATCACCAACGCGACGATCACATAGTTGGCCAGCAGCGACGACCCGCCGTAGGACATGAACGGTGTGGTGAGACCGGTCAGCGGAATCAATTTCGTCACGCCGCCGACGACCACGAACAACTGCCAACCCACCGAGAACGCCAGTCCGCCCCCGAGCAGTTTGCCGAACGCGTCGCGAGTCGCCAGCGCGGCGCCGAAACCGCGCACCGTGATCACGCCGAACAGCAGGATCACCGCCGTCAGCCCGAACAACCCCAGCTCCTCACCGATGGTGGAGATGATGAAATCGGTTTTGGCGAACGGCACTTCCTGCGGCCGGCCCGCACCCAGCCCGGTCCCCCACAGTCCGCCGGTGCCCAGCCCGAACAAACCCTGCGCGATCTGATAGCCGTTGGTGTAATAGGTCGCCATCGGATCCTCCCAGACCCGTACCCGGACCCGCACGTGCGCGAACAGGTGATAGGCGATCACCGCGCCCACCGCGAACATCGCCACCCCGATCAGCAGACACGACGCCCGGCCCGTCGCGATGTAGACCATCGCCAGCACCGTGCCGAACACCAGCAGCGAGAAGCCGAGATTCTTCTCGTACACCAACACCAGAACCGACACGAACGTCACCACCAGCAACGGCCCCAGATCCCGCAACCGCGGCACCGTGAACCCCAGCAGCCGCCGCCCGGCCACCCCGAACAGATCCCGGTTCGCCACCAGGAACGCGGCCACGAAGATCAACAGCAGCACCTTGGCGAATTCCCCGGGCTGAAACGACAACCCGGCGAACAGGATCCAGCTCTTACTGCCGTTGACCTCACTGAACCGCGACGGCAGCACCGCCGGGATCAGCAGCAGCACCAGACCCGCCAGCCCGCAGGTGTAGGCGTATCGGGCGGGCCGGGAGTGATCGCGCACCACCACCAGCACCAAGGCGAACAACGCGATTCCGGCTGCGGTCCAGATCAACTGGTGCGCACCGTCCGAGGCCGGCACCGGCAGCCCCTTGGCGGCCGCCGCGGTCGCCTCCGCGCGGTCGAGCCGATCGATGAACACCAGCCCCAACCCGTTGAGCACCACCACACACGGCAGAATCACCGGATCGGCGCGCGCGGCGAATCGCCGCACCGCCAGATGCGCCGCGCCCGTCAATCCGGCGAACACCAGCAGCGACCGCGGCAGCGAACCGGCGTCGCCGCCGGCGGCCGCCGCCGTCGACCAGGCCGCCACCGCGACCACGGCGACCGCCGCCAGACACAACAGCAGTTCCGCGCGCCGCGGCCGCGAACGCACGATCGGTCCCGACAACGTCCCGGCCCGCAGCGCATTCATCGCCTCCAGTATGCGGATCACCGCACCACTGCGCCGGTCCGGCGCGGGCCCGCGACGGGCGGATGCGGGCGCCGGGAGCGGGCACTGGCACGATGAGCGCGTGCATATCGCGTTCGGGATCGTGGCATTGATCGCGGTGGCGGTCGCGCTGGCGGCGCTGGCCCGCCGCCTCGGCATGGCCGAGCCGCTGCTGCTCACCGTCGCCGGCGTCGTCGCCTCGTATCTGCCGTTCGTCCCCCAGATCGACATCAACCCGGAATGGGTGCTGCTGGGTTTGCTGCCGCCGCTGCTCTACACGGCCGCGATCAGCACCTCACTGCTGGAGTTCAAACCGAAGAAGGTGTCGATCACCCTGCTGTCGGTCGGGCTGGTCCTGGCTACCACCTTCGCGGTGGCGGCGGTGGTGTGGTGGTTGCTGCCGGTGCCGTTCGCCGCGGCCGTCGCGCTCGGTGCGATCGTGGCGCCGCCGGATGCGGTGGCCGCCATCGCCGTCGCCCGCCGGGTCGGCATGCCGCGCCGGATCGTGACGCTGCTGGAAGGCGAATCGCTGTTCAACGACGCCACCGCGCTGGTGGCACTGCGCACCGCGATCGCCGCCATGGCCGGAAGTTTCAGCGTGTGGCAGGCCGGCGGTGACTTCGTCTACGCCGCCGCGGGCGGCGCGGTGATCGGGATCGTCGCCGCGGCCGTGCTGGTGTTGGTGCGCCGCCGCATCACCGACCCGGTCCTCGACACCGGCGTGTCGTTGCTGGCGCCGTTCGTGGCCTATCTGCCGGCCGAGGCCGCGCACGCCTCCGGCGTGATCGCCGTGGTGGTGTGCGGTCTGATCCTCGGCCAGGGCGCGCCGGTGTGGCAGTCGGCGGCGTCCCGGGTCGCCGAACGCACCAACTGGCGCACCATCCAATTCCTGTTGGAGAGCGCGGTATTCCTGCTGATCGGCCTGCAGGTGCGCCATATCGTCGACGACGCCTGGAACAGCGGCCTCGACCACGCCACCATCGTGTTCACCGCGGTCGCCGTCCTGGCCACCGTCATCGTCGTGCGTCCGGTCTGGGTATTTCCCGCCACCTACTTCTCCTGGTTCGTCGAGAGCCGCCCGCGCGGCAAACCCAAGCCCGCGTGGACCGGGCCCGCGGTGGTGTCGTGGGCGGGGATGCGCGGCGTCGTCACCCTCGCCGCGGCCACCCTGCTGCCCGACGACACTCCGCAGCTGGCGACGCTGAAACTGCTCGCCCTGGTGGTGGTCGGCGGAACCCTCCTGCTGCAAGGCATTTCGCTGCCCGCGCTGGTGCGGATGCTGCGACTGCGCGGGCCGAGCCGGGCCGAGGACGCGCTACAGGAGGCGGCCCTGTTGCAGCAGGCGACCGCGGCCGGACTCGAGGCGCTGGACGGGGCGGTCGCGCCGGAAACACCGCCCGAGGTGGTCGCGAGCCTGCGCGACCGGGTGGCGCGGCGCACCCATGCGGCCTGGGAGCAGCTGGGACGCGCGGAATCGCTGCGGGTCACTCCGAGCGGAGAATATCGCCGGCTGCGCCTGGTGATGTTGCATGCCGAGCGCGCGGCGGTGCTGCGCGCACGCGATGCCGGCGGTATCGACCACGAGGTGCTCGAGCAGGTGATGACCGCCATCGACCTCGAGGAGTCCACCATCGATCGGATCAGCGAGGCCGACGACGACGGGGCGATCGAACCCCTGGCCGGGCCGCTCTCCGGCGGCTGCGAACATCTGCTCGACGCGCCACAGACCCGGGTCCCCGACCATCCCGATGCGTGCTCCGAATGCGTCGCCGAGGGTTTGACCTGGGTCCATCTGCGAATGTGTCTGACCTGCGGCCACATCGCGTGCTGCGATTCCTCGGTCGGCAACCACGCCACCAAGCATTTCCAGGGCACCGACCATCCGGTGATGCGCAGCGTCGAACCCGGCGAAACCTGGCGCTGGTGCTACGTCGACGAAATCCTCGGCTGAACGAACGCGGTCGGCTCCCGCATGCCGACGCCGGGCCGCGCCGATCACCTCTGACGGCCCTGCCCCTGCGTGGTTGCACTCCGCTGCCGCCGCCGGGGCGCGCCCGTTAGGCTCGGGCGAGTGCAGACAGGTCAGGATTCCGCCGACAACGACACCCGCATCTGGGGTGGTACCACGCTCACCGAGCGCCGGGAGGCGCGGCGGACGGCGTTGCTGGAGGCGGCGTTGGACCTGATCGGCGAGGCCGGTGCCGGCGCGGTGACGATGCGGGCGGTCTGCCGGCGCGCCGGGCTCACCGACCGCTACTTCTACGAGAGCTTCACCAGCCGCGACGATCTGCTCGACGTGCTGTACCGGCAGGTGGCCGACGACTTCCGTGAGCCGATGACCTCCTTCGCCGCCACCGCCGATCCCGAGCGGGACCGGGAACTGGCAGGTGTCCTGGTCGACAAGGTGCTCGCCGATCCCCGCAAATCGCGGCTGTTTCTGGTGGAGCCGTATTCGAGCACCGGATTGGGGCAGACCACGATCGCGGTGATGCCCACCTTCACCCGCCTCATCCAGGATCATCTGTTCACCGATATCGAGGATCCGATCCGGCGCCGGATGGCCGCGGTGACGATGGCCTCCGGAAACGCCGGACTGTTCGCCGCGTGGCTGAACGGCTCGCTGCGCGCCGACCGCGACCAGGTGGTGGATCATCTGGTCGCCGTCATCGGCGCCTACCGCGCCATGTACCGGCCCTGACCGATGCGCCGCCGCGGTCGCCGAGGTGGATGTTGCCGACGAGGAGTTCGAAACCGTAGCTGGGGGCGGCAGGCAGGTAACCGGCCCGGTGTCGGGGTCGGTCAGCGCACCGGCCACCGTGGAACAGCGTCGCGACGTTCCCGGCACGGCGTTACCGGGTTCGGTGCTCGGTTCCGTTCCGCGGCAACGGCGTATCCTCCGGCAGGGCTTCGCGGGCGCGCCTATGGTGTCCGAGTTCGGCCGACGACGGCTCGCCGAGCCGCGCCGCCAAACCGTCCAGCACGCACACCAGCCCGAATTCGAATCCCAGCGCCCGCGCCACTTCCGGATCGGCGGGCAGGGTCTCGCGATAGTCGGCGCGCAGTTGCGGATAGTCGGCCGCCAACGTTTCCATCGCGGCGAGCAGCGATTCCGTATCGACCTCGCCACCGCGCGAGGTGCGGAAGGTGATCTCCGGAATCACCTGTCCCAGAATGAAACTCATCACGACACTGGTCGCCAAGTAGACGTCGGCACCGGTGAAACCCGCCCGCACGCAGCTGCGGCGCAGCCGATCGGTGAGGGCGAAGGCGCTCGGTCCCACACTGGGTAGCCGCCCCAGCAGCGAGGCCGACCACGGATGGGCGCGGATGGTGGCGCGCATGCTGTAGGCGAAGGTGGTGAACACCTCGCGCCACCCGACGCGATCTGGGTCGGGGGTGTCGATCAGACCCCACACCTCGTCGAGGGCCAGTTCCAGCAGCTCGTCCTTGTTCGCCACATACCAGTACAGGCTGGTCGCGCCGGCGTTGAGGCGGGCGCCGAGCTTGCGCATACTCAACGCCTCGAGCCCTTCGGCGTCGAGCAGGTCCACAGCGGCCGCGACGATCTGTTCCCGCGTCAGCCCCGTTTTCCGGGGCGGCCGCGGCTGCCGCGTCCATACCGAGCTGAACGGTTTGGTCACGCCCCTCACTGTAATTCACTCGCACACTGTTCGAGTTTGTCGTACGCTGCGCGAGTGGAATCGAACACTGTACGAGAAGCGGGCGACGCGCCCGCGCGCGATCCCCGGCGCTGGTGGATCCTGGGCGTGCTCTGCCTGTCCCTGCTGGTGCTGATGATCGACGGCACCGTACTCAACCTGGCCATTCCGTCCCTGATTCGGGAACTGGGCGCGAGCCCATCCGATATTCAGTGGATCCTCGACGCCTACGTCCTGGTCTTCGCCGGGCTGCTGCTGACCGCGGGCAGCCTGTCCGACCGCTTCGGCCGCCGCCGCATGCTCATCACCGGCCTGGCCGTCTTCGGCGCCGCCTCGCTGCTGGCCGTCCTGGCCACCGAACCCTGGCAGGTCGTCGCCGCCCGCGCCGCCATGGGTGTCGGCGGATCACTGCTGATGCCCTCCACCCTGTCGATCCTGATGACCACCTTCGACGAGGACGAACGGCGCAAGGCGATGGCCGGCTGGTCGACGGTGTCGATGGTCGGCATCGTGCTCGGCCCGACCCTGGGCGGCTTTCTGCTGCAACACTTCTGGTGGGGATCGGTCTTCCTGGTCAACATTCCGGTCGCGATCGTCGCGATCGTCGCCGCGGTCGTGTTGATGCCCGAAACCTACGGACAGCAGCGACCGGTCGATCTCGTCGGGGTGGCGCTGTCGATCGTGGCGCTGACCGCGACGGTGTACGTGATCATCGAACGCGAATGGAATATCCCGGTCATCGTGCTGGCGGTGCTGGCCGCAGCCGGATTCACCTACTGGGAGTATCGCTCGGCGCATCCCATGCTGCCGCTGGCGGTCTTCCGCAACCGGGATTTCACCGGCACCTGCCTGACCCTGCTGCTGATGGTCTTCGGCATGGGCGCGGTGATGCTGATGCTCACCCAGTACCTGCAGTTCGTCCTCGGCTACGGCCCGATGAAGGCCGGGCTCGCGCTGCTGCCGTATGCGGTGGCCGCCGCGGTCTGCAACGGCCTGGGCGCCACTCTCGGCAAGACACTGAGCAACAAGACACTCATCGTGGCCGGCCTGGTGGTGATGGGTGGGGCGTTCGTGATCCTCGCCAACGCCGACAGCTACGCCTGGGTGCTGGCGTCGATGCTGGTGATGGGTATCGGCGGTGGTCTGGCCGGCCCGGCCGCCTACGCCGCGATCATGAGCGCCATCCCGCTCGAACACGCCGGCGTCGGTTCGGCGATGAACGACACCATTCAGCAGGTGGGGATGGCGGTCAGCATCGCGGTCCTCGGCAGCGTGCTGGCCGGGGTGTTCACCTCGCATATGCCTGCCGACGCCCCGGCGGCGGCCCGCGACAACATCGGCAACGCGTTCGCGCTCGGCTTCGGTGAACCCGCCGAGTCGGCGTTCACGACCGCCATGTCGTACGGGTCGTGGATCAGCGCCGGATTCAGCCTCGCCGCAGCGGTTCTGGGCCTGATCCTGTTGCGGCACCGCACACCGCAATCGGCTCCGCGGCCCGAACCGGCATCGGCGAGCTGACCGGACACAACGCGATACCGGTCTCGGCGATCGGCCCCGCGCCGGACGCCGAGACCGGGCGCCCACCTCGCGGCCCCGGCACCCGCCGGGAGAACCGTTCCACCAATCGCAGCGCACCCAGCTGCACGCAACCGGCCAGGACGCTCTCGGCCAACGCCATATCGTCCTCCCGCAAACCGTAGATCGAGACGAGCACACCGCGACGGGGCCCACCCGGCCGCGCCCCGCGGCCCAGGTCCCAATCCTGAACCAGCGCCGGACAACCCGAATGCAGGACCACCGCGGCAGCCAGCGCGGCGGCCAGGTCCCGGGCCGGTGGACGGCGCCCGGCCGCCGCGGCGCCGATCAACCCCGCGGGCAGCTCTTCGGCACCGCCGAGAAACCCCGGTTCCACCGCCCGCCAGCGTTGCAACGGCGGAAACCGATCCCAGTCCGGCCGCCCCGACCACCGCCGGCAGGCCCGCTCGACCAGCACCGCACTCGCTCGCCGACAACACGATTCGTCCTCGACCACGGCCAGCACCTGCACCAGCCGGCACCGCAGCACGTCCGGACGCCCGTGTTCGATCCCCGCGACACTCACGGCGCACCACCACCGTCGAGGCCCGCACGCAGCGCGGCCCGGGAGCGCAACCGCTGCGGCATCGGTGTCCGGGACCGCCGCCACGCGGTGACGAACAGGGTGAATCCGCTTGTCACCGCGGCGATAACGGCGAGCACGGCCAGTACCAGCGGCACCGTCGCGGCGGCATCGGCGCGGCCGCCGCCGCTGGCTCGAATCAGCAGTGCGGCCAGCAGCGGCCCGGTCAACGCCAGGCCGGCGCCGAGGAGCAGCAAGCCTCCGGTGGTCAACGCTTCGGGAGTCAACGACGGACCAGCAGCTGCGGCGACCTCCCGCGCCGAACCGGATCGCGATCCCAGCAAACTCCTACGCAACGGCATGTCCGCCCCTTTCGGTCACCTGCTCATCACTGCATTTGAACTGGGAATTCAAAAGTACAACTCGAATCGCAGGGCCCTCCACGAAAGTGATCCAACCGTCACCCGAACGTGTTCAGCAATTCGATAGCGACCGACCCGGTTCGGGGTCCTGACACAGGAATGCCGCCCGGACGGTCGCGAAAACCATCCGGACGGCATTCGATATCCGAAAGCAATCCCCGCCGTCGGGTCGGCGGGCGCCGGCTCAGTGCCCCATGAGGACCGGGGCCTCGGTTCCTTCCTGTGGCAGTTTCGGTTTCGACCGGGGCAGGAACGCCGCCGGAATCAGCGTCACCAGGATCAACGCCACCGCCACGATGTAGGTGTGCGCATACGCTGTGGCGGCCTGTTCGAATCCGGTGTCCAGCGCACCGGGCGGCAATTTCTGCGCGATGGTCGGGTCGAACTGCGAGCCGATCGCCGCCTGCGCCAGCGGCCGGTTCTCGAGCAGATTGGTCAGCACCACCGACATGGTCGCGGTGCCGATCGAACCGGCCGCCTGGTTGACGATGTTCATCAAGGTCGATCCGCGCGCCACCTGCGCGTGGGTCAGCGTCTGGATCGCCGCGGTCATCGTGGGCATCATCGTGCAGCCCATGCCCAGCCCCATGACGAACAGCGCCCCGCACATCAACGGCAGCGAGGTGTCGGCCGAGAGCTGGGTGAAGAACAGCAGGCTGACCCCGATGACGGCCAGACCGGTCATGACGACCTTGCCGGGGCCGATCTTGTCGACCAGCTTGCCGCCGATCGGCATGGTGATCATCGCGCCGAAACCCTGTGGCGCGATGAGCAAACCCGTCATCAACGTCGATTTGCCCTGCACCTGTTGCAGATAGCTGGGTAGCAGCAGACCCGACCCGAAGAACGCGATGGCGAAGAACACCGCCGTCAGCACCGCGAAGGTGAGCTGCCGGTTGCGGAACAGATGCAGATCGATGAGCGGATGTTCGGTGCGCAACGCGTGCACGACGAAACCCGCCATCAGCACCAGCCCGATCGCCGCCGGAACCAGCACCCGGGCCGAGGCCACGGTGTGCTGTTCGGGAATCGAGGACACCCCGAACAGGAACAGCGCCAGGCCCGGCGAGGCCAGCAGCATGCCGAGGAAGTCGAACGATTCCGACGGTTCGGGCTTGTCCGAGGGCAGGATGACCACCGCCAGGATCAGTGCGATCACCCCGACCGGCAGGTTGATCAAAAAGATCCAGTGCCAGCTGAAGCTGCCGATCAGCCAGCCGCCCAGAATCGGTCCCAGAATCGGCCCGAGCAGCATCGGCACACCGAGCACGGCCATCACCCGGCCGATCCGCTGGGGGCCGGCAGCGTGGGTCATGATCGTCATACCCAACGGCATCAGCATGCCGCCGCCGAGACCCTGAACCACGCGGAAGGCGATGAGGGACTCGATGTTCCACGCGGTGGAGCAGAGCACCGAGCCGAGGATGAAGAACGTCAGCGCCATGATGTACAGGCGTTTGGTGCCGAAGCGGTCGGCCGCCCAGCCGGTCAGCGGGATCACGCTGGCCAGCGCGAGCGTGTAGCCGGTCATCGTCCAGGCCGCGATCGCGTAGCTGGTGTCGAACTCGTGCTGGAAGGTCGGCAGCGCGACGGTTACGACGGTCACGTCCAGGATCGACATGATCGCGCCGAGCACGACCACACCGGCCACCTTGAACACCGCGGCATCGAGTTTGTCGGATGCGGGATCCGACGTCGCCGCAGGAATATCCGGAGGAGAGGTCACCGCTTCAGCCTGCCAGGTGACCGATCGCTTGACCAGACCCCGTTCCCAGGGGAGGCCATATCGAAACCTCCGACTTTTCGTGCCCGATTCGTCCCTTCCCGTCGTTACCTTCACCGCCGCCGCCCGCCCACTACATTGGTTGCCACCGTTGTTTCGATTGCCCGGCAAGGAGTTCCCCGCGATGGACGACCCGGTACTCGGTTCGACCGGTAGGCTCACATCGCCGATCCGGGGCGCAGGCATGCTCGGGGAGGTCCTGGTCGCGATCAGAGGGGGCACGGAACTGTACATCGCGCGATCCACCGAACCCTTGGCCGCCGGCACCACCGTGCTCGTGGTGCAGGTGAACCCCGGCCGGATCGTCGATGTCGTCGCGTGGATTCCGCTCGACCTCGGACCGGGTGGGGACATTACGAAATAACAAGGGAGACACCAGTGCTGGGCTATCACGTGCCCGATCCCGACGAGGCCATGCTGATCAGCGGCGGCCGCGCCAAGGACAACGCCCCCTTCCGCGTCATCACCGGCCACGGCGCCTGGGTGATGCCGTTCTTCCGCAAGGTCAGCTACCTGTCGCTGGCGATGTTCGAATCCGAAATCCAGGAACGATGCGTCACCCGCCAGGCCATCCAGCTCGACGTGCGCGCCGTCATCGCGTTCAAGGTCGCCAACGACACCCAATCCGTGGTCAACGCCGCCCAGCGATTCCTGTCCGAACAGGAACGTGAGATGTCGGTGCTCACCGGCCGCATCTTCTCCGGTCACCTGCGCTCGATCGTCGGCTCCATGACCGTCGAGGAGATCATCCGAGAACGCCAGAAACTCGCCGACGAGGTCCTCGTCGCCTCCAAGGTGGAGATGAGCAACATCGGACTGTGGGTGGATTCGTTCCAGATCCAATCCATCGACGACGGCGGCCTCGGCTACATCGCCGCCCTCGCCGCCCCGCACAACGCCGCCGTCCAGCGCGACGCCCAGATCGCCCAGGCCGCCGCCGCCCAAGCCGCCGCCGAAGCCGAACAGGAATCGCTGCGCAAACAAGCCGAATACCAACGCCAGACCGCGATCCTGCAGGCCGAATACCAGCGCGACATCGACAAGGCCAAGGCCGAGGCGAGCCAGGCCGGCCCCCTCGCCGAAGCCATCGCCCTGCAGGAAGTGCTCACCGCCCAGGCCGAACGCGCCCGCAAGGAAGCCCAACTGCGCGAACAGCAATTGCAGGCCGAGGTCGTCAAACCCGCCGAAGCCGAAGCCGAACGGGTCCGGGTACTCGCCCAGGCCGAGGCCGACCGCACCCGCATCCAGGCCGAGGCCGCCGCCTCCAACAACCGAATCGCCTTGGACCAGTTGCTGATCGAACAACTGCCCGAAATCGTGAAACAAGCCGCCCAGGGCCTGTCCAACGCCAATCTCACCGTGCTCAACGGCCCCGACGGCGTCGGCGAACTGGTCAACGGAATGGTCGGACAGGGCCTGACGGTGTTCAACTCACTGCAAAAGGCGCTTTCCTCCGACAACAGCAACGACGCACCGATAGAGTGACCGGACACGGACGGCAATGAGGAGCAGGTGTAGGTGTCGATCGGGAAATTGGTGTCCTTCGACAGTTCTCGGGGATTCGGATTCATCCGTCCCGAAGACGGCGGTCCCGACGTATTCGTTCACGTGAACGACATCGGTTTGGACGAGGACGAACTGCGACAGGGGCGGGTCTTCGAATTCGAGGTCACCGAGGGCGACCGCGGGCCCAAGGCGATCAATCTGACCGCCGTCGGCGGGGCCCCCGCCCCGCCGCGCCACCGCGGCCGCGGCGCCGGACAACTCACCGCCGCCGAACACAAGCGATTGATCACCGAATTGCTGCTCGAGGCCAGCCCCGCGCTCACCGCCGGGGAAATCGTCACCATCCGCGACCGCCTCGCCGAATTCGCCGACCAGCACGGGTGGCTGGACAACTGAGCCGGCCACGGCCCACCTCCCCTCGGATCCGCCGCCGGCGGCCTACGATCATGACGACGGTGCCCGGGCGATGAATTTCGCCCGGCCACACCGTCGGCATGGGTGAGACCGACCCGAGGAGGATCGCGTGGACCTGCCCGTCATGCCGCCGGTGAAGCCGATGCTGGCCAAATCGGCCGCCGCCCTGCCCCGCGAGGACACCCTCCTCTACGAGCCGAAATGGGACGGCTTCCGGTGCATCGTCTTCCGCGACGGCACCGACATCGAACTGGGCTCCCGCAACGACCGCCCCCTCACCCGCTACTTCCCCGAAGTCGTGCGACTCCTCGACGCGGCACTGCCCCCGCGCTGCGTGCTCGACGGAGAAATCGTCGTCGTCACCGACCACGGACTCGACTTCGACGTCCTGCAGAACCGCCTGCACCCCGCCGCCTCCCGAGTGAAGAAACTCAGCGTCGAAACCCCCGCGAGTTTCGTCGCCTTCGACCTGCTGGCCCTCGGCGACGACGACCTGACCGGCACCCCGTTCCACGAACGCCGCCGACTGCTCGAAGCGCTCCTCGCGACCCCGCACGAAGGCATCCACCTCACCCCCATCACCTCCGACCCCGACACCGCCCAGGACTGGTTCACCCGATTCGAGGGCGCCGGCTTCGACGGCGTCATGGTGAAATCCCGGGACCTGCCCTATATGCAGGACAAACGCGTCATGGTCAAGGTCAAACACGAACGCACCGCCGACTGCGTGGTCGCCGGCTTCCGCTGGCACAAGGACGGCCAGGGCGTCGGATCGCTACTGCTCGGCCTCTACGACGAGGACGGCCACCTCCACCACGTCGGCGTCGCCAGCAGCTTCACTGCCGCCCGCCGCAAACAACTCGTCGACGAACTCGCACCGCTGCGCGAAGGCGCCCTCGACAACCATCCCTGGCGCAACTGGGCCGACGCGGCCGCACAGGCCGAAGCCGAAGGCAAGATGCCCGGCGGCATCAGCCGCTGGACCGGCGGCAAAGACCTGTCCTGGGAACCACTGCGGCCCGAACTGGTCGCCGAAGTCCGCTACGAACACCTCATGGCCGGACGATTACGCCACGGCGGACGACTTGTCCGCTTCCGCGACGACCGGACCCCGCAATCGTGCACCTATGCCCAACTCGAAGAGGTCGCCCCCGCCGAACTCGCCGACATCTTCACCGCCGCGAAAGCGCAGGCCCAGCCGTGAGCGACGCCATCGACATCGACACCGACGGCGTGACCGTCCGCATCAGCAACCCCGACAAGATCTACTTCGGCAAACGCGGCGAAACCAAACTCGACCTCGTGCGCTACTACCAGGCCGTCGCCGAACCCCTGCTGCGCACCATCGGCAACCGGCCCGTGCTGCTCGAACGCTATCCCGACGGCGCCGGCGGCAAATCCTGGTTCCAGAAACGCGTCCCGAAATCGGTCCCCGACTGGCTGCAGACCGTGCAGGTCTCCACCCCCAACGGGACCGCCAGCGACGCGCTCGTCGCCGCGAACCTCGCCCACATCCTATGGGCGGTCAACCTCGGCTGCCTCGGCTTCCACGTCTGGCCCAATCACGTTCCGGCCGGCGGTGTCCCGGCCCGCATCGAAGGCGAGATCGGCGACCTCGACATCAGCGACGAACTGCGCATCGACCTCGACCCCTCCCCCGGTATCGGCTTCGACGATCTGCGCCACGTCGCCGTCCTCACCCGCGACCTGCTCGCCGAACTCGGCATCGACGCCCGCGTGAAAACCTCCGGCTCCCGCGGCCTGCACATCTACGCCCTCCTCGAACCCCTGTGGGACGGCTATCAGGTTCGGGCCGCCGCCGTCGCCCTCGCCCGCGAACTCGAACGCCGCCACCCCGACCTGATCACCGCCAACTGGTGGAAAGAAGAACGCGGACAACGCGTTTTCATCGACTACAACCAGAACGCACCACACAAAACCGTCTTCGGCGCCTGGTGCGTGCGACCCAAGGTCGGCGCGCAGGTCTCCACCCCCATCGCCTGGGACGCACTGGAGTCCGTCGTCCCCGACGACCTCACCATCGCCACCGTTCCCGCACGCCTCGCCGAATCCGGCGACCCGTGGGCCGACCGCACCCCCCAATCGATCCAACCGCTGCTCGAAATGTCGCGCCGCGACTTCGATTCCGGACTCCTCGACGCGCCCTGGCCGCCGAACTACCCGAAAATGCCCAACGAGCCCCCACGCGTCCAGCCCAGCCGAGCCCGCACGCCCGGCTGAGAACCCCGCGCGATCCCGCCGCGAACCGGACGTTCAGCGGCCCTGTTCGATGCGCGGAAACGTGGTCTCGACCAATGCCATCAGTACATCCGCCAGCAGATGATGCACCTGCTCACGGTTCAGGCTGCGGCGGGTGATCCATTCCCGCCCGGCTGTTTTCACCAACCCACTGTAAGCACGCACCAGCGCTCGCAACTCGTCGTCGCGCGCCGAACCCGCCAGGCCGACCATCTGCAACAAGCGGTCGGCCGCCGCATCGTCGGCCTCGTCCAGAATGCGCTGCACCTCCGGATCGTCACCGATACCCTCGTGCCCGGTCACCTTCACCCAGGTACTACCCAACCCACTGATGGTGTCCAGCAACCAGGACACACTCGCATCCACCCGCTCGCGCGGCGTACCCGTCGGCATCACCATGTGATCCGGCCGCGGCAACGTCACCATCCGCCGCACCACCGCCAGATACAGATCCCGCTTGTTGCCGAAGTAGTGGTTGATCAACCCGCGCGCGACCCCGGCGCGCTGCGCCAACTCCGCGGTCGACACCGCCGCATAGGGACGCTCGCCGAACATCTCGATAGCGCAGGCCAGAATCTGGGCGCGCCGTTCGTCCGGCTCCAACCGGCGCCGGCGCGCCGAATCGGCATCGGCCGGCGCCGGCTGGGTCGTGGTATCAGAGTGAGCGGGCAATGAGATCCTTCATCACCTCGTTGGAACCGGCGAGGATACGCAGCACGCGCGCACCGGTGTACAGCTGGGAAATCGGGTACTCCGTCATGTATCCATAACCACCGAACAGTTGCAGACAGCGGTCCACCACAATACCCAACTGGTCGGTAAGCCAGTACTTCGACATGGCAGCGGTGGGAATATCCAGCTCACCCCGCAGATGCTTACCGATCGCGTCGTCGAGGAAGGTCCGGCTCACCCGCGCGATCGTCGCACACTCGGCCAATTCGAACTTCGTGTTCTGCATCGCGAACAGCGGCTTACCGAAAGCCTCACGACCCTTGGTGTATTCGACGGTCAACTCCACCGCCCGCTCCATCATCGACACCGCCATGATCGCGGTCACCAGCCGCTCCTGCGCGAGCAGCTGCATCATCTGATAGAAGCCCTGCCCCTCCACTTCACCCAGCAGATTCGACGCCGGCACCCGCAGACCGTCGAAGAACAGCTCCGCGGTGTCCTGCGCCTTCCCGCCGATCTTGTTCAGGATCCGGCCACGCCGGAACCCCGGCGTCTCGTCGCTCACCTCGGCGAAGATCAGCGACACCCCCGCCGCGCCCTTCGTCGGATCGGTCTTGGCCGCGATGACGATGCCGTCACACAACCAGCCGTTGGAAATGAAGATCTTCGAACCGGTGATCACATACTCGTCACCCTCACGCACCGCGCGGGTCTTGATGTTCTGCAGGTCCGAGCCCGTCCCCGGCTCGGTCATCCCGATCGACAGCACCATCTCGCCACTGGCCGCCTTCGGCAGCACCCGTCGCTTGAGGTCCTCGGTCCCGAAATGATGGATGTAGGGCGCGATGATCGACGAGTGCACCGGCATACCCAGGGAGCCGTCGCCCGCATAGGACTGCGCTTCGATCACCGCCGCCTCGTGCGCGAAAGTGCCGCCGCCACCGCCGTATTCGGCCGGAATCGCCGCACACAACAGACCCAGCTCACCGGCCCGGTTGTACAGCTCACGGTCCGGATGCCCCTGCGCGACGAACTTCTCCTCGTGCGGCAGGACTTCCTTCTCGAAGAAGGTCTTCGCCAGATCCCGGACGGCCTCGACCTCATCGTCGCTCCACGCGGCGCGCGCCATCGTTACTTCCTTCGTCTCGTACCCGGAACCGGACCGCACCGGTCCCGCGCACCCAGCCTGGCGCACTATTGGCGTGCTGTCAACAACGTCGGTTCACCGCGCGTCCTCCGCTCGGCCGACCGCTGCGAGCGTGCTGAAAATCGGCAGCTCGGGATCGGCCACGATACCCTGACCGCGCAGAAAACCATCCAGCAGAGACCACACCAGATCCGTTGTGCGCTCGACGAATTCATCCATCCGCCGCGGCGGCTCCGAACCCGCCAACCACAACTCCGACGTCGCCACCACGACCCCGACCACCGCACGCGACAGATAGTCCAGCCCATCGGTCTCGATCGGCACCGCCGCCGCGACCGCCCGCGCCACCCTGGCGAACCGCCGAGCCGCATCGCGCCCCAGATCGAACTGCAGCACCGCACCGACCGCCGCATCACCCGACCGGCTCGACCGCGCCGTCTGCACCACCGGCGCCCGCATCAGGAACCGGAAAACGTTGGGGTGCTCCAGAATTCCCTCGGCGTACGTGGTGAACACGCGCCGCAGCGCCGGCTTCGGCGGCTGCAACAACAGCGTCATATCCGCACCGGCCGAGGCGAATGCGGTCCGCGCCATCCGATCCGCGATCTCGGTGTACAACTCAGCCTTGTCCGCGAACTGCCGGTACAACCGCGGCTTCGTCATCCCCGCCGCCCGGGCGATGGCGTCCATACTCGGCTGCGGACCGTCCCGGTCGATCACCCGGATCGCCGCATCGACGATCTCCTCCCGCGTGACCCGAGGCGCAGAGCGCCTGCCGACACGAGACACCATGGGCGACTCCCCAGTCGAACGAACGATCACCCGAACACTACACGTACCGCCGGTACGAAATCACCAGCCGAACCGCAGGAGACGAAAACGGGTTAGCTACAGCACAATTGCCTCAGACGCCGACCCACCGGACAGCGCGCCACGTACTGTCGGTACCGTTACCGTACCGGCAGTACGAGCGGCCTCCACCCGCGCTCACGGAGTAGACCGATGACCAACCACCGCACGCCCGCCCGCCCCCGCACCGTCCGCACCCCCGGCGGCGATCTGGCCGTCTACGAGTACGGCCGACCCGACGCCGAGACCATCGTGCTCATTCCCGGCATCACCGACACCCACCGCATCTGGAATCGCGTCGCCGCAGGCCTCGCCGACGGCTTCCACGTGGTCACCTTCGATGTGCGCGGCCACGGCCGCTCCAGCGCACCCACCCGGCCGCACCACTATCGCCTACCCCATCTCGCCGACGACCTCTTCGCCGTCCTCGACGCGGTCAGCCCCGACCGGCCCGTCCACCTCGCCGGACACGGCTGGGGCGCCATCCAACTGTGGTACGCACTCGGCGACCCCCGCGCGAACATCCGGATCGCCTCGGCCACCGCCCTGTCCGCCCCGCACCTCGACCACCTCGCCTTGGCCGTACGCGATCTGCGCTGCCCCCGCAGTCCGTGGTGGCGACTGCCGCGGCTGAGCTGGCTCGTCGTCGGCCGGCGACTACTGCACTGGCCCCGGTTGCGCGCCCGCGTCGTACCGCAGGCCCCGACCTGGCCCACCGACCTCCTCGCCGGCGCCCGCATCGTCGCCGCCAACCTCGCCCACCATCTGCGCCATCCCCGCACCCAGCCCACCGCCGTACCCGTACAGCTCATCCTCGACCGCGCCGACACCGCCGCCCTGCCCACCCTGCGCCACCACATCCGCCGCGACGTCGACCGGCTGTGGCTGCGGGAACTGCCCGCCGATCCGTGGCTGCCGCTCACCGAACCGCTCCTCGTCGTCGAAGCGATCGCCAACTTCATCGACGACCAGCACACCGACCATCGGCCCATCCACTACTCGCCCCGATAGGAGCACCCCGAAGCCGCCGTGGTGCACGATGCGACAATAGGCGCCGGTAATCACCGAGCACACGAAGGACCCTCCGGCAGCACGATGGCTGAGCACACCGCAACGAACGCGCCCACCACCCCCTCGCCGGACACCGCGATCGATCCCGACGAACTCGCCATCTGCCTGCGGGTGCTCGACCGGGCCGCCATGCTCGACGACGACCACCCCGACTCCATCGCCGTGCAGCGAGCCGTCGGGCACATGTTCAAGAAACTGAAGAAGCGCCGCCGCAACGCCGCCCGCGAGGCGGTCGCGGCCGCCGACCGCGCTGTCGTCGCCGCCACCGCCACCGGCTCACCGAACCGCATCGACGACGAAACCGCCGGAATCCCGTTGTCCAGCAACGCCTCCGGCGAGGCCGCCGGCACCCTGCTCCGCGCGCGGCCCTGCTACATCTGCAAACAGCGCTACACCCGCGTCGACCACTTCTACCACCAACTCTGCCCCGACTGCGCCGCCCGCAACCACGCCAAACGCGACGCCCGCACCGATCTGACCGGCCGCCGCGCCCTGCTCACCGGCGGCCGCGCCAAGATCGGCATGTACATCGCACTGCGACTGCTCCGCGACGGCGCCCACACCACGATCACCACCCGCTTCCCCAACGACGCCATCCGTCGCTTCACCGCGCAGCCCGACAGCTCCGACTGGCTGCACCGGCTCCGCATCGTGGGAATCGACCTCCGCGATCCCGCACAGGTCGTCGCCCTGGCCGACGATGTCGCCGCCCAGGGCCCGCTCGACATCATCATCAACAACGCCGCCCAGACCGTGCGACGCTCGGCCGGTGCCTACTCCGCGCTCGTCGAAGCCGAATCCGCGCCGCTGCCCGCCGGCGAACTACCCGACACCATCAGCTTCGGCACCACCACCCAGGCCCATCCGAATGCGCTGACCGCCGCTCTCGACTCCGCGCCCGCGGTCACCACCTTGTCCGCCGCCGAGGTCACCGACCTCGCCCTGGTCGCCGGATCGGCCACGCCCGAACGCATTTCCGGTGGCGTGGCGATCGATGCGGGCGGCCTCGTGCCGGATCTCGCCCACACCAACAGCTGGGTTCAGACCGTCGCCGAGGTCGACGCCACGGAACTGCTCGAGGTGCAGCTCTGCAATTCGACCGCGCCGTTCCTGCTGATCTCGCGGCTGCGCCCCGCCCTCGCCGCCTCGCCGGCCCGGCGCAAATACGTTGTGAACGTCTCCGCCATGGAAGGCGTGTTCAGCCGCGGCTACAAGGGCCCCGGCCACCCGCACACCAATATGGCCAAGGCGGCGCTGAACATGCTCACCCGTACCAGCGCTCGCGAGATGTTCGAATCCGACCGCATTCTGATGACCGCCGTCGACACCGGCTGGATCACCGACGAACGCCCGCACTACACCAAGGTCCGCCTCGCCGAGGAAGGCTTCCACGCTCCCCTCGACCTCGTCGACGGCGCCGCCCGGGTCTACGACCCGATCGTCCGCGGCGAAGCCGGTGTGGACCTGTTCGGCTGCTTCCTGAAGGACTACGAACCGTCGAATTGGTGACCCCGGACCCCGGTCGGGGCTGTCTTTTGTGGTGAGTGTTCGTGTGGTGTCTTTGTCTGGCCTTGCTGAGCTCATATATTTAGATGCGCATATTTCCGTACCGGTATGTAATATCTCGCGTTTCGACGGCTGGCGCGACTGCCCGGTCTCGGAGGGGTCGACGCCTATCCACGTTCTTCGCTCCACGCCGAGCCGCCACGAGACCGGGCCCACATCGCGCCCTCCCCCGCCGACGACCGGCCGAGACGACCGGCCGACGGGAAGGCCGTTATCGTTCCGCCGACTCCCGTGAGGCGAGATAGGAATCCAGCGCGCCGGCTCCGGACAGCAGCGCGCGGCTGCGCTCCCCCAGCCGTGCCTGCCAAGCGTCGAGGAATACGCGTAGGGCGTCCGCGCCCCCTGCCCCGTGCAGGGTCTCGAGAAACCGTGCGATTCGCCGCAGCGGGTAACCGCCGCGGCGCAGCTGTCGCGCGATCTCGGCCGCGCGCACAGCCTCCGGACCGTAGCTGCGGTATCCCGCCCGGTCGCGCTCGGGACGTAGCAGACCCTCGGATTCCCAGGTGCGCAACGTCGCCGGATGCAGGCCCAGCCGGCGCGCGAGTTCCCCGACGGTCAGCGCCCGGCCGGGTATCGCGGGCGGTGCGGTGGTGGACAGGGTCTGCAACGCCGAGGCGACCTCGGCCCTGGTTCTGCGCTCGGCGACCAGTTCGGCATGCGATGTATCGATCAGCCGGTAGGCGGATTCGGCATCACCGCGATTGATCGCTCGCAGAATCTCCGCCGCTCGCTGATGGCCGTGGCCGCGGCGCAGTGCCAGGAAGGCGCGCAGCGCCTCGGCATGCAGCGCGGTGTAGCGCCGGTAGCCGGAGTCGCTGCGTTCGGCCGGCGGGAGGATGCCCGCCTCGTCGTAGTTGCGGATCGCCTGGGCGGACAGGCCGTGCTCGCGGGCGAGATCGATGGGCCGCAGACTTCACTCCTCTTTGAGGCTTTTTCGGAGTTCGAGCAGGTCATTGCTGCAGAAGCTTCACTCGAAACTTCAACGATAGCGTCGAAGGCACCGTTCTTCGAAAGGGTTTCTCATGTCCATCGGCACAGATTTGCGCGATCTCGGCAGCCCGCTTGCGGACCGCACCGACCTGGGTCGGGCGGTCGGCGAACTGCTCGCCGGACGCACCGAACCTCCGGCGCTGTTCGCTCTGGGCGAGCCGACCCATGGTGTGGCGGCGTTCCCGCGGTTACGCAACGAACTGTTCGCAGAACTCGTCGCCCGCGGCTTCCGATCGATCGCCTTGGAGATCGATCTCTTCGCGGCAGCTCTGGTCGACGAGTACATCGCCGGAGCAGCGGTCGACCTCGACGCCGTGCTCGCCACCGGATTCAGCCACGGCTTCGGGGCGATCCCGGGCAATCGCGAACTCGTGGAATGGCTCCGCGGACACAACGCCGGTCTGGCACCGCAGGACCGGGTCCGCTTTCACGGGTTCGACGCGCCGGTGGAATTCTCGGCCGCCCCCAGCCCTCGACAGGCGTTGTCCGCCGTCATCGGCTACCTGCCCCAGTCTTGGCGCCCCGACACGGCCCGCGACTTGGAGGCATTACTCGGCGACGAGGACGCTTGGACCGACCCGCAGGCCATGTACGAACCGGCTGCGTCCATCGGGGCTTCCGAGCGGGTGCGCGATCTGCGCATCGCCGCCGACGACCTGACCAGCGTGGTGCGGCGGGCGGCACCGGCCCTGCGCCCCACCGATCCGGCCGCGCACGAGCGGGCCCTGGCCCACGCGCGCACCGCCCAAGGCCTGTTGCGCTACCACGCCGCGATGGCCCGGCCCACCGGCGACCGCATCACCGAACTGTCCGCCCTGCGGTCGGAGATGATGGCCGAGAATCTGCTCGCCATCGCGGCGCAGGAGAAGGACCGCGGCCCCACCTTGGTTTTTGCACACAATGCACATTTGCGGCGAATGCCTCCGCTGACGCCCGCCGAGCTGGACGCCCCCGTCTGGGGTAACGCCGGAGCTCTGGTCGCACTGGCGCTCGGCGAGGGTTACCTGTTCGTGGCGACGGACGGCAGTCCCCGCAGCACACCCGGCACGCTTCAGGGGGAGCTGGCACGAGCCACGATGCGGCGCACGCTCTTCCCGGCGGCGGTGTTACGCGCCGCCTTGCCCACGCCGCTGCCCGCCGACGCCCCCTTCGTGCGCGGGCACATCCCCTTGGCCGAGGCGGATCTCCACGGCGCCGACGCCGTCGTCTTCCTCACCGACACGGATGGAAAGCAGCATCGCTACTGGTGATCGGCCGCGCCCAGCGGGGTCCGGCCCGACCGGGTCGCGCACCGACCGGCCGGACCGGGCACACCGGTAACAGCGCCTTCCCCTCCTGTGCTCACCGGGTCTCGGTAGTTCCCGAGACCATCGGGTCGACACGGTGCGCTTACATATTTCAATGCGCATATGTGCGTAACGGTATTGGTAACGCTCTGGTCCGTGCCCGTGGGCTGCCGACGAAGACCGGCGAGCCCACGACAATCGTTCGCGCCCTTCGGAATATCGCGCGCCGCGAGACAGATCGACCTAGTCTGGATGGCGTGATGTACCGGCTGCTGGCGGATGCCACCGCGGGTGTGCATTTCCTCTTCATCGCCTACCTGGTGGTCGGCGGATTTCTCGCGTGGCGCTGGCGGTGGACGATCTGGACCCATATCGCGGCCGTCGCTTGGGGTTTCGGTACGGTCCTGTTCGGCTTCGAATGCCCGTTGACCCACCTCGAGACGTGGGCGCGTGAGCGCGCCGGCGAGGCCGGGCTGCCCTCGACGGGCTTCATCGACTACTACATCACCGGCGTGCTGTACCCGCGCAGCGCTCTCGATCTCGTGCGCGTACTCGTCGTCGTGGTGGTGGCGGTGTCGTGGGTCGGGCTCGTGTGGATCCGGAAACAGCGGTATCGCCCCGGCGAAACGGTCGCCCAGTAGCCCGGCATCACACACTCGCCACGAACGCCACTACTTTCCCGCCATCGCGCGGACGGCGCGCATCACATCGTCACCGGTGACCGGCTCGGCGGCCGGCGCGATCAGCCACTGCAACGCCATTCCCTGGAAGAGCGCAAAATAGACCTTGGCGACCGCCCGCGCGTCGGCAGCCGACAATTCCGGATGGACCGCACGCAGCGGCTCCAACAGCGCGGTGTAGACCTCCTCGGTCGCCTCGGAGAAGTATTGCTGCGATTCCGGCGACCGGGCGACGCGCACCCCATTCTCGAAGCTCAGGATCAGCTCGTCGGGATGATTCTGGATGACGTCGAGCATGCCGTTCCAGGTGGCCGCCACCGACTCGGGCAGTGACCGCCCCTCCCCCGCATCCCGGATGGCCGCCTCCATGCCCTGGCCGATCTCGTCACCGGTCGCCTCCGCGATGGCCTCGGCGATCAAACGTTCCTTACTGCCGAAGTGATAACCGATGGCGGCGAGGCTGACCCCGGCCGCCCCCGCGATGTCCCGGGCGGTCACCTTGGCCAGTCCGCGTTCCAAAATCGCCTGCTTCGCCCCCGCCAACAGATCCTCTCGATTACCCATAGCCCCAGGCTACAACGTCTAAGACATTTGTACTAGACAAGCGTGCCAGCCATATGGCACATTTGTCTAAGACGTTCGAACCAACCGATAGGGAACGCGTCATGAACACCGCCTCCAGCCCGCTGCACGTCCTCGTCTCCGGCGGCGGCATCGCCGGCAATGCTGTTGCCCTGCAACTGCTTCGGTCCGGGATCCGGGTCACCGTCGTCGAGCGCGCGGCTGCGCCGCGCCCCGGTGGGCAGGCCGTCGACCTGCGCGGTCCCAGTCGCGAGGTCGCCGAGCGGATGGGACTGATGCCGGGCATCGCCGCATACCAGCTCGAAGAGCTCGGGATCTCCTACATCGATCCCAAGGGCCGAACCTATGCCGAGATGGCGATGGAGCATTTCGAGGGCAAGGGTCCGGTAGCCGATATCGAGATCACCCGCGGCGATCTGAATCAGGTCCTGCTCGACGCCATCGCCGAGGCCGGTGGCGAATGCACCTACCGCTACGGCGACCGGATCGAGTCCCTGGACCGGACCGACGACGGCGTCACGGTGACCTTCTCCTCCGGACGCAGCGAGCGCTTCGACCTCGTCGTCGGCGCCGACGGCGTGCACTCCGCGACGCGACGACTCGCCTTCGGTCCGGAAGAACGGTTCAGCACCTTCCTGGGCGGCTATGCCTCCTTCTTCACCATGCCCACACCGGAGGGCGTCACCCCGGGCTGGTTCGCCCTGCAGCTACTCCCCTCCGCCGCGGTCGGCATCCGCCCCGACCGCGATCCGGCCACCGCCAAGGCCGTCCTGACCCTGCTCGGGTCCCCCGATCCGGCGCTGCACCGCGACATCGACGCGCAGCGGCAACTGATCCGCGAGAAGATCGGCCACCGCCCGCAGTGGCACGCGCCCGCCGTTCTGGCCGCCATGTCGCGGGCCGACGATTTCTACTTCGACGAACTCGCGCGCATCGATATGCCGACCCTGACCGCCGGTCGGGTAACCCTGGTCGGTGACGCCGGGTACTGCGGTTCCCCGATGACCGGAATGGGGACGGCGATGGCCCTCGTCGGCGCGTATATCCTCGCCGGGGAACTGGCGGCCGATCCCGGCGACGTGCCGGCCGCGCTGCGGCGGTACGAGGAGAAGGTCACCCCGTTCGTCGACAAGGCCAAGCAGCTGCCCGGCGGTGGCATCGAGATGATGCTGTCGCCCAACGCATTCGGCACCGCGCTGCGCCGCACGGCCAACCGCGTCATGATGTCGAAGCCGATGCGCCCGGTGACGATGAAGCTGTTCTTCGGCCGGACCGACGAGTACGAACTTCCGACCTATCCGGCGGCCGCACCGACAGCCCGCTGACGGCCGGGTCAGAGTTCGGCTGTCGAGCCCGGAGCGAGCCCCTCCGCGACGCGGAACTTGCCCGCCAGATCCGACAGCAATTCGATCGACGAACCCGACAACCCGGCCGCGGTGGTCAGCAACCGCCGCAGCCCGGGGTCGTCCACCGCCGCCGACACCGCATCGTCGCCGGGCACCGGATCACGCGCACCCCCGTCGCTGAACCGGGTGAGCTCCACCCCCAGGACACGAGCGACCGTTTCGACCAGCGCCGGCGACGGGTTGTCGCGGTTGCCCGAGCGCAGCTGCGACAGATAGGTCGCCGATACCGGGTGGCCGGCCTGCGTCACCCGGAATGCCAAGGCGCGGTTGGACATCCGCATGCCGTGCACGCGCTCCCACTGCGCGAGGACTTCGTTCAATCGATCGGCGAATTTCACCGGTGCCACACCCCCGGACCTCGGCGGCCCTGCCGCACGACGGCCCACCACTACAGATTCGACAATTCGAAATTACCTTCTCCCCGGACCATCCGCTCGGCGACAGGCCGGGCGGAAGGCATCGAAACCGGGCCGATACCCTCGCATCGTGCGGCAGACGATGATGGTGGACGTCGATACCGGAATCGACGATTCGCTGGCTCTGCTGTATCTGCTGGCACATCCGCAGCTCGAGATCGCGGGTATCGCCTCGACCGGCGGCAACGTCGCCACCGCGCAGGTGGCGGCGAACAATCTGGCCCTGTTGGACCTGTGTCGGGCGCCGGCGATCGAGGTGGCGCTCGGCGCGGCGCAACCACTGGCGATTCCGCTGCAGACCACCGAGGACACCCACGGACCACACGGCGTCGGATACGCCGAACTCCCGCCCTCGGCGCGTCCGTTGTCCGGGCGATCCGCCGCCCAGCTCTGGGTGGACACGGTGCGGGCCCGGCCGGGTGAGGTTCTCGGGCTGTGCACGGGCCCGCTGACCAACCTGGCGCTGGCGCTCGAGCTGGAACCGCACCTGCCGCAACTGCTTCGGCGGTTGGTGATCATGGGCGGCGCCTTCCGGCATCCGGGCAACACGACGCCGACCAACGAATGGAACGTGCACGTCGATCCGGAAGCGGCGAAACTGGTTTTCGACGCGTTCTCCGCGGCCCCGCCCGAGCGGCGGCCGATCGTCTGTGCCCTCGATGTGACCGAATCGATCGAGATGTTCCCCCACCATCTGAGTCGCATCGCCGACCGGGCGCACAGCGGACCGGTCGCTGTTCCCCACCCCTCCGACCCGCCCGGAACCCGTTCCGACGCCGCCAACCCCATCGTCCGATTCCTGATCGACGCGGTGCGGTTCTACTTCGAATTCCACCAGTTCTACGGACAGGGCTATCTGGCGCATATGCACGATCCGTTCGCGGCCGCGGTCGCGCTGGATCCGGGCCTGGCGGTACTGCGGCCGGCAACCGTCGACGTCGAACTGACCGGAACCATCACCCGCGGCGCCACGGTCGCCGACTGGGCCGGGATGTGGGGCCGTGCGCCCAATGCCGACATCGTGGTCGGGACCGATCCGGAGGCGTTCTTCGACCGGATGGTCGCGCGGATCGGGGATTTCGCGGCGGCGCTGTATCCGCCCGTGCCACAGGAGGTTCGGTGATCACCGACGAGGGCGACCGGGCCGCGGTCGCGCGGTTCCGCAGCCGGCTGGATCTGCCCGGAATCATCGATGTGCATACGCATTTCATGCCGGATCGGGTGCTGCGGAAGGTATGGGCGTATTTCGATTCCGCGGGCCCGCTGATCGGGCGGCCGTGGCCGATCGCCTATCGCGACGACGAACACGAACGGCTGGCGACACTGCGCGGTTTCGGCGTGCGGGCGTTCACCTCGCTGGTCTACCCGCACAAACCCGATATGGCGGCCTGGCTCAACGAATGGGCGGCCGATTTCGCGGCCCACACTCCGGACTGTCTGCACACGGCCACCTTCTATCCGGAGCACCACGCCGCAAGTTACGTCGGCGCCGCGGTCGAATCCGGGGCCCGCATTTTCAAATCCCATATCCAAGTGGGTGACTACCATCCCGGCGATCCGCTTCTGACCGACGTCTGGGGCCTGCTGTCGGAGGCCGGGATTCCGGTCCTGATTCATTGTGGCTCCGGCCCGGCGCCGGGCGAGTTCACCGGCCCGGAGCCGATCTCGGCGCTGCTGCAACGGTTTCCACGGTTGACGTTGATCATCGCCCATATGGGGGTCCCCGAATATTCGGAGTTCCTGGATCTGGCGCAGCGCTACGACAACGTGTACCTCGACACCACGATGTCGTTCACCGATTTCATCGAGGAACGCAATCCTTTTCCGCGCAGCGAATATTCGCGACTGGCCGATCTCGGCGATCGCATTCTGTTCGGCAGCGACTTCCCCAATATCCCCTATTCCTATGCGCACGCCCTGGAAGCGGTCGAGCGGCTCGATCTCGGTGTGGAGTGGGTGCGGGCGGTCTGCCACGACAATGCCGCGCGGTTGTTCCGGCTGAACTGAGAGTCCCCGGGCAGGTTCGGATCGCCCGGGCTACTTCTCGTCGAATGCGCGCAACAGTTCCTCGGCCGCCAGGGCCGGGGTGAGCGATCCGTCGCGGATCTGCTTTTCCACCTGGGCTCGAATGGCCTTCACTCCCGGACTCTCGGCCAGGCGACGCAGCAGCTGATCGTGCACCATCGTCCAGGTCCAGTCGACCTGCTGGCGCCGCCGCTTCTCCGCGAACTCCCCCGCCTCGGTGAGGACGCGACGATGTTCGAGCACGGTGTCCCAGAACGTGTCCAGCCCGGTGCCGTTGAGGCCGCTCATCGTGAGAACCGGTGGCCGCCACAGCGATTCGCGCGGATGGATCAAGCGCATCGCACCCTGTAGTTCGCGCGCGGCAGCACGGGCCTCCACCTCGTGGCGGCCGTCGGCCTTGTTCACCGCCACCAGATCGGCCAGCTCCAGCACACCCTTCTTGATGCCCTGCAACTGATCTCCGGTCCGGGCCAGGGTGAGAAAGCAGAACACATCGACCATATTGGCAACGGTCACCTCGGACTGGCCGACGCCGACCGTCTCCACCAGGATCACGTCGTAACCCGCGGCCTCGAGCAGCACGATGGTTTCCCGGGTCGCCTTGGCGACACCGCCCAGCGTGCCCGCGGTCGGCGACGGACGGATGAACGCGTCGCGCTCGACCGACAGCCGGGCCATGCGGGTCTTGTCGCCGAGAATCGAGCCACCGGTCCGAGTCGAGGACGGATCGACCGCCAGCACCGCGACCCGATGCCCCTGACCGATCAGATACATCCCGAGCGCGTCGATGAACGTCGACTTGCCCACGCCCGGAACGCCGGTGATACCGACCCGGTTGGATTCGGCGGCGCCGGCTTCGGGCGTCAGCTCGAGCAGCAGCCGCTGCGCGGCCTCACGGTGATCGGCTCGGGTCGATTCGACCAGCGTGATCGCACGGGCGAGCGCGGCGCGCTGGTTGTCGCGAATCGCCGCTGCCAGCTCCGCCACATCGATGGTCCGGCGTCGCCCGCCGCCCTGCGACCGCGGTCCCTCCACGCGCAACGCCGGGGGCAGGCCGCGAGCCGTGGACAGGGCTTGGCTTCCGGGCAGCTCCGCCTTGGTGGGCAACTCAGCCTTGGTGGGCAGCTCAGCCCCGGCGGGCGCATCGCCCGCCGAGGTCCGGTCGGCGTCGCTCATTCCGCCTCGGCTTGTCCGCCGATCTCGTGGCCGAGTTCGGCCGCCAGCTTCTGCAGCAGGCCGATCGCGGCGTCGGCGATCACGGTGCCCGGCGGGAAGATCGCCGCGGCGCCGGCGGCATACAGCTCGTCGAAGTCACCGGGCGGGATCACCCCGCCGACGATGACCATGATGTCGGGGCGCCCGACATCGGCCAGTGCCTGCCGCAGGGCGGGCACCAGCGTGAGGTGGCCGGCCGCCAGCGAGGAGACACCGACGATGTGCACGTCGTTGTCGGCCGCCTGCTGGGCCACCTCTTCCGGGGTCTGGAACAGCGGGCCCACATCGACGTCCATGCCCAGGTCGGCGAAGGCGGTCGCGATCACCTTCTGGCCCCGGTCGTGGCCGTCCTGGCCCATCTTGGCGACGAGGATGCGGGGGCGCCGGCCCTCGGCCTCGGCGAATTCCTCGACCAGCTCGATGGCCCTGCTGATATTGGTCACCTTGCCGGCCTCCTCTCGGTAGACGCCCGACAGTGTGCGGATCTCGGCCTGATGGCGACCGTACACCTTCTCCAGCGCGTCGGAGATCTCGCCGACGGTGGCCTTGGCGCGCGCGGCGTCGATAGCCAGAGCGAGCAGGTTGTTGGCCATGCCGCCTTCGGAAGATGCTGCGGCCCTGGTCAATTCGGCCAGCGTCCGCTCCACCTCGGCGTTGTCGCGCTCGGCGCGCAGGCGGCGCAGCTTCTCGTTCTGCTCGGCGCGCACCCGCGAGTTCTCGACCTTGAGGACCTCGATCTCCTGGTCCTCGGTCACCTGGTACTTGTTGACACCGATCACCGGCTGCGCGCCGGTATCGATGCGCGCCTGGGTGCGGGCCGCCGCCTCCTCGATGCGCAGCTTCGGGATGCCCTCCGAAATCGCCTGCGCCATACCGCCGTGCGCCTCGACCTCGGCGATGTGGGCCCGTGCCCGCTCGGCGAGCTGGTGGGTCAGCCACTCCACGTAGTAGGAGCCGCCCCATGGGTCGATCGGGCGTGTGGTGCCCGATTCCTGCTGCAGCAGCAGCTGGGTGTTGCGGGCGATGCGCGCGGAGAAGTCGGTGGGCAGCGCCAGCGCCTCGTCGAGGGCGTTGGTGTGCAGCGACTGGGTGTGACCCTGGGTCGCGGCCATCGCCTCGACACAGGTGCGCGCGACGTTGTTGAACACGTCCTGCGCGGTCAGCGACCAGCCCGAGGTCTGCGAGTGGGTGCGCAGCGACAGCGACTTCTGGCTCTTGGGCTCGAACTTCGACACCAGCTCGCTCCACAGCAGCCGGCCGGCGCGCAGCTTGGCGACCTCCATGAAGAAGTTCATGCCGATGGCCCAGAAGAACGACAGCCGCGGCGCGAACTGATCGATCTCCATGCCCGCGTCCAGGCCGGCGCGAATGTATTCGACGCCGTCGGCCAGGGTGTAGGCCAGCTCCAGGTCGGCGGTGGCTCCGGCTTCCTGGATGTGGTAGCCGGAGATGGAGATGGAGTTGAACTTCGGCATCTTCGCGGAGGTGTAGGCGAAGATGTCGGAGATGATCCGCATCGAGGGCTTGGGCGGATAGATGTAGGTGTTGCGGACCATGAACTCCTTCAGAATGTCGTTCTGAATGGTTCCGGCCAGCTGTTCGGGCTTGACGCCCTGTTCCTCGGCGGCGACGACGTACAGCGCCAGGATCGGCAGCACCGCGCCGTTCATGGTCATCGACACCGACACCTGATCCAGCGGAATCTGATCGAACAGTTCCCGCATATCCAGAATGGAGTCGATGGCGACGCCGGCCATCCCGACGTCACCGGTGACGCGCGGGTGGTCGGAGTCGTAGCCGCGATGGGTGGCCAGGTCGAAGGCGACCGACAGACCCTTCTGGCCGGCGGCCAGGTTGCGGCGGTAGAAGGCGTTGGAATCGGCGGCGGTGGAGAAACCCGCGTACTGGCGGATGGTCCACGGCTGATTCACGTACATGGTCGGATACGGGCCGCGCACGAACGGCGCCACACCGGGCACGCTGTCGAGCGGGTAGCCTTCGGCCACCACGGCATCGCGGTCGGCCTTGGTGTACACCGGCGCGACGTCGATACCTTCGGGGGTCGCCCAGACCAGTTGTTCGGGCGCGTAGCCGTTGGCGGCGGCCGATTCGGCGACGAACGCCTCGACGTCACCGCCACCGGCCTGCGCGGCCGCCGGTTCGCCCAGCGGCACCTCGGCGAAGCTGCCGATCACGTGGTTCACATCTCGAGTAGTCATTACGCTCCCAGCTTCTCCAGCAGGCCGGACAGGGTCGCCACCGCGTCCATGCGGGCCGTGAGGAATCCGTCCGGCCGCTGTGTGCCGCTCACCTCGGCCACCGCCTTCTCCGGTCCGGCCAGCAAGACCGTGGCCACACCCGCGCTGCGCAACTGCTGCACCGCGGCCGCCGCTTCGGTGCCGTAGCGGGCGTCGCTGCCGCACAGCACCGCCATCGTCGCGCCGGATTCGGTTGCGGCCGCCCCGATTCCGGCGATCTCCAAGGCACCCGGATTGACGGTTTCGATACCGCCGGAGGCGAGCACGTTCGCGGCGAAGGTGACCCGGACGTTGTGTTCGGCCACCGGGCCCAGCGGCACCAGCAGGGCACGCGGACGACGACCGTGGGCGGCCAGATACGCGTCGGACCGGTTACGCAACTGCTCGAAGGCCGCGCCCCGGCGAGCCGGGACTCCGCCGCCGTAGCGGGAGGGCAGGTCCGCAGCCCGGGCGGCCTCCGACAGGGGCTCCTCGGCGAGGTTCGGGAATTCGTTCACGCCGGTGACGGCGGTGCGGCGATGGGCGATATCGGCGTCGCGCCGCGCCGCGGTCTCGGCGATGCGCTCGGCCACCAGACCCGATTCGAGAGCGCTGCGGTATCCACCGGCGCGCTCGATCTCCTGCATGAACGACCAGGCGGCGGCCGCCACCTCCGCGGTCAGGCTCTCCACATGCCAGGATCCGGCGCCCGGGTCCTGTACGTGACCCAGATGCGATTCCTCGAGCAGCAACAGCTGCGTATTGCGCGCCATCCGTTCGGAGAACGCCTGCGACACACCGAGTTCCCCGGCGGGCAGCGCCGCGTCGAAGGGCAGCACCGTGACCAGATCGGCGCCGCCGACGCCAGCGCCGAACGCGGCCAGCGTGGTGCGCAGCATGTTCACCCACGGGTCGCGCTGGCTGAGCATCGGTTCCGAGGTCACCGCGTGCTGGGGAGCGTTGCCGAAGTCCGGCGCGCCGACCTCGTGGGCGATCCGGGCCCAGAGCCGGCGCGCGGCACGGAATTTCGCGATGGTCTCGAACTGATCGTCGGTGGCCGCGAATCGGAAGCTCACCTGGTCCAGCGCATCGGCGATATCGAGGCCGGCATCGGTGAGCGCGCGCAGATAATCCAGACCCGCGGCGACCGCGGCACCGATTTCCTGCGCGTCGGAGGCACCGGCGTTGTGGAAGGCCATGCCGCACACCGTGATCGCGCGCACCGTCTCGGTACGGGCGGCGGCGGTGCGGGCCAGCGCGACGGTAGCGTCCAGGTCGGCATCGGGCAGGGCGGCGAAGCGGCTGGTGAGCGGCGCGGCGCCGAGGAAGACGCGGATGTCGGAGCGATCGGCGACCTGATAGCCGTCGAGCAGCGACAAGACCTGCGCCGTGGCGGCCGGGGCATCGGCTCCGGCGGACAGGGTCAGCGGCGCCAATTCGAAGAGCAATCCGCGCAATGCATCGGGCAGGCCGGCGACCGGCACACCGTCCGCGCCCACGCCCAGCCATACCGCACTGACGCCGTTTTCCAGCGCGGCGAGGATCTCCTCGTTGACGCGGGCGGGATCCGAGCCGGTGAAGCGGGCGCTGACATACCAGCCGCGGTGGACGTCGCGCGTCGCCTCGTTGCCGCGCACGAACGGGAACCGCCCCGGCAGCGGCTGCTCGGGCAGTTCGTCCCGGCGCGTATACAGCGGCGCGACGGTGACACCGTCGTAATTGGTGACCGCGAGCAAGCGCTCCGGCTCGTCGCCGAGCTCCGCGGCGTCCACCTTGCGAGATTTGGCCAGAACTCCGGCCACGCCCTTACGCCATGCGGCGTATCCGGGCACGGTGTCCGCGTCCGGATCTGAACCGATCGGCATCGCTGCTGCACCTCTTCCACTCGACTGGCCGATACTTCACCTGTACCGGATACCGGTGCTGCAACCCAAGTCTTCGCAGCGCCTTCGCAACCGGCTGTGTGTCCGCTTCACAATCCGCGGGCCGCGCGATACCGGCAGGTGAGCGGCCAGTTCGGTTAACGACCATTCCGCAACCTTCACTCGATGCTAGCCCCGTGTTCGCACATGCTTCGCACGGCGTCGCACTACCAACCGGTAACCTGTCGCGGTGCGGAGGACGACGGATGTGGCGTTGCGACTGCTGCGCAATCGACGGGTCGTGATGCTGCTGGTGCTCGGCGCCGCGCTGGTCGCGGTGGCCGCACTGGCCCCGCATCCGGCTCCGCAGCAGATTAGGGACTGGGCCGATTCGATCGGCCCGGTCTTTCCGCTCGTCTTCTTCCTCGTGCACGCGATCGTCACCGTCGCACCGTTCCCCCGGACCGTTTTCACCCTCAGCGCGGGGCTGCTGTTCGGGCCGGTGCTCGGGATCGGCCTGGCCGTGGCGGCGACGACGGTGAGCGCGGTGCTCGCCCTGCTGCTGGTCCGCGCGCTCGACCGCGACCAGGTCGCGGCGCGGCTCGACCATCCGGCGGTGCGGGCGGTCGACCGTCGGCTCGCCCGGCGTGGCTGGTTGGCGGTCGGTTCGTTGCGGCTCATCGCACCGGTCCCGTTCTCGGTGATCAACTACTGCGCCGGCCTGTCCTCGGTGCGACTGCTGCCGTACCTGCTGGCCACCTTCTTCGGCATCATTCCCGGCACCGTCGGCATCGTCGTCCTCGGCGACGCGCTGACCGGGCGGACAGAGCCCGGCCTGCTGGTGCTGTCGGGGATCTGCATCACCATCGGCGTCATCGGACTGGTCGTCGATGCGCGATGGGGCGCCGACCAATTCGCCGAGACCGCGGCCGAAGCCGAGGCCGCGGAACAGCCCGCCTCCCGCTGACCCGTCCGGCGCCACCTGCCACGGTCGGCGGTCCCCGGTCGCGAGTGACCATCCCGCGGATCCGATGTCGGCACGCACGGGTCCCGTTCGGCCCCACCGGGATCGGCTCGCGCTGCGCACAACCATTGCCCCAGGTCCCGGGGTCGGTCAGAGTGCGAGTTGACGATTTCGGCTCGGCAGGAGGATGTATGGCCGCCACCGACACAGGCGCCGGCGGTGCGGGTACGGCACCGAACCACCTCCTCGGTCTGACCCGCCGCCGCACGGTCGATCTCATGCGGGTGCCGCACGGGATCTGTCACGCCCGCCCGCGGCCTCGCCGCCTCGAAGCACCTGTCAGGCACCACGTTTCGCAGATCCGCCCGCAGCGATCCCCGCTCGGGATCGCGAAACGCATTCAGTGAAAGAACCGATCATGTTGTCGTTCGGACGACCTCGGGTCGTGCGTGCCCTCGCCGCCGCACTGGCCCTCCCCCTCACCGTCGCGATCGCCGCCGGCTGCTCCGACTCCGGAGCCGGCACCACCGCCGACGGCAAGACGATTCTGCGATATCAGGGCCAAACCGGCGCCGTCACCGCCTACGAACTCGCCGCCGACCTGGGCTACTTCACCAAGGTGCGGCTGAAATGGGAAGGCGACACCACCAGCGGCCCGGCGAATATCCAGGCTGCGGCGACCAAGCAGATCGAATTCGGCAGCGCCTTCAACGGCGCCGTCGTCAAACTCGTCAGCGGCGGCGCGCCGGTCACCTCCGTGCTCAGCTCCTACGGCGCGGATGCCCTGAGCTACACCGGCTACTTCGTCCGCGACGACTCCGGCATCCGATCCGCGCGCGATCTGATCGGCAGGAAGATCGGCGTGAACACCCTCGGGGCACACCACGAATTCATCACCCGGCAGTGGTTGCACGATCAGGGTCTCAGCGATGCCGAGATCAAGCAGGTGCAGCTGGTGGTGCTGCCGCCGGCCAACACCGAGGACGCGCTGCGCAAGGGGCAGATCGACGCCGCGGCGCTGGGCGGACCATTGCAGGACACCGCCCTCGCGCACGGTGGGCTGCACGCGCTGTACACCGACAAGGATCTGTTCGGCCAGTTCGATTACGGCACCTATGTTTTCCGCAACGATTACCTGCAACAGCATCAGGATGCCGTGGCCGACTTCGTCCAGGGCACGGCACGGGCGATCCGCTGGCTCCAGGTGACGCCGCGCGATCAGGTGGTGGCCCGGATGACCACGATCATCCAGCAGCGGGGGCGCAACGAGAACACCAACCTGCTCCAGTACTACAAGAGCTCCGGGCTCCCGGTCCCGGGCGGTGTGATCCAGGAGCGCGAATTGCAGATCTGGATCGACTGGCTGGTCCGCAACGGCGAACTGCCCGCCGGGACGCTGGCGGCGAAGGATCTCTACACCAACAAGTTCAACCCCTACGCCAACGGCACCTACCCGCCCGCCAGCGGGCCGACGGGAGAGGCGGTGGCCGCGAAATGAGCGGTACAGCAATCAAACTCGCATTGGACGGGGTGCGTAAACAGTTTCCCGCCCGGGGCGCCGGCACCCCGTTCACCGCGCTCGAGGACATCACGCTGCAGGTGCGCGACGGGGAGTTCCTCGTCCTGGTCGGCCCGAGCGGTTCGGGTAAGTCGACGCTGCTCGACCTCCTCGGCGGACTCACCCGGCCCAGCCACGGCCGAATCCTGCTCGACGGCACGCCCGTGACCGGACCCGGACTCGATCGCGGCATCGTCTTCCAGCAGTACGCGCTGCTGCCGTGGCGCACCGCGCGCGGCAATATCGAATTCGGCTTGGAGGCCAAGCGGATTCGCCGCCGGGAGCGGCGCGCGATCGCCGAGAACTATCTGGAGCTGGTCGGGCTGTCCGGATTCGGCGACCGATATCCGCACGAGCTGTCCGGCGGGATGAAGCAGCGGGTGGCCATCGCCCGGAGCCTGGCCTTCGATCCCGAACTGCTGCTGATGGACGAGCCGTTCGCCGCGCTCGACGCGCAGACCCGGGAATCCCTGCAAGACGAATTGCTGCGCATCTGGCGCACCACCGGCAAGACCATCCTGTTCATCACCCACGACATCAACGAGGCCGTCTACCTCGGTCAGCGGGTGGCCGTGCTCACCTCGCGGCCGGGACGGATCAAGGCCGTGGTGGACATCGATCTCGACCGCGACACCGATCCGGATGCCGACCTGCGTTCCAGCGAGCACTTCAGTGAGATCCGGCATCGGATCTGGTCCCTACTGCACGACGAGGTGGCCCGCGCGCAGGGCTTGGAGCAAGCCGACTTCGCCGCCACCGACAGGAGGTAATCCCGTGTCCACCGCATTGCCCGCCGTCGCCGAGGCGACGCTGGTTCCGAAGCAGGCGCCGCCGGCCGCCGGCGCTCCCGCTCTCACCCCCGCCCGCGACGACTCATCCGGGCGCCGGCTGGCCCGCGGCGCCGGCCGGCTCGCTTGGCGGGTCCTCAAGCCCGCGCTGGTCATCGCGTTGTTTCTCCTGTTCTGGGAGGTGGCGCCGCGGCTGGGCCTGGTCGATCGGATCTTCCTGCCGCCGTTCTCCACCGTGGTGCAGCGCGGCGAGGAACTGGTCCGCAACGGCCAGCTCTGGGACAACACCTCCGCCAGCCTCGGCCGTTCGCTGACCGGATTCGCGATCGCCGTCGCGCTCGCCGTGCCGGCCGGCGTCGCGATCGCCTGGTACAAGCCGATCGCCGACTTTCTGAACCCGCTGCTCGAATTGTTCCGCAATACCGCGGCCTTGGCGCTGCTGCCGGTGTTCATCCTCATTCTCGGTATCGGTGAGACCTCCAAGGTCGCCATCGTGGTCTACGCCGGATTCTTCCCGATTCTGCTCAACACCATCAGCGGCGTGCGCGCGGTGGATCCGTTACTCGTGAAATCGGCTGTGTCCTTGGGCTTCTCACCGCTGCGGCTGTTTCAGAAGGTGATCCTGCCCGCGGCGGTACCCACGATCTTCACCGGCATCCGAATGGCGGCCTCGGCCTCGATACTGGTCCTGATCGCCACCGAAATGTCCGGCGCGCGGGCCGGTCTCGGCTATCTCATCACCGCGGCCCAGCAGAATTTCCAGATTCCCGACATGTATGTCGGGATCGTCGCCATCGCCCTGGTCGGCCTGATCCACAACGCGGTCCTCGTGACCATCGAGCGGCGGCTCACGCGCTGGCGCCCGCCCACCGACCGCTGACGCGTCCGTTCGAAGGGACCGCGACCGTCCCTGCCGCCATCACGAAAAACGTTTCATCAATTGCAATGCGAAATGGACGAATTCGCCTGGGGCGCATACGCGCCGATCCGGCAGGAGCGCGGACTGTTGCGCAGCGAGTACACCGCCGACACGCTGCGCGGGCACTACGGGCTGCCGCCGGTCGAGAGCCGGTTCGCGGCCGACCCGCCGATCAGCGCCTGACCCCGCCCAAAACGACGTCGGGCCCCTCCCGGAGCTCCGGGGAGGGGCCTGACGGCACGTTCATCGATGCGGCCGAAACCGCGCGGGCGAACCCTTACAGGTAGGCGCCGCAGACCGGCCAGGCGCCGGGGCCCTGGCTGGCGAGCACGTTCTCCGCGACCTGGATCTGCTCCTCACGGCTGGCGTTGGCGGGGCTGCCGCTACCGCCGTTGGCCTCCCAGGTGCTCTGCGTGAACTGCAGGCCGCCGTAGAATCCGTTGCCGGTGTCGGCGCCCCAGTTGCCGCTGGCCTCACACTGGGCCACGGCATCCCAATCGTGACCACCGTCGGCAGACGCGGTGGCGGTCAGGCCGAAGGGGACGGCGACGATGGCGCCGGCGACGGCGGCGAAGCCGAGTGCGCGAGTGCTGAACTTACGGTTACGAGACATGTGGGGTTTCCTGCCTGCGCCCAACCAGCCCGGCGGTGACGATCGCGGGCCCCTGTCCCCAGGTATGTCGGGGTCGAACTCGAATCGCGGGACAGGGTTGCCGGTGTTCAGCGATTCGAGCGTCAGCCCGTAATCACGAGCCGTCGACGACGATAACGAACGAATCTCGATAGATCACGTTGCGGTAACAACCAAACTGTCTCCACCCATCGGTGAGACTATTCGCGTTTACGCAGCGCACAATGCGATTAACGCGCGTTACATATCTGTAGTTATATAAACGTTATGTGGTCGAGATCACTGAGAAATAGTGACCCAGGTCGCATGACGCTGCCCGATTCGCGTGGTTCGAGGCCGGAAATCGGCCAACTTCGCAGGTCGGGGCCCGGTTCGGCTACTGCTCGACGAGGCGCACCGGCCATCGATCCACGGTCTCCGGCGAGGTCAGCCCGGCGTGTCGCAGCGCCTGCGCGACACGCCGGTGATAGCGCTCCGCGAGGCGGGAACCACCGTTCGCGGCATCAGGACGCCGCTTTTCGGCGTAGGCCAACCAGCCCGCCGCCTGCCGCAGCACCTCACCGGTGTCCAACGGCCCCTCGAGCAGCAACGACCCGTACTCGGGTGCCACGGTGGCCGCGCTACCCAGATGCTGCAGGCAGCGGCAGATACCGAGCTCGTGGCCGACTCCGCGATAGCGGGTCAGCGCCAGCAGCCACCACCGCAACGCCCGCCGGGGCTCGCCGCGCATCCACCAGAGCACGCCCAGGACCTCGAAGGTGTGGGCTCGTCCGGTCGGATTGCGACCGCCCCTGGTCAGCACCTCGGCCAGTTCCAGGCGATCCCGCGCGGCCTCGAGCCGGCCCTGGTGCAGATGGACGATGGCCAGGTCGACCAGGGCGGATACCTCGCCCGCGATGTCGCGGCGCGGCAGCAACCACCAGGCACGCTCGAACCCGTCGACGACCTCCGCGAGCGGCGGCGCCGGATCGTGCAGTGGGGTGAGCCCGGCCCGGGCCCGGCACCACCGGGACCGGCCGTTCGCCCGCCGCGCGGCTGCGGCACCGGCCGGCGGCGAGCCGGTCGAGGTGCCGGGCGCATCGTGGGCGCGTTGCCACTGCTCGAGCTGCCGCAATGCCGACTCGTGGG
>NZ_BAGM01000070.1 GCF_000308855.1 Nocardia veterana NBRC 100344 | reverse complement strand
GTGTCCGCTGCACTGCGAATCATGGATTTTTCGAAACGTGAAAAGTTATGACAAAGCTGTGTCGTTCATCCGCTCACCTCGTTCTCCGGTCGCGATGCAGATGCGGCGCGGCCCGCCCCGCCGGCAGTGGCAGATCGAGATAGGTCCGCACACCCGGTTGGGCCGCGACGACATCGGGGATCGCATTCACACAGTTCAGAGCCGTGGCGACGATCGAGGGATTGCGCCGGGCCCCCTCGGCCGGATCGTGGGCGTGCAATCCGGACAGGGTCAGGACACAGCCGGGATCACCCCGCACCTCGACCTCGAACCGTTGCCCGTTCGGCCCGAAGCTCCACGCCGGGTCGAAGTCCCGCTCACTCATGAACCAGTTGACGGCTGCCGTGATCACCGGTTCGCCGTCGACCGTGCCCTCCCACCGAAAGTGCTGGGCCGCAACCTGTCCCGGTTCGATGATGCCGATCGGTGAATCGATCGGCGCGGTGGCGACCGCGATGTCGTGGGTGGTGCGGATATCGGGATCCAGATCGAATCCCAGTTCGTCGGCGAGCATCCACACCGATTGGCTGTACCCGCCGGCCAGCATCGCCGCGACGGTGCTTTCCCTGGCCTTGTCCGGATCGGCGCCGAACATCATCCAGTGCCGCACCACATCCGGGGCGCCGTAGGTGCGGATATCGGAGAACTCCTCGGCGCGCACGCCGGTCACCGAACCCGACAACGCCGAGACCACCAGCGGCAACCGTTCGGTGATGCCGCCGGGGTGAATGCCGGTGCCGTGCAATGTGACTCCGCCCTCGGCGCAGACCGCGTCGAATTTCTCCCGGTCGTGCTGCCGGGGATAGAACCAGCCCAGCGGCGTCACCACGTTCTTGCCCGAGCGCAGGATCGCGCGCAGCACGGAGGTGTCGGCGAAGACCGGGCTGTAGACCACGCAGTCGGCGTCGAGGACGAGCAGCGCCTGCGCATCGGTGGTGGCGGTGACGCCGATCGGGTCGCGCCCCACCAGGGTGCCGAGGTCGACGCCGTCCTTGTCGGGACTGTGCACCCACGCACCGGCGAGTTCGAGCTCCGGATGATCGAGAACGCCCTCGATCGCCGCGCGCCCGACGCCGCCGGTCGCCCACTGGATCACCCTGATCACGAGCGCTGCCCTCCCATCCGGGCAAGCCGGTGGACGAACAGCTCCGGATGACCCACCACCACGGCTGTCCGGTTCACCGGCGTCGTCAGGCAACCCGGCGGCGCACCGTCCGAGCCCGCGTCCGCGCGAACGACCGCACCCATCAGCGGTCCCGCACGATCGACAGGGCCTGGGTCGGGCAGTAGCGCACCGCGTTCTCCACCTCGGCGCGGTCGGCCTCGTCCACCTCCGAGCGCTGGATTTCGACCGTGCCGTGTTTGGGCACGGTGAAGTAGTCCGGCGCCTCGGCCTGGCACATCGCGTGCCCCTGACACAGGTCCAGATCCACCTCGATACGCATCAGCTCTGCTCCTGCTTCGGTGCGTCCGGTTCGCGCAGCGGGGCTTCCGGCTGCACCTCGACCAGCACCAGGTGCGCCCCGCGCGGTGTGTTGACCACCGCGGCGATCGCGGCGGCGAGGTCGGAGGCGCGCAGGAAGAAGGGGTGGCGGGCGAAACCCCATTTCACCCAGTCGTCGAGCAGCGGGCCGACCTGCTCGGGTGCGGCGTTCATCCCCATGCCGGTCTGGGTCGCGCCCGGCCGCACGATCGAGGCGCGAACACCGGTGCCCTCCAACTCCATGCGCAGCTGCCGGGCCATCGCCTCGAGTCCGGTCTTGGCGGCGTTGTAGGCGCCGTTGCGCGGGCGGACCTGGTCGGCGCAGTCCGAGCCGATGAAGACGAAATCGCCGCGACGCCGGGAGATCATGCCGGGCAGAATGCGGTGGGCCAGCCGCTGCGCACCCACCAGATGAACGTCGACCTGTTTCAGGAAGGTCTGCGGGTCCATCTCGTAGGCCAGGCCGAATTCGATGTCCCCGGCACCGGATACCGCGATCTCGATCGGCCCGAGCGCCTCCTCGGCGGCGGTGACGAAGGCGTCGACCGAGGCGTCGTCGGTGACATCGAGCGAGCCCGCGAAGGCCGTGCCACCGTTGGCGGTGATCTTGTCGGCGAGCTCGCGGCAGGTCTGGACCCGGCGCGCACCGAGGGCCACCGGGAATCCGGCCTCGGCCAGCAGAACCGCGGTCGCGGCGCCGATGCCCGACGACGCCCCCGCGATCAGGACCGGTCGCACATCCGGGTGTGGATCGAAACGCGGCATACTACGAAACCTCCACGGTGACAGGGAGTTTCGCGAACCCCCGGACGTTGGTCGAATGCACCCGCGCCATGGCGGACTCGTCGATCGAGTACTCCCGGACGCGGGCGGCGAACTCGCGCAGGGCGACAACGGTCTCCAGGCGGGCCAGATGCGCGCCCAGACAGAAGTGCACACCACCGCCGAAGCTGGCCAACGCGCTCTTGTCGGTGCGTTCGATGTCGTAGCGGTCCCCGTCGGTGAAGACCGCGTCGTCGCGATTGGCGGAGCCGATGAGCAGCACCACCTTCGAACCGGCGGGGATCACCCCGTGTTCGAACGGCACGTCGACGACCGCGGAACGCGCCACCATCTGGCTCGAATTGTCGTAGCGCAGCGTCTCCTCGACCCAGTCCGGCACCAGGTCGGCGTCGGCGACCACCTTGGCGAACTGTTCGGGATTGCGGCCGGCCCAGTACAGCGCGTTGCCGAGCAGTTTGGTGGTGGTCTCGTTACCGGCCACGACCATCAGGAACATGAAGCCGATGATCTCGTCGTCGGTGAGTTTGTCGCCGTCGATCTCCGCGTCGAGCAGCGCGGAGGTCAGGTCCTCGGTGCGGCTGCGGCGGCGCTGGGCGACCATGTCGGAGTAGTACACGACCAGATTCAGCGAGGCCTCGATGGCCGCCGCCGGCACGTCGAGCACGCCCTCCTCGCGGTGCACCACCAGATCGGCCATCCGGCGGATCTCCGCCCGATCGGGTTCGGGCACGCCCAGCATGTCGGAGATGACGTCCATGGGCAGTTTGCCCGCGAAATCCTCGATCCAGTCGAAACTGCCACGCTCGAGCGCCGGTTCGAGATGATGCAGCGTCAGTTCCCGGATCCGATCGCCCATACCGGCGATCCGGCGTGGAGTGAAGCCCTTGTTGACCAGCTGGCGCATCCGCAGGTGACGCGGATCGTCCATGGCGAGAAACGACATGGTCTTGTGCGCGTGCGGACCCCAGGCGGCCGGGTCCAGGGAAACGCCGTTGGCGCTGGACAGGCGGGCGGCGTCACGGAATGCGGCGGTCACGTCGGCGTGCCGCGACAGCGCCCAGAAGTCCAGGTCCGGGTTGTAGTACAGCGGCGCCTCCGTGCGCAGCCGCCGATAGACCGGATACGGATCCTCGTGGAACTGGTAGTCGTAGGGATCGAAGACGACCGGTTGCGCAGATGCCACAGTCATCACACCCACCTCTCGAAATGTAACGCGTTCACATCGAGCCTCATCCGCATACCGCCAACCGAGACACAGGACTGGACATGTGTCTGGACGCTACCACCGGTCGGGAATCCGGACAATGGGCGAACGACGTCCGCGCGCGTGCGCACGGTGGCCGGACAGGCGAGCGTCACCATGCCTCACCCTTTGTCGCCGAGGAGCGGCTGCAACTCGGCCACCGACCACGGCGGTGTATCGGCATGGTCGCGATAGCCGATCGACTCGAGTTTCGGCCGCGCGAAGCGACCGACGAAACCGCCTGCGGCAATGAAGATCCGACCCGTCGCGGTCGCGAGGTCGGAGGCGAGATAGACATACAGCGCCGCGGCGTACTCCGGTGGCGGGGCATCCAGTGACGACGCTGCCGTGAACTCGTCGAGCAGGCCGCGCTCGCGCAATTCGGCGATCTTCGCCTCGTAGTCCGGTCCGGTGGACAACCGCGTCCTCGCCCCCGGACAGATCGCGTTCACCCGGATGCCGTGCTCTTTCAGCTCCGCGGCCAAGGCCAGCGTCAGGCTCGCGACCGCGCCTTTTCCGGCCGGATAGCCCGTGCCGCCGTAGTCGCCGAGGTAGGCGAACGAGCCGGTGTTGACGATCGATCCGGCGCCGCGGGCCACCATCAGCGGCGCTACCGCGCGGCAGGTGTTGAACACCGTGGTCAGGTGGGAGTCCAGCTGAGCTCGCCAGTCCGCCGTGGAGATGTCGAGGATCGAGGAGTGCGCGGGTTCGGCGATCCCGGCACAATTGACGAGAACATCGACGCCGCCGAAACTTTCGACGCATCGGCCCACCAGTGCGTCCGCGATCGTTTCGTCCGCGGCCGAGCCCGCGACCGCGACGGCGCGACCGCCCGCCGCGCGAATCTCGTCCACCACCGCGTCCACCGCCGGCCCACTCCGGGAATTGACCACCACGCCGGCACCCTGGCGCGCCAGTTCGACGGCGACGGCCCGGCCGATGCCGCTGCCGCCGCCCACCACGATCGCCGCCTTACCGACCACCGCCGCCTCTCCGGTCATCGCCGGCACCGCCTCTCCCGATTCGATCACTCTGCAACACGTTCTTGTATTCACAGCTCCGCCCAAACTATATTCCGTACAGGTGTCCAGACAGCCCTATCGGAGAGGCGAATGACGAAACTGCTCCCCCCTGGCGAGGGATCCCGGCTCCTGATCGACGGCAAACTGGTCGCCGGTGGCGCGGGGGTGTTCGCGACGGTCAATCCGGCGACCGAGGAAGTTCTCGGCCAGGCCGCCAACGCCGACGCCGCCGATATGGACGCGGCCATCGCCGCCGCCCGCGCGGCGTTCGACACCACCGACTGGTCGCGCGACCACGCCTTCCGCGCCCACTGTCTGCGGCAACTGCGCGACGCGCTGCGCGACAACATCGAGGAACTGCGCGAGATCACCATCGCCGAGGTGGGCGCCCCACGTATGCTGACCAGCGGCCCGCAACTGGAGGGCCCGATCGGCGACCTCGGCTACTTCGCCGATCTGGCCGAAAGTTACGAGTGGGTCAGCGATCTCGGCGTCGCGAAGCCGATGGGGATTCCGACGGCGCGCACGCTACGCCGCGAGGCGATCGGCGTGGTCGGCGCGATCACGCCGTGGAACTTCCCGCATCAGATCAACTTCGCCAAACTCGGGCCGGCCCTGGCGGCCGGATGCACCGTGGTGCTCAAACCGGCTCCCGACACCCCATGGGTCGCCGCGCTGGTCGGCACGGTGATCGCCGAACAGACCGAGATTCCGGCCGGCGTGGTCAATATCGTCACCTCCGACGACCACCAGCTGGGCGCCCAGTTGGTCACCGATCCGCGGGTGGACATGATCTCGTTCACCGGTTCGACGCAGACCGGCCGGACCATCATGGCCGGGGCGGCACAGAGCCTGAAGAAGGTCTTTCTCGAACTCGGCGGGAAGTCGGCCTTCATCATCCTGGACGACACCGATGTCGCCGCCGGGGCGAGCTACGCGGGCTTCACGGTCTGCGTCCACGCCGGCCAGGGGTGCGCGCTCACCACTCGCCTGCTGGTCCCGCGCGAGCACTACGACACGGCGGTCACCGCGGCGGCCAAGGCGATGAGCGGCATCGTCCCGGGCGATCCGAACGATCCGGGCACTGTCTGCGGGCCGGTCATCTCGGCGCGGCAGCGCGACCGGGTGCAGCGCTACATCGATATCGCGCGCGCCGAGGGCGGCACCATCGTCACCGGCGGCGGCAGTCCCGATCGCGAACGCGGGTTCTTCATCGAACCCACCCTGATCAGCGGAGTGTCCAACACCTCCACCGTGGCGCAGGAGGAGATCTTCGGCCCGGTACTCGTGGTGATCCCGCACGACGGCGACGACGACGCCATCCGGCTGGCCAACGAATCGCCCTACGGGCTCTCGGGCGAGGTGTGGGGCACCGACCAGGCGCGAATCGAACACGTGGTCAACGGAGTTCGGACCGGAACCCTCGGCGTCAACGGCGGCATCTGGTACAGCGCCGACGCCCCGTTCGGCGGCTACAAGCAGTCCGGCATCGGCCGCGAACTCGGCGTGGCCGGATTCGAGGAGTACCTCGAAACCAAACTGATCGCCACCGCGCGGAAATAGGCAGCCCGCGACGTCGTCGCGAATCACCGACAGGAGAACCCAACTCATGGCTCGTTTCACCGATCGCGTCGCGATCGTCACCGGCGCGGCGCAGGGCATCGGCGCCGAATACGCGAGGGCACTGGCCGGCGAGGGCGCCACCGTCGTCGTCGCGGATCTCAACGCGGACAAGGGAAAACAGGTCGCCGACGAGATCAGCAGCGGCGGCGGCACCGCGGTCTTCCATCCCGTCGACGTCTCCGACCCGGAATCGGTCACCACCCTGGCCGACTACACGCACAACGAGTTCGGCGCGATCAACCATCTGGTCAACAACGCCGCCATCTACGGCGGGATGAAACTGGACCTGCTGCTGACGGTGCCGTGGGACTACTACAAGAAGTTCATGAGCGTGAATCTCGACGGTGCGCTGAACATGACCCGCGCGGTGTGGAAGCACATGTCGAAGGGCGGCGGCGGGTCCATCGTGAACCAGTCCTCCACCGCCGCATGGGTGTATTCGAACTTCTACGGCCTCGCCAAGGCCGGGGTCAACAGCCTCACCCAGCAGCTGGCGGTCGAACTCGGCGGATCCAACATCCGGATCAACGCCATCGCGCCGGGACCGATCAATACCGAGGCGACGCAGACGGTCACGCCGGGCACGATCGTCGACGATATGGTGAGCCGGCTGCCGCTCAAGCGGATCGGCACCCCGCAGGATCTGGTGGGCGCGTGTCTGTACCTGCTGTCGGACGAGGCGTCCTGGGTGACCGGGCATATCCTCAACGTGGACGGTGGGCAGATCATCCGCTGATCGCCACTCGGCGTCCGCTCGGGCTGAGCGGGCGCCGGTCCGGTACCGGCGATGCCGAGATCACGTCGTTGTGATGCGATACAGTGGCTCGCCGATAGGGTTCACAGCACGGACGGGGGCACGGTCGATGTCGACACCGACCACGACACAGCACATTTCGACGGGTCGAGTGCGGTAGACGATGGCCACCGACGATCGATCCGATTCCCCGCAGCAGCCGCCGTCCGGCGAACCCGGCCCCACCTCAGCGCCACCGACCCGCGCCTATCCCGGCGGCGTGCCCGATCCGAATGCCGCGCAAGGCTCGCCGCAGCAGCCCGCGCCGCCCACTCAGGCCTATCCGGCCGGTCAACCTGCGCCGCCGACGCAGGCCTATCCACAGGGCCAACCGGCACCACCGACCCAGGCCTATCCGGCGGATCAGCCGGGCCACCCGCCGCACGGCTTCGGCCCGGATCAGGGGTATCCACCGCCCGGCTCGGACGATCCGACGGTATTCGCTGGGCAGGGCTACTCCGGCGCCCCGCAGCCCGGCATCCCCAACCAGCCGCCCGCATACGGGCAGGGGTATCCGCCGCCCGGATACTCGGGCGGGCAACCGTATCCGCAGTATCAGGACCCGCAGTTCGCCGCCGGCCAGCCGTACCCGTATCCGCCTGCGCCGCAGCCGAATTCGGGTGGCGGCAAGGTCGTCGCGATCGTCGCGGCGGCATTGGCGGCGGTGCTCGTGATCGGCGCGCTGGTCGCGGTCGTGGTGGTCCGCAACCATCATCGCGACGACAACACCGCGAGCGGCGACTCCTCCACCAGCCGGCCGTCTCCGACCTACTCCACCTCGACGGCGCCGACCACCGAGGACACCAGCCGCTACGCGCCCCCGCCGCCCTCCCCGACACCGGCCGATGTCTGGATCGCCGCGGGCTACGACGCCGACACCGGCAAGGTGACCTGGGCGCGCAGCACGGTCAGCTCCGACGACGCCACCAACCAGGTCCAGATCCGTTGTCCCGGTTGCGCACAACCGGCCGCATGGGCGCGCAACGCCTGCGTCGCCGTGGTCGTCGGACAGAACAACGGCTGGGCCTCCACCTGGGGCACCACCGCACAGGAAGCCGAATCCAAGGCCATCGCCAGCGCCCAGAACAATTACGGCGTCTCCGGACCGTTCAACACGTGGTCGAAATGCGCCGAGGAGTGAAAGCACCCTGACGGTCACTTCCCAGCAACGGGAGCAGTCGCGCACGGTGTCGGACTTATGCTTCCGGCAGTGCTGTCGGCCCGGACGCGAGTCGAGTCCGGCGACGGCGACGCACACGAACCGGCGTGCGGCGGAAGGTGGATCATGGTCGTCCCAGGCCTGTCCGCGGTGAAAGCGAGGCAGTGATGAGCCCCGATGGCACCGAACGGTTGGGCGATCTGCACGAACTTCCCCCCTGCGCGCCCGGGGGTCTGACCGCACTCTTCCATGCCGCCGAGGCGGTCATCCAGGAACAGATCCGCATGCTCGGATCGGGCAACCCGTCGGAAGCTCCCGATCTGCGCGGGAAACTCCGCGGCCAAGGGGTGTCCAATCCCGAGGACAAGTCGGAGATGGTCGACAAATACAGCGACCACGAGACCCAGCTACACAAGGCCGTATCCGGAATCCACCGAGACGATCACGGCATCACGGTGCGCACGGCCGGGATCGGCAAAGCCGTCACAGATGCCTATTCCGGCGTGGATACCGCAGTGAAGGAACTGAATACGAAGATCGACGCCTCGTTCAAGTCGGTGCGGACCATCAAGGACAAGGACGGCGGATCGCACCAGGAACTACCCAAGGACATCGTCAACGGCTTGTTCAAAGCCGTGTGGGAAACCTTGAGTACGACCTACGACAAGGTGCACGGCGTCTCGGATCAGGCGGCGGCCGCGGCATTGAAGATCAAAGGCGGCGCACCGCCCGCGGCGCCGCCGCCCAGTACCCCGATCCCAGCAATGTCGCCCATGTCGGGGCGATCCGCTCAGCCCATCAGCTCGGGGGGCGGCGGGAGCACACCGTGGAGTGGCGGGTCGGGCTCGATGGGCACGGCGATCATCCCCACCGCGGAAAAACCGACCGCTATGGCGATGATGCGATATCTGATCGACACGTACCACTTCACGCCGGCACAGGCGGCCGGCATCGTCGCCAACGCGAAATTCGAGTCGGGATTCGACGTTTCGGCCACCGGCGACAACGGATCGGCAAAGGGCCTGTTCCAGTGGCGTTTCAACCGGCTCTCCGGCCTCCAAGCCTTCGCGAGCAAACCTGGCGAGAATATCGGCGACTGGCACACCCATCTCGATTACATGGTTCAGGAACTGCGCGGCGGCGGTTATCAGCAGGCCAACGCCATTGTCAGCTCCAACCCGAACGACGCCCGGGCGGTGGCCGAGGGGTTCGACCGGTACTACGAAAAGAGTGCGGGACTTTCGACCGGCGAACGGCGCAAGTACGCCGCCGGTCTGCTCGAGGAATACAACCGGTCGAATCCGAACGTCGCGGTCTGATTCACGGCACGATGACCGCACGTCCGCGCAGGGTTCCGGCTGCCAGTCGGCGGTAGGCCTCGGGCCCCTCGTCGAGGGTGAAGCGTTCCACCGCGATATCGAGTACCCCCTCGTGGGCGAGGTCGATGAGTTCGATGAGCTCGGCGCGGGTGCCCCAGTACGGTGAGGTCACCGCCGCCTCGTACGGGCTGATGCCGAATCCGACTCGGGCCGCGGACTTTCCGTCGCCGAGCCCCACGATGGTGACATCGGAGTCCACTCCGGCGACCGCCATCGCGGTGTCGACGGTGGGCTGATAGCCGACGAAATCGAGGACCAGGCTCGCCCCGGCCGCGCCGGTGATCTTGCGGACGTTGTCGGCGGCCTGCGCATCCGACAGCACCGCCTCGTGGGCGCCCACCGATTTCGCGAACTGCAATTTGTCGTCGCTGACATCCAGGGCGATGACACGAGCCGAGGACAGATGCCGAAGCAACTGAATGGCAACATGCCCGAGGCCGCCGCTGCCGATCACCACCGCCCAGGAACCGGGACGCAACTTACCCAGCGACCGCTTGATCGCGTGATACGGCGTGAGTCCGGCGTCGGTGAGCGGCACGGTCGCCACCGGGTCCAGACCGCCGATCGGCACCAGGTGGCGGGGCGAGTCGACGATCAGATATTCCGCGATCGCGCCGGGCGCGCCCAGGCCGGGCGGGAAGATGCCGAGTTCGGCCGCCCGTGCGCAGTAGTTCTCCATCCCCTGGGCGCAGAACCAGCAGTTTCCGCAGCCCCACGGCCCGTAGACCACCACGCTGGTGCCCAGCTCCAGACCGCGCACCCCCTCCCCGACCGCGGCTACCGTGCCCGCTCCCTCGTGTCCGAGGGTGAGCGGCAGCGTGAAGCCGAAGGCCTCCGCCGGCATCGACATCACGAAATCGTCGGAGTGGCAGACACCCGCCGCGGTGACCTGCAGCAGCACCTGCCCGGGGCCCGGTTCGGGCGTCGGGATCTCACGAACTTCGGGTTCCGCGCCGACGGTGACATACTGCAGAGCCTGCATAGCGCTGTTCCTCTCGGTCGAGCGACTGGTTCGCGCCTCCACGGCAACTCACAGGCTAGTGCCCGATCCCGTCGTTCGGTTGGGCTTTCGATATGACACCGAAAGAAGAGCACACTTTCAGCGAACACCGCGAGGGCGGCACCGGCCGAGAACCGGGGGCTACTCCTTGGAGTAGTCGGTGCTCAACCACCGTTCGGGTCGCATCCGGATCACCACCGAATTCGGCGTCAGATTCTGCTCGACGAATTCGGCACCCGCGGTGGGACCGAGATAACGCACCGCGATGGCCCGCGCGATATCGGGGGTCGCCGGGTCGATCGAGGTCACCGGCCCCTCGGCGGTCACGTACCGGTACGGCGGTTGCTCGACCTGCGCGGTGAGCGAGAAACGTCCGGCCGCGCGGATCACCCGCTCCTTGCGGGTCCCGGACTCGGTCCAGAGGAGCACCTCACCACCGGGTTCGTAGCCGTACCAGATCGGCACCGCCAGCGGAGCTCGGTCCGGACGTTCCACCGCTATCACCCCGACGTGCAATTCGGCCAGAAACTGCTCCCGTTCGGCACCGGTCATGGTCGGCATGGCATGGTCCTTTCGCGGTCGGGTCGTGTGCGCCTCCACCGCACGATGACATGTCCTATTCCAGCCGGACGGCCGCCACGCCGGTCCGCCATCCCGAAGGTAGAACGATATGGGCACACCCTTCTTCGCCGGGTTGACCACGGTCGATCTGGCTTACGCGGTCGATACCTATCCCGTCGAGGACAGCAAAACGCAAGCGCGCGAACAGTTTCTGGGCGCCGGCGGGCCGGCCGCGAACGCCGCCGTCGCCTGCGCGATCCTCACCGGTGCGGCCCGGCTGCTCAGTGCGGTGGGGCAGCATCCGCTCACCGCGCTGATCCGGGACGACCTGCGCGGCAACGGTGTCGAACTGCTGGACGCCACCCCGCATCGAACCGATCCGCCGCCGGTTTCCTCGATCGTCGTGGCGACGGATGCGGGGACGAGAACCGTTGTGTCGCTGGACGGTTCCGGTATCGAGGTGCCGTTCGGCGCCGATGCGGCCGCTCGGGTACGGGACGCCCCGGTGGTACTGGTCGACGGTCATCACCCGGAGCTCGCGCTGGGAGTCGCCCGAATCGCACGGGAAGCGGGGGTTCCGGTGGTCCTCGACGCCGGGCGGTGGAAGCCGGTGCACGCCGAGTTGCTGCCGCTGGTCGATATCGCCATCTGCTCGGCATCGTTCGCGCCGCCCGCGTCCGGCGACCTGTTCGACCACCTGCACCGGGTCGGACCGCATGCGGTGGCCGTCACCCGTGGCGCGCAGCCGATCAGCTACTCCGCCGACGGGATTCGCGGTGAGATCCCCGTGGACACGGTCACCGGTGCGGATACCCTCGGGGCCGGCGACATCCTGCACGGCGCGTTCTGCGCCTACTATTCGCACGGCCTCGATTTCGTCACCGCGCTCACCCGGGCGAGTGCGGTCGCCACCCTGTCGTGCCGCTCGTTCGGCACCCGCGCCTGGCGAGCGGCCCTCACCGACCCGACCGAATCCGATAGCCACCGCTGACCGCGCGCAGCACCAGGTCGGCTCGGTGCCGGCTCTGCCGGATGAGCCGCGCATTCGGCAGATCGCTCGCACTCACCATGGCTCGGGCGCGCTCCCGGGATTTGCCGCCGCGCAGGTGGCGGCGCAGGAGGCGCTGCTCGATCACCGATTCCTCCGCGTCGAGATACCAGACCTCGTCGAGGTGCTCCCGCACCTCTCGCCAGCCCGGCCGGTCCAGCAGCAGATAGTTGCCCTCCACGATCGCCACGCGTTCGTCGGTGAAGGTCACCGCGTCGGGGATCGGGTCGTGCCGGGACCGGTCGTACACCGGCCACGGCACGGCGTGCCCGATCGAAGCCGTGCGCAACGCACGGACCCGCGCGACGAACGAATCCACATCGAAGGTATCCGGTTGTCCCTTGCGTTCGAGTGCACCGGAATTCCGCAGCACCGCCGTGCTCAGATGAAATCCATCCATACCGGCCACCTCGGCCGGGACACCCGCCGCCCGCACCGCTCGCACCACCGTCGCGGCGAGGGTGGACTTCCCTGCCCCCGGCGGCCCGGTCACTCCGACCAGATACCGGCGGCCGGCCGCATCGCGGGTCGCGGCCACGATCCGCGCCGCCAGCTCGGCTGTGCTCACCACCTCGGATGTCACTCGGCCCCTCACTCGACGAGCAGCACGATCAGCCGCCGTGGGCCGTGTACGCCCTGCACCCGGGTCATCTCGATGTCGACGGTCGCCGACGGGCCGCTGATCCAGGTCGTCGGACGACGTGGGTCGAGCCGCGAAACCACCTGCGGCAAGGCGGATTTCACCTGATCGGCATGCACGACACAGAGGTGGCAATCCGGAACCAGGGTGGGTGCGCGCCGGCCCTGTCCGGCGTCGCCGTCGAGCACGATCGTGCCCGAATGCGCGATCGCGGCGGCGCAGGTGGTCACGACGGCGTCCACCTCGTCCAGTTCGGCCGTGGTCAGCGGCGGGTCGTCGGTGACGATCCGATGCTCGGTCCGGTCCGCCCACAGCGCCGTCCAGATGTCCGGAAGCCCGGGCGGGGTCAGGACCACGTGCGCCGAGGCGCTGCGCAGCTCCCGGTCGACCGCCGCCGCGACACCGGAGACGGTGGTCCGATGCACCTGCGCGCCATAGCGTTTCAGCCGCTGTTCGAACAGGGCCAGGATCGCGGCGCGATCGTCCGGGTCGATGCCCGGCGCATGCCGCAGATAGTCACGCGGGACCGCGACCGGTTCGGCGGCCTCGCCGATGGCTTCGCGGACACGCCGCAGAATCGTCTCCCGGGCACTCACGGCCGCCTCCCGTCGCCGTCCGGTCCCGCCGTGCCGGTATTCCCGCGGCTATCCGGGTGCTCGTCGTCGCGACGGCCGCCCTCGGTCCGCGCCCACCAGCGACGAAACGATTCGGCGGGAATGTCGGGTACCTGCCGGCTGTCGGTCCATCCGCCGAGCGGCCCGGGCAGATGCCGCTTCGGCACCGCCACCCCGATGCGCGCGGCCGACCGGACCGCCGCGCCCCAGATCGCGGGATGGCGCATCACGCCGGCCATCGCATCGAGCGCCGCCCGCTCGATCGGATGTTTCACCCCGGCCGGTCCCTCGGCCACCTGATGTCGCAGGGCCAGCAGGTTACCGGTGATATCGATCCGGACCGGACAGACGTCGTCACAGGCCCCGCACAGTGCCGATGCGTAGGGCAGCGATGCCGTCTGGGGATCGTCGGCGCCCTTCAACAACGGATTGAGGATGGCGCCGATCGGACCCGGATACACCGAACCGTAGGCCTGCCCGCCGGTCCGCTCGTAGACCGGGCAGATGTTCATGCACGCACCGCATCGGATGCAGCGCAGCGCTTCTCGCCCCAGCGCGTCGCCCAGCGCACGGGTGCGGCCGTTGTCCACGAGAATCAGATGGAAGGCGGACGGGCCGTCCTGTTCGCTGACACCGGTCCAGGTCGACACATACGGCGACATCCGCTCCCCGGTCGCACTGCGCGCCAGCAATTCCAGATAGATCTCCAGATCGCGCCAGCTCGGGATCACCTTCTCGATGCCGGCCACGGTGATCAGGGTTTCCGGCAGGGTCAGGCACATCCGGCCATTGCCCTCCGATTCCACCAGCACGACCGTTCCGGTCTCGGCGACCAGGAAATTCGCGCCGGTGATCCCGACCTTCGCGCGCAGGAATTTCTCGCGCAGATGCAGGCGGGAGGCATCGGCGAGCGCCTGCGGGTCGTCGGACAGATCATCGGGCGCGGGTCGGCCGTGCTTGCCCATCTCGCGGCGGAAGATGTCGCGGATCTGGCTGCGGTTCAGATGCATCGACGGCACCACGATATGGGAGGGCAGATCGTCGCCGAGCTGCAGAATGATCTCGGCGAGATCGGTTTCCCTGGTGTCGATCCCGGCGGCGGCCAGCGCCTCGTTCAGCCCGATCTCCTCCGAGAGCATCGATTTGGCCTTGACGACCTCGGTTTCCCCGGTGCCGCGGACCAATTCGGTGACGACGGCATTCGCCGCCGCGGCATCGACGGCCCAGTGCACCACTCCCCCGGCGGCTTCCACCGCCTCGGCCAACCGCTCCAGATAGCCGTCGAGATGGTGCAGCACCTCGTCCTTGACGGCCGCCGCCGCGGTGCGCAGCTCCTGCCAGTCGGGGCGTTCCTCGACCAGGGCGTCGCGTTTGGCGCGGATGGTGTGCGTGGCGCGGTGCACATTGGCGCGCAACTGCTCGTCGGCGGTCGCGGCGCGCGCGGCCTGCGGGAACGGCGGCCAGCCCACGAAACTCTTGCTCACGCCGGGCCTCCCGCCGAGGTGACGACCGGCAGTCCCGGCATCGGCCCGTCGGATTTCGTGCGCGCCAGAATTTCCACCAGATGCAGATCACGGACCGGGGTGCCGTCGGCGACCAATCGGCCGCCGATATTCATCAGGCACGAATTGTCCACGGCGGTCACCACATTCGCACCCGACTCGCGCACGTGGGCGGCCTTGTCACCGTTCATCGCCCCGGACGCCGCGGCGTTCTTCACCGAGAAGGTGCCACCGAAGCCGCAACATTCCTCGGCCGCGGGCAGATCGACCAGATCCATGCCGGCCACCGCGCGCAGCAAGCGATACGGCCGGTCCCCGATCCGCTGCACCCGCAGCGAATGGCAGGTCGGATGGTAGGTCACCCGATGCGGGAAATAGGCGCCGACGTCGACCACACCGAGATCGTCGGTGAGGAATTCGGTCAGCTCCCGGATTCTCGGCAGCAGCGACTCGGCGTCGCGGGCCAGCGCCGCGTCCCCGACCTGCTCGGCCACCGCCCGATAGAACTCCCCCGGCGCCGCGCCGCAGGACGCCGACGGGACCACGATCCGGTCGTAGTCGCCGAAGACCGAGACGAAATGACGAGCCAGTTTCGCGGTATCGGCCCGATAGCCGGTGTTGGCATGCATCTGGCCGCAACAACTCTGGGCCATCGGGAATTCGACCTCGACGCCGAGCCGCCGCAGCAAACGCACCGCCGCACGTCCGGTACCGGGATACATGACGTCGTTCACACAGGTGATGAACAATGCCGTACGCACCGACATGCGGCCCCTCTCGTCACCGATGCCGCGGGCCGGGCACTATCTCGAGCGGCATCTCGATACGAATGCTGGCGAAAGCTTTCGACGAACGATCCCGGCCAGGATACGCCGCGCCGGACGCGACGAGGCGGACCCGCGGCTGGTGTGGACCGCGGATCCGCCTCGTCGGCAGTGCGTCAGCTCGCCGCCTCCGCCCCGGTCACCGGGCGCTCATCGGCGAATTCGGCCACCTCCTCGTCGGTGAGCAGCCGGGAACGGATCAGGAAACGCACGCCCTCGGGCGCTTCCAGCGAGAAACCGCTCCCCCGCCCGGGGACCACATCGACGGTGAGATAGGTGTGCTTCCAGTACTCGTACTGGTCGGCGCTCATCCAGAACGGGGTATCGGCGCCGACCCGCCCGAGCAACACATCCGAGGCGCCGACGCGGAATTCGCCGCGCGGGAAGCACATCGGGGCGCTGCCGTCGCAACAGCCACCCGACTGATGGAACATGACCGGACCGTGCTGCCGAATCAGGTTGTCCAGCAACGCTTCCGCGGCCTCGGTCAGGTCGACGCGGCCACCCA
>NZ_BAGM01000071.1 GCF_000308855.1 Nocardia veterana NBRC 100344 | reverse complement strand
TCGACAACGCGTGCAGCGCGACCGCGTCCGGTTTGGCCGACTCGCCGACGCCGGCGGCGGTGGTGATGGCCGCGACCGCGGCGGCCGCCGCTGCCACGGCACCGGCGGTACGAACGACTGACGTGACCGACTTGCGGCGCACGGATTTCGAAGACATGCGATGTGATTCCTTGTTCTCGACCGTTCGGCCGGGCTCGGGCATGCGGCGGGCAGCGCGCGACCAGACGGGTTCGCAACGAACTCGCCTCTGCACGAGGTGCTGTGGGATGACTTGATCTGGAACGGCCGAACTACCGCAGGCGCCGCGATGTGCCGCGCCTCGACATATGTCAGGCGTACGTCCTGCCGCACTCGGTCCGCCGACGGGGTTTCGCTCCGGCGGCGCGGCCGATCATGACGAGGGTTTCAATTGGGAGACACGAATGCGCGAGGCGCATTACACAACCGGATCGGGCGAGCCGGTTATATATCAAGACGATAACGGGCACGCATCACCGGTGCAACGAACACACTTTCGAAAGCAGGGCGCGTACACCGAACTTTTCCCCGGACGACCGGGAGATCCTCGCTAAACTGTGCGTTCTCACACAGTTGGGGATCTGTCTCGCGGATCACGTTCAGATCACGAGACCGCGGCCCGAGCCCTCGGACGGAGCGCGGAGGTGGCGACAGTAGGCTGGCCACTCCACATCACCTCCGGGAAAGAGATCATGTCGCAGTTCGAGAACGTCAGCGTGGCCACCAAGGCGAATGTGTACTTCGACGGCAAGTGCGTGAGCTACAGCCTCACGCTGCCCGACGGCACCGAGAAGTCGGTTGGCGTGATCCAGCCCGCGACCTTGACCTTCAGCACCGGAGCCCCGGAGATCATGGAGCTGGTGGAGGGCGAATGCGCCGTGACGCTGCCCGGCGAGACCGAGCCGACGACCTACCGCGGCGGGGAATCGTTCTCCGTCCCCGGTGACAGCTCGTTCGACATCGAGGTGGTGCAGACGCTGCACTACGTGTGCCACTACGGCTGAACCGCAGGGCGGACGTGGCTCGGACCCAGCCGGACCGAGCGAACCAACGAAATGACCGAGGGCCGCACGAGCGATCGTGCGGCCCTCGCGGCTTCGAGCTGCGCGACGGGCGGCGGCGAACCGACGGTCACCGGCTGACCGGCCCTCGGGCGATCATCGACGCCGGGCAGCGCGACGGCGCAACCCGGCGATGGTCACGCCCGCGTGTCGAGCACCGAGCGGATCAGCTTCGCCCCCTTGACCTCGAGCCAGTGCCCGAAGGTCATCAATCCCGGGTGCAGGGCACGCAGTTCCTGGACGTCGACGTCGGGGATGCTGCCGTCACCGCTGTTGAGCAATTCGTAGCCGCGAGCGAAGCGTTCGTTGATGCGGCGCAGTTCCTCGATCGGACGCTGAATGTAAGGGACCGTTCGCCCGACGGCGGCGCTGACCTGCGCGGCCACCTCGGGCGGGGTGAGCACGTCGCCGACCAGTTCCAGCGTCCGGCCGCGGTAGTCGTCCGGGTTCCGCAGCGCGAGGGCGGTGAACGCGCCGATATCGTCGAGCGCGATGAATTGCTGACGCACGTGCGCAGCGGCGGCGGTGCGTAGCGCGCCGTCGCGGATCCCGACCGTGTCGGACTGCGTGATCAGGTTCTCCATGAATGAACTCGGCCGCAGCACCGTCGCCGAGACACCCGACGCGGCGATGTATTGCTCGACTTCCCATTTGGTCGGCTGGCCGCCTCGGTCGGCACCGAGGCCCGAGCTGTAAACCATATGCGCCACACCGTATTTCACCGCTGCATCGGTGACGGCCTGGCCGGCCTTCACCTCGTCCTGCTCCGGGGCCAGCGGCCCGGGATGCATGCTGTACACGCCGTAGGCGCCGTCGACGCAGCGGTCGATCGTCGCGGGATCCTCCAGCGAGCCCGCGATCACCTGCGCGCCCGCCTGCGCCAGGCTCCGCGCCCGGTCGCTGTCCGGGCGGCGAGTCAACACCCGCACCCGCCACCCCTCGGCGAGCAGACGGTCGGCGACCGCCCCGCCCTGCTGCCCGGTCGCGCCGGTGACGAAAACAAGCTGCTCCATGTGCCCTCCGTAGGCGGATCTTCAGATACCGCGCCAACAAGCCGCAGTAAGCGGAGAAGAGTCTCCGTTTTGACCACTATACGGAGAGCATTCTCCGTTTCGCAATGGTCGCCGCTACGATCGAGCGATGGGTAACAACGCCGAGCAGGGTGGCAGGCCACTGCGCGCTGACGCGCGCCGCAACCGAGACCAGGTGCTGGCCGCCGCCCGGGAGATGCTCTCGGTGGACGGCTCGTCGGCGTCCTTCGACGAGATCGCGCGCCGAGCCGGCGTCGGCGTCGGCACCGTGTATAGGCATTTCCCCACCCGTTCCGCATTGTTCGAAGCGGTCGTCGTCGGCCGGGTGGAGGAGTTCACCGAACGAGCATGCCTGCTCATGGGCACCGATATCGCGCCGGAGGACGCGTTCTTCGACTACTTCACCCACCTCGTCGGCGAGGTCGCCCTCAACCAGGCCCTGTGCGAAGCGCTGGACGACGGCGACACGGCCGTCGCGATCCCCGACCGGCTCCGGCACGAGTTCATCCGGTCGTTCGACACTCTGCTCTCCCGAGCGAAAGAGGCAAGGGCCGTGCGACCCGACATCGATGTCGCCGACGCGCTCGACCTGGTCATCGGCGCCGCGACGGTCGAACGCCGCTCCCGGGCGCGCAACGCACCGAACCCTCTGATCGCCGTCGTGCTCGACGGCCTCCGCGTGCACAACCACCGAGCGTCGGCGTGACGGCCCCCTTTCCCGGGTCTAGGCCGCGTTGAGAAAGTGCGCCGCCTGGCCGAAGACGGTCGCCTGCGGACGAGCGACAGCGGCGTCCAGCAAGCCCCAATCCCCGATCTCCGCAGGATGCCCGAGAGCAAACGACGCGGCAGTCAGGACATCATCTCGAGTCAGGTATTCCGTCACGCGAGCCGCTTGTTCAACTCCGCTGACCGCTCAGCCACACGACGAGCCGCGTCACCGACACGAAGGGAGTGTTCACTACTGCTCGCCAGCACGGCGTCGTGAGCGAACGCCTTGAGGCTCACTCGCCGGGCGCTGGCAGCTGCACGCAGCGCTTCCATCTCGTCATCGGTGAATGTGAGGTTCAAAGCTGGCATCAACCCGTGGTACCTGAAACGGTACCGCTCCGGGTACCTGAAATGAAGTCACAAGGCCACCAACACGACCACCTGGGGAAACAAGCACCGAGGGCCGCACGAATGATCGTGCGGCCCTCGGCTTTCCCCAGCCCATTTCCCCGGGTCTAGGAGTATTCGACCTGCCAGTGTTTGATGCCGTTGATCCAGCCCGAACGCAGGCGCTGCGGGTCGGTGATCTGACGCAGGTCGGGCATGACGTCGGCGATGGCGTTGAACATCAGGTCGATTTCCAGGCGGGCGAGGTTGGCGCCGACGCAGAAGTGGGCGCCGGTGCCACCGAACGCCAGATGCGGGTTGGGGTCGCGCAGGATGTCGAATTCGAAGGGCCTGTCGAAGGCCGCCTCGTCGAAATTCGCCGAGCTGTAGAACAATCCGACCCGCTCGCCGGCCTTGATCAGTTGCCCACCCAATTCGACATCCTCGGTCGCGGTGCGCTGGAATGCGGTGACCGGTGTCGCCCAGCGCACGATTTCGTCGACCGCGGTGCGCGGGCGCTGCTGCCGGTACAGCTCCCACTGTTCCGGATGATCGACGAAAGCCTTCATCCCGTGCGTGATCGCATTACGGGTGGTCTCGTTTCCGGCGACCGCCAGCAGAATGACGAAGAAGCCGAATTCGTCCGACCCCAGCGCCTCGCCGTCGATATCGGCGCTGACCAACTGGCTGACGATATCGCCCGCCGGTTCCGCCCGGCGCGCCTCCGCCATATTCCAGGCATAGCCGAGAATTTCGGCGGAAGCGACCGCGGAATCGCCATACTCCGGATCGTCGTAATTGAGCATCTGATTCGACCAGTCGAACAGCTTGTGCCGGTCGTCCTGTGGGACACCGAGTAGTTCGGCGATGGCCTGTAGCGGCAGTTCACAGGCCACCTGTTCGACGAAATCGCCGCCGCCGGATTCCTTGGCGGCGCGTACGATTCGCTGCGCCCGCTCGGTCAGGGCCGCACGCAGGCTCTCCACCGCGCGCGGGGTGAAGCCCTTCGAGATGATGCGGCGGATCTTGGTGTGCTTGGGCGGATCCATGTTCACCAGCAGCGCACTGGTCACCGACAGTTGTTCGGGGGTGGCGAAGCCGGGCAAGCGGATGATGGAGCCCTTCGTCGCCGAGGAGAAGACGTCCGAGCGGCGCGAGACCTCCTTGATGTCCTCGTGCCGGCTCACCACCCAGTAGCCCGCGTCCTCGAACGGGTAGGCCTGCTCCGGGTTCTGGGCATTCCACCAGACCGGCGCGGTGCGCCGCAATTCCGCGAATTCGGAGACCGGGCTCCGCTCGGCCCACAGTCCCGGGTCGGTGAAATCGAATCCGGCCGGTATCGACGGAGCAGCCACAGTT
>NZ_BAGM01000072.1 GCF_000308855.1 Nocardia veterana NBRC 100344 | reverse complement strand
TGCGAATTCCAGCGCGGTACTCGTCCACTTCATGGCCGCCGTAAGGTTTCCGAGGTCTTGTTGAAGCCAGCCCATGAACTCCGCGTATCGCGCCGATACATACAGCAGTCGGTCGTGGGCGCGGCCGCGGCTGCCGGCCACCAGCTGATCGATGAAGCCCATCTGCTGTTCGACCAGTGGCACCAATGGATGCGGGCCAGTGAGCATATCGGTGGTTGCATACTGCTCGAGCGACGACAACAGAGACCCCGCCAACGTGCCCTCGACCGGATCGTTCACCGCTGGCACCGCCTTGCCGCCGGGAATTCGAACGAGCTCGCCGCTCGAAATTTCCGCTCGCGGTGGTGCCTCGTCGATGTCCGCGTCGAACCACAGTAATGCTGCCGGGATACGGAGCTGTCGGGCGTAGTGGACGAGCGTATCGAGGTCTCGAACTCGGTTGCGCCCGTTTTCGATCCGGCTGAGCTGCCCTTGCGTGATGCCCAAGCATCGCGCCAGCTCTGCCTGTGACAGCGCTCTGCGGCCATGAGCCGGGTGGTGGCGATAGGCACGCACAACCGCACCCATATCCCGCGTGGAGAGCGCTCGGTGCAGTTCTCCGCTGCGCCACGCGTTGGCCGGAAGGGCCGGCGCGCGATCGTAGGAGCGGCTGCACGGTCCGCATCGCATTTCACGATTGTCGCGGGCCAGCTGCGCACCGCAGCTGGAGCAAGACCGCACTGCCCGGTACGACATGTCCGTTGTCCTCGTCGTGGTTGCCGTCGGTTGCGTAGCAATCAAATCAGCTTCGGTTGATGGGTGCGAGCCCATTCGACATATGCGCCGCGCGCATCGGAAATATGCGCGCGACCAGTGGGGATGCGTCCGCGCACCGGCTTATGGTCCAACGGCGCAGGCAGTCGGGTCGACGAGGCGCCTCTTCAACCGAGCACGCTCGTCAAGCTGCATCAACGCCAACCTTCCGGGTCGGGCCTCGATAGCGGCGCCTGTGGGGATCGCTGACTGCCGCGCACGTCAACTAGTCCAATTCGGAGAGGTCATGGAGCCGCTGTTCCGACGGGTCGAATACGAAGATCACGAATGCGCCGGGACATCGCCGGTCGCCTCTTCTCTTTCAACCAACTCGGCAATGACCGCAAGTCGGTCACGCTCCGAAGCGGCCCATCCGGATCGCACGAGGAGGCATGGTGCCAACCATTGATATGGCGTTGTGTGAGTGCACATTTCGCGACTGCACGAAAGATCCGCGCACGTTCGGCAGTATCGCCGAAGCTGGCGCCGTGATGAGGCTGCATGCCGCGCACGGCCCAGGATGCCTCCCGTACTTAGCTGCACACGCCTATGTATCTGCCGGTACGGAGGACTGACCCACCGGTCAAGGAGGTGGAGAGCCATCGAAATGCACGTGATTGTGAAGTTTCCAACCATGGCGCCCATGCATTTTCGCGCAGAAGCCGTTGCCGCACTCGCCTTCCGAGAGGAAATCACACGTTGGCACGACGGGGTTTCGATCCGGCTGGACTTAGCGGTGCTGCCGAACATGCGGCCCCTCCCCTGCCACCGGCTGTTCGAGATTCCCTGATGTCTGTGACGAGCCATGACAACCCTGAATTGCCCTGCCGCGCAAGACAACCGGTACCGAGCCCACCGATGCCGATCGAGTACGAGCGCGACACCGAGCTCATATGTCGAGTCCTCCACGGACTCCTGCACATCCACCCGGATAGGCCGCTGTTGGGGACCGAAACCGTTTGCCCGAAAAGTCCATTGGAAGAGGAGTGAATCGATGCATACCGTGATAACCGGCGGTGCCGGGTTGATCGGCAGCCATCTCGCCACGAGATTGCTGGATGACGGACACCAAGTGACCGTTATCGACAACCTGAGCACCGGACGACACCAGAATCTCGATGCAGTGCTGGATAATCCTGCATTCACCCTGCGGACTGCCGACGTCACGACCCGGGCGGCCTTCTCAGGCCTGTCGGAGGTGACCGGCATCGTTCATTTGGCCTGCCCAGCCGCCCCAGCGCAGTATCAAAGGAGACCGATCGAGACTTTGCGGGCAGGATCGGTAGGCACGATGAATGCCCTCGATGCCGCCGCGGCTCATGGTGCCCGCGTGGTCGTCGCGTCATCCAGCGATGTGTACGGCGATACACACGTCCATCCGCAGATCGAGACGTGTCATGGTGCAGTGGACCCGTTGGGCCCTCGGTCGGCATACGAAGTATCGAAGGTATTCACTGAGGCTGCGGCAATCACCTACCACCGTCGCGAAGCCGCGTCGGTCGGGGTAATCCGCCCATTCAATGTGTACGGACCGCACATGTGGCACGACGACAGTCGTGCGGTTCCGGCCTTTTGTGCAGCGGCACTGTCCGGCCAGACGCTGACTGTGCATGGTGGTGAGCAGACTCGCAGTCTGCTGTACGTCAGCGATGCCGTCGACGCGATGGTGGCGATGCTCGACTCGACCGAGTTCGGGCCCGTCAATACCGGCGCGACGGAAGAAGTCAGCATCAAGGAGCTGGCAATGATGATCATCGCAGCCGCCGGCAGCGGCCAGCTCGAGATCTGCGCGGCGCGCGAACAAGACGCTCCTGCCCGATGCCCGGACCCTCGACGGGCTCGCGAGCTGCTGGGCTGGTCACCGCGCGTCTCGCTGGCAGAGGGCTTGGCCCGGACGATCGAATGGATGCGCCGGCACCGCAACGGGCACGAGGTGCGGAGATGAGCGAGGTCCGATTCATCTTGCCCGGCAATTGGCAAACCCTCACCGGGCGCGACATGTCCGACATCCGATGCACTGACGTGGAAACGCTTGGCGAGGCCTTGCGCTGGCTCGCCACCGAGTACCCCGCCGTCGCCGCGCGGGTGCTGACCAGCGAGGGAACCATCCCGCGTTACGCAACCGTGGCGCTCGACAATGAGCGGGTTACGACCGCTGACGGCCTCGACACTCCGCTGACGCGACCGCAACACGAAGTGTGCGTGCTGTCGGCGTTCATGGGTGGGTGACTGCGATGACCAAAACCGACGGGATGATCTGGGTTCCCCCGGGGCTCGTCGAAATCGGCTCGCCTGAGGCACATTTGGCATCGCTGGACAGAATCCAGCACTATCCGCGAACGTGGTTCGAGGATGAATCGCCCCAACACGTAATCGCGATGAGCGGATTCTGGATCGACCGCTACCCGGTGACGAACGCAGCCTTCGCCGAGTTCGCCGATGAGACCGGATGGATCACCGATGCCGAACGCAGCGGCGCGGGCCTGGTCTACGGGCCCGACTATTGGCACGCGATGGGCGGTATCTCCTGGCGTCGGCCGGCACCGCAGCTGGATGCAGTCGCCGACCGGCCGAACCACCCGGTCGTACACGTCTCCCACTCCGATGCCCTTGCCTACGCCCGCTGGGCGGGCAAGCGGTTACCTACCGAGGCCGAATGGGAGTACGCCGCGCACGGTGCGGTGTGGCAGGCCTGGCCCTGGGGCTCGGCATGGTCACGGTCAGCCGCGAACACCGCCGAATACTGGGCAGGTCACGCAATGCACGAACTCGCCGATTGGAAGCGTTGGTATGCCCGTCACTGGCGATACACCGGCCCCGCACCTGCCACGACCCCGGTCGGAAAGTTCCCCGATTCGGCCTCGCCATTCGGCGTGCAGGACATGGCCGGAAATGTCACCGAGTGGACCGCCAGCCGCTACGGTTTCTACCGGCCAGGCACTTATGACGCAGGGTGCCGGGCCGCAGCTCGACTCGGCTTTCGCGTTGCCCGAGGCGGGTCTTGGAAGATGATGCGATGGCAGACGCGCACCAGCGAACGTATCTGCGGCGCACCGGAATACGCAGCCTTCGACCTCGGATTCCGATGTGCAGCCACTTTGCCCGCCCCGGCGGACAGTCCCACTCGATCCACAACTCCCAAGGAGCATTCGCATGGCCACAACGGCTGAAGGGTCCAACATCATCATCCACAACTCACAGGATCAAATCCTGTTGTTCCTTCGCGACGAGAAGCCGGAGATCCCCTGCCCCGGTATGTGGGCACTCCTCGGCGGCTATCGCGAGCCGGGCGAATCACCGCAACAGTGCGTCATACGCGAAATCAAGGAAGAAATCGGAGTCGTGCTGGACCCCGAAACAGTCACCCATCACTGCACCCGCGAACGCCACTGGGGGCTGCTGGAACACACCTTCAAAACCAGGCTCGACCTCGACATCAACACCATCACGTTGACCGAGGGGCAGAGATTGGGCTGGTTCAGCGAGGCGGATATCGCCTCCACAACACTCGGTTTCGAAGAGAACGAGATGCTCGCCGAATACTTCGAGCAGAACCGACGACAATAGATGCACCTCCAGTGAAGCTTGCCAGCAGGGCTTCCAGCAAGAGGGCCCCAGTCCTGCCGATCAGACTTTCCGAACCTGATCGGCGGGGCAGCCAACGTACGAACCGCTGCCCTACCGATATTGCCCGTGCCAGGCAGGAACGCACCCGCGGCCGCGGGTACCGGAGATCGATGCCCTGCACGAGGTCGGACTTTCCAGCTACCGTCATGCTGGCGACTCGCCCGTCGAGACGGCCGCTGTCTGCATCGCGGAAACGCTCGACCAAGCGCGCGAACGTCGACATCGGGGATCGACGCCCTCATGAAGCGGCATCGCCCCGGCTCGCAGACCAGATGGCACGCATGCCATTTCATCTCCACGGCCCACGCAGCAGAGTCCCGCGGCCGCCCCGCGTCGGTGTCTGTGCTGCCACCACAACAGCAGCAGCAGCATATCGACCTATTCACGCGCGCGGTGTGTCAGCAATCATTCAGCGTTCACGCGCTGAATAATCCGTGTATGACGTCGATCGGGCTGTCCCGCAGAGCGATGCTCGCTTTTGCAGCGAGCGTACCGTTGAGCGTTGTGGCATCCCGACGCGCAGTGGCCGCCGCCCCGCCGATCCGATACACGATGACGGCGTTCACCAACGACAGCCAGACCGATATGTGGGTCTACGAATCCACCGACGCCACGAATTTCCGGCTCGTCCAGGCCGACGCCTACCGTCCACCGAATGCCGAGCCCGCCGACACCCCGGCAGCGGCGGTCACGACTGAGAAGGGTTTGTGCCGCGACCCCAGCGTCTTTCGTCACCTCGACGGCGAGTACTACGTGGCATACACGACCGCATGGGACGGCAACACCATCGGCTTCGCTCGCAGCCACGACCGGATCCACTGGGAGTTCCTGTACGAGTACACGATTCCGTTCGACGGTGTCACCCACACCTGGGCGCCGGAATGGTTCGTCGACGGCGACAGCACGGTCAGCGTCCTGGTGAACATCCACGACGGCACGATCTTCCGGCCCTGCGTCATGACCGCGACCACCTCATCGCTGAGCCGGCCGCATTGGACCACGCCCACACCGCTGGTAGGTGTCATTCCCGCACCGGGCGACCTCGGCTACATCGACACCACGGTCACGTTGTCGCAGGGACGCTACTACGCGTTCGTCAAGAACGAATCGACCAAGAACGTCGAGGTCGCGGTGGCCGACCGCCTGGTCGGCCCGTACACGTTCGCACGAACCGGGAACTGGGCGGGCTGGGGCGGACCGGGCCCGGGACAGCCGCGCGAGGGACAGTGCGTGATCCCGCTCCCGGACGGCCGGTGGCGGATCTACCTCGACGCCTACGACCTCGACGAACCCACGCACGGTCACTATCTCTACAGCGACACCGTCACCGGCGACCTGCTCGGCGAGTGGACCACACCGAAGGACCTGCCCGTCCTGTCCGGTTTCGTCCGCCACTTCACCGTGTTCCCCGAACAGCTGGACACCGTCCCGGAACCGGACCCGAAGCCCGCCACGCGGTGAGGACGATCGGGCCGCGACCAGCCCGCCCCGACCACGCAATCACCGAAACGCGCGGACCGCCGGCGCGAGCGAACGGGTCCACCGGAACCGACGCGATCAACCCCGCAATCGGCAGCGCGCTACGCATACGGTGGGCCCGCACCCAACGATGAGGACCGACGTCCCGCCTGGGTAAGGCCCACTCGTCCGCTCCGTCCTGCCGCGCCCGGACGGGAAGCAGCGGAGGCGACACTAACATCACGTCACCACAGCAGCGCCAATAGCCACAGGACCCAGCTGGGTACGAACCCGTAATTCAACGACATTTCCGCATACCAGACGGCTATACAAGCCGAAGCCGACCGGGGGACGACGAAAGGTCGAAACCCGGAAAGGCCCTGACCCGGCAGTATAAGAATTGTGGACCTGGCTGGGCGTTACGCGAAACGTGACTACCTGGTGAAACTCGAAAACCCCACCGCCGGAATCCAATCCGACAACCCCGAACCAAGGCGACGGCAGCGAAAATCAGCCACACCGGCACAGCCGAAGCCGGCCCGGAACATCCAACGCCGACTCTCCCGCCACACCATGACAGCCGAAACCCCAGTGGGCGAAGGCCATTCGACCGCAGCACCCCAACGGCGACAGTGGGTTCGATCCGCCCGATCCGCCTCACATGCTCACCCATACCGAACGCGTTCAAGCGATCGGCACCTTCGAACTCCGCATTCAACTCGCCGACGACGACGCAACCATCTACGGCCCCGCACCCAGCATCACCAACGCAGGAGACTCGACGGATACCGCCTGGCTGGAAGACGAACTCACCGAGCTCGAGGCTGAACTCACGCCGCGCCGATCTCACACCTGAACAATCCACCGCTGAGGAGACGTGGCCGGACAGCACACTGCGCGGCCGAGCCCCTTCCCAGACGTGAATTGTCTGGCAGTATCCGTGGGACCGGTCGACCGATCGTGCACCGAGCCGAGGGGTGGGAATGCGACGACTGTGTTGGTGGTTGGTGACGATTGCCGTCATGTCGGCGGCGGGATGTGGCGCCGAGCATCGGGGCAGCATGAAATTCGGCGACATGGCCACCATCGGTTCCGATATCGGCGAAGAGGGAGTCACGGTGCTGGGCATCGATCCCGGCAGCCCGGCCGACTTCGACCAAGTACCCGATCCGGCGAGATTCGCCGACCGCACATCGTATTACCTGCGTTACCGGCTCACTCACACGTCGAGTCACGGCTTCTCGTTCACCCCGTTCGTCCTCAGCAACGGATCGACCGGATTCTCCGAGCTGTCCGCTCTGGCGGGCACCTCACTGTGGGGTCTGCACGGAGCGGACGGTTGTACCGCCGTGAACAACGAACAACTCGACCTCCTACCACCCGGGAAGAGCATCGACGGCTGTCTGATCTTCGTCTCCCAGGTCGGGGAACACACCCCGCCCACACAGGTCCAATGGAGACAAGACGGGAACCCTCCGCGGGGAACGTGGCGATGAGAATCGCGGCGCGCGACCGACCTTCGCGCGGGGCTTGCTCTCCGCCTCCGAGTAAGGAGAACGAGCTCAGATCACGGTATCGGGGGTCAACGAGCGAACGATCCGGCGTAGCAGCCCGGTCAAAAATGCGCCCGCGGCAAACAGCAGCGCCGTGAATAAAAACAACGTCACAGCGAGAAGTCCCGCCATCCCGTCCGGATGCGAGGCGAAGCTCACGATACCGACCAGCAATACGATCCACGACCCCACCCAGCACATCCACCAGCCCCACAAGCGCCCACCGACAGTCGCATCGCTGTCGACCGCAAGTTCGACAAGATCCCGCATCGCCACAGCGGGGAGCCACAGGTTGCCGATCGGGATGAACCAGCTCATCGTCGACAACGCGGGCGACAGTCTGGGGCGCCGCCCGCTGCGGCCGGACGCGAACGCTCTGGCTCGGGAACACCACAGCACCAACAGAACTCCGGCGACGGCTATCGACAAGGCGGTGACCAGTAGACCGCCACCGAGCAGAACCGGTCCGATCCGGCCGCCCAGGGTCTGCGCGGAATGACCGAAGGTCGGCAACGCCGCGACGATCATCAACGGCCCGACCGTTGCCGCCACCCAGATCGACACAGTAGGAGGGCGGCGCAGGTCGGAGACGGTGATCGCAGTCGACATCGGTTGTGCCACCGCTTGATCCTGCCCGGGGGTTCGCGGCACCAGCAACGGCCGCCTTCCCACAATCAGGAAGCGGTCACGGTGACCGAGCCACCATCGCGGTCACAGGCGTGATTTCCGCCCACCACGGATCGACCCGAAACCGACGCGACAGCACTGGGCGCACCAGCCCAACTCGCCGCACCGCGCGCCGCCGGGTAAACCTCTTCTTGTCACAGTGTTGTGCGGCGGCGCACCCGGCAACACCGGAGTCCGTCCTGCGGCGAACCCGCCGTCACTGTCACTCGCTGGCCGGGTGCAGATCCAGGTCAGCACCACCGCTGCCTCCCCGATGAGCCGATGCCGTTCGCGGTGATGGAGGAGATCGATCCGAATTCGGGACTCGAGGTATTGCGATAAGGACAATCCCCCGGTCGCGCACTATCGGGAAAGCGCCGCTTTTGGTCTCGATGGAATCCGAACAAGTAGCGTCATGCTTTCGCGAGCGCCGAGAGCCGGGCGAGGATGACGTCGATACCCCTCACCGGCGCTTCGGATATCTTGTGGCGCAGTCGGTTTCGCCGTGATGAGCTGAAGAACCCGCCGACTGCCCGACCAGCGATTCCGGCTGCTCCGGTGCGGCGAGGTGGCCACCTCGCGGCAGTTCCCCGAACCGGCGCAGGTCGGTGAACCCCAGCTCGGCCCCCCCGTGTACACGCCGCGGGTCTTCGCCGCGGCGATCCCTCCACGTTGACGTCGAGAATGAGCGCGCGTTCGAACTCAGCGAGGCCCCCATCACGCTCAATAGCAGGTTCGCCACAGGTGAGTCCCCGTCGGTGAAAGTCAGGTTCTCTTCGACGAATTCGACCCGCACGCCTTTGCCGGTGAGGATGCGCACGAGCCGCCGCCGATCGTCCAGGTTGCGGGCTAGACGGTCCATCGAGTGCACGATGACGGTGTCGCCGGCACGAACGAAGGCGATCATCTCGTCGCGTGTGGGACGGGTGGGGTCCTTGCCGGAGGCATTGTTGTGGTCTACCCCGGAAAGACAGCTCACATGCATGCAGAACGCTCGTCCTGGCCGGCCGGTCAGCGCGGTATGCGGCACGACAGTGCGTTTGTCGATACAGTCGCGCGGTGGGGAATGAGTGTCTCATCTGTGAAAAGCATGGCGGCACAGGCCGCTTGGTCGGCCCGGTGATCTACACCGATGATTTGGTTGTCGTGACGCACCGCCCACTCTCCGAGGGCGTGCCGATGCCCGGCTACCTGTTCGTCGAAACCGTCCGTCACGCGCCGACCTTGGCCGATCTGAGCGATGCCGAGGGTGCTGCCGTCGGGTGGGCAGTTCGCCGCGCGGCGTACGCGCTTCGCACTGAACTGTCCCCTGATCACGTATTCTCAGCGATCACGGGGCGTAGTGTCGCGCACTTCCATCAGCATGTGTTTGTCCGCCCCGAAGGCACTCCCGACACTGTGAGTTGGTTCGCCTCCTGGAGCGACGGGCCGCATGTCGATGAACCCATGTTGGCCACGCTATGCGAGCGGCTCGCCGTACATTTCACGAAGGACGAGGTACCGCTCCAGTCTCGGGACGCTCACTCGACTTGGCAGTAGCGGACATTCGCGAGAACCGAGCAAGGATCAGAACCTGTGGTTGACCGGGAAGCGGTACCTTCCCGGATGATCTTCGAATCCAGGATCTGATCAGTCCGGCGCGCCAACACTGGGCGCATCGGTACCCGGCGACGGAGCGCACGGAGCCGGACGAGGGCCCGGCCGCCGAAGTCTGCTGCGCCTATTCGACACGGCCGCAAGGGGATCCGGGCGCTACCCGAACCTGCTGCAACGGATCGGCGCGTTGCTGGTCACCGCCCGCGAAGACCATGCTCGGCACGCGCCGGTTGCGGACCGCATCGAACGGGTGATCCGGCACGGGCAGGGCAACGACGATCCCTACAAATATCCGCTGCAGGCCAAACGGATGTGGTCGGCGAGATGGTTTAGCTCAGCTAAACCTGGAGTTACAAATCGAGCGTTGTTCGAGGCGCCGTCGGATGTGAGCGTGTATGTGTCGGCGGCCCGCCGACATCGCGGGCATCGCGAGTTTGCTTGCCCACTGGCCACCTTCCGGCGGTCGATGCCGACCTGCCGTACATCCAACCTTTGAAGTAGCACCGGTATGCCCTCGAGGAGATCACCTGCCATGTCCGATTCCGCCGAGTCCAAGTGCGCGGTTGCCGAGACCTGCACCCGCATGGCCGTCCACGCGGATCGCCGCGAATGGGAGCTGCTGCGCGGCCTGTTCGCCGACAAGGTGGTGCTGGACTACACCAGCCTCAACGGCGGCGAGCCGGCCCAGCTCACCCCGCAGGAGATTGTCGATGCCTGGGCAGCGGCGCTCGGCGGATACGACGCCACCCAACACCTGGTCGGCAACCAGCTCGTCCAGCTCGACGGCGATCGCGCAGTATGTACGGCCTCTTTCCAGGCCACGCACCGCCTGTCCGTCGCGCACGGCTCGGGGCTGTGGACGCTGGGCGGCGATTACCGCTGGGAACTGGCCCGCACCGGCACCCGATGGCTGATCATCTCCGTGACCATGACGGCGACCTGGGGCCACGGAAACCAGGACCTGCCCGCGCGAGCTGCGCAGGCGGCTCTGAACGGCCCGACCGATGTCAGCTACCGCCCGGACGTGTCCGCATGACGTCCGTTCGCCCCGTCCCCAGCCCGCCCGACGCGCTGCGCACGACCAAGGCCGGTTCGCCTGTGGTGCTCGCAGCCGCGCTGCTGGGCTTCTTCCTGATCTCGCTGGACGCGCTGATCGTCACCGTCGCACTGCCCGACATCGGCCGCAGCCTCGGCGGCGGCATGTCCGGACTGCAGTGGGTCGTCGACGGATACACCCTGATGTTCGCCGCCCTGATGCTCTCCGCGGGCGCGCTGTCCGACCGGATCGGGGCCCGGCGGGCCTTCGGCGGCGGTCTTGTGCTCTTCGCGCTGGCCTCGGCGGCCTGCGGCCTCGCACCCGGGCTCAGCGTGCTGCTCGCCGCCCGGCTCGTACAGGGGGCCGCAGCGGCAGTGATGATGCCGGCGTCGCTCGCCCTGGTCCGGCAGGGCTTCCCTGAGCAGACCGAGCGGGCGCGGGCCATCGCCGTCTGGACGGTGGGTGGCGCGGTCGCGGTGGCGGCCGGCCCGGTACTCGGCGGGGCGCTCACCGCTTCCGTGGGCTGGCGATGGATCTTCTTCGTCAACCTGCCCGCCGGCCTGCTGGCGCTCGCCCTGCTCACCCGCGTGCCCACTTCCCCGCGGCTGCCTTCCCGTCTCGACGCGATCGGGCAGGTGACGGCGGTCGTGGCGATGGGCGGGCTGACGTACGGTGTGATCGAGGGCGGCGCCGAGGGCTTCGATCGACCGACCGTAATGGCGTCGCTGCTGGTGGCCGTGGCTGCGGCGGCCGCCTTTCTCGCTGCCCAGACCAAGGGCACCCATCCGATGCTGCCGCTGCCGCTGTTTCGCTCGCGGGTGGTGGCGGTGTCCTTGATGGTCGGCTTCATGCTCAACGCCGCCTACTACGGCGGGGTATTCGTCTTCAGTCTCTATCTGCAGCAGGAACGCGGCCAGTCGGCGCTGCATGCGGGCCTGATGTTCATCCCGATGACGGCGCTCGTCGCGGTGGTCAACCTGGCCTCGGCGAAGCTGGCCGGCCGGTTCGGCCCGAGGGTGCCCATGGTTGCGGGACAACTGGTGGGTACGGCCGGGCTGGTGGCTCTGACCGTGATCGACGCGCATACCCATGTGTGGGCGGTGGCGCTGCTGATGGTTCCGGTCGGGCTCGGCGGCGCGCTGGCGGTGCCGGCGCTGACCGCGATGCTGCTCGACGCCGTGCCCGCGGACCGGGCAGGCACCGCGGGCGCGGTACTCAACACCGCACGCCAGATCGGCGGGGCCATCGCCGTGGCGGTCTACGGCGCGCTGCTGGCGGGGGCGACCACGTTCCTGGCCGGTATGCGATGGAGTGTGCTGCTCGCAGCGGCCGGGCTCGTGGCGACGGCAGGCGCGACTCTGTTGCTGCCAGGGCCCGCACGGCAGGCCGCGGAGGAGTGAGAGCCGCTGGGGCGGTCTCAGCGCGGCCCGGACCGACCGGCCGACCGCGCCGCACAGTCGAGGACAGTTTGGACGAGGGCCTCGAGCCCGACTGTTTGGTCCGCGTCCCGCCACATCAGCGCGTACTCGATGAGTGGCGCGTCGTCGAACGGAACGTAGGCGATATCGGGCCGGGCGTGATAAAGCCCCGCTCTGGCGGCAGCCACGGTGGCTCCCTTCCCCGCCCCGACCAGCGAAAGTATCTCCTGCCAGCCGGCACCAACCGGGCCGTGCTCGATGTGGCGACCCTCGGGTGTGCGCCTCGGAAAATGCACGTCACGCCACGACGAGGACATCCCGACCCCCATAACCAGGGGCAGCAGGGCGAGGTCCTCCAACGACACCGTTTCCCGCATAGCCAGCGGATGGACGGCGGGTACCGCCAGGGCCCGGCGCTCGCGGAACAGGACCGGCCCCACCGAGATGCCAGGCTCCGCGCCAGGCAACTCGGCGACCAGCAGGTCGACCTTCTTCTCTCGCAGCGCCATGATGGCGGCGTTGTACGTCACTTCCTGGAGTTCGACAACGCAACGGGAGTGGCGGGAGGAGAAGGCATCCGCGGCCCGCAGGACGAGCTCACCGGTCCAGGGGGCAGTGAAACCGAAGCGCAGGACACCACGAATATCCTGATAGGCCGCCGTCGCATGGGCGACGGCCAGTTGGATCTGCTGATACGCCGGGAGCAGTTCGTCGCGAAGCTGCCGCCCGACCGGAGTGAGAGCTACACGGCGACTGCTGCGTTCGAACAGAGCCCCGCCGATGCGCCGCTCCAGAGCCTTGATCGTCTGACTGACCCGGCCCGGCGATACGTGCAGACGCTCCGCGGTCCGCCCGAAATGCAGCTCCTCGGCCAACACCAGAAACGCCTCGATCTCGTACCGCTCCACCATGCTCCACCCAACCATCGCCGCGATGCACGCCTCTCGCAGCCCCTCGATCATCCTTCTAGGCCGTGACCTCGTTGCACATTAGGCCGCGCAGCCGGGACTGGGCCACATTCGCCCGCGCCGCTACCGCGCCGAACCGCTGCTGAGGGCCCCTTCCCGGGTGGGGACAGAAGCCGAATAATTTCCTCGAACCGGGTTGTTGGACACCTGGTTCGGTCTCCGGATCACGCGAACCGTGGCTGACACCGGCTTGGAGCGTGGCCTACCTCACAAACGCTGGATTTCGGCGGAAATGCCACGATCCCGGCCACCAACCTGGGCAGCGTTGCCGAATTCGTCTGTCCGGCAAGCAATCCCATGCTGGTATACCGCTGCGGGAACGGATCCTGGGCGCCGCCGACACGTTCCATCCGAAGGAAGTGGTCGGCCCTGGTGAACATGGTGACGCCCGCCCGCTCAGGGGTCACCGCCGTTCGGGCCGGCGTCGGCCCCCAGCGCCGTCGGGCTCACCCGACAGGAAGTCGCCATGCCTCACACCGAAGCCCATTGTGGTTCAACCTCTTTCAGGCCTCGAGACGTTTCGGCAACCGCAGCGCGGCCAGAATGACCTCGCGTCGGGATACGGAGCGGCGCTCCCGCATGGCTTCGGCCGGCCACTCCCCCGCGAGCTTGCCTACCGGTCTCTCCGATGCGGCGATCGGCCGCCGCTTCCCGGCGATCGTCCTAAGGAACTGTTAGGAACCATCGAGAGCCATTTCGCCACTGTGTGACTGGCGACACACTGATCTCCGACGACGTGATGAGGCGTCGGAGAAGGAGATGTTGTGACTACGACACAACCCATGAGTGAGCGCCGGGTCGTCGCGAATGTTCTGCGCGGATCCATCGGCAATCTCGTCGAGTGGTACGACTGGTATGTCTACGCCGCGTTCAGCGTGTACTTCGCGAAGACGTTCTTCCCCAAGGACGATCCGACCGCGCAGCTGTTGTCCACCGCCGCCGTGTTCGCGGTGGGTTTCCTGATGCGCCCGATCGGCGGCTGGGCGCTGGGCCGGTACGCCGACCGGTTCGGCAGGCGTTCGGCGTTGACCTTGTCGGTGACCGTGATGGCGGTCGGTTCGCTGATGATCGCGGCGACGCCGGGCTACCAGACCATCGGTTTGGCGGCTCCGGCCCTGCTGCTGGTCGCCCGGCTGTTGCAGGGGCTGTCGGTCGGCGGTGAATACGCCACCAGCGCGACGTATCTGTCCGAGGTCGCCTCGGAGGGCAGGCGCGGGTTCTACTCGAGCTTCCAATACGTGACGCTGGTGGCTGGCCAGCTCGTCGCGCTCGGAGTGCAGATCGTGCTGCAACAGTTCCTCGACGCTCACCAGATGAACGCCTGGGGCTGGCGGATTCCGTTCGTGCTCGGCGCCGCCGGTGCGCTGATCGTGATGTGGCTGCGGCGCGGCATGGACGAGTCCGAGCAGTTCCGCGCCGAATCCGGGCAGAAGGCCGCCGCGGCGGCCGGTGCGGTGCGGCAGTCGCGCGGCTCGTTGCGGATCCTGTTGCAATACCCCCGCGAATGCTTAGTGGTCGTCGGGTTGACGCTGGGCGGAACAGTCGCGTTCTACACGTACACCACCTACATGCAGAAGTTCATGATCAACACCTCCGGCATCTCCAAGTCGACCGTGGCGTGGATCAACTTCATCGCGCTGCTGGTCTTCGTGGTGTTGCAACCGCTGGCGGGCGCGCTGTCGGACAGGGTGGGCCGACGCAAGCTGCTGCTCTTCTTCGGTGTGGCGGGCACGCTGCTGACCGTGCCGATCATGACGGTGCTCGCGCACACCACGAATCCGGTCGCGGCGTGGGGCCTGATGATGGCGGCGCTGGTGATCATCACCGGATACACCTCGATCAACGCGATCGTGAAGGCCGAGCTGTTTCCCACGAAGATCCGCGCGCTCGGCGTCGGGCTGCCCTACGCCCTGACCGTCGCCATCTTCGGCGGCACCGCGGAGACGATCGCGCTGGCGCTGAAGAAGGGTGGCCACGAGCCGCTGTACTTCTGGTACGTCGCGGGGTGCATTGCCGTCTCGCTGATCACCTACTACTTCATGCGGGAGACCTCGGCCTCGTCGGCGATCGACGCGGCCGAACCCGCCGCCGGCGCCGAGACCGGGTCCGGCGCCGCGGCGGTCGAGGCGGGACGGCCGATGGTCACCGTGCGTGATTGACCGACCGGCAGATGCGCCGGTCCGCCCCCTGTGGGAGGATCGGCGCGTGCGGCTGGCGGTGGTCGAGGACGACGACGGCGTGGGAGACGCGCTGGTCGAGGCGCTCAACGCCCGCGGCTACCGCGCCGAACGCAAGCGCCGCGGCGCGGATCTGCTGATCGCGCATCGCGACTACGACGCGGTGATCCTCGACCTCGGACTGCCGGACGGCGACGGTCTGCAGGTGCTGCGGCGACTGCGCGAGGTGAGCTCGGTTCCGGTGCTGATCCTGACCGCGCGCAGTGACGAACGCTCGATCGTGCGGGGCCTGCGCGGCGGCGCCGACGACTATCTGGTGAAGCCGCCGCGGATCGCGGAACTCGTCGCGCGGTTGGAGAACGTCACCAGGCGGGCGGCCGCGGCGGCGGGACAGGCGCAGTCGGTGGTCGTCACCGGTGACGTGCGGGTCGACCTGAGCGCACGCGTGGTGGAGGTGGCCGGGGAGCCGGTGTCGCTGACCCAGAAGGAATTCGAGCTGGTCGAGGCGCTGGTGGAGCGCCCGGGGGCAGCGGTGAGCAGGCAGCAGTTGATGGATCGTATCTGGGGCGACGCCTTCGTCGGGATCTCGCGTTCGCTGGACGTGCACATGACCGGCTTGCGGGCGAAACTCGACCGGCCCGGCCTGATCACCACCATCCGCGGGTACGGATACCGGTGGGGGCAGTGAGCTCGGTCCGGCGGGCCGGAGGTGGGCGATGCGGCGTCGTTTGCTCGTGGCGCTGACGCTGTTCGCGGCCATCGCGGTGCTGGCGTTCGCGGTGCCGCTGTCGCTGACCGTCGCCACCAGCCGCACCCAGGAGCTGGTACTCGCGCGCTCGGGAGACGCCGACCGCTTCGCCACTCTCGCCGACGACGCGATCACCGCCGGGGACAACCGCGCGCTGGCCGACGAGGTGGCGCGCTATCACGAGTTGTACGGCGAGAGCGTGCTCGTGGTCGACGCCAGGGGTGCGACGACAGTGAACGCGGGCGCGCAATTGCATGATCCCGGCATCGACGCGGCGGTAGCCGCCGCACGCCGCAATCAGCGTCCGCACGCGGTGGACAAGCTGACGCCGTGGGGCGCGCCGACCATGCTGGTGGCGCGGCCGGTCGGCACCGGCGTGCAGGTGAACGGAGCCGTGGTGATCGAGGCGTCGACGGCCCGCGCGCGCGGTGACATCGCCCGAGCCTGGTCGGTGATCGCGCTCGGCGGCCTGGTCGCGATGGCGGTGTTCGTGCTGCTCGCGGTGACCATCGGTCGTTGGGTGCTGCGGCCGCTGGCGGCGTTGTCGCACGGTGTCGCGGAGTTGACCGCGACATTGCCCAAGCCGCGCGCCGACACCGTCGCGCCGGTGTCGATCGCGGGCCGCTACGGGGGGCCGCCCGAGATGCGGGCCCTGGCGGAGTCGTTCGACGCGATGGCACTGGCCGTGGCCGATTCGGCGGACGCGCAGCGCCAGCTGGTCGCCGACACCGCACACGCGATGCGTAACCCACTGGCCGCCTTGACCATCCGCCTGGACTCCCTGGAGCCCGCGATCCCGGCGAGTGCCGCGAACATCTTCCGCGGTGCGAGCACCGAGGTCGAACGGCTCACCGCGCTGCTCGACGGCCTGCTCAGCCTGGCTGTCGCGGAGACTCCGGCGGCGTTCGATCTCGCCCGCACCGCCGAGGGCGACGACCAGTGCGACGCCGTGCAGGTGGTTGCCGACCGATTCGACGCTTGGTGCTCGGCGTTCGAGGCGGCCGGGCAGGAGTTGCGCGTGACGCCCGTGGCCGGGCCCGCCGATGTCGCGGTTCCGGCCGACGTGCTCGCGCAGATACTCGACGTACCGCTGAGCAACGCGACGCGTTATGCGGGCGCGGGCGCGCACGTCGATCTGGCCGTCGCGACCGAGCCGGGCTGGGTCACGATCACCGTCCGCGATGACGGCAGCGGAGTTCCGGCCGACGAGCTCGACAAGCTGACCACCCGCTTCTTCCGAGGTTCCGGGGCAGGGGCCGGCGGCTCCGGGCTGGGCCTGCCGATCGCCACGGCCTTGGCGCAGGCGCGCGGCGGCGTGCTCACTGTGGCCTCGGTGCGTCCGCATGGTCTAGCGGTATCGGTGCGCCTGCCCGCGGGGCAGGCCCGGTGACCGGCCGGGCGGCGCTCGTGCGGCGCGGCATCGGTCGGCGTGGTTTCCTCGCGCTGGCCGTCGCGGCGGTTGTCGCTGGTTGTGGGCCGAGGGGCCGTGGGGTCACCGTCCGGCTGGCTTCCGGCGAGGTGGGCGGCTTCTATCACGCGTTCGCGGGGTTGCTCGGCTCGGCCGCCGCCGAGTCCGGAGCGGTGCGGATCGAGCGGGTGACCACTGCGGGTTCGAAGGACAATTTGGCCTTGCTGGCGCGCGGCGAGGTCGAAGCCGCGCTGGCACTGGCCGATTCGGTGCGCGACAGCGCCGATCGAGTGTTCGCGCTGGGCCGGGTCTACGAGAACTACCTGCAGTTGGTCGTGCGCGCCGACAGCCCGATCGGTTCGGTCGCGGATCTGCGCGGCACGCGGGTGAGCCTGGGCGCGGAGGGATCGGGCGCGGCCTTGACCGGCGAACGGATACTGCGCGTCGCGGGGCTCGACCCGAACGGCGACGTGGCGATCACCCATCGTCCCTTGGCCCAGGCGGTGGATGCCCTGACCTCCGGTGAGACGGACGCCCTGTTGTGGGCGGGCGGCGTGCCGACGGCGCGGCTGGCGGTGCCGAGCCGGATGCGGCTGGTGGACATGGGCGAGCTGGCCGCGCCGATGCGCGACCGGTTCGGGCCGGTGTACGACCGGGTCGCGATCCCCGCGGACGCCTATCCGGGCGGCGTCTCGGTGCACACCATCGGGGTGGCGAATCTGCTGCTGGCCGCGAGCAGCATGCCCGAGGAGGTGGCCGCGGCCATCGTCGAACTGTTGCTGTGGCATGCCGACGCGCTGGTACCCGCCGAAGCGGCGGGCACCCAGTTCCTCGACGGCCGATCGCTGATCAGCACCGGACCGATTCCGCTGCACCCGGGCGCGGCGGCGGTCTATCGCCGCTGGCACGGATAGCTCCGTCGGACCGGACGAGCCCTTCCCGACTTGTCCGCATTGATGAACGCGCCCGCTCTTGTCGGCCCTGGCCTTGTCGAGCGGTTGCGCGGCGAACGTCGATTCGCCCGGGTTGTCTCCTCGGGCTACCCGCTCGCCGTGCGCCGGTGATCGGGTTGTTCCTGATTGCGGCCTGCACCGAACTCGGCAATCGACCGCTTCCCGCTCCTGCGCGCTGTGCATCTCGCACAGGTCCCGATGACCAGGGCGGCGACAGGTTCAGTCGTCCATACCGGCCAAGCCGTCCGGCGTCGATTCGTCGCGTTCGATGTCTTCGTCCTGGGGATGTTCGTCCGCGTGTGTGGCGCCGGCGTGTTCGCCCGCGAAGTCCGGTTCCTGAGATTCGATTTCAGCCGAGACTGGATCTCGCTTTTCCGATGGGTCCATGCCCGACGGGTACCCGGTCACCGCCAAGTATCGCGGGCTCGCTGGTGATGTCCGGCCGCCTCCGGGGCCAAGGCAACCTCCGGTATGCCCGATAGGAACCGAACGCGCAGCTCTCGGCATCCCCGAGGCGGCGCAATAGGCTCCGAAGCCCTCTGCACGACTGCCCTCGGCGAATGCCGGTGCCGTCACCGCTCGACCGGCTTGAATCGTGAGTTGTGCCGTCCGGCGGCCGGATTCGTCGCGGACCGATGAATATCGGCCGCGACACCGATCTCTACCTATCGACATCACCCGACCCGGAAGGACCTCCACGATGGCAAAGGTCATCTCTACTCTGTTCATCTCGGCCGACGGCGTGGCAGAGATCGACCCCGCATGGCACTTCCCGTACTTCGACGAGAACATGGGCCGGGCCGTGAGCGAGGACTACGACACCGCCGACGTGCTGCTGATCGGCCGTGAGACCTACGACAGCTTCGCCGGAGCATGGCCGGATCGTGAGGCGGCGGGTGGGGAGGACGCTCCGCTCGCCGAGCGACTCGGGGACCTGCGCAAGATCGTCGTCTCACGCCGTCCGCTGGAGTTCTCCTGGCGCAACTCCGAGCTGATCCACGGCGATCTCCTCGATGCCGTCACCGCACTCAAGGCCGACCCCGGTATCACCGGCATCCTGATTCCCGGGTCGATCTCCGTGGTGCAGCAGCTGCTCGCCGCGGGGCTGGTCGACGAGCTGCGGCTTCTGATCCACCCGGTCGCCGCGCGAAAGGGCCGCAAGCTGTTCGACGACGGCGACGCACCGTGCCACCTGAAGACGATAGCGACGCAGACGTTTCCGACCGGCGTGATCCGCGTGATCTACGCGCCGACCGAGGCACCCGCCGAGGTCGGCTACGACGACGTCAAGAACCGAGTACCCGGCCGGAAATAGCCGTCACTGGACAACGCTGATCCTTCGGTCACCGGTCGAGTACTTTCGGCGTCAAAGCCGACGCGCCGATCGAGATCCGCGAACGGGATTGGTGCGCAGAGGAATTCCTCGCGGATGCTACGGCGGGCGATCGGCCGCCGGTGCCTGGACCCACACGGCTCCGGTCGGCCGCATTCACCGGGCCGGCGCCGAAACCGCCACCACCTGGAACGGCTACATGCACGGCGCGGTCCGCAGCGGCTACCGGGCCGCCGCAGAGATCCTGAGCACGGACACGTGATGCCTCGACCATGGCACCGACAGCGACGAGATCGTTTCGACGCGGCCGGGCAGGTGGGTCGGCGAACTCGTTGCGCCGGGCGCCGACGTGGTTCAGGGGATGATGACGGTCCGTTCACCAGGTGCGTCGACGTGAATCCATGCCTTCTCGACCTCGGCGAGTGGGACCGGGCGCGGGTGCACGAGCAATCCACCGGTAGCGATCGCGCCGGCGACCTCGCACAGCGACCGGTGCAGGTCCTCGCCGGTGATGGCACCGAAGCCGCTGCCGAGGATGCGGAATGCGTTGGAGCGCAAGGCGTGGCCGGACAAGGTGATCTCCGGGCCGCCCATGCCGCCGATCTGCACCCAGTCCAGCAGCCGGGTGTGCTGGGTGCGGGCGCCGAGAACGGCCCGCATGGCGAGCTGGGTCGGCGGACCCCACAGATAGTCCAGGACCACGTCGACCTCGGCCGCTGCCGCGGCGAGCGCCGCCGCCGTCCGATGCTCGTCGGCAGCGAGTTCGACCACATCGTCGGCGTGGGATCGCAATTCGTCCAGGCGGGCACGATTGCGTCCTGCCGCCACGATCCTGTCCGCTCCGAGGTGGCGCGCCACCTGCACCGCCATCGATCCGGCATTTCCGGTGGCCCCGAGTACCAGCACCGACTTTCCCGGCTCGAACGGCACCCGCGTGCGCAGCGCGACCCACGACGACATGGCCGGGTTCATCGTGGCGGCGACAACCGCGGGATCGGCACCGGCAGGCACGGGGATTGCCGCGGCCGGGTCGATGAGCAGACGCTGCGCAAGGCTGCCCGCACCCATCGGCATCACATAGGCCAGGCTTCCGTCGGCCCGGCGTACCACCGCGTCGGCACCGGCCAGGGCCGGCAATGTGGTGGGACTGGTGTAGTGCTTGCCCGCCGCGATCCCCTTCGTGGCCGGGTGCACGCCGACGGCGAGTACATCCACGACCTCGCGGCCGGGTTCGGGCTGCGGCTCCGGAATCGACCGGTAGCGCGGCGGTTCGTCGAACGATTCCACGAGCGCGGCGTCAATTGTCGCCATGGGATC
>NZ_BAGM01000073.1 GCF_000308855.1 Nocardia veterana NBRC 100344 | reverse complement strand
CGTCGATCTCGCCACCGCCGGCCTGCGTCCCGTGCCGGTCGACGGTGTGGTGCGGACGGTCGCCCGGCGCGCGGACGGCACGCTGGCCGTCGGCCTCGACGGTGGCCGGGTGCAGATCCTCGATGTCGACGGCCGGGTGCAGCGCACCGTCGGCGGCCTCGGCACCGTGGATGTGGTGGCCGCGACCTCCGACGCGGTCGCCACCCTGGATCTGGCGCAGACCACGCTCACCGAACTCGACCTCGGTCGCGACCGCCCCGGACTCGCCCTGCGAGCGGGCCTGGGGGCGACGCATCTGATCAGCGATCATTTCGGCCGCCTGCTCGCCACCGACACCTCCGGCGGAGCGCTGCTGGTCTACACCGCCGATCCGCTGCTGCTGCGCCAGCGCTTCCCGGTGGGGCCCGCGCCGTACGCGCTGGCCTACGATGAACGGTCCGAGACCGTGTGGCTGACCCTGAGCGGGAGCAACGAGGTCGTCGGATTCGATCTGTCGACCGGTATACCGGAAGAAGTGGGTCGCTTCGCGACGGTGCGCCAGCCCAATTCGCTGACGATCGACAGCCGGACCGGCGACATGTTCGTCGGATCGGCCACCGGAGACGGTCTGCAACGCATCGGTGCGGACCAGAGGAAGAGAGGTCAGTGATGGCTCGAGCGCCTCGATACGAGTCCGCGACCGGTGCCGCTCACCGCGACCGGGGCAGAAGGTCGATTCCCGCCGGATGGGAGGAGACCAGCGAAGAAGGAGAATACGAGTACGTGCCGCTACGACTACCCCCGGACGTGAATCGGGTCACCGCGTCCATGCGCCTGGCGATTCAAGCCGAATTCGGCGGTTGGGAACTGTCCCGCGTGCGGGCCTACACCGACGGCAGCCGGCGAGTGTTGTTGCGGCGGCGCAAGACCAGCTTCCCCGTGACCGAAACGGGGATGTGAGGGATGTATTCCTTATTCCTGCGGTTGCTGTTCCTGGTGCCGCCCGAGCGCATTCATCATCTGGTGTTCACGGTCATCCGGTTCGCGACCGCCTTCCCCCCGACCCGATGGCTGGCCCGCAAGCTCACCGCGGCGTCCGATCCGATCCTGGCCACCACCGTCTTCGGTGTCGACTTTCCCGCGCCGCTCGGCCTGGCCGCCGGATTCGACAAGGATGCCGCTGGTGTGAACGCTTGGGGCGCATTGGGTTTCGGCTTCGCCGAGATCGGTACCGTCACCGCGCAAGCGCAGCCGGGTAACCCGTCGCCGCGGCTGTTCCGGCTGCCCGCCGACCATGCGCTGATCAACCGGATGGGGTTCAACAACCACGGTGCGGCCGCGGCCGCGCAGCGGCTGGCCACCCGCCGCGCGGGCGGGGTGCCGATCGGCGCGAACATCGGAAAGACCAAGGTCGTCGAACCCGAACACGCCGCCGAGGACTACGCGGTCAGCGCGCGGCTGCTGGGTCCGCTCGCCGATTTCGTCGTCGTCAACGTCAGTTCGCCGAATACGCCCGGGCTGCGGGATCTGCAGGCGGTGCAGTCGCTGCGCCCGCTGCTGCAGGCCGTCCTCGACAGTGTCGCGGCCGCCGCCGAGCCCAAACCGGTGCTGGTCAAGATCGCGCCCGATCTGTCCGACGACGATATCGACGCCGTCGCCGATCTGGCCGTCGAACTCGGGTTGGCCGGAATCGTGGCCACCAACACCACGATTCGCCGCGACGGGCTGGCCACCCCGGCCGCCGAGGTCGAGGCGATGGGTGCCGGCGGGCTGTCCGGGCCGCCGGTGGCCGAACGCTCGCTCGAGGTGCTGCGCCGGCTGTATGCCCGCGTCGGTGATCGGCTGGTGCTGATTTCGGTCGGCGGAATCGAGACCGCCGACCAGGCCTACGAGCGGATCCTCGCCGGTGCGTCGCTGCTGCAGGGCTACACCGGGTTCATCTACGGTGGCCCGTTCTGGACGCGGCGGCTGCACCGCGGCCTCGCCGCGCGCCTGCGTGCGGACGGATACACCAGCTTGGCCGAGGCGGTCGGCGCCGCCCACGCCGCCCGCGCCTGAGCCGAACCGCCGCTGCCGCTGTTCCCGCAAAAGGTTCCCCGCCGCCGCGCCGTCGCGGTGCACGAAGCCGGTCGCTCCCGGCCGGAAGCACCCCCCGAATGTCCGATTCGACGTTTAGGATGGGTGATCCGCATCACGTCTGCGGACGTGATGTTCGTGCACCGACCGGGAACAAGGGATATGACCACAGCAGAGATCGGCTTCACCCACCACACCGGCGCCACGGTCCGCACCGTGCCCGAGGCGTTCCAGCAGACGGCGACGCTGCGCCCGAATCAGGTCGCGCTGCGGACCGTCGGCGGCACCCAGCAGATCACCTGGGCCGACTATGCGCGCCGGGTGCGCGCGATCGCCGCCGGTCTCGCCAAACTCGGTGTCGCCCACGGTGATGCGGTCGGGATAATGCTCACCAACCGTCCGGAATTCAATCTGGTCGACACCGCGATCCTGCATCTGGGGGCCACCCCGTTCTCGGTGTACAACACCAGCTCTCCCGAGCAGATCGCGCACGTGTTCGGCAATGCCGAGAACGGAGTGGTCATCACCGAACAGGCGTTCCTGGCGCCGATCGCCGCATCCGGGACCGAGCTCGAGCACGTGATCGTCGTGGACGGCGCCGCCCCCGAGGGCGGGCGGACCCTGGACCAGGTCGAGAACGATCCGGCCGAGGACTTCGATTTCGACGCCGCCTGGCGAGCCGTGCGGCCCGACGATCTGGCCACCCTCATCTACACCTCCGGCACCACCGGGCCGTCCAAGGGCGTCGAGATCACCCACGCCAACATCGTCGCGCAGATCGTCGCGCTCACCAGCGGCGCCCTGGTCGCCGACATCGACGCCCGCGCGGTGTCGTATCTGCCCGCCGCCCATGTCGCCGACCGCATCTCCGCGCACTGCCTCAATCTGTTCACCGGCGTCACCTTGACCTGTGTGCCCGACCCCCGCGAGATCGCCGCCGCCCTGCCCGATGCCCGGCCGACCCTGTTCTTCGGAGTGCCGCGGGTGTGGCAGAAGATCAAGGCCGGCGTCGACGCGGCCGTCGCCACCGAGCCCAGCCCGGTGAAGAAGGCGCTGGCGCAGTGGGCGATCGGCGTCGGGCTCGCCGCCGCTCGGGCGCGGCTCGCCGGCGGCAACGGCGGCCCGCTGCTGGCCGTGCAGCACAAAATCGCCGATGCGCTGGTGTTGTCGAAACTGCGCGTCACCCTCGGCCTCGACGAATTGAAGGTGGCCTCCTCCGGCGCGGCCGCGATCCCGCCCGAAACGCTGGAATTCCTGTTGGGCCTGGGCTTCACGGTGAGTGAGGTGTGGGGCATGTCGGAAACGACCGGCGTCGTCACCATCGTCGACCGCAAGAAGGAACTGATCATCACCGAGGCGGGAAAGAACATCTCCCCCACCAATATCGAGAATTCGGTGAAGGCCGCCTCGTCGCTGATCGGTCAGGTCGTCGCCATCGGTGAGGGCCGACCCTACATCGCGGCGCTGGTGGTCCTCGACCCCGACACCGCGGCGGTGCGCGCGAAGGCGCTCGGCATTCCCGACGCCGACCTGGCCACCCTGGCCGCCCACCCGGCCGTTGTCGACGAGGTGCGCACGGCGATCGTCGCCGGCAACGCGAAACTCGCCCGGGTCGAACAGATCAAGCGATTCCGTGTTCTCGCGCGCGCCTGGGAGCCGGGCGGCGTGGAACTCACTCCGACCCTGAAACTCAAGCGCTCCCCCATCGCGGCCGAATACGCCGCCGAGATCGCCGAACTCTACACCGACCCGGCACCCGAGGGCGTGCACAACCTGTAGCGAAACCCGCTGTGGCGCAAGCCCATCCGATACAGCACGGGTGGCCTCCCGGACGGAGGCCACCCGTGCCGATCGATGCGGCGGTCGCTACTTCTGTTCGTAGGTGCCGACCAGGGTGGCGCGGGCGATCGCATGGGAGAACAGGTTGAAACCCAGGTAGGCCGGGGTGGCGTCGGGGCCGATGCCCAGGGATTCGACGTCCACGGCATGCACGACGATGAAGTAGCGGTGGTAGCCGTGCCCGGGCGGCGGGCCGGCGCCGACGAATCCGGGGAAGCCGCCGTCGTTGCGCAATTGCACCGCGCCGCTGGGCAGCGCGCCGCCCTCACTGCCCTCACCGGCGCTGCCCGCCCCGGATTCCAGGGAGGTCACCGACGCCGGGATGTCGGCGACGGCCCAGTGCCAGAAGCCGGAGCCGGTCGGCGCGTCCGGGTCGTAGACGGTGACGGCGAAACTCTTGGTCTCGGCCGGGAAGCCGCTCCAGGACAGCTGCGGCGAAATATCCTTGCCGCCCGCTCCGAACACCCCGCTGACCTGTTCGTTGGCCAGCGGCTGCCCGTCGGTGACGTCGGTGGAGGTGAGGGTGAACTCCGGCAGCTGCGGCAACGCCGCATAGGGATTGTAGGAATAGTCGGGCACGAGGACCGTCCTTTCTGCTTGTCGGCGGATCGTCAGCTGTGCAACAGGAAATGCTCCATGACGCGGGCGCCGAACTCGAGCGCCGATACCGGCACCCGCTCGTCCACGCCGTGGAACAGGGCGGAGAAGTCCAGCTCCGGCGGCAGCTGCAGCGGCGCGAAGCCGAAGCAGCGAATCCCCAAGCGCGCGAACGCTTTCGCATCCGTCCCACCGGACAACATGTAGGGCACGGTGCGGCCGTTCGGATCGTGGGCCAGGATCGCGTCGTTCATCGCGTCGACCAGATGCCCGTCGAAAGTGGTCTCGTAGGAGTCGAGTTTGGTGATCCACTCCCGTTCCACATCGGGCCCGATGAGCTCGTCCACCTCGCGTTCGAAGGCGGCCTGCCGGCCGGGCACCACCCGGCAGTCGACGGTGGCCTCGGCGGTCTGCGGGATGACGTTCGCCTTGTACCCGGCCCGCAGCATGGTCGGATTGGCGGTATCGCGCAGGGTCGCGCCGATGATGCGCGAGATAGTGCCCAGTTTGGCGAGCTGCCCCTCGATATCCGGGCTGTTCGGATCGAACTCGATGCCGGTCTCCTCGCTCACCGCGGCCAGGAATTCCGCCACCGAATCCGACAGCACCAGCGGGAATGTGTGCTTGCCCAGTCGCGCCACCGCCTCGGCGAGGATCGTCACCGCGTTGTCGTCGTGCAGGAACGAACCGTGACCGGCACGGGCCTTGGCGCGCAACCGCATCCAGCCCAGGCCTTTTTCGGCGGTCTCCACCAGATACAGCCGCCGCTCGGTGCCGTCGCGGCGCGGCACGGTCAGGGAGAAGCCGCCGACCTCGCCGACCGCCTCGGTCACGCCCTCGAACAGATCCGGGCGATTGTCGGCCAGCCACTGTGACCCCCACTTGCCGCCGTTCTCCTCGTCGGCGAGGAAGGCGAACACCAGATCGCGCGGCGGAACGGTGCCCTCGATCTTGAACTGGCGGGCCACCGCCAGCATCATGCCGACCATATCCTTCATATCGATCGCGCCGCGACCCCACACATAGCCGTCGCGGACCGCGCCCGAGAACGGGTGCACACTCCAGTCCGCGGCCTCGGCCGGCACCACGTCCAGATGACCGTGGATCATCAACGCGCCGCGGTTCGGATCCGTTCCGGGCAAGCGCGCGAACACATTTCCGCGCCCCGGCGCCCCCGACTCCACGTACTCGGTGGTGTACCCGGCCTGCTGCAGTTGATCGGCCACCCACTGCGCACATTCGCGTTCGCCCTTGGTGGTCTCCAACACCCCGGTGTTGGAGGTGTCGAAGCGGATCAGCGTGCTGACCAGTTCGACCACTTCGGCTTCCGCCCGGGAGCGGGACTCGCGCTGTACACCTGTCACGCCCCTTTCCTACCACGCGCGCCGCGCCGGCGATCGCGGCCGGACCCACCGAGCCCGGCGACACCGCACGCCGGCCGGCACGTCCGGCGAGGTCGGGTAGCGAGCGGTCGCCGCATCCGTTGCTCTCCGGCGCGGCTCGCCTTCGGATCAGCCTGATCGATTTCTCGGCCCGGGGCGCGCGAGCGAAGGCCCTTTGACGACACCGGCCATTCCGGCCCGTGTGGTCGCGCCGCACACTCGAGGGCAGGCCACACCGGAGGGTCCGGTCGATGCCGGCCGTGGGAGTGCGGAACCGGCCGGGCAGCAGCGATGTTCAGGCCGGCGCGGCCGATTTCTCGGCCGGCGCGGGCGCGTCGCCGGTCTGCTCGCGCCAGCCCGGTGGGCCGAAGACATAGCCCAGCCGTCCCCGCCAGCTCCGGGCGTGGCGCACATCGCGCAGCAGGGCGGCGAATTCGTGATAGTTCACCTTCAGGGGATTGCCGGTGCCGATGTCGTGGGTCAACCCGTAGCGGATCGGCTCGGATTCGGCGGCGAAGCTACCGAACATCCGGTCCCACACGATGAAGACCCCGCCGTAGTTGGTGTCGATGTAGGGCTGGTTGGCGCCGTGGTGCACCCGGTGGTGGGCCGGGGTGTTGAACACGAATTCGACCGGCCGCCAGAGCGTTCGGATGCGCTGGGTGTGGATCGGGAACTGGTACAGCAGGCCGAGCGTGTTGAGCAGGAAGATCATCCACGCCGGGAACCCGAGCAGCGCCGCGGGCACCCACGCCAGGCTGCGCAGCATCGACGCGATCGGGTTCAGCCACGGTAACCGGATCGCGGTCGACAGGTTGAAATGCGTACTGGAGTGGTGGACCGAATGCGCGGTCCACAGCAGCCGGATGCGGTGATCGGCCCGATGCGCCCAGTAGTAGCAGAAATCGGTGACGATCAGCCCCAGCACCCACACCCACCACTCGCGTGGCGAGAGCCGCAGCGGTGTCAGCGAGGCGGCCACCACGATGGTGGAGAACGGCAGCACGTACTGCAGCAGCGGTTTGCTCAACTGGCCCAGCGCATAGGTGGCCCAGTTGGTCGCGGCTTCGCGGCCGTACCGGCCGCTGGGGGCAGGGTCCGGATCACGGCGGCCGTCCCACCACTCCACCGCCATCAACACCAGGAAGGCCGGCACCGCGTACAGCGCCAGATCCGCATTGTTCATTCGAGCTCCTGTCCCGATCCTGTCCCTCCGGCCCGCCCACGGGTGCCGCGGCGGCGCGGATGACCGCCGACGATAATCGCGCCGACCAGTCGAAACATCGGGCCTGCGAGGGATCGGCGATCCCCCGGCCGAGGGACTCGCGGTCCCGCTCGGCGCCGGTATCGTCGCGGTGGTGTGGTGGGAGCGAGCGGTGCGATCGAGGCCGGCGACGCTGCTGCGGCGGGCCTGGGAACGCGGGCGGGATATCGCGCCGCGACCGGCCACGGGCCGGGAACTGGCGGCCGTGCGGCGATCGCTGGCTCGCCAGTCGGTCGCAGTGGCGGTGGTTGCCGCGGCGGTGGACGGGGTGACGTTCGCGCTGTCGGGCATCTGCACCGCCGCGCCCGCTCCCGCGGCCCTGGTCTTGTCGGTCGTGATCGCCGCGGATCTGGCCTTCGCCGCACCACCGGCGACAGCGGCGGTGGTGGCGGTTGTGCAGGTGGCGCTGCGGCTGGGTGTGGCGGCGCTGTTGCATCGGCACGGCCTGCCGGTCCGCGCGGCCGATGTCGGATTCCTCGTCGCCGGATACCGCGCCGGTGCCTGGCTGTCCGGTCGCGCCTCGTCGTACACGGTGCCGGTGCTGGTGCTCGGTGCGTGCGGAGCTCCGTTGATCGCGGGCGGATCGACGGCCGCCGACTGGCGGCTGCTGCTCACCGCCTCGGTCTCCGGTGGGATCGTGCCGTGGCTGGTCGGCCGCTACACGGCCGGCCGCGGCGCCTACATCGCCGAACTGGAGCAGCGCGAACGGCTCGCCCACCAGCAGCAGCGGGCCGCGCTCGAACGCGCCCTGGCCGACGAACGGGAGGCTATCGCCCGCGATCTGCACGACGTCATCTCCCATCACGTCAGTGCGATCGGCATCCACGCGGGCGCGGCCCGGCTCGCCCTGCACGGTATCGACGAGGCGGCCGCCACCCGCTCACTGGCGGCGGTGGAATCCGAGAGCCGCGCCGCGATGGTGGACCTGCGCCGCCAGCTCGATCTGCTGCACGGGCGCGACGATGCCGCCCGCCAGCCCGGCATGGCCGATATCGACGACCTGGTCGAGCGCGCCCGCGGTGCCGGGCTCGAGCTGACGGTCACCACCTCCGGTGTCGAACTGCCCCGGTCGCTGGACATCACCGTCTATCGGATCGTGCAGGAATTGCTCACCAACGCGTTACGGCACGGCGCCGGGAGCGCGCGGCTCGCGGTGCGCGACGAGCGCTCAGGGGTGGTGATCGAACAGTCCAATCCGGTTGCGACGCAGCATGTTTCGGCATCCGGCGGCCGGTCCACGCCGTCTCGGCATCCGTCCGGCGCCGACCGCGTGCGACTACCGGATGCCGGTGCCTGCGATGCGGAACCCGCGCCGTGCGGGGGTGGGCCGCGGGCAGCGGTACGCCCGCCGGCCGAGCGCCTGCTCGCACCGAGCGGGCCGGCGCCCGGTCCTGTGAGGCGGTCCGCCGCGGTCCGGCAGACTCCCGCCGCGGTCTCGCGATCGGGTATCGGCGGCGCAAGTGCCACCGGACTGCATCGTGGGCTCGACGGCATCCGCCGGCGCGCGGAGCTGTTCGGCGGCTCCGTGGAGTACGGCTCGACCTCGGACAACCAGTGGCGGGTCCTGGTCCGGTTGCCGGGCGGGCGGTCGTGACCGGCCCGGTCCGGGTCCTGATCGCCGACGATCACGCCGTGTTCCGGTCCGGCCTGCGCGCGGTTCTCGACGCGGTTGCGGACCTCGACTGTGTGGCCGAGGTCGGCGACGGCCGCAGTGCGATCGACGCGGTCGCCCGCCTGCGCCCCGACGTGGCGATCCTCGACGTCCGGATGCCGAAGCTGGACGGCCTGGCCGCCACCGCCGCGATCGTCGCCGCCGGCGGCGGCACCCGGGTACTGGTGCTGACCACCTACGACAGCGAGGAGAGTCTCGCGCGGGCCCTGCAGGCCGGGGCGAGCGGATTCCTGCTGAAGACGCTGCCGCCGGAGGAGTTGATCGCCGCGATCCGCGTGGCGGTGCGCGGGGACGCGGTGATCGATCCGTCGATGACTCGCCGTCTGGCTGCCCGCCTCGCCGACTCCCTCGTCCCGGCCGAACCGCCGGCGCATTCGCTCACCGCGCGGGAGTACCAGGTCCTCGTCCTGCTGGCCGATGCCCGCAGCAACAGCGAGATCGCCGCCGAACTCGGTGTCGGCGAAGAGACGGTGAAAACCCACGTATCCCGTGTGCTCGCGAAATTGCAAGTGCGCGACCGGATTCAGGCCGTCGTCTACGCCTACCGGCACGGCCTGGTGCGTCCGGATCCCCGTCGGTAGATCGACGCCCGGCCCGCCCGCTGCCGCCGGCGGCGATACCGTCGCGGCCGCGTCGAGGCCGTCGTCCGGGATGTTCCCGGCGACCGATTCCGCGACCGGGGCAAACCTCGGCGCACCGACCGGTCCGGATCGGTGCACCAGCACCGGCCCCGACGTTGGCAAATATCCCGCATCTCGGGCGCCCGAACCCCCGCCACCGCCGCCGAACGGGGATTATCCTCGCGGTGTGTCGACCCATCACCGGGCTGCCGGTGATGTTCAATCGGTGCCGTTGAGGTTCCAGCGAACGAGTGAAAGGTTAGAGACATGGCACTTCCCACCATGACCGCCGAGCAACGCTCCGAAGCGCTGGCCAAGGCGGCCGCGGTCCGTAAGGCGCGGTCGGAACTGATCGAGCAGATCCGCAAGGGCTCGGTCTCGTTGGCCCAGGTGCTCGAGCGTGCCGACAAAGAGGATCTGGTCAAGAAGACGAAGGTCGCCGCGGTCATCAAGGCCCTGCCGGGCATCGGACCGGTCAAGGCCGCAAAGCTGATGGACGAGGCCGATATTCCGGTCGACCGTCGCATCGGCGGCCTGGGTTCGCGTCAGCGCGCCGCACTGCTGGAGGCGCTGCCGAACTGATCCTCGGTGAAGGCGGTTGCTCAGCAGGACGCCCGAGCCCGGGACCTGCACGGACATCCGTGATTTGGACCTTGCGGATTGATCCGATAACCTTGCTGAGCACCACCGGTCCGGGTGGCGGAATGGCAGACGCGCTAGCTTGAGGTGCTAGTGCCCGACTAAGGGCGTGGGGGTTCAAGTCCCCCTCCGGACACTGTGTGTAACTCGGAGTTACAGTTAACCCCCCGGCTTCGGCCGGGGGGTTAACTGTAACCCGAGCAATCTGGGCCGGATGAGTGACCTTGTCCCCCAGCGACGGAGAGCGCGGCGCGGGAGGATCGAAGTGGTCGCCGGGCGCGGTAGGAGATATCGGGTGTCGCGAGCGCTGTCCGCGGATGCGGCGAATCGGCGAACCTGCGGGTCGATCGCCCGACTCGATGCGATGGTGTGGTTGTCTCGAAGGGCTTCCCGGGCGAAGACGCGAAGCCCGGGACTCTCGAATCGGCAGCGGGCGCGCCGCCGGAGAGCAGAGAAGGGCCAGTGAACGAGCAATCCGGGGGCCGACTGCAGGCGGCGGTAGCCGCGATCGGTCGGCCGCGGCATGCCGACGACTGGGGCCGGACGGTGTGTGCGGCGTGCCGGGACTGCCTGACGGGAGTCGATTCCGTCGCCCTGGTGTTGCACGGCGCGTCCCTGATCGATCTGGTGGGCTGCAGCGATGCCTTCGCCTAAGGAATCGCGGATGCGCAGATCGTGGTCGGGGAAGGCCCAGGACCCACGGCCTATGCCACGGGGCACGTGGTCAGAGCGACGACCGGAGCCTATGCGTTCGAGCGGTGGCCGATGTTGGCTCAGGAGGCCTCTCGCCTGGGTGTCGGTGCGGCGATCGCCCTTCCGCTGCGGGTCGGGGGTCTGCGGATCGGTTCGCTGGATCTGTATCGGCGGGAGCCGGGAAATGTGTCCGGTCAGGTGGAAGCCGACGCGACGCTGCTGGCCGATCTGATCGGCTACACGTTGGTAGAGGATTTCGCACTGCGTGAGCCGGGCGAGGATCCGTTGGCGACCACGCACCGCGACGTCAACATCGCCACCGGGATGATCGCGGGCCGGCTCGGAATCTCGCTCGACGAGGCATTCGTGCGCCTGCGGGCCTACGCATTCGCCGCGGAACGTCCCCTACCGGAGGTGGCGCGAGCCGTCCTCGAACGCCGAGTCGACCTCGATGGAGCGGCCGAATGAAAGAACATACCACTCCACCTCAGCCCGATCGTAAAATCGATGGCGTGTCGAAGGAGTACATCGTGCTCGAGCAGTTGGTGCGTCCGCTGTCGCAGATCACCGCCGACCTCGTGCGTGATGCCGCTCCGGTGAACACGCTGCCGCGGATCAACGAACTGTGCACTCGGCTGCTGTCCGGCGACGCGGCCGCGATCGTGGTTCGCGATCCGCACGGAATCGAGCGTGTCCTGCCGATGACCGACGACCGCCCGGATCTGATCCGCCTCCTCGAAACGTACGCCGGCAACGGGCCGTGGACCGCGAGCACCGCCTCGCTGGATGTCGTCGAAGTCGACCGGATCGACGACGAGCGGTGGCCGGAGTTGGGTCGCGATCTCGCCGCCACCGGCTGTCGCTGGGTGTGTGCCGCTCCGATGGTCCTCGGCACCGAGGCGGTAGGCAGCCTGGTGCTGTTCTCCGAGCAAGACCTCGCGCTCGACCCGGCGCAGCGCACCGTCGTCCAGACCCTCGCGGACTTGGTCACGCTGTCGCTGTGTCAGGAAAGCGACAGGGCGCGAGCAGAATTGCTGGCGCTCCGGGCGCTGTCGACCTTCGATGACCGAGTGCGCTACGAGCATGCGGTCGGCATGGTGGCCGGCCGTCTCGGAATCGACGCCGGCCGGGCGGCGACGCTGCTGCGCGCGCATGCCGATGCTCGTGATCTGTCGGTGGCGGCTATTTCCCGAGAGGTCACGAGCGGTACCTTCGACTGGAGCGAACTCGACCGCCCTGCCTGATCGGTGACCGTCGCCGCGGCGGCCGCCGATCCACCACCGCTGGGAGCCGGCATGGAAGCTCTGACCCTGGACGAACGCCACCACCGAGCGGATCGGGCGAGCGTCGTCGCCGCGGAACTCAGCGCCCGCGACATCGTCGCGGTGGCGATCACCTGGATCGACACCAGCGGCATCGCCCGCGTGAAAGCAGTACCGATACAGCGGTTCTCCCACGCGGCCGCCTGGGGAGTCGGCGCCTCGCCGGTCTTCGACGCCTTCCTGGTCGACGACTCGATCCTGACCGACCATTTCGCCGGTGGTCCGGTAGGCGATCTGCGGCTGTACCCCGACCTCGACCGCGTCACCGTCCTGGCCGCACTGCCCGGCTGGGCCTGGGCGCCCGGTGACCGCTACACCCAGAACGGCACTCCGCATCCGCGCGATCCACGGTTGCTGCTCCGCCGGCTCGTCGACGAGGTGCGGGCCGAGGGGTGGCAGGTGCGCACCGCGATCGAATTCGAATGGAGCGTCTCCCGCGCCGACCCGCACAACCCCGATCGCTTCGAACCGGCCACCACCGGCCCCGCATACGGTATGGCCCGGGTGAGTGAGCTGGCCGGATATCTGGGCGATCTGGTGACGGCACTGCGGGACAGCGAGGTCACGGTGGAGCAGATCCATCCCGAGTACGAACGCGGCCAGTTCGAACTGTCGGTCGCCGCCGGCGATCCGGTGTACGCCGCCGATACCGCGGTGCTGGTGCGTGAGGTGATCCGCGCCGTCGGCCCCGCACACGGTGTGCGCGCCGCCTTCGGGTCGATGCCGGCCGCCGACGCCGTCGGCAACGGCGGACACGTGCACCTGAGCCTGTGGCGGCACGGAGTCAATCAGATGTACGGCGGCACAGGCCCGTTCGGACTCACCGCTGCCGGCGAAGGGTTCGCGGCCGGCATCCTGGACCATCTACCCGCCCTGCTCGCCCTCGGCTGCCCCACGGTGGCGAGCTATCTGCGCCTGCGACCGCGCAGCTGGGCCGGCGCCTTCCGCTGCTGGGGCCTGGAGAACCGGGAAGCGGCGCTGCGCTACGTCACCGGAAGTGAGGGGGAACGGGAGCGAGCCGCCAATGTGGAGGTGAAGGCCTTCGACGCCGCCGCCAATCCCTACCTCGCGCTGGCGGGGCTGCTCGCGGCCGGGAGATCGGGACTGCGGACCGGCGCCGTGCTGCCCGAACCCGTCGCCGAGGATCCCGGGCGCATGGACGAGCCGACCCGGTCGGCGCGCGGTATCGACCCGCTGCCGACGACGCTGGCGGCGGCGGTGACGGCCTTCGAATCCGACGACGAGCTGCGGGCCGCCTTCGGCGCGGAGCTCGTCGACACTATCGCGGGTGTGCGGCGCGGGGAGATCGCGCTGTTCGCCGACGCCGGGCCGGAACAGATCACCGCTGCCTCGCGCTGGCGCTATTGAGGCCGACCCCCGCCCGCGCGCGGCACCCCCGGCCGCGCACCGGGGGCGGACCGTCGCTTCGGATATTCCTTCAGACCTGGACCGGGTCCCGGCCCTCGGCCTTGGCCGCTTCCCGGGCCAGAATGCGCGCGCGCTGTTCCTCGAAGCGGACCACATCCCGCCCCAGCTTTTCCATGTAGACGCCGAGCTCCTCGCGGCTGCGTTCGCCGCGAGCGGTGAAATCGTTGCGGCCGAACACATTCCACTTCCGCAGCACCGGATTGAGGACCTCGTCGAGGTGCTGGCGCAGATCGTAGATGCCGTGCTTGACCATCAGCACCCCGTTGCGCCGCCAATTCGGCATACCGGCGCCCGGCATGGCGAAACTCTTGATGATCTTGGTCACCGATTCCATCATCTGGTCCGGCGCCAGGTCGAACGCGGCGCCCGCGACGTTGCGATAGAAGATCATGTGCAGGTTCTCGTCGGTCGCGATCCGCGCGAGCATGTTGTCGGCGATCGGATCACCGCACACCCGGCCCGTGGCGCGATGGCTGATCCGGGTCGCCAGCTCCTGGATGGTCACGTACGCCACCTGATCGAGGACTCCGTGGAAATCGTCCGGTGCGTGCACGCCGCGGGTCATATGCACCATCCGGTCGTTTTCCAGCGCGACCGGATCGACTCCGCGGGTGACGATGAGGTAGTCGCGCATGGCGATGGCGTGCCGGTTCTCCTCGGCCGTCCACCGCCCCACCCAGGTACCCCATGCGCCGTCGCTGGAGAAATGCTCGGAAATCGTCCGGTGGTAGGAGGGCAGATTGTCCTCGGTGAGCAGATTGGTGATCATCGCGATCTTGGCGACCTGGGACAACCGAGATTGTCCGGGTTCCCAGTCCTCACCGCCCAGAGCGGCGAAATTGCGGCCTTCGTCCCAGGGTACGTAGTCGTGCGGATTCCAGTCCTTCGCCGTGGCCAGATGCCGGTCCAGATTGTCCGCCACGACCGGTTCGAGTTCCGTGAGCAACTGCAACTGCGTCAAATCCCTTGGCATACAATTCCTTTCGAAATATCCAACCATCGGTACTCGAGACACACAGGGTCGATCGGAAGCAGTGTTGCGCGGCGACACGCTACCCGCTGTCGCTCGGAATGCTGTGATCCAGGCCCGTGTGTCCCGCCTCCGGCGAGCCGCGCCCGCACGGCGGCGATCGAGCCCGGTCACGGCAGCTCGGGTTGGTCTCCCGGATCGTGCTGGGGAAAATCGGCGGTGCCGATCCGCGGATCGGCGAACACATCGGCGGCCCCACCGGATACGGCCGCCACTCGGGTGGCGGCCGTATCGGTCACTCGCAGGGCATACAGGTGCTGGGCCGGATCGACGGCGATGAGGCCGTATCCGAGATCGACCTCGTCGTCACTCAACTGCAGTGCGCGCTGCGCCGCGGCCAGCGTGGCGTTCTCGGGCAGCCGGATGGTGAGCAGCGGCATGATTACACGCTACGCGCGCACGTCGGATTTCTTCAGCTCCGCGAGGACAGCGGCCGCATCGATCACCCCGTAGCCGTAGTCGTAGCTGTAACCACCCGGCTGTGCGGTCGCGGTGCGCTGCAACAGCTCGCGCAACCGCGCCGGCGGCAGCTTGCTCGCCGGATACACCGTGCGGATCGCCGCCACCAGGCCGGCCGCGACCGGGCAGGCGGCCGAGGTGCCGGTATCGGGGTCGTTCGCGCCGAAGACCGTCGAGCCGAGGAAATGGGTGTAGGCGGTGATATCCGGTTTACGATCGGTCAGCCGGCCGGGGCCCTGGGAGGAATAGCCGACCCGCTGCCCCTTGGTGTCGGCCCCCGCGATACTCAGCACACCCGGATGCGAATTGGCGCCGGTGATCGGCCGTTCCCGGTAGGCGCAGCGCGAATCCGGGCAGTCCCGCCCACAGTTGCCGGCGGCGAACAGGATGTCGGCTCCCGCGGCCTCCAGCGAGCCGACGATGACATTGAACGGATGCGACGGGTTGTCGGAATAGTTCCCCGGCTGCCCCACCGGAAAATCCCACTCCGGCGAGAACGCCCCCCAGCTGTTGCTGACCACCAGAGCGCGGGTGGCCTCGGGCTGATCGGTGAGCACGGTGCGCAGATGGGCGTAGGCGGCCAGCGCGTCCGACAGCAGTCCGTCCATGACCGTGCCGCCGTGGGCCTTGCTCTGCAACACCGGAATATCGAGCACGCTCGCCCGCGGCGCGGACAGCAGCGCGTCGAAGGCGCACATCGACCCGTGCGCCACCGGGAACTGTCCGGCCGTCCCGTTCACACCGGGCGGATTCCAGCTGCGCGCGGTGTCGATCGTGACCGGTGCGCCGAGCGCGTCGCGTACCTTCGCGGCGTTGATTCCGGTGTCGACGACGGCCAGGGCGACGGAGGCGCCGTCCATACCCGCCGCCGCGAAATCGGTGACGCGCAGCAGAGTCTGCACATCGTGCCAGGTGCCGACCGCCGGATCGCCACCACAGGTGAGGGTGTTCTCGATACGTGGATCGGCGAAAACACCTGCCACTTCCCGCGTTTCCGACAGCCGCGTCACCGCCGTCTCGCGGTCGTCGTCGGCGATCTCACCCCGCACCACCACCGAACCCGCCGGCGCCGCCTGCGCGGCGGTCCCTCGCTCGGGAATGGACAGCGGCGTATAGGCATGGTCGAGAACGAAGCCGGGAAGGTCGCCGGCCACCTCGGCGGCAGTTACCGGTATGCCCGGATCGGCAACTGCGGCAATCACATCGGCGGAGGGTCGAAGCTGAACCAGTGCGCGCATACCTGCCATCCTGCCGTCAAGGGCGGTGAAAATCTTGCCGATCCGCTGAATACGCGGCATGTCCCGACCGGATCCGCAGCCGCGTCGCGCGTGACACCCGACGGAATTGGCTGTGCTGCAGGCCTTTAGGATCGGAGAAGTGACGCGACGAGTAATGGGGGATCGCTCCGTCCCGCCGTGGCAAGGCAGTGCGGATCAGCAACGGGCGCACGCCGCGCAACAGGCCCAGCGGGAACAGTTCGAGCGAGCGCGTGCGGCGCGGTTGGCGGCCGCGGACTTCTCGGTGCCCGGCGCGAATTCGCCCGGTGTGCGCAGACTGGTGGAGTTGAACGCCGACGACCCCGGATCCGATCCGGCGAAAATCGCGGAGCAACTCAACCGAGAGGGATTGCGCACCCCGGGTGGCGGTGAATGGAGTTTCCCGGCGGTCACCGACTTCATCCGGCGGCTCTGGCCGCACTCGGGATACAAGGCATGGGATCGCGAGAGCTTCGGCATGTATCCGGGCTACCTCGGGCCGTTGCGCGATACCCCGCAATTCCGGACGGTCGGAGGTGAGGACGACCGGGTCGGCCGCGCCACCAGCCAGATCTACTGTCAGCGCTGCCGGGCCGAATGGCCGCAGGGGTGGCCCGGAACGCAGACCGACGCACCGGCCCCGGCCTGGGGTGGGATCTGCCCGGATTGCGGCGGTCCAGGTATCGGCTACCGGATTGCCGGACGCGCCCATAGCGTGATCGATTTGCACTGGATGCTGCATGTGCACGCGCCGGCAGATCCGGGACCGTGCCCGGTCTGCGGCGCCCCGCGAGCGTTGTTCGCCTGCGGACACCACGACACCACCCGCCGAATCCTCACCTGGCACTGCACCGCCCCGGAAGGCAGCATGATCGGGCGGCCGCCGGCATTGGGAGAGCCCGATCCCCGTCCGGCTCATCACGCTGCCGCGGCGGAACCGGTGCGGTGGCGCTCCCCTGCCGACGCCGACGCGTATTGGCTGGCGCGGGACCTGCTACGGACGGCCGCGGCCGCCGGTGAGGTGACCGAGCTACCGCCCGGCGCGATCTACGAATCCCTCGACGGCGACGGTGCCCGATGGATCTACGAGGGCCCCGAGCGCGGTTTTCGACCACTCGTCTGACGGGTCGCGCGTCCGACGGGTCGCGCCGCCGGCGTCAGCGGCCGCGGCCGGCGTTGCGGGCGGTGCCGCGGTGGGCGGGGACCGTGGTGGGGTCTTCCGGCCAGGCGTGTTTGGGGTAGCGGCCGCGCAGATCGGCGCGCACGCCCGCCCAGCCGGTGCGCCAGAACGACGCCAGATCCGCGGTGACCGCGACCGGGCGCTGCGCCGGTGAGAGCAGGTGCAGCAGGACCGGCACCCGGCCGTCGGCCAGGCGGGGTGTGTCGGTCCAGCCGAAGACTTCCTGGACCTTCACCGCCAGCACCGGCGGATCGGCGGAATAGTCCAGGCGTACCCGGCTGCCGGACGGGACCTCCACCCGCTCCGGTGCCAGTTCGTCCATGCGGGCGGCCTCCGGCCACGGAAGGAGCCGGCGCACTGCCCGTGCGGTATCGATGCGTTCGAGGTCGGCGCGGCGGCGGGCGCCGGCGAGTTCGGGTCCCAGCCAGGTGTCGCTGGTGGCGAGCAGGGATTCGTCGTCCATCGCCGGCCACGGGGCGCCGAGGGCGCGGTGCAGGAATGCGAGGCGGTGCCGCAGCGTGGTCGCCTCGGTGTCCCAGGTCAGCAGGCCCGGCCCGGCCGAGGCCAGCCCACGCCGCACCGCGGCGGCGAGCAGTTCCGGGTCGGGGTCGTGAATGGTCTTCTCCGACAAGGTGATCGCGCCCAAGCGTTCGATCCGGCGCGCGACGACGTCGCCGTCGATCCAATCGACCTCCTCGACGGTGGTCAGCAGGTGGGACGCCGCGCTGCGGGCCAGAGCTTCGTCGGCGGCCGCGGCCAACCGGATACGACCTTCGGAGCGGCCGGGTTCGCGGGTCGCCACACCCACCGCCAGCCACTCCGGATCACCCGTTCCGGAGCCCGGCGGCAGCGTCACGGCGGTGCCACCGGCCATCAGATAACTCGCCGAGCCCGGGCCGCGCCGGCGCGCCAGCCGTTCCGGGTGGGCCAGCGCGACAACGTAAGCGGGATCGCCGGCCCCTTCCGCCCCCGCCACGGATCGAGCCAAACGCTCGACCTCACGTCGCCAGCGCACCGGCTGTTCGCGGCGAAGCTGCCGCAAACCGGTGGTGAGGTCGACACCCGAGATCAGGGTGTCGTCGTCGAGGACGGCGACCACTTCCGCCGCGGTTCGCGCCCCGGCCTCGGCCGCACCGTCGAGTAGTGCGCGCGCCAGGCGCGGGTGCAGCCCGATGCGGGCAATCCGCCGGCCGCGGTCGGTTACCGTGCCGTCGCTGGTCACGGCACCAAGCGCGTGCAAGACCTGCCGGCCCACGGTCAATCCGCCGGGCGGCGGCGGATCCCACCAGGTGAGGCCGTGGCCGTCCGGAGTCCCCCAGCAGGCGAGCTCCAAGGTCAATCGAGTCAGGTCGGCCGTGCGGATTTCCGGTTCCGGATAGGCGGGCAGGGTGGCGTGTTCGTATTCCGGCCAGCATCGCCACACCCGGCCCGGAGCTTCCCGCCCGGCCCGCCCGGCCCGCTGGTCGGCGACCGCGGCCGAGACGCGGACCGTGGCGAGCCCGGACATCCCCCGAGCGCGGTCGATGCGCGGTATCCGCGCCAGTCCGGAATCCACCACCGCGCGCACACCCGGCACCGTCAGACTCGATTCCGCCACCGCCGTGGCCAGCACCACCCGGCGCCGCGGCCCGGGCTGTAATGCGGTGTCCTGTCTCGCCGCGGACAACCGCCCGTGCAGCGCGACGATGTCGACTCCGTCCCGGTCGTCCAGAAGTGCTGTGGTTCTTCGGATTTCGGCCGCGCCGGGGAGGAATACCAGGATGTCGCCGTCGGATTCGGCGAGCGCGATCCGGGTGGCGCGGGCGACCTGCGCCTCGATCCGTTCCCCGGGCAGCGGCGCGACGTAGGTGGTGTCCACGGGATAGGCGCGTCCTTCGACTCGCAGCACCGGCGCCGGCTCGTCGCCGCCGAGAAGCGCCGACAGCCGTTCGGCCGCAACGGTTGCCGAGGTGGCGAGGATCCGCAGATCCGGGCGCAGGCCGGCCCGGGCATCCAGCAGCAGGGTCAGCAGCAGATCCGCGTCCAGGTGCCGCTCATGGCATTCGTCGAGCATCACCACATCCGTCCCCGACAGTTCGGGATCGTCCTGCAGGCGGCGCACCAGCAACCCGGACGTCACCACCTCGATCCGGGTTCGCCTGCCCACCCGGCGATCGCCCCGGACCGAGTAGCCGACGCTCTCCCCCACCTGTTCGCCCAGCAGTGCCGCCATCCGCGCGGCAGCGGCACGCGCCGCCAAGCGCCGCGGCTCGGCCACCAGGACCCGCCCGGTGGTCTCGGTCGCGAGCGCCAGGGGCACCAGGGTGGTCTTCCCGGTCCCCGGCGGCGCGACCAGAACCGCCGTGCCGTGTGCGGCCACGGTGCCGACGACGCGATCGAGTGCGGCCCGAACCGGCAGATCGGGAAGTTCGATCCCGATCACCGCGACCCGATCCTGCGCATCGCCGTATCCCGCGCCGCCGCCCGGTCGGTTTTCCCGCCGGGACCGAGTGTGAGGCGGTCGACCACCACGACGTATTCGGGGATGTACTCCTTGGTCACCCCGCGCGAGGCGAGCCGATCCGACAGCGCGGCCGTGTCCAGGGTCGCGCCGTCGACGAGAACCACCACCGCGCAGACCCGTTCGCCGAACAGCTCGTCGGCAATACCGACGACGGCGACGTCCGACACCGCGTCGTGCTCCCGAACCACATCCTCGATCTCGGTAACCGAGATGTTCTTACCGCCCCGGATGATGAAATCCGAGGTGCGCCCGACCACCCGGACCCGGTCGGATTCGTCGATCTCGACGATATCGCCCAGCAAGGTCCACCCGTCCGGCGTGCGCAATTCGGCGTCGGCCACCGGATCGTTCCAATAGCCGGCCGAGACGAGCGGCCCACGCACCGCGGGCCGGCCGCGCCGGACCGGCCCGGTCACCTCGGCGCCGGTGTCGTCGAGTACCCGGACGTTCATCGAGGCGAGGGTGCGGCCGCAGGTGCGCAGCCTGGTGTCGGCGTCGTCGTCGACGGTGGTGCGGCTGACCGCACCGCTCTCGTTGGAGCCGTAGAACTGCAGCACCTTGGCGCCGGTGGCGTCCTCGAACGCGCGGGCGTCACGATAGGGCACCGCTTCGCCGCCGGTGTAGAGCACCCGCAGGCTCGACATGTCGTGCCGATCCACCGCCCCGGACCGCAACAGCATCTTGAATTGCGTACTGACACAGCACAAGACGCTGACGCGCTCACGTTCGATCAGCATCGCGGTCTCTTCGGCATCGAAACGTGCGGTGACGACGGCCGGTACGCCCAGCAGGGCCGGCAGGAAATGCGCCGACCACAGGCCGAATCCGTACGGCGCCGGGACCACCGAGCAGATGACATCCTGCGGCCCGATCCGGGCGCCCACCATCGCCTCCCGCGCGAAGGCCGTCCATCGTCGCTCGGTGTGCGCGACGATCTTGGGTGTACCGGTGGTCCCTGAGGTCGAGTTGAGGATGGTCACCTGCGACGGGGTGAACAACGCACCGCCGGAAGAGTTCTCGGCCTTCGGCGCCGCGTCGGTCCGGTGCCGCGTGACGGCGCCGGTCTGCTCGTCGACCACGACCACCTCGCTCGGCATCACATCTTCGGCCTCGAGTTCCCGGACCAGTGCCTGCCACGTTCGGCCGCGAATCTCCGGAACAGTGACCAGCGTCGACGCGTCGGTCCGGCGCATCACGTGCGCGATCTCACGCACGCCCGACCGCACCCCGACGGCCGCGGCGATACGTCCCGCCCGGTAGCACCCGCACAGCGCCGCGTGGACTGCCGCGGTGTCCGGCAGCAGCAGCGCCACCCGCGACCGCGGGCCGCCGGGAGTCGAGCGCAGCATCTCACCGATCACGTCCGCCGACCGGTCGTATTCGCTCCAGCTGGTCGAGCGGTCGGTGGTGATGAACGCGGCCCGGTGCGGAATCCGCTGCGCCCAGATGCGAACGATGTCGCCGATCGAGTGCGCCGCGTAGGGCTCCGGAGCGGTCGCGAAGCTCCCTGGGACGATCGAATCCGCAGCGCGGTTGGTCATGACCACCTCACTCACCTCCGCCAGGCAGCGCCGTGGCCGTCCGACCCACTCGCTACTACTTGGGTGCGACGAGTTCCAGCGCGATATTGTCCGGATCTCGGAACTCCAGGATGTAGCTGACACCGATATCCTTGATGTCCCCATGCTCGACGCCGCAGGCGTCCAAATGCTCCGCTGCGGCCTGCAATTCGGTGAGGGATGCGACAGGAAACGCGAGATGGTCCAGACCGACCCGATTCTCGTCGAACCGGTCGGCACCGACAGGCCGCAGCCCGATCATGCCCTGTTCCATCCGGTAGATCACTCCGCCGTAGAGAAAGCCGAGCCGCTCGCGCGTCTCCTGATCCGCATCGGCCGGAACCTCCAGCGCGACGGGCCAGCCGAAAACCTTCTCGTAGAAGGCCCGCGACCGGCCGATATCACACACGGTGAGCCGGAGGTGAGCAATAGATCCCACAGCAATCGCCATGTCGAGCATGCTCGCACGCCGTTCCCTTTCCGCTATCCGCAGGTTCCGGCGAACGTTCGCCCCGCTGCCGTCTCGGCCCGCCACAGCCCTACCGATGGCCACCACGGAGAACTTGTGGGGCCAGGTGAAACTTGGTCCGGCGAGCGCTCGCGCACGTGCGGGACGGCGGGATCGGACGCTCACCAGCGGCCGGTCCGCCGAGCCGCTCACGGTCGTACGCTCGCTACGAGCATGCCGTGACCGCGGCCCTCATCCCGCGGGCTGCGACTCCTGCAACCTCACGGTCCGGTCGGTGGTCTTCAACGTCAGTGTCGTTCCGTCGAGACTCCAGGTCGGGCTTGCCTGCAGGAGTGCGGTGGCCCATTCGTCGGCGCCGGCGCGGTCACCCACACAGGCCATGCGGGTGCTGGCGAGGGGGCCGGTGCGGAGGGTGTGGCCGGACAGGTCGGCGGAGCCCATGAGGGTGTTGCAGCCGGCCGTGGCGCTGAGCCGGCCCTCGGTGAAGGTGAGGCGGAGCGGCCCGTCGCCGGGGATTCGCGGGCCGTGCACATCGGTGGAGAGGTAGGTGTGGCCGACGGGGGCGGCTGATGCGGAATCCGTTGGGGTGGAATAATTTCCGGATGCGCAGGCGACGGCGGTCGCCAATACGGCCAGGACCGGGACGATTCGCAGATCGGTTGCCCACATGGTCCGATGGTAGCTGCCGCGCCCGCCGGATCAGCTGCTCGCGTTACCGGCCTGCCACACGTTCCACGGCACCTCCCAGTCGCCGTAGGTGTCCCACACCGGCAACGGCGGACCACCCGAATTGGTGATCTCCACGACGTCGCCGACGCCGAAGTGGTCGAAGAACCACTGCGCGTTGTCGGGTGAGAGGTTCACGCAGCCGTGCGACACATTGCTGGCCCCCTGCTGTCCCACCGACCAGGGCGCCGAGTGCACGAATTCGCCGTCGTTGGAGATGCGTTCGTCCAGGTCCACCTTCTCGCGGTAGTACCCGGGCTGGCCGGCGCAGACCCCGTAACTGCAGGAGTCCATGATGATCGACGGCGACTTCTCCGAAATGACGTGTGGCCCTTCGTGGGACGGGAATCCGGGCGAGCCGAGACTCATCGGCATCCGGTTCACCTGCGCGCCGTTGTGGAAGATCGTCAGCTGTTCGGTACTGCCGTCGGCCTTGGCGACCCAGGCGTCGTGGACGGTGTAGTCGGCGCTGTTGTTCTCGGCGCCGAACACCCCGTCGCCGAGGTCGAGACCGAAAACGTCGGCTTCGATATGGATCCTGGTGCCCGGCTGCCAGTACTGCTCGGCGCGATAGTGCACGTCCTTGTCGTCGACCCAATACCAGGCGCCCGGCTGCGGCGGGGTGACGGTGACCTTCAGATGCTTCTGCACCTCCGCCTTGTTCGCCACGGGCTGGGTGAACTGGAACACCATCGGCTGCCCCACGCCGATCCCGGTCTGCGCGACCAGATCCGGCGCCGGCACCACATTCGCGTACGCCTTGTGGCCGGCGTCGATCGTCGTGACGGTGACGGTCTTGCCGGTCGCGACCTGGGCGAGGTTCACCGCTCGAGCGTCGACCCGGTAGGTGATCCCGTAGTTCAGCGGATCCTTCGAGGTCCAGCTGCGATGGTCGGCAGCGAAATCGCCGGCGACGGTTCTACCGTCCCCATCGGTGACCGTGACCGTGGTGAGCATGCCGTCGGCGGAATTCACCACGATGGGCGTCGCCGGATTGAGCGGTCCGTGCTCGGCCGCGGGCACCTCGATCGCCGCGGGTGCGGTGATGTCGGGACCCTTCGACACGGGGGCCGAGGAGGTGTCGCCACCCGAGCCGCCGCATCCGCCGACGAGGACGACGATCGCCGTCAGTACCGCCACTGCCAGGAGAGATCGACGCCTGCGCACGTCCTCACCGCCTCTGTCTCGAACTCGCATGCACGGCGCCCACCCGGGACACAGCACCCTCCGGTGCCCACCCCGACTACCGACGTCGCACCGCAGCAGCAGAGTACGTGCCGTGGCCGCCCGGCGCGCGCCCACCCACCGCCGGACCAGGTGTTTTGCCGCATTCGCGGCATTCGGCGTTCGAGTGCGGAGGACTCACCCGCGACGGGTGATTGCGGTGCGGCAGCGGGGGCTCATAGTGAAGCGATCGTCGCGACCCGTCGAGGAAGGTGACCATGCCCAGCCGAGAGCGCACCCGGTGGCGGACCGCTGCGGCCGCGGTCGCCGACTACATCCGGCGCGCGCCCGGCACCTACATCTGGCTGGCCGTGCTGCTGGCGTCGACGCTCGTCATCCGGCACCTGTCCCCCGATCAGGCCGAGACCCTGCTGGGCAACCGCTCGACCAATCTGCATCATCTGCGCGAGGATCCGGTGCACGTGCTGATCGCCAGCGCCTTCTGGCTCGCCGGCGGCGGCTGGTTCGGGTACGCGGTCAGCTACACCGTCTTCCACGCCCAGGCCGAACGCTGGCTCGGAACGCTGCGCTGGCTGGCGGTGGTGGTGATCGCGCACGTCGGCGCGACCTACCTCAGCGAGGGCGTGCTGTATTGGGCCATTCGACACGGGCACGCACCCGAATCCGCGGTGAACACCCTGGACTACGGTGTCAGCTACGCGTTGGCCGGGGTTGTCGCGGTGCTGGTGTACCGGATCGCGACGCCGTGGCGGTACGGGTATCTGCTCGGGGTGCTCGTCTTCTACGCGATTCCGGTATTCACGAGCCGAACCTTCACCGACATAGGGCATTTCAGTGCGGTACTGCTCGGGCTGGCCTGTTACCCGCTGACCCTCGGGCGGCCGGGAGTGTGGGATCCGGAACCGGTGGTACGTGGCATCGCCGGGTCGGTGCGACACCGGTAATCACAGTCTTCGACAGCCACCCCGGCAAGGGTTCGATTCAGCGCGATCGAGAGTGCTGACCGCGCACCGGAATTCCCATACCGTGACGTTTCGCCCATCCAGAGCGATCGAGAGACCCGGCTCGACGACATCGCAGCAACCCCCCGCGTGGATGTGGGTGCTACCGCCGGGACCGATGGAGGAATACATGGTGCGCAACGTCTTTCACGTTCGCCAGACCGATCCGATGGCCGCGCCGCTGCTGGCCGAATTGGCCATCGAATACGCCGGCCGCTACGGCGGCAGCGTCGGCGAGGTGCACGCGGAGCTGGTGAACCACCCGGCCGACGAATTCGCGCCGCCGCACGGTGATCTGCTGGTGGTCGTCGAGGACGGCGAACCGGTGGCCGGCGGCGCTTTCCGCCGCTACGACGAACACACCGCGGAGCTGAAACGCATCTGGACCGCGCGCGAGCATCGTCGCCGCGGCCTGGCGACGGTGGTGCTCGGTGAACTCGAGGCCGAGGCGCTGCGGCGCGGCTACCGGCGCATCTTCCTGACCACCGGTCCGCGACAGCCCGAGGCGGTCGCGCTCTACCTGTCGGCGGGATACACCCCGCTGGAGCGGACGATCGCGCACCCGTCCGGGTTGCTCGCGCATCCGTTCGAGAAGTATCCGACCTACCCGGCCGAGGTCACGCGGCGCCGTAACCGGTTCGGCCGCACCGCCGGATACACCCCGTTACGGTCCGGCTACAGCGCGCGCCCCGAGATCGGTGCTGTGCCCGCATGAAATTCCTGCTGCTGACGCTGATCACCCACCAGCCCGACCCGGTGACCGGCGTCCTCGAATCACCCGCGCAACGTCTGGGGCGCGTCGTCGACAGTGCCCGGCTGGCCGAGACGCTCGGCTACGACGGGTTCGCGGTCGGAGAACGCCACGAAGACCCGTTCCTGTCGGCCGCGCCGCCGGTCGTGCTCAGCCATATCGCGGCGCTGACCTCACGGATCGCGTTGTTCACGGGGGTCACCACGTTGAGCCTGCTCGATCCCGTGCGGGCCGCGGAAGACTATGCGACGCTGGACAATCTGTCGGGCGGCCGTCTCGAACTCATCGTCGGCAAGGGCAACGGCGCGGCGCAGGCGAAGCTGTTCCACGTCACCACCGAGGACCAGTGGGACCGCAATCGCGAGGGTTACGAACTGTTCCGGCAGCTGTGGCGCAGCGACGACGTCACCTGGAACGGCCGGTTCCGGCCGTCGCTGTCCGGCGCCAAGACGCTGCCCCGGCCACTGCAGCCGGAACTGCGGATCTGGCACGGCAGCGCCACCAGCCGCGAGTCCGTGGAATTGGCCGCGCGCCACGGTGATCCACTGTTCTCGGCGAATGTGACCTATCCGATCGACCCGTACGCCGAATTGGTCGATCACTACCGCGAGCGCTGGGCGGCGCACGGCCACGACCCCGCCGACGCGCTGGTCGGCGCCGGGACGGCGGGGTTCTACGTCGCCCGTGATTCCCGCATCGCGCTCGACACCTATCGCCCGATCTTCGAGGCCCGCCGTGCCGCCGCCCGGAAATTCGGTGTGCCGGAGGTCTTCACGTCGGTGGAGGACTTCGTCGAACGCAGTTCGGCGGTCGTCGGGAGCCCGCAGCAGGTGCTCGACAAGCTCGGGCGCTATCACGCGCGGCTGGGCCACGAGGTCATCCACCTCGGCGCCGACGGCGACGGGCTCACCGATAAGCAGCACCGGGAAAGCCTCGAGTTGTTCCAGGCCGAGGTGGCGCCGGAGCTGCGCCGAACCGTTCCCAGCCGTCCGATCGGCGCCGACCGCTACCGTATCGATCCACCCGGAGCCACCGAATGAAACGAATCCTCTCGCCGGCGCTCGCGGTCACCGTGACGCTGGCGATCGCCGCCTGCTCGAACACCTCCGGTGGTGGCGGCGACGCCGGGCCTCCGCAGCCGGGCGGCACCCTGCGCTACGGTCTGTCGCAGGCGCCGACCTGCTCGGACCCGGCCCAGGCCGGCACCAACCAAACCCTGTACGTGACACGCCAGATCGTGGATTCGCTCACCGACCAGGACCCCGCGAGCGGGGAGATCAAGCCGTGGCTGGCGACGTCCTGGCAGGTGAGCCCGGACGCGAAGACCTTCACCTTCCATCTGCGGCCCGACGTCACGTTCAGCGACGGCACGCCGCTGACCGCCACCTCGGTGCAGAAGAACTTCGACGCCGTCGTGCACACCCTCACCGCGGCGAAAGCCCCACTGGGCGCGAGCTATCTGTCCGGATACGCGGGCACCACGGTGGTCGATCCACTCACCGCCGAGGTTCGATTCGACGCGCCGAACGCCCAGTTCCTGCAGGCTTCCTCGACCCCGCAGCTGGGCATCCTCGCCGACGCGACCACCGCGAAACCGGCCGAGCAGCGTTGCCTCGGCGACAATATCGGCAGCGGACCGTTCGTCTACGCCGGATATCGCCAGGATGCCTCCGCCACACTGGTCAAGCGTCCCGGATATCGGTGGGGTTCGGCGGTGTTCGGGCATTCCGGTGAGGCGTACCTGGATCGGATCGAATTCACGGTCGTCCCCGAGGCCGGCGTACGGACCGGCAGCCTGTCGTCGAATCAGCTCGACGCCGTCAGTGACGCGCTGCCCCAGGATGTTCCGCAACTCGAGGCCGCGGGCGCCACGGTGCAGTTCGATTCGAACCCCGGCGTTCCGTTCGGGCTGCAGCCGAATGTGAGCCGCGCACCGCTGTCGGATTCCGCCGTGCGCCAGGCCCTGCTGCACGGAATCGACCGCCGGCAGCTGGTGGACACCGTACTGGGGCCGCAGTTCCGGCCCGCCACCGGGCCGCTGGCCTCGAAAACCCCAGGCTACGTGGACCTTTCGAAATCGATAGCCTACGACCCCGACCAGGCGCGCCGCATACTGGACCAGGCCGGATGGGTGCCCGGTGGCGACGGGATCCGGGTCAAGGACGGGCGGCGGCTGTCGTTCGGTGTGCTGTTCGGTGCGCAGTTCGCCGCGAATCAGGCGACCTTGGAGCTGGTGCAGCAGCAATTGCGCAAGATCGGGGTGGATATCCGGCTGGAACTGACGCCCGTCGCCGAGTACACCGCGCGGCAGAACTCGGGTGACTTCGACGCCACCTACTTCAACACCACCCGCGCCGACGGCGACATCCTGCGCACCACGTTCGGCCGCGGTCAGCGAAACCTCAACCAGCGCGGACCGATTCCGGCGCTGGACCAGGCGCTCGCCGACGAGCTGTCGACCACCGACCCGGCGGCCAGGGCGGGGATCATCGGGCAGGCGCAGCGATCGGTGATCGAGAACGGGCTGTGGGTGCCGACCATCGAATTGTCGCAGGCGATCGGGGTGTCCGGCGCGGTGCACGATCTGAAGTTCGAGGCCTCGGCGCGCCTGCAGTTCTACGACACCTGGTTGAGCAAGCGATGAATTCGATGACCCGGTATGTGATCGTGCGCGTGCTGCAGGCCGTCGGGGTGCTGTGGGCGGCGTTCACCATCTCCTTCGCCGTGCTGTTCCTGCTGCCGTCGGATCCGGTGCAGCTGGCCGTCGACGCGGATCCGGGCGTGCCTCCCGATCCGGCCGCGATCGCGGAACTGAAGGCCAGATACGGGCTGGACCGCTCGGTGCCGGAACAGTATTGGACCGCACTCACCCACGCGGTCCGCGGTGATCTCGGCCGCTCCCTGAACACCGGGCAAACCGTCACCGGCGCGCTGGCGCAGTCGATTCCCTCGACCCTGGCACTGGCCGGTCTGGCGCTGCTGCTGGCGATCGTCGTCGGCGCCGCACTGGCCGTGGCCGCGTCCTACACCCGGCGGCCGTGGTTGCGGAATCTGCTGACGGCGCTGCCGCCGATCGGCGCGGCGATGCCCACGTTCTGGGTGGGACTGCTTCTGCTGCAACTGTTCTCGTTCCGGTTGCGATTGGTGCCGGCCTTCGGCGGCACCGGATTCAGCGGCACGATCCTGCCCGCGATCACGCTGGCCGTGCCGGTCGGCGCGGTCATCGCGCAGGTGTTCTACAGCGGTCTGGCTGCCACCTGGCGGCAGCCGTTCGTGGATGTGGCCTTCGCCAAGGGTGCCTCGCGGCTGTGGGTGCAGTGGCGGCACGTGCTGCGCGCGGCGGCCGGACCCGCGCTGACCGTCGCGGGACTGTGGGTCGGCACGGTGCTGGCCGGTTCGGTGGTCGTCGAAACCGTATTCTCGCGCGGTGGACTGGGCCGGCTCACCCAGAACGCGGTGTTGCATCAAGACATTCCGGTGGTGCAGGGGATCGTGTTGATCGCCGCGCTGGCCTTCGTGGTGGTGAATCTGGCGGTGGATCTGGTCTACCCGCTGCTCGATCCGCGGGTCGCCGTCGCTCGCGAGAAAGTGGGCGCTCATGTCTGACACCCTGCTCATCGCGCCACCCGCGTCCGTCCGGATTACCGGAGTGCGGCGGGCGCTGCCGCCGAAACGCCTGCGTGCCACCGCCGGACTGGTGGTGTCGGTCCTCGTGTTGATCGTGGTCCTCGGCTGGGCGGTCGCACCGTCGCTGCTCGCCGGGGACGATCCGCGAGCGGGAGTGCCGGCGGAGAAATTCCGCGGGCCCGGCCTGCACCACTGGTTCGGCACCGACAATCTCGGTCGCGACCTGTACACCAGGGTCGCGCACGGGGCGGCTTTGACATTGACCGCGACCGTGTGTGCCGTGCTGCTGGGGCTGGTGGTCGGTTCGGCGATCGGTCTCGTCTCCGGCACGCTCGGCGGCGCCGTCGATGCCGTCGTCATGCGCGGAATCGATGTGCTGCTGGCGATCCCGGAACTACTGTCGGCACTGGTGCTCATCACCGTGCTCGGGCTGGGTACCCGGAATGTGGCCATCGCGGTCGGGGTGGCGCTGATCGCCCGGTTCGCCCGGGTGATGCGCGCGGAGGTGCTGCGGGTCCGCCGCGCGCCCTATGTGGAGGCGGCGTTCGCGTCCGGGGTGCGCTGGCACACCGTGCTGCTGCGCCACATCCTGCGCACCGCTTACGCGCCGGTCGCCGCGCTGGCCGCGGTGGAATTCGGTGTCGCGGTCCTGGCGATCTCCTCGCTGAGCTTCCTCGGCTACGGGGCCGCGCCACCCACCCCGGAATGGGGTTCGCTGATCTCGGAGGGCCGCAACTATCTCGTGCTCGCCTGGTGGATGACCACCCTGCCCGGCCTGGTGATCGTCGCGGTGGTGCTCGCCGCCCAGCGCATCGGCCGCGCGATCGGGAACCAGGAGGACCGATGAGACACACTCGCGCAGCTTCTCGTCGGTCCGACCGGGTGCGGGTGTCCCGCAAGACACAGGAGGACCGATGAGACACACTGGCGCAGCTTCTCGTCGGTCCGACCGGGTGCGGGTGCCCCGCAGGACACAGGAGGACCGATGAGCGACGAGACCTTGTTGCGGGTCGATGATCTGCACGTTCGCTACGGCCGCACGGCGGTGGACGCCGTCTCCGGTGCGACGCTCGAGATCCGGCGTGGGGAGACCGTGGCGCTGGTCGGCGAGTCGGGGTCGGGAAAGTCCACCCTCGCCCATGCCGTCATCGGCCTGCTGCCCGATACAGCGGAGATATCCGGCGGCGGGATCGTTTTCGACGGCCGCCGGCTCGACACCGCATCCGAGCGCACCCTGCGTGGGCTTCGGGGTGCGCGCATCGGGCTCGTCCCGCAGGATCCCGGGACGTCGCTGAATCCGGTGCAGCGCATCGGCGATCAGGTGGCGGAGGTGTTGCGCATCCACCGCCGCGCGGATCGTCGGACAGCTCGGCTGGAGGCGGTGCGGTTGCTCACCGAGGCGGGCCTGGACCGGCCGGAGGTGCGGGCGCGGCAGTATCCGCAGGATCTGTCCGGCGGGCAGCGCCAGCGGGTGCTGATCGCGATCGCGCTGGCTTGCGAACCCGAACTGGTGATCGCCGACGAACCGACCAGCGCCCTGGACGTCACCGTGCAGCGTCGCATCCTCGATCACCTCGCCGAGCGCACCGCGCAACTCGGCACCGCGGTCCTGCTGATCACCCACGATCTGGCGGTGGCCGCGGACCGGGCCGATCGGATCGTGGTGATGCGCCACGGCCGGGTCGTCGAAACCGGAACCACCACAGCAGTTCTCACCGATCCGCAGCACGAATACACCGCCGAGCTGCTCGCCGCCGCGCCCAGCGCCGAGACACCGGCGCGCCGAACGCGCCCGCGTGCCGAACGCCCGCTGCTGGTGGCGACCGGTCTGCGCAAGAGTTTCCGGATCGCGCGGGGCGTGCGCGCGGATGCGGTCGACGACGTGTCGCTGGATCTCGATCGCGGCGAAACGCTTGCCCTGGTCGGCGAATCCGGGTCCGGCAAGACCACCACCGCTCGCATCCTGGCGCGGCTGTCGGCGCCCGATGCGGGCAGCATTCGCTTCGACGGCCGCGATGTCGCGGGTCTACGTGGTGCCGGGCTGCGGGAATTCCGCCGACGCGTCCAGGTGGTGTACCAGAATCCGTACACGTCGCTGAATCCGACATTGAGTGTCGCGACGATCGTGGGAGAACCGTTGCAAGCCTTCGGGATCGGTGATCGCCGCGAACGCCGTGCCCGGGTCGCCGAACTGCTCGATCAGGTCGCCCTGCCGGCCGAGGTGGCGGACCGGCGGCCGGAGCGGCTGTCGGGCGGCCAGCGCCAGCGTGTCGCGATCGCGCGGGCGCTGGCGCTGCGGCCGGAGGTGCTGGTCCTGGACGAACCGGTGTCGGCGCTCGATGTCGGGGTGCAGGCGCAGATCCTGGCGCTGCTGGAGCGACTGCGCGACGAGCTCGAGCTGAGCTATCTGTTCATCTCCCACGATCTGGCCGTGGTGCGTCGCATCAGTGACCGGGTCGCGGTGATGCGGCAGGGCCGGATCGTCGAAACGGCGCCCACAGCAACGCTGTTCGATGATCCTCAGCACGAATACACGCGGGAGTTGCTGGCCGCGGTGCCGGGCGGGTTCGCGCGGCCGGTGATCGAACAGTCCGCCTGAACTATCGATCCGAGTCGGGCGCGTCCTCGGGGTCGCCCGCATCGCCGCGCCGGTCCCGCCACACCCAGAACACCGCGGACGCGACCAGCGCCCACCCGGCGAGCACCAGATACGGGAAGATGTGCTGGTGGCCGGCGAAATACACCGCGGTGTGCTGGGCGTTCACCGAAGCGCCCGGAGGTAGCCAGCGGCCGATCGTGCCGAGTACGGACGGCAGCAGCGGCCACGATACCGCGCCGCCGGAGGACGGGTTGCCCAGCAGCACCATCACACCCCAGGTCGGGATCATCGCCCAGCGCCCGAACAGCGCGTTGAACATCGAGAAGATCATGCCCGAAGTGAACATCGTGAACGCCAGAATTCCCCACGACTGCGGGAACGGCAGCGTCAGCGCGCCCAGCCACCAGTCCACCACGGCGGAGATCGCGAACCCGCCCAGGGTCGCGTAGGCGACGGTGAACCCGATCCGCTGCGCCGCGTTCAACGCCCCGGCGTGCACGCCGAGCTGGATGGCGCCGACGAAGCCGATGATCACCGCCGCCAGGGTGATGTAGAAGATCGCCAAGCCGCGCGGATCACCCGGCTGGAGCGGGTTGATATCGGTCACCGCGATCGGTATCCGGGTCCGGCGGCTCGCCTCACCGGCCGCGGTGGTGACCACCTGGGCCACCGACGAACCGGAGGCACCCGACACATCGACCGGGATCCGCGCGTCGGTGCGCAGGTCCAGGATCGCGAACACCCGCTGCGATTCGACGGCTTCGCGCGCCGCCGCCGGGGTGTCGTAGTGCAGCGGATGTAACGAGCCGTTCAGCGCCTGATTCATCGTGTCGAGGAAGCGCTGGTCGGCTGCCGGTACCGCGGCACCCGCGTCGACGACCGCGACGGGGATCCGGTGCGGTGTCGGATTGGCGAGGATGTAGGTGTAGGAGCCGGCGAACAGTCCGGCCGCGATAGCCAGAATGAACACCAGCACCGTTGCCGGCAGATACGGCGAGTGCCGGAACCGATGCCAGCGGCCGCGCCATCCGGTCGGGGCCACCGGCGCCGCCGCCGGGGTGTTCCGCTCGTTGTCGGACATGCCGCCACCTTAGAAGCCCGCAGGCCAGGAAATCCGGAAGCGGCCGGGTACGGGCGGTCCCGCGCATCGGGACTGTCCCGGAGGCTTCGGCTCCGCGGCGATCGCGGCGGCCGCAAGAATAGAATTCACCGCGATCGAGAGTGCTGACGCCGCAGGCGATTTCTCATAGTTTGAGCTTGCGCCCATCCGGCGATCGCGGGAGATCTCCGCTTCCCGTGAACCGCGATTCGGCGGTGTCTTCCTGTCGATCGAAAGGACGCCCTCGCATGTCGTCGTTCCCGCCTCTGCTCGGGGTGGAATTGTCCGGCACGGGTATCCACCCGGCGTCGTGGCGGCGGGCCGACTCCCGCGCCGAAGAGTTGTTCACCGCCGGCTACTGGCTCGACGCCATCACCGCCGCCGACCGGGCCGGCCTCGACTTCGTCTTCCTCCCGGACACCTTCGGCGTGGACGCGAGCGGGTACGGACCGCTCGACGCGGTCGCGGTCGCCGCCCGGGCGGCCGCCGCGACGCGGGCCATCGGCCTGATCCCGCAGGCGACGGTCACGCATACCGAACCGTTCCACGTGTCCAAGGCGATCGCCGCCCTCGATTACGCCACCGACGGCCGGGCGGGCTGGGAGGTCGCGGTCTCGGCCGACCCCGACCAGACGAAACTGTTCGGCCGCAAACAACCGCAGGACGACACCTCGTTGTGGCACGAGGCCGACGAGGCGATCGAGGTGGTGACCCGGCTGTGGGACAGCTGGGAGGACGACGCCGAGATCCGGGACATCGCGACCGGCCGCTTCATCGACCGCGACCGATTGCACTACATCGATTTCGAGGGCGAGAACTTCTCCGTCAAGGGCCCCTCGATCACGCCCCGCCCGCCGCAGGGGCAGCCGCCGATCGCGGTGCGCGCGGCGTCGGCGGCGAGCACCCGCCTCGCGGTCCACCGGGCCGATCTGATCCGGATCGGTGCCGCCGACCTCGACGAGGCCGCCGCGCTGCGGTCTCGGCTGCGCTCCGCGGTCGCCGCGGCCGGGCGAAGGCCCGACGAGGTCCGGATCCTGCTCGACGTGGAGGTGCATCTGGCCGCGACCGAGGACCGGGCCCACGCCGAACTCGAGCAGTTGGACGCCTGGGGCCCGGCGGTCCCGCCCGCGTCCGTGCGCCACCTCGGCACCGCCGACGGGCTGCGCGCGCTGCTCGACCGGACCCAGCGGGCGTGCGCCGCCGACGGTCTGGTGTTGCGGCCGCTGGCGGTGCCCGCGTTCGGCGCCGCGCTGGTCCGGCCGGCGCGCAGCCTGCGCGCTCGGATCGGTCTGACCCGTCCCGCCAACCGCTACGCACTCGCCCGAGGATGAGGATGCCGAAACAACAGGTACGCAAGCAGATTCACCTGGCCGCGCATTTTCCGGGGGTGAACAACACCACGGTGTGGAGCGTGCCGGAATCGGGCAGCCAGATCGAGTTCGACTCCTTCGTCCACCTGGCCCGCACCGCCGAGCGCGGGCTGTTCGACTTCTTCTTCCTCGCCGAGGGGCTGCGGCTGCGCGAACACCGCGGCCGGATCTTCGACCTCGACGTGGTCGGCCGCCCCGACACCTTCACCGTGCTCAACGCGCTCGCCGGGGTGACGACGCATCTGGGCCTGGCGGGCACGATCAACACCACGTTCAACGAGCCCTTCGAACTCGCACGGCAATTCGCGAGTTTGGACCACCTCTCGGGTGGGCGGGCCGCCTGGAACGCGGTCACCTCGTCCGACGCGTTCACCGGTGAGAATTTCCGGCGCGGCGGCTACCTGGACCACTCGCAACGCTATGTGCGCGCGGCGGAAGTGGTCGACGCGACCCGCGCGATCTGGGACAGTCGCGCCGGCGGGGCGCCGGTCGTCGACCGCGAACGCGGGGTGTTCGGCGGCCCGGCGCCCCGATTCCGTTATCGCGGAACGCAATTCGATATCGACGGCGGCTACGGGTTACCGGCGAGCCCGCAGGGATATCCGGTACAGATCCAGGCCGGTGACTCCGAGGAGGGCCGGGAATTCGCCGCCGCCAAGGCCGATGCGATCTTCAGCCGCCACGGCGAGCTCGAGGACGGACGCCGGTTCTATACCGACATCAAAACCCGGCTCGCGAAGTACGGCCGCAGCCGCGACGATCTGAAGATCCTGCCCGCCGCGACCTTCGTCCTCGGTGACAGCGCCGCCGACGCCGAGGAGCGAGCGCGCGAGATCCGGCTGCAGCAGGTTGGTCCGCAGACGGCCATCGCCTTCCTCGAACAGGTCTGGGGCCGCGACCTTTCCGGCTACGACCCCGACGGCCCGCTGCCCGAGATCGATCCGGTCGACAACGCGAACATCACCCGCGGCCGGGTCCGCCACGCCAAGGACCCCAGGGCGGTGGCCGAGGCCTGGCGGGAGAAGGCCGCCGCGGAGAACCTGAGCATCCGCGAACTGATCATCGAGGTGACCGCGCGCCAACAGTTCGTGGGAACTCCGGCGCAGGTCGCCGCCGAGATCGACCGGTACGTGCAGTCCGATGCCGCCGACGGCTTCGTCCTCGTACCGCATCTCACCCCGCACGGCCTCGACGAATTCGTCGACAAGGTCGTTCCGGAACTGCAGGACCTGGGCAGTTTCCGGACCGAGTACACCGGTGTGACCCTGCGTGAACATCTGGGGCTGCGCCACCCACATCGCGGCAGCGAAGGAGTGCGAGCGTCATGACCGTGATCAGCACCGAAGGAGCCGGCCCCGGCGCCGAATTCGACACCGAATGGCGGGCCTGGCGGGCCGAACGGGACCGGTGGGCGCGGGCGCCGCTCGGGTGGCTGAGCCTTACGGGACTGCAGTGGCTCACCGACCACGACGTCGTACTCGAGGCGGTGCCGGGCCGCTGGCGCGTCGCCGGCGAGACGGTCGTGGTGTCCGACGGCGCCGAGTTGACCCTCGACGGTCGCCCCCTGGGCGACCGAACGGTCCTCACGCCGGGCGAAGGCGCCGCGGGTATCGAAGTGCGGCACGGCGAACGGCTGCTGGAGGTCATCCGTCGCAGCGGCCGCTACGCCGTGCGGGTCCACGATCCGGCCGCACCGGGCCTCGCCACATTCGCCGGGATCCCAGCCTATCCCGCCCAGCCGCGATGGGTGATCATCGGGCGCTTCACACCGTTCGACACCGACCGCACCGTCGTCACCGGCGCGGTGGTCGACGGACTCGAACATCACCATCGTGCGCCGGGCACGATCGCCTTCCGACTCGGCGGCACCGAGCACCGGCTGATCGCCTTCGGCGATCCGGAATCCGGTCTGCGCGTGCTCTTCTCCGATGCCACGGCCGGCGTGACGACCTATCCGGGAGCGCGACTGCTGCCGGTGGGCACCCCGGCCACCGACGGCAGCGTCGTGCTGGACTTCAACCGCGCGCAGAATCTGCCCTGCGCGTTCACCGATTACGCGACCTGCCCGCTGGCGCCGGCCGAGAACCGCCTTCCGGTCGCCGTCGAGGCGGGCGAGCAGGATCCGCGGGGCGGGAGGACCGCAGCATGACCGTGCCGTTGTCCGTTCTGGACCTGTCACCGATCAGCACCGGTTCCACCGCGCAGCAGGCGTTGCGCAACACGGTCGATCTGGCCCGGCACGCGGAAGCGTGGGGATATCGCCGATTCTGGGTGGCCGAACACCATTTCGTCGCCGTGGCCTCGTCCGCGCCGACGACCCTGATCGCGCTGATCGCCGCCGCCACCGACACCATCCGGGTGGGTTCGGCGGCCGTGCAGGTCGGTCACCACACCTCGGCGGCCGTGGTCGAGGCGTTCGGCACCATCGACGCGCTCTACCCGGGCCGGCTCGATCTCGGGCTGGGGCGATCGGCACATCGCGTCGCCGAGGTGCGGTCGGCCGGAGTGCGTCCGGTGCCGGCGCCGGATCGGCCGACCCGCGTGCGCGACGGGGTGGTCATTCCCCCGCCGTTCACTCCGGGGCGTCTGCTCGACACCGCGCGGCTGGCGGCGAGTTTCGAGGCGCTGCAACTGCCGGGTACCCAGCCCCTGGACTACGCCCGGCAGGTGGGTGAGATCCGTGATCTGCTGGCCGGCACCTATCGCAGCTCGGAAGGTATTGCGCTGCATGCGGTTCCGGGTGAGGGCGCCGATGTGCAGCTGTGGCTTTTCGGTAGTTCGGGCGGTGAGAGCGCCCAGCTCGCCGGGCGGCTGGGCCTGCCGTTCGCCGCCAACTATCACGTCTCCCCCGGCACCATCGTGGAGACCGTCGAGGCCTACCGCGCCGCGTTCCGGCCCTCGGCTCGGTATCCACGGCCGTATCTGGTGGTGTCGGCCGATGTGGTGGTCGCCGCCGACGACGCAACCGCCGCTCACCTGGCCTCCACCTACGGCCACTGGGTCTACAGCATCCGCAGCGGCGCCGGCGCGGCCGAATATCTGGATCCCGACACCGCGCCCCCGCTGACGGAAACCCAGCAGCGGCTGGTGCACGACCGGGTCACCACCCAGTTCGTGGGTTCCCCGGCCACGGTGGCCGAACGGTTGTCCGCCCTGCAACAACTGACCGGCGCGGACGAATTGGTCGTCACCAGCGTCACGCACCGCCACGAGGACCGGTTGCGCTCGCACGAACTGCTGGCTGCGCAGTGGGGTCTGCAGAAGGCCCGGGCCGCCTAGACGGGGGCAGGGACGCATCGCGGCGCCTCGGGCGCTTCTCCTCTGCACCCTGCCGACGTGCGATCGGCGCTCGCGGCCGGAGGTTCTGCGACCGCGAGCGAGGAGGCCGCTCGGATCACTACTCCCAGGGGTCGCGGCCCGCGTCGTATGCAGCTGTTCCACCCCAGATGAGCAGGTCCTCCAACCGATATCGGCCGCGGTCGGCGAGGGCCAACCGGTTCACCACATCGTCGCCGAGCGCGCTCCCCGACAGCCTCGAGACTTTCGAGAGCTGAGACTCGGCCGGCGAGACAGCGGGGGTGAGGACACCGACTACATCTTCGATCCCGCCGCCGCCGAAGGCCGCGATGAAGGCCCGGTAATCGGCGGGGAAAGAGGTCCCGTAGACCTGCTCGGCTGCACCCCAGTCGATGAAGTCCCCGCACGTGGGCCCGAAACAAGACAGCACTCGTGTGAGATCGGCCGAAGTGGCGGGCTGGTCCTCGCTCATTCTCCGGTCCACATCGGGTCGGTCTCGGTCTTGCTCATGTTCTGGCATCGTTCCGTCTCGTTCGTCGTACTCTGTCGGCTTGGCTCGGCGAATGCTATGGCACCGCTACGACACATTCGTCGAACCCGAAACGAGGGAGCCGGCTTGCGCCAGAAGGCTCTCCAGGTCCATACGTACGCCGGTGGGGGCCGGCCCGGTGTCGCTGAGACTTGGTCGATCACGTGACGCTGGATGGTGGGGAGGTCGCGCCGAGGCTTCCAACTCTGCGGATGAGCTCCCCTGGACCGTCGCCTCAGTCGGTCGCGGGTATCGCTCGCTCGACGATCGTGCGCACCAGCTCGGCGGCGCGTTGTTCGTCGAAAATGCCTGGGAGCGTGAGGCGTTCGAGGATGAGCCAGTTCAGGGCGAGGTAGAGCAGGACGACGGCGTCGGCGTCGCCGGGTAGCTGCGATTCGCGATAGTTGGCGATATTGAAATCCAGGTCCGCGCGCACCCGCTCGGTGAGCAGCGCCTGGAGTTCCGGGCGGCGGGTGGCTTCCAGTCGTAGTTCGAGGAGCGCGAGATAGCCGGTGCGGAAGTGGAAGACGCGGTCGACCACCTCGGTCATGAGCTCGGTCATGCTCTCGCGGGTTTGCGGTCCCCGTGACTTGGCCATGGCCTCCTCGCTGGGGATCAGTCGCTCGTAATAGCGGTTCCCGACCTGCACCAGCAGGGCGTCCCGATTGGGGAAATAGTTGGAGGCCGTGCCGGCGGGCACACCCGCCTCCTGATCGACTGCCCGGAAGGTCAGTCCTCGGGCGCCGTCTCTGGCCAGGACCTCGATCGAGGCATCCAGCAGGGCTTGCCGGCGTTCCGGATTCGTCCGCACCACTTGAGCCACTCCATCTGTAGTACTACGGTTCAGATCACTTCGAGCAGAGTACTACACCTGAGGCGGTAACGTGGCAATGCCGACCCGCGTGATCATCGTGGGCGGTGGGCCGACCCCTCCGATGCTCGCCGTCGAGTTGCGCCGCACCGCTCGGGGCAGAGGCGGGCCTCGGGTCCGCATTGTACACCTGCTTCGGCGCTTCCGGGTGGGCATCGCTCGTCGACCGCCTTCGTGACCGGCTTTCCGGGGTGCCGGCGACGAGCAGACGGCCGGCGGGCACCGCTCCGACGTCGTGAGACGCTTCGCCGCACGGCAATTCGTCGACCGGCGCGGTGGTCCGGCGACGCCTGGAGTAACGCCGTCGGGCCGGTTGCCGACAGGACACCGAGCGGTGTCCCGGACTGCCCGGTAATCGCAAAGCGAATGCCCGGAATGCCGCCTTCACGCTAAACTGCTTGGGAGATAGGCGGTTTCGAATGGATGACACTGAGTTCTACATGCCGTTCGATTCGGAGGGGGTCAATCCCGCCGAATCGGCGGCCGAGCAGGCCATGTGGGCCTGGCTCGAGCGTTACGACCTCGTTCCCTCGGGGCCGACCCGGCGGCGGGTGCACCGCACACGGCCGGCTCGGATGTACGCGCTGTGGTGTCCGTATGCCGATGTGAACGCGCTGGGGTTGCTGAGCCGATTCACCGCGTGGGCCTTCATCGTCGACGATCAGTTCGATATCGAAAGACCCGATCCGGCGCGCACATTGGCCACCATCACCGCACTGGAGGAGGTGTTCGAGCCCGAGGCCGCACCGGCGGGTGTCCTCGCCGTAGCCTTCGCCGATCTGTGGACCGACCTGTGCGCCGGGCGGTCGAGCCAGTGGCGGCACGCGGTGCGGACCGAGATCTCGGCGTGGTTGTGGACCTACTACACCGAGAGCATCGGCCGGCTCACCGGCCACTACCCCGATCTGGACGACTACCGCGCCCACCGGCGAGATTCGGTGGCGCTGTATGTATTTCTCGATATCAGCGAGATCGCCGAGGGAGTCGATCCGGGTTCGGCCGCACGGGGACTGCCGGCCCTGCGCCGACTACGGGAAGCGGCGGTCGAGCATATGGGTCTGTTCAACGACATCCTGTCCGTCGACTCCGACGAAGCCTCCGACTATCTGTACAACTCGGTGCTCCTCGCCGAGCGGCAGGGTCGCACCCGGGCGCAGGCGATCGAACTGGTCGACGACATGCTCACCCGGTGCGTGCGTCGGATGCTGACGGCGATCGACCAGCTTCCGGCCGAACTCGACGCCGCCGGCCTGTCCGGACGCGAGCGCAGCGATATCCTCACCACCGCAACCAATTACACTCGATACGTCCGAGCCAATTTCGACTATCACTATCAGGCCGCGCGGTACACCAGTGCGCCGCGCGAGGCGCTCGAACACGGTGCGCCGCTGACCTGAGGTCCGAACCCGCGGCCGTTGCGCAAACGCAATCCGGCGGACATCCCCGGGCGCGGGTTCCGATGCGACGATGAATGTTCACGCACCGTCGACCGCGACGCGGAGCGGCCGCGGCGGCGGTGTCCGAGCGAGCGGGGCCGGCAATGCGATCTTCGAAACCCACTACTTATCAACGGCCCCAATATCTTCCGGCCGTCGAACGCAAGGATTGCGGGCTCCCCCGCGATGCCGCTCGCCGCAGTCGCCCGGCCGGGGAGGCGTCACCCGGCAGCCGCTCCGCAGCTGCCCTGCTCGCGGATGCGCGGACGGCCATCACCCCGGTACTGCGGGCGGCCGTCGCGACCCTGGGCCATCCGCTGGACCGGATGGCGGGCTACCACTTCGGTTGGTGCGATACCGAGGGCAACCTGCGCGCCGGCGCTCACGGAAAGGGATTGCGCCCGGCCCTGACCTTGGCCGCGGCCGCCGCCTGCGGCGCACCGCCCGCCGACGCGGTCCACGCCGGCGCCGCGGTCGAACTGCTGCACAACTTCACACTGGTGCACGACGACGTGATGGATGCCGACCCACTGCGCCACGGCCGCCCGACGGTATGGCGGGTCTGGGGCGTCACCAACGCGACCCTGCTCGGAGATGCGTTGCAGGCGTTGGCTTTCGCCGTCCTCTCCGACGGTGGGGTGCCGGAGCCGGTGGGCGCCGCGGCGGTGATCCGGCTGGCCCGCACCACCGCGACCCTGTGTCACGGTCAATATCAGGACTGCGATTTCGAGACCCGCCCCGCGGTGAGTGTCGAAGATTATCTGGCCATGGCGGCGGGCAAAACCGCTGTCCTACTGGGTTGTTCGTGCGCGTTGGGCGCCCTGTGCGCGGGCGCCGACTCGCGCACGGTGGCCGCCTTCAACACCTTCGGCCGCAATCTGGGCCTGGCCTTCCAACTGGTCGACGACGCGATCGGCATCTGGGGCGATCCCACCGTCACCGGCAAGCCGGGCCTGAGCGACCTGCGCGCCAAGAAACGGTCGTTTCCCGTCGTCTGCGCCCTGACCTCCGGGACCCCCGCCGGGTCCGAACTCGCCCGCCGCTACCGGGATCCGCGGCCGCTCTCGCAGGCCGATGCGGAATACGCCGCCGAACTGGTCGCGGCCGCCGGTGGTCGAGAGCAGACCCAGCAGCGCGCCGACCGGGCCCTGCGCGCCGCCCTCGACAGCTTGCCCGACGAACTGGGCTGCGAGGATCTGCTCACGCTGGCGCATGTGGTCGTCCAGCGCAATCGGTGAGCTATAACTTTCTGCATGGCACAGTCCGAGGAGCACCGCGGCGGTACGGATGGCGCGCCGTCGATGGCGCGGACCTCGCTGCTGCGCGAACTGCCGACCACCGAACGCGGCCTGCGCACGCGGGCGGCCCTGATCGCGGCCGCCCGCCGGGTCTTCGAAACCAACGGTTACCTGGACACCCGGCTGGTCGACATCACCACGGCCGCGAACTGCTCCTCGGGCACCTTCTACACCTACTTCTCCAGTAAGGAGGAGATCTTCGCCGCCGTACTCGAGATCGCCCAGGAGGACATGCTGCATCCTGGTATGCCGCATGTTCCCGAAGCCGACGATCCGGCCGCGGTCGTAGCCGCGAGCAACCGCGCCTACTTCGAGGCGTATCAGCGCAACGCCAAGTTGATGGCCCTGCTCGAGCAGGTCGCCAATATCGACCCGGAGTTCCGGGTGCTGCGCCAGCGCCGCGCCGAGGCCTTCATCGACCGGAATGCCCGCAGCATCGAGTCGCTGCAACGCCGTGGGCTGGCCGATCCGGAGCTGGACCCGCTGCTGGCGTCGCGCGCGCTCTCGGGCATGGTCAGCCGGCTGGCGTTCGGGCATTTCGTCGGCGGTGACGACGACGGCGTCGACATCGACGCGCTGACCTTCACCGCGACCCGGCTGTGGGTGAACGCCTTGCGGATCCCGCCGAAGGCCTGACCGCCTCCCCCGTTTTCGCCCTGCGGCTCTCCTCGGACTGCTACAACAGCGAGGTGGCGTCGAACACACACCCTGAATTGAAGTTGACGTCAACCTCAATTACGGTGAGGTGACAGCTCGGACGCAGACAGGGGTACGCAGTGCAGGTTGCGGAGAAAGTGGCCATCGTGACCGGAGGCGGCGGCGGGATCGGCGGGGCGCTCGCCGCCCGGCTCACCGCCGCCGGCGCACGGGTCGTGGTCGCCGATATCGACGAGTCCGCCGCGAAGACCGTCGCGGACGCGGTGGCCGCCGACCATCCCGGCGCCTGCGTGAGCGCCGGCGCCGACGTCAGCGATCCCGACGCGATCGCGGGCCTGATTTCGTTGGCCGAGAACACCTTCGGCCCGGTCGACCTGTACTTCGCCAATGCCGGAATCGCCGGCGCCGTCGGCCTCGACGTGACCGAGGCGGACTGGGACCGCTCCTTCGACGTCAATGTGCGCGCCCATATCCGGGCCGCCACGCAGTTGATCCCCACGTGGCTCGAGCGGGGCGAAGGCTATTTCGTGAGTACCGCCTCGGCGGCAGGTCTGCTCACCCAGATCGGATCGGCCACCTATTCGGTCACCAAGCATGCCGCGGTCGGCTTCGCCGAATGGCTGTCGGTCACCTACGGGGACCGCGGAATTCGCGTCAGCTGCCTGTGCCCGATGGGCGTCGACACCCCGCTGCTGTACGCCGGGCGCGACTCCGGCGACCGGCTGGGCGAAGCATCCACCCGCGCGGTGACCGATGCCGGGGAGGTACTCGAACCGGCCGAGGTCGCCGACATCGTCCTCGACGCCATCGAGGCCGAGCGGTTCTTGATCCTGCCGCATCCGAACGTGCTCGACATGTACCGGCGCAAGGGCTCCGACTACGACCGCTGGCTGGCCGGCATGCGGCGGTACCAGCGCAGCCTGTTCGACCAGAACTGACCCCCAGATTTCACCGACGATCAGGAGATCGCAGATGTCGATGTTCGACCTATCCGAGCGGGCCGAGAAATACCGCGGTCAGCTGCTCGAGTTCATGGATTCCCATATCTACCCGGCCGAGGCCGTCTACGACGAGCAGATGCGCGCCGCCGGCGATCCGCACTTCCAGCCCCCCATCCTCGAGGAACTCAAGGCCGAGGCGCAGCGCCGCGGGCTGTGGAATCTGTTCCACCCCTATCCGGAATGGGGTCCGGGCCTGACCAACCTCGAATACGCGCCGCTGGCCGAGATCATGGGCCGCAGCCACCTCGCGCCGGAGGCCTGCAACTGCAACGCCCCCGACACCGGGAACATGGAGGTGCTCACGCTCTTCGGCACCGACGAGCACAAGGAGAAGTACCTGAAGCCGCTGCTGGCGGGCACGATCCGGTCCGCGTTCGCGATGACCGAACCCGCGGTCGCCAGCTCCGACGCCACCAACATCGAACTGTCGATGGTCCGCGACGGCGACGAATACGTTCTCAACGGCCGGAAATGGTTCGCCTCCAACGCCCTGCACCCGCACTGCAAGGTGCTGATCGTGATGGGTAAGACCGATCCGGAGGCCGCGCCGCACCGGCAACAGTCGATGATGGTCGTCCCGATCGACGCTCCCGGCATCACTGTGCTGCGCGGACTCCCGGTATTCGGCTATCAGGACCGCGAAGGCCACGCCGAAATCGACTTCGACAACGTCCGGGTGCCGGTGAAGGACGTGCTGAAGGGTGAGGGTGAGGGATTCGCGATCAGCCAGGCCCGCCTCGGACCCGGCCGCATCCATCACTGCATGCGCGCCATCGGAATGGCCGAGCGCGCATTGGAATTGATGTGCCGCCGGGCGAGTTCGCGCATCACCTTCGGTAAGCCGGTCGCCGCCAACGCCAATATCCAGGATTGGATCGCCGAGGCGCGCATCGATATCGAGATGATCCGGCTGCTCACGCTCAAGGCCGCCTATCTGATGGACACCGTCGGCAACAAGGAAGCGCGCACCGAGATCGCGGCGATCAAGGTGGCGGCGCCCAATATCGCGCTGAAGATCGTCGACCGCGCCATCCAGGTGCACGGCGGCGCCGGTGTCACCGACGACTTCCCGCTGGCGATGGCGTGGGCGCATCTGCGCACCCTGCGATTGGCCGACGGGCCCGACGAGGTACACAAGCGGACCATCGCCCGCCAGGAACTGCGCCGGTATCGAGACGAAAAGGCGGGCAACTGATATGGCGCATTTCGATCTGACCGGCCGCACCGCCGTCGTGACCGGCGCCTCGCGGGGCATCGGGCTCGCCACCGCGCAGGCGCTGGCCGCGGCCGGAGCCAATGTGGTGCTGACCTCGCGGGATCAGGGCTCGGCCGATGCGGCGGCGGCCCAGGTGCAGGGCAATGCGCTGGGTATCGCCGCCCATGCGGTCGACGAGCAGGCCGCCCGCGCGTGTATCGACCGCACGCTCGAGCGGTTCGGCAGCGTCGACATCCTGGTCAACAACGCCGGCACCAATCCCGCCTTCGGCCCCGTGATCAAACAGGACCATGCGCGCTTCGCGAAGATCTTCGACGTGAACCTGTGGGCGCCGATCCTGTGGTCCGCCCTGGCGACCGAGGCCTGGATGGGCGCGCACGGCGGCGCGATCGTCAACACCGCATCGATCGGCGGAATGGGATTCGAGGCGAATCTGGGTCTCTACAATGCGTCCAAGGCCGCACTGATCCATCTGACCAAACAGATGGCGCTGGAGTTGTCGCCGACCGTGCGCGTGAACGCGGTCGCGCCCGGTGTCGTGCGCACCAAATTGGCCGAGGCGCTGTGGCGCGAACACGAGGGCGCGGTGGCCGGCGCCACCGCACTGGACCGGATCGGCGAACCGGAGGATGTCGCCGCGGCCGTCGCCTTCCTGGCTTCCGATGCCGCGCGATGGATCACCGGTGAGGTGATGGTGATCGACGGCGGGCAGCGGCTCGGTCACCCCGCGGCGTTCCGGACGGGCCGGTGACCGGGCCCGTCGGCGACGTGGTGGTGACCGGCATCGACACCGACGCGGCGGCTCGCTGGATCGACGGACTCGGGCTGGAGCGCAGCGGCGATCTGGTTTTCAGCCGGATCGGGTTGGGACAGTCCAATCTCACCTATCTGGTGCGTGACGACGCCGGACATCGCTGGGTGCTGCGCCGGCCGCCGCTGGGCCGGTTGCTGGCCTCGGCTCACGATGTCGTGCGGGAGGCGCGCATCATGTCGGCGCTGGCCGGAACCGATGTGCCGGTCCCCCGAATCCCGTCGGTCGCCACCGAATCCGAGGTCTGCGATGCGCCGGTCGTGCTGATGGAATTCGTCGACGGCGAGGTCGTCGACACCATGCAAGTCGCGCACTCCCTCACCCCGCAGCGCCGCTACGCCATCGCCGAATCGCTCACCGCCACCCTCGCCCGCATTCACGCCGTCGACCTCGACGCGGTGGGCCTGGCGGATCTGGCCAGCCACAAGCCCTATGCGCAGCGACAGCTGAAGCGATGGTCGCGGCAGTGGGAACAATCCAGAACCCGGGAGCTGCCGGAACTCGACGACCTCACCCGCCGCCTCGCCGCAGCGATTCCGCCGCAGCACGAGACGACCCTGGTGCACGGCGACTTCCATCTGCGCAACGTGATCACCGACCGGCAAACCGGCGCGGTGGTGGCCGCCCTGGACTGGGAACTGTCCACGCTGGGAGATCCGTTGGCGGACATGGGAAGTCTGCTCGCCTACTGGGTCGAGCCCGGCGAGGACATCGGAGGAGATTTCCCGGCCTCGGCGTTACCCGGCTTCCCGAACCGGGCCGATATGGCGGCCGCCTATCTCGACGCGACCGGCCGCGACCGCGACGCGCTGACGTTCTGGCATGTGCTGGGTCTGTGGAAGCTGGCCATCATCGCCGAGGGTGTAATGCGCCGCGCGGCCGATACCCCGGGCAACAAGGCGGCCGCCGGAACGCCGACGGTCGAACGGATCGACGCCGTCGTCGCCATGGCTCGCGACCTCGCCGCGGCAGCGGGTATCTAGCTCACAGCCGCGACAGCGGGCATCTAGCTCGCAGCCGCGGCAGCGGGTATCTAGCTCGCCCGCGACGGCTCGGCGGTGGCGATCACCTCGGTCGCGGGCCGGCGGGGGGTGTGCGGCAGCGGCGCGGCGCCGGGTGCGCGCCAGCCCAGCCGCACCATCGTCTGCGGATAGGCGCAGTCCGACAACACCCGATGCCGGATCTCGGCGCGCAGGTCCGGCATCGCCAGCGGCTCGGACTGCAGGCTCGAGGCCAGGCCGAGCGCGGTCGCCGACAGCAGCAGGGCACTGGCGGCCTCGCCGGCCCGCAGCCGGGCCAGCCGGTCGTCGCCGATCGTGCACAGCACCAGCCATTCGGCGGCCTCCGGCCCGGTGGCGAGATCGGCCAGCTCCGGAGATTCGAAGCGGCGCTGCGCGATCTCGTCGTCGGGCCGCGGCGCGGGCGTATTGGCGGCCGGCACGCCGTCGTCGGTGCCGTGCCGGCCACTCCACACCGCCAATTCGTGCAGATAGGCCGGGTCGGCGCCGTGGCGCAGCGAGGCGGTTCGGGCGGCGTCGGCCAGCTGCGGGCGCAACTCGCGCGGCACCTGACGGGCCGCCGCGCCGAACCGTCGGGCCCCGCCGGAAACCTCCCGCACGTATGCCTGCGGCACCGGCCGGGAACTGTAGCGACGCCGATCCGACTGCCGGTGCCCGATCGCGGCCGCCAGTTCGATATCGCGCGCCGACGCCGACTGCGGGCGCGCCGCGACCACGGCCAGATGATCGGGTTCGGCATCGTCGGGCAGATAGGTCACCTCCGCGGACCAGCCGAGCATGCCCAGGGCCACCCGCATGTGATGAAGTGCGGCGCCGCAGCTCATCAGCAGTGCGCGCTGCGCCGGATCGGTGACCGTCAGATGCCGGTCGGCATCGGCGTAGAGATGGATGTGTTCACCGCGCAACGCCCATCGCCACGGTTGCGTATTGTGCACCGACGGGGCGCGGACGGCCAGATCCACGGCGTCGGCGAATACGTCGGGGAACGAGGTGGCCACTGTCATGGTGCCGGTTCTGCCTTTCGAGCGTCGCACGGGGATCGGCATCGAGCGAAAGGGTTCGCGTCGAGCTCTCCAATCGATCAACTTCGGGCGCGGCCGCGTGGTTTCGTAAAAGTTCACAAAATCGCCGCGCGTTCGGTTGTCGATCGCCGTCAGTGACGGTCACGAATCGCCGGTGCCGGTGCCGAGTTCCCAGTAGCGCAGTGCCCACCACACCTGCTGGGCGACGTGCGGATCCTTGAGGGAGGCACCGGTGATCTCCTCGAAGCGGGACAGGCGGTAGCGCACGGTGTTGTGGTGCATGTAGAGGCGGTGGCCGGTCTCGCTGGCGTTGAGTCCCGACGCCAGATAGGCGTCGACCGTCGCCAGGATCGTCCCGGCCTCGGCATCGTCGATCGGCGTGATGTAGCGGTGGACCAGTGCCTCACCGACATCGCTGTCGCCGACCACTGCCGGTAGTACGCCCAGGTCGACCAGCGTGTGGCGGCCCGGGCGGCCGAACAGGCGTGCGGTCTCGGCGACCCGCCCGGCGACGCGCAGCGAATACGGCACCCGCTCCAACGGACATACCGGGCCGACTCCCAGATAGGTCCCCACCGGCGGATGTGACCCGTCGCGTGGGTCGCAGATCCCCACCACGTCGCCGTCGAGAATCGCGACCACGCCGTGCGGCGGCCGGAATCCTCGCAGCTGCCGCAGCTCCCATTCGGTCTGTTCCGGTTCCGCGGTGATCGCCCGGAACGCGGCGTACGAGCCGTCGAGCCGAATTCCGAGGTACTGCGCTCGTCGGCGCAACTCACCGGCCGGCAGCGTCGCGTTGGCGAGCGCCCGGACCAATTCGTCGCGGCGGGAGTCGAGCCGGCGGGTGATCTGGGCCTCGGCGTCGCGATGACCGGAACTGTAGGCGACGGTGGCCGCGTCCGAGGCACGCAGCAGTGCGGCGAGGACCGACATCAACGCCGCACCCGGCCGGGTCGCCCACTGCTCGGCGGCACCGATGCGCTCGATCGCCTCCCCGACCACGATCTGCCACCCGCGCAGCATGGCCTCGAGTGGGACACCCAGTTCCGCCCGCAACGCCCCGTAGTCCCGGAACAGCGCCAGCTCCTGTTCGTCGAGCGGACGGTCGGCCGCGGTGGCCGCGATCAGCCGGTCGATCGCCTGCGCGATCGACGGGACGAGGGCGGTGGAAGCGATTCCCCGATAGGCGGGAATCTCGCGCTGCAAACGCGCGCACACATGCTCGGCGAACGCGACCGGATCGCCGATCGCGGATTGCCGCAATCGCGCGCGCGTCGAACCGTCGCCGTCGCTCACACCTCCCGACGATACGGTGCCGACCGGATTCGGTGGCCGGTATCGCGGTCGGCAGGCGCGTCGAATCGCGACATCACCGCAGCTGGATGGGGGTGCCGGGTAACCGGACGGCATGGTTTGCGATGGATCCAGCGCCGGCCTGTCCCGGGTGTGCAGCACAGATCGACGCGGCGGCAGCACCCCGGTGACGACATCGCGGCTAATGTTTGGCAATCACATTCTCCTCGACGCCGGAACGGTCCGGTGAATTGTCGGCAAACAGCCTGCGCCCGAACGGCTTTCGGCTACCCCGGATCGGAAACCGAACACCGCGGCGATATCTGGGTAAGAATGAGGACGGCCGAGATCCGGCCACGGGGACATGTCGGCCGCAGTCGGGCCGACGGAATAGTGGGGAAAGATCATGAGAGCCAAGAAATTCGCCGCCACCGCGCTGCTCGCCGTCGGCGCCACCACGGCCGCGGCCGGTGTGGTGCAGGCCGCTCCGGTCACGGCGAGCGAGATCGCCGTGCGCGGGACCGAACAGGGTGTCGGCTTCGTCGCCGCACCGACCGCCGACCACACCGGGGTGACCACCACGGTGGACGCCGGATCCTTCACCGTCACCGGCGATACGGTCACCCTCACCGATGCCGCGGGCCGGACCGTCGCCGCCGTGCCGCTGGGTCTGCGGACGGCATCCGGCCTCGTGGGCCTCACGCCGCGGATCGAGAACGCGGGCCGCACGCTCACCCTCACCCCGCAGTCGGCCACGGCGCAGACCGCCCAGGCCATCGACGAGGCCTCCGACACGATCGCACGCAAGCAGTACAACGCCGGTGTAGGCGCGCTGGTCGGCGCCGGTATCGGCGCGGTCCTGGGATTCTTCCTCGGCGGCGTCGGCGCCCTGGTGACCATTCCGATCGGTGCCGGGATCGGTGCCCTCATCGGCTACTCCACACCGTAGCCGCCGGGCCCGCCGCGGCCGTGCGGTCGATTCGCCTTTGCGAATCCGCACGGCCCGCGGACCGGGACCCGACCCGCGAGCCACGAGCCACGAGCCACGAACGAAAGAGTCACGAACGGCAGGGAGCCACGACGGCAGATAATGGCGGCGTGCCGGATTCACGAAACCTCCCCGCCGACTCCCCGGTCGCCACGCTGATGCGCTGGCAGGACAGTGGCGGAGTCTGGCGGGTATTGGGTCGGCGCGGCACGCAGCTGACCATCGGCCTGTTCGAATGCACCGGCGGCAGCGAGGTCGACCGGATCGTCTCGGCCGATCCGGCGTTGCGGGCGTTCGTCGGGGAGCGCGGCGGCAGCGAGGACTGAACCCGCCGGTTCGGCGCCATTTTCCGGCCGCAGGGACTACGGTGTGCGCGGCAGTGCATCGATTCCCACGAAGCTGACTCTCCTGCAGCGGCGGCGAAAGGCGACACGATGGGCGGTACCGGTGCGGCGAATCGTCCACTGGCCGACCGATATCCGGGCACCGAACCGGTCGGCTGGAACGGCGTGACCGTTCATCCCATGTACTCACAGCGTCTCGGTGCGGACCACACCGTGGTGCGGCTGTCACTGCTGTCCACGGCCCCGCCGCCCGGTCTGCTCGGCCTGGGAATCGGTTTGTCGGTGCTCGACGGCCACGTCGATCTGCAGGGCCGCCGGCTGCCGGGCGTGGACGTCTGGACCGATGCGATCGCCGCCGGTACGCAGCTCCGGCTGACCCGCACCGGCCCGGCGGCGGCGTACACCCTCACGCCGGTCTGGATGACCGCGAGCGGCGTCGTCGAATCGTGGACCGGCAATTACGGTGTCGTCATCGAACGCGGAAACGACACGGCGATGGTGCTGCGCTGCAGCAGTGGCGTCGGCGCACCGGATTTCGCGGAGTTGGTCGTGTCGGTGACGACGACCGACGAGCAGACCGGCGAACAGGAACGTTACCGGGCCGCGCTCTACGAACTCGGGCTGGTGTCCCATACCCGCGGCGAACTCGAGCAGGCCGAGCACCTGTGGCGCCGAGCGGCCGATCTCGGCCACATCGGGGCGGCCTACGATCTCGGCGTGCTCGGTTTCCGCGGCGGCGACCTGGTCGAAGCTGCCCACTGGTGGCAGCGTGCCGCGGAGCAGGGCGATCGGCGCGCGATGGCCGGATTGGCCGAAGTGCTGGAGCGCCGAGGCGATTCCGAGACCGCACAGCGCTGGCGGCGGCAGGCGCGCGAGGGCGGGTGAGCGGCTCAGCCGGCCGCGCCGAAACGCACCCCCAGCAGTTGCGTCGCGCCCACCACCAGCGCCGCCAGCGTAAGCAGACCGAACAGCAGTACCCATAAGCGGGCGGGAATCCGAGTGAGCCAGGCCAGCTGATCGGCATCGGAGCCGTCGCCGCGCACCGACACCCGCCACAACTCGAGCACCGCCCGGAGTCCGCCGAACAGCAGGAACCAGGTCACGACATAGCCGAAGACGCCCTGCCACATCGCATTTCCGTACCAGGACACCGCGAAGGCGGCGCCGCCGGCGCAGATCACCGCCAGGAATCCGAAGAGGTTGCGGATCCACAGGATCAACACCACCAACGCCGCGATCAGGATCCACAGCATCAGGGTCTGCCGCCCGGTGCCGAGCAGCAGCGCGAAACCCAGCCCGACGGCCGAGGGCGCGGGATATCCGGCCAGCGTGGTCAGCACCATGCCGAAACCCCGTGGCTTACCGCGCGATACGGTCACCCCCGAGGTGTCCGAGTGCAGGCGGATACCGCTCAACGTGCGCCCGGTGCAGACCGCGACGACGGCGTGCCCGACCTCGTGGGCGATGGTCACGCAGGTGCGCAGCACCCGCCACACCGGGCGGTAGAGCACCACCACCGCGGCGGCCGCGGCCGTGGCCAGGACCACCCAGATCGGTGGCTGCGGGGATATCGTCGTCAATCGATCCGTCACCGACGACACGTCGCCGGCCACCTGAGACACCTGCACCGCCGTAGGGTAGCGGCTGCCACGATTCGTCCCGGTGCGGCGGGGTATTCGAGCGGTGAACGCTTAGGCTTGCGGACGAATTGCCGGGACGGTCCCGGCGCCCGGCCTCGATGAGGAGACCAGATGACAGCCAAGGCCCACCGGAGCTTCGCCGCGCTGTTCGGCACGATCGCGGCGGCCGCGGTGACCGCGGGCCTGCTGAGCGGATGCTCGGACGTGCAGCGTGCGATCAACAAGGGCGGTGACACGCCCTGCAGTGATTACGTCAAGCAGGACGCCGACACCAAGCGGGTCACGATCACGAAATTCGTGAAGCAGCAGACGAACAGCGATCACGAGCCGCCCGGCACCCAGGTCGACGCCACCATGGCGGCCGTCGATTTTCTGTGTGCCAACCAACGCAACGCCGACACCCCGATCAAGAACGCGAATCTGACCGGAATCTTCTTCAACCAGTGAGCGGGACCGGTCACCGGGAGTCCCGGTGACCGGTCGGCTCGGCTCAGCGTCCCGGCAGGTAACGCAGGCTGCGGGCGAGGGTCATCAGCAGGGCCTGCCACTTCGACTGCGGAATGCCCAGTGGCGCATCGAGATTCAAGCCGCGGGTGACGACCACCGTCTGCGGCTCGGTGAACTTCAACAGCCCGTCGGGCCCGTGCCGGCGACCGACACCGGAGATGCCCATACCGCCCATCGGGGCACCGGTGGTTCCCCAGGCCGGCGCGTAACCCTCGTCGACGCACACGGTTCCGGTCCGCAGCCGGGCGGCGATCGCCTCACCCTCGGCGGGACCGGCGGCCCAGACGCTGGCGTTCAGGCCGTACTCTGTGTCGTTGGCGCGGGCGATCGCTTCCTCGACATCGGCGACCGGGTAGATCGACACCAACGGCCCGAAGGTCTCGTTTCGTCCGCATTCCATCTCGTCGGTGACCTTGCTCAGCACGGTCGGTTCGAAGAACAGCGGTCCGAGATCGGGGCGGGCGTTGCCGCCGGCGAGGATCTCCGCGCCCTTCGAGGTCGCGTCGGCGACATGTTTGGTGACCGTCTCCAGCTGCGCCGGTGAGATCAGACTGCCGATATCGGTGGAGAAGTCGTAGGCCGCACCGAGTTTCGCGGCGCCGACCGCGGCGACGAACTTTTCCGTGAACTCCGCGGCGACCGCCTCTTCGACATAGATGCGTTCGATCGAAATACAGAGCTGACCGGCATTGGAGAAGCAGGCGCGCACGGCGGCCTTGGCGACCTTGTCCAGATTCGCCCCGCGGGTCACGATCATCGGGTTCTTCCCACCGAGTTCGGCGGAGAAACCGATGAGGCGCTTGCCGCACTGCTGGGCCAGCGCGCTGCCGGTCGCCGAGGAGCCGGTGAACATGAGGTAGTCGCACCGGTCGACGATCGCGGTGCCGACCACGGTGCCCGGGCCCGGGACCACCTGCAGCAGATCCCGCGGCATTCCCGCGCGCAGCAACAACTCCACACAGGCCAGCGACGAGTAGGGCGTCTGGCTGTCGGGTTTGACGACGACCGCGTTGCCGGCCGCCAGTGCTGGGATCGCGTCACCGATGGCGAGCACCATCGGGTAGTTCCACGGCGCGATCACGCCGACGACGCCTTTGGGCTGGGTTCGGACCCGGGCGCGGTTGAGCACCGGGAAGGCGCCGGGCACCGAACGCGGGGCCAGCAGCTTCGGCGCCACCCGGGAAAAGTAACGGGCGGCGAACATCATGCCCATGATCTCTTCCTGGGCCGCCCACCGGGCCTTACCGGTTTCGGCCTGGATCACGTCCATCAGGTAGTCGCGTTCGCTGATCACCAGCTCCCGGAACCGCTCGAGCACCGCGGCCCGCTCCTTCGGGCTGCGCTGCGCCCACTGGGTCTGGACCGCGCGGGCCCGGGTGAACGCGGCGTCCACATCGTCGACGGTTCCGACCGGCACCTCGCCCAGCGGTCGCCCGGTGAACGTCTCGGCGATGGTCTTGGTCGAACGCGAACCGTCGACGGACGCGAACGCCCGCAGACGCTCGAATACCGCAGCTTCCGGCACGGGCATCGTCGCCTCCTACTTGTGAGTAACCCTCGGATACACACAATCTACCGCGCGGTCCCGGGCCGAATCTCCACCCTGGGTCGGATATTGTCCGCCCGCGGAGCCGGCGTGCCGGAGCGTGCGCCTTCCCTTCCCGGGCGGTGCGATCATGGGAGGCGATCGGGGTACACCCAGCGGTGACGACCGGAGGCGGCGCATGGCGGCTCGGCGAACGAGGGCCTCGTGGCCGGTCCGCACCCCGGTGGCGCCGTTGGGCGCCTGGGGTTTCGTCACCCGGTTCGGAATCGTCGCTCTGCTGGCGGATTTCGTGTACGAGGGGGCGCGCTCGATCACCGGGCCGCTGCTCGGATCGCTGGGCGCGTCCGGATTCCTGGTCGGTGTGGTGACCGGGTCGGGTGAGGCCGCCGCGCTCGGACTGCGGCTGGTGTCCGGCCCGCTGACCGACCGGAGCGGGCGGTTCTGGGCGTGGACCATCGCCGGCTATCTGCTGACCCTGGTCAGTGTTCCGCTGCTCGGGATCGCCGGCGTGCTGTGGGTGGCCGCCGCCCTGGTGATCACCGAGCGGGTCGGCAAGGCAGTGCGCAGCCCGGCCAAGGACACGCTGCTCTCCCACGCCACCGCCGTCACCGGTCGCGGCCGCGGTTTCGCCGTCCACGAGGCCCTCGATCAGATCGGAGCGGTGGCCGGTCCGCTGACCGTCGCGGCCGTCCTGGCGGCCACCGGTGGCGACTACGCCCCGGCGCTGGCGGTGCTGTCGATACCGGGCGCTGCGGCACTGGTACTGCTGCTGCGTATTCGCCTCCGGGTTCCGGACCCGGCGCGCTACGAAGCCGTCGCACCGCCGCCGGCGCGCTCGGCGACAATCGAACTGCCGCCGGAGTTCTGGCTGTTGCCTGTTCACGGCCGTCTGCCTGTTCGGGGCCACCACCTACGGAGTGCTCTCGTTGCACATGGTGGCCGGCGGCGTGCTGACACCGGCGACCGTACCGCTGGTCTATGCCGCCGCGATGGCCGCCGATGCGGTCGCTGCCCTGGGGTCGGGCTGGTTGTACGACCGAGTGGGCGCGAAAACACTTCTGTTCCTGCCGATTTCGCTCGCCGCGGTTCCGGCCTTCGGGTTCGCGGAGCAGCCGGCCGCGGTAGTCGGCGGTGCCCTGCTGTGGGGCGTGACCCTCGGCATTCAGGAGGCGACGTTGCGGGCGGTGGTCGCCGACCTGGTCCCGGTGGGACGGCGCGCCACCGCCTACGGCATCTACGCCGCCGTGCTGGGTACGGCCACGGCGATCGGTGGCGCCGTCACCGGATTCCTTTCCGACACATCGCATTCCGCACTGATCGTCACCGTCGTCGCGATCGAGGGCGCGGCGGCGGCGGTCCTGGCCGTGCTGATCGGCCGAGGCGAGCGATAGCCGAACCGACTGGCGCGCTTCGGATTCCGGTCGGCTATACGGCACGGGGTTCAAACGTGTGACTTACCACAACGTGTCGGCCGTCCCGACGCCGCACACCTGCACATATTCGCCGTCTACCTGCGGACTCACAGCGCGCGGCGAAAGTCAATATCAGTCCCGCTCAGTGGTATCCGACCTGAAGTTTGAAACAGCCCCCGTTATGTTGTGCCGATGTTGAGAGCGAGGCTCGGTATCCGAACCCGCATCCTGGCCATCGCCGTGGTTCCGAGTCTGGCGTTGCTCGGAATCGGCGTGGGGACAGCGGGATATCTGGTACGGGAGGGGCAACACGCCAAGGATTGGGCGTCGATTCTGGGCAGCGCCAATGTGCACACTCGCGAAATGATCGCCGCGGTCGAACAGGAACGAATGCTCTCGCTGTGGCATCTGGCGGGTGAACACAGTGATCCGGCGGCCCTCGGCGCGGCCCGAACCCGCGTCGACAAGTCGCTGCAGGCCCTGGCAGCCACGGAAAGCCGGTTGATGGCCAGTGGGCAGAACCCGATGGGTGACGATGCCGGCGGATTCGAAACCCTCAAGAAGCAGCTCCCGGCCATTCGCGGCGGTATCGATGCCGGCGCCCTGCCGATTCCGGACACCTACGCCATCTACAACCGGATCCTCGACGCCGTCGTCCTCGGCACCAATCTCACCATTCCCACCGCCCCCGATGCCGCCGTCGCACAGGAGCTCGCGGGTGGTCTGCGCACCCTGCACGCCATGGAGGGGATGTCGCGCAGCGCGGCCCTGACCGCCGCGGAACTCAACGGCCGGATCCTGGCCGGGCAGATGCGCGACGACTATCGCAACCTGGTCGGGTACTACCGAACCGAACTCCCCCAGCTGGCCGCCGATCTCACCGGCCCGCCGGCCGACAAGATCAAGGCGGTCATCGCCTCCCCCGCCTGGCAGCAGCTCGCCGCGATGGAGGACTACCTGATCAATCCGCCGGCGCCGAACAAATCCGGCGAATTGCCGCCGCCGCCCATGAGTTTCGCCGACTGGCGGACCTCCGCCGAACAACTCGGCGACCAACTCCTGGCCGCCTGGCAATACCAGAACGACCACGCCAACCAGACCGCCGTCGACGACGGTGAACGCACCGCGACCAATTCGCTGTGGGCCGGCGCCGGTGTGCTGGCGATCGCGATCATCGCCTTCCTGCTGTCGCTGTGGCTGGCCAACCGGTTGATCGGGCGACTCAAACGGCTGCGGACCGAAACCCTCGCACTGGCCGAGGTCCGGCTGCCCGAGACCATGCGCCGGCTCAGCGAGGGTGAGGACGTCGATCCCGAAACCGAAGCGGCCCGCCTCGATTTCGGCCACGACGAAATCGGTTCGGTGGCCAACGCCTTCAACCGCGCCCACACCGCCGCCGTCGCCGCCGCGGTCACCGAGGCCCGGACCCGCGAGGGTGTGCGCGCGGTGTTCCTCAATATCGCCCACCGCAGCCAGATCGTGGTGCATCGCCAGCTCGAGATTCTGGACGAGGCCGAACAGCGCCAGGAGGATCCGGCGCTGCTCGAGACCTTCTTCCGGCTCGACCACCTGGCCACCCGGGAACGCCGTAATGCCGAGAATCTGATCATCCTCGGTGGCGGCGAGCCCGGCCGGCAGTGGCGGCGCCCGGTTCCGCTGGTCGAACTGGTGCGCAGCGCGATCGGCGAAACCCTGGACTACGCCCGGGTGCGAGCCCACCGTATGCCGCAGGTGTTCATCGTCGGCAATGTCGTCGCCGACCTCATCCACCTGCTCGCCGAATTGGTCGACAACGCCACCTCGTTCTCGCCGCCGCAGTCGCGGGTCGAGGTCAGCAGCAACGTGGTCGGCAAGGGCGTGGCGATCGAGATCAGCGATCAGGGCATGGGTATGTCCGCCGACGAACTCGAACGCGCCAACGAGATGCTGCGCAACCCACCGGATTTCGGTGTCGCGACGCTGTCGGCCAATTCGCGTCTGGGGCTGTTCGTGGTCGCTCAGCTGGGCGCCCGGCACGGCATCTCGGTGCGGCTGTCGGAATCGGACTACGGCGGTGTCCGCGCCATCGTGCTGGTCCCGACGGCGGTGGTCGCGGCCGACGCGCCGCTGGCCGATCATCTGCCGGAGCGATTCGCCGGCCGCCGGCCCGAACCCGCGATGACCGGGGAATTCCCGGCGATCTCGGCGACCGAACCGGCCTCGGCCGCAACCTCGCTGGCCACCTTGCCGCCGCCGCAGCCCCAGGCCTGGTCGGATTTTCCGCGCACCGACACCGGACCGCGCGTCGATGCGCCGGCGTGGAGCCAGAGCCCGGCCCCGCACGACAGCACGCCCGGGCCCGAAGCCCCCGCGCCGACGGAGCAACCGGGACGCCGAAGCCCGCAGCGCCCGTCTTACACTGGCAGCGATGCTCGCCCACCGTTGCCCCGCCGCCGCCGACAGGCCAGTCTGGCACCGGAATTGGCGCACGACCCCCAACCCGAGGCTGCGTCCCCGCAGCGGCCGCGCTCGGCGGAACAGGCACGAGACCTGATGTCCGCCATCGAGAACGGAACCAGGCAGGGGCGGCGCGCGCAGCCCGGCCCCACTCCGGACGAACAGGAAGGCGAAGGTGACTTCTTCCAACGCAGGTGATCTGAACTGGCTGCTCGACGATCTCGTCGATCGCCTGGCCGGGGTGCGCTACGCGGTGGTGCATTCCACCGACGGGCTGCTGCTGGGCCGCTCCACCTCGATGAGCCGGGAGGACGCCGAACACTTCGGCGCCATGTCCGCCACCCTCTACGGCCTGGCCCGTAGTGCGGGCAACCGGTTCGACGGTGGCGGCGTGCGGCAGGCCGTCATCGAACTCGACCGTGCGGTATTGTTCGTCACCGCGGCCGGCGACAACGCATGTATCGCATTGCAGGCCAACGAGAACGCGAATCTGGGTATGGTGGCCTACGAAATGAATCTGACCGTGCAACGAGTCGGCGGATACCTGTCCACCGATGCGCGCAACGGTCTGGCCGAGCACGTGGAGCACAGATTGTCATGACGCGCTTCGGTCAACCGTGGTTCGACGATGCGGCCGGCCCTCTGGTCCGTCCGTACGCCGTGACGCGGGGCCGCACCATGGGGGTGGGACACGATCTGGACATGCTCACCCTGCTGGTGACCGTGTCACCGGGTCCGCCGCTGCGGCGCGTCGAACCCGAATACGCGGAAATCGTTCGGCTCTGCCGGACTCCGCAATCGGTGGCCGAGGTCTCCGCGAGACTGAAGCTGCCGTTGGCGGTGACGAAGATCCTCGTCGGTGATCTGATCGGCGAGGGTTTGCTGAACTTCCGGGCTCCGGCCCGCACCGACCCCGAAACCGGCGGGACCGGCGAACTGAACATTTTGCGAGCAGTACTCGATGGAATCCGAAAGCTGTAGAACACCGTGCCTGATATTGCGTCCTCGGCCGACCTGGCTGCCTCGGTCAAAATCCTCGTAGCCGGCGGTTTCGGCGTCGGGAAGACCACCATGGTGTCCTCGATCAGCGAGATCACGCCGCTGCGTACCGAGGAACTGATCACCGAACTGTCCACCGGCATCGATGATCTGTCCGGTGTGGAGGGCAAGACCACCACCACCGTGGCGCTGGACTTCGGTCGCATCACCATCGACCAGAACCTGGTGCTGTACCTGTTCGGCACGCCCGGTCAGGACCGATTCTGGTTCCTGTGGGACGAATTGGCGCGTGGTGCGCTCGGCGCGGTGGTCATCGCGGATACCCGGCGGCTGGAGAACTCCTTCGCGGCCATCGATTTCTTCGAGCGGCGCGGGCTCTCGTTCGCGGTCGCGGTGAACTGCTTCGACAACGCTCCGGTGTACACCACCGAGGAGGTGCGCGAGGCTCTCGATCTGGACGCCCACATTCCGGTGGTGCTCTGCGATGCTCGCGACCGCAGCTCCTGCAAGACGGTGTTGATGACGCTCGTCGAACACCTCATCGCGCGCGCGACCAGCTCGGTGGCCTGAGCCGATCCCGCGGCGGCCGCGCCGGTCGGCCGCCGCGGCCCCTCACTGCCCGGCCGGCACCAGGTTCAGTTCGGCGAAACTGCCGATCCACCGATGCGGCGGTCGCGGCGAGTTCGGTTCGCCGGCACGGGTCACCCCGACCGCTTGCCATCCGGCGGCCACCGCGGCGTCCAATTCCTCGGGATGATCGGACAGGAACAGAATCTCCCCCGCCGGAACCCCGATCTCCGAGGCGATGCGGTGGTACGACCGCTCCTCCCGCTTGGGCCCGGCATTGGCGAGATCGAACCAGCCGCCGATCAGCGAGGCCAGCTCGCCGTCGCGGGCGAAGGCGAACCAATCCTGTTGGTTGCGAACCGAACCGGAGGAGTACACGTACAGCGGGATCCCGGCGGCATGCCAGGTGCGCAGGGCGGCGGGCGCGTCCGGGAAGAACTCACCGAACAGGGCGCCGGCGCGGAACCCCTCGGCACAGATCGCGCCCTGCGCCACCTTCAGCGGCGCCGCCTTGACATCGGAATCCAGCCAGCCACGCAGGATGTCGGCGATCTCGTCGAGATCGGCGTCCGGGCGTTCGGCCAGATCACGCGTCTGCGCGATTACGGCCGCCGCGGCGCCGTCGCGCTCGTCGGCCAGCCAGTGCGGAAGCCGACGGCGGGTGTAGCCGTAGAGGTCCTCGCGGACCGCGCTGGTGGGACTGGTCGTGCCCTCGATGTCCACGACGACCGCGCGGATCGGCGCGACCGGCACGGTTCCTGCCGGATGCACCGCGGGGTACCGCTCGTCGTCGTTCATGCGGCGACGAGCTCGTCCAGCGTCGGAAAGCCTCGAGCGATGGGGTCTCCGGTGAAATCGCCGATCCAGCCGTCGGCCTCCTCGAAGAATCGGATCGCGACGAAGTCGGGGCGCGAGCCCATATCGAACCAGTGCCGGGTGCCGGCGGGAACCGATACCAGATCGCCGCCCTCGCAGACCACGGCGACGACCTCGGGTTCGAGATGCAGATAGAAGCACCCCCGGCCGGAGACGAAGAACCGCACCTCGTCCTCGGCGTGCCGGTGTTCGGACAGGAACTTCTCCCGGGCGGCGCGGGCGAGATCCGGCCATTGCGGGTCGGTGTCGTCGGGATGCAGGCGAGCGAGGTCGATGTGGCGGTAGCGGCCGTCCGCATTGAGGTCGTCGATGCGGTCACGGTAGCGGGCGAGGATGTCGTCGGCGGCGATCTCGGCGGTGACCGGCTGGGCCGGCCAGCGATCGAAAACGATTCCGCGCGAGCGCAGTTCGGCCGCGATGGTGTCCGGATCGGTGGTGTGCAGCCGGACCTCGGCCGGGTCGGTGTCGGCCGCGATGTGCAGCAGAGTCATTGCGGTTGCTCCTCGAGAAGTCGATCGGTGGCGATATCGCGACGTCCGGTCAGCGATGCCAATTCGCACAGGGCTTCCAGGCATTCGGCGCGATCGCGCGCCTGGGCGAGATCGGCACCCCAGGCGGTGATGCCGTGGCCGGCGATGAACAGCACCGGCGGCGCGTCGGGGTGGGTCCGCAGGTGGTGCTCGATCTCGGCGCCGATCATCGCCACGTCGGCGTGGTTGGGAAACACCGGAATATCGATGGCATCGGTGGCCCGCAGCCCCTTGATGAGTTCGAAGCCGCTGAACCGCAGTGTCTTCGTGGCCCCGACCGAAGCCGCGGTGGCGTGCGGGGAATGGACGTGCACGACCGCACCGGCATCGGTGCTGCGGTAGACCGCGGTATGGATGGTGGTCTCGGCCGACGGCCGCCGATGTCCCGCGACCGGCCGGGAGTCCTCGATCCGCACGCGCACCATGTCCGCCGGCGCCAATTCGCCCTTGGACAGCCCACTTCCGGTGATCACCGCGGTCGCCACCGGAGCCGACGGGCTCTCCCGCACGGAGATGTTGCCGGCGGTGCCCGGCATCCAGCCGCGGGCATACAACTGTCCCGACAGTTCGGCGACAGCGGCAGCGCCGGCGGAGTCGGCGAGCGCGGGTGGGTGCGTGACGGCGCCCTCGGTCGCCTGGGCGCCGGAGGTCGGGTCGTCGATCAACCCGTTCTCGGTCACCACGGCGGTCACCAGTTCGGGCGGGGTGACGTCGAAAGCCGGGTTGAATACCGCGGTGTCCGCCGGGGCCGCCGCGTAGTCACCGATATGGGTGATCTCCGCGGCACCCCGCTCCTCGACGACGATGTCGGCGCCGGTCGCCGTGGCCGGATCCCGGGTGGATTCCGGTGCCACCACGATGAACGGAATGCCGTGGTGGCGGGCGGCCAGCGCCAGACCGTACGTGCCGATCTTGTTGGCGACCGAGCCGTCGGCGGTGATCCGGTCCGCGCCCACGACCACACAGTCCACCTGTCCGGTCGCCATCGCCCACGCGGCGGCCGAATCGACCGTGAGCCGGTGCGGGATCCCGGCCTCGGCCAGTTCCCAGGTGGTCAGGCGGGCGCCCTGCAGCAGGGGCCGCGTCTCGTCGACGAGCACGCTGTCGATCGCGCCGCGGGCGTGCAGTACCCGCAGCGCGCCGATCGCGGTCCCGAAGGCGGTGGTGGCGAGCCGGCCGGTGTTGCAGTGGGTGAGCATCCGCAGCGGCCGGTCCGGGCACAGCCGCTGGATCAGGTCGGCGGCATGATCGGCGGCGGCACGATTGACGCGGCCGTCCTCGGCGAGCATGGCCTGCGCCTCGGCCAGCACACCGGCGGGGCCGTCGGTCAGTTTCGCCAGCGCGCGCCGCACACCCCAGGACAGGTTCACCGCCGTGGGACGGGCGGCCTCGATTCGAGCCGCCTCCGCGGCCACCCGGTCCGGGTCGCCGGGGTGGGCGAAGGCGGCGAGGGCGACGCCGAAGGCGCCCGACACCCCGATCGCGGGCGCGCCACGAATGGCCAGCGTGGCGATCGCGTCGATGACCTGGTCGACCGTGGTGAGTCGCAGCGGCCGCACCTCGTGCGGAAGCGCGCGCTGATCGATCGTCTCCACCGCGCCGTCGACCCACGTGATCGAACTTTCACCCATTCCGCGCACAACCCTCACAACTCGACCCGGCTACTCCTCAAACGGTAGCGAATCAGAGGTCATCGGCCCGCACCAGGTTTCCTCTCGACCAGATCCGATCCCGCGGCTGCGGTCGCGGGCGAGCGCGAAGCCGGCAGTGCGCGCGCACACCCGCGCCCGGTGCAACGGCACCGCTCGGCACGGCTTGTACGGTTCCGCCGCGCACCCGGCGGTACCGCTGTGGTCCGGGCGTACCGGCCGAGCCGGGCACGATCGATGCTTTTCGAAGGTAGGTGTCGCTCAAGGATTTTCGTGCCCGTATGGGTGAAATGTCCTGTCGTTTCCGCTGTTCCGGGCAGGTTTTCCACAACTGGGCGTGTCATCCACAACGGTCGGTGGACAAACGTGAACAGAGATCGTTCCAGATCCGATGGACGTGTCCGCGCGGACGACCTCAGGCCCGCCCGAATGCGAGGGTGACGTTGTGTCCGCCGAAACCGAAGGAATTGCTCAGCGCCTGTGCAATTCGCTGTGGACGAGCACTGCCGTGCACGATGTCGAGCTCCACACACGGGTCCGGATTGTCGAAATTCAGTGTGGGCGGCACGGTCTGGTCGCGCAGTGTGCACAGGGTGAGGATGGCCTCCAGCGCACCCACCGCACCGATCGAATGCCCGAGCGCGGATTTCGGCGCGTACACCGAGGCGTGCTTCGCCACGGCAGCAATGGCATTGGCCTCCGAGGCGTCGCCGATCGGCGTCGAGGTGGCATGCGCGTCGATGTGGTCGATATCGGCGGCGGTCAGATCCGCGGTGGCGATGGCCTTGCGCATCGCCCGGGCCGCGCCCGCGCCGTCGGGGTCGGTCCCGGTGATGTGATAGCCGTCGGAAGTGATTCCCGCGCCGAGGATCCGGCCGTGCACGGTGGCCCCGCGGGCGCGCGCGAACTCCTCCGACTCCAGCACCAGCAGCGCACCTGCCTCACCGAAGACGAAACCGTCGCGGTCGCGATCGAAAGGTCGTGAGGCCAGGCCGGGTTCGTCGTTGCGGGTACTCATCGCGCGCATCATGGCGAAACTCGCGATCGGGATCGCCTCGATATATCCCTCCACGCCGCCCGCGATCACCACATCGGCCTCCCCGGTGCGAATCAACCGCCACGCGTGCGCGATCGCCTCCGCGCCCGAGGAGCACGCGGAGGTCGGCGCGTAAACGCCTGCCTTGGCGCCGAATTCGAGGCCCACGCGCGCGGCCGGACCGTTCGGCATCACCATCGGCACCGTGAGCGGCGGCACCTTGCGATATCCGCCGTCGCGCATCGCGTCGACCGCGGTGAGGAACGCGTCACCACCACCGAGGCCGGTGCCGATCGCGACGGCGAGACGTTCGGCGTCCACCTCGGGCGTCCCCGCCCGCTGCCACACCTGCCGGCCCAGCACCAGCGCCAACTGCTGCACATAGGAGTGCCGACGCTGCTCGATGCGGGTCAGGTGAACGCTCGGCTGTTCGGTCAGCCGGCCGCCGATGCGCACCGGCAGGTCGTAGCGGGTGACGAACTCGTCGGTCAGCGGCCCGATCCCACTCTTGCCCGCGAGCAGTGCCGCCCAGGTGCTCTCCAGATCCGGCCCCAGGCAGGTGGTGGCGGCCATTGCGGTCACGACGACATCCCGCGGAGTTTGTGTAGCAGTCGTTACACTCATGGCGATTATGGATACCCGTAGCGACCGCTACAGTCAACACGTGGCCAGACCCCTCGACCAGGCCCGGCGCGCACAACTGCTCGCCGGGGTGATCGCCTACATCGGCGAATACGGCTTGACCGAACTGTCGTTGCGCCCGCTCGCGGACTATCTGGGCACCAGCTCACGGATGCTGATCCACTACTTCGGCACCAAGGAGCAGATGCTGGTGGCCGCACTCGAGACGCAGCGGCCCGATATCCCGGGCATGTTCGCCGACGTCTCCGACCTGGCTGCCTTACGACGCCGGCTCATCGAATCGTTCAGCGTGAACACCACGACCGACTGGGTGGCCAGCACGCGAGTACTGCTACAGGTGCTCGGAGTGGCAGCGGTGCCGGACAGTCCGTTCCGGGCCTACGCCGAGGACACCGTCCACACCCTCGTCACCGCCCTCACCGATGTGCTGAGCCGCTTCGAACCCACCGTCCCCGATCCGGAGTCGACCGCCACCCTCCTCGTGTCGGGTGTGCGCGGCTTGTTGCAGGATCGGTTCGTCACCGGCGACACCGCCCGCATTTCCCGCGCGGCCCGGTTACTGATCACCCAATCGCTCACGCTGCCCGAATCCGGCAGCGGCCGGTGAGCGGGCCCACCATCACCTTGCTAGAACGAGTTTCAGTATTGTGACCGGCATGGCTTTCGTGATCGATGACACGGTGGAGATCGACGCACCCGCCGAGGTGGTGTGGAAGGTGCTGACCGACCTGGACAGCTACGGTGAGTGGAACCCCTTCGTCGTCGAATGCCGCAGCACCCTGGAACCGGGCGACCCGATCGAGATGCGGGTGCGGCTCGGTTCGCCGAAACCGCGCGCGCAGCGGGAATTCATCCGGACCCACACCCCCGGGACCGAATTCAGCTACAGCATGAAGCCGGTGCCGCTGGGAATTCTGCACAGCCGCCGTTCGCACACGGTGACCGCGCTCGACGACGGCCGCACCCGATACCGGTCGCATTTCGAATTGGGCGGCTTGCTGCAGCCCGTTGTCACGGCAGCGCTCGGCAAACACCTGCGTGCGGGATTCGAGGGAATGACGGCCGCGGTGAAACAGCGCGCGGAGCAACTGAGCTGACGGAGCGGGGCTAATCGGCCGCGGCGGGCTCGGCTTCGAAGGGGATGACGTTGCCCGCGGCGTCCCGGCTGCCGCGGGCCGCGTCGATCGCGGCGACGAGCTCGGCGACGTCGGCCCAGGTGCGGGGTGGTTCGGCATCGAGATTGCCGATGTGGTACCACGTTTCGGTACCTCGATAGCGAACCAGTCCCATGCCCTGGTCGTCGACGGTGACATCGAGGTCTCCGGACACCGTCCCTTCCTCATCGGTCATGACGGCGGCCTTACCGGAGATTTCGATGATGTCGCCTATTTGAACTCTCCCTTGTGGAGGCAGTCGTCGACTGCGGTTCGCAATGCGGTCTGTTCGGCCGGGTCGACCGTCAACCCGTACTTTACCTTGATCCGAATGTAGCGCTGGACGTACTCGCAGCGGAACACGCCCGGCGGTAGATAATTCGCAGCATCCTGATCACCCTTGGACCGGTTCGCCGACGGATCCGAGGCAACCAGATTGATCGCGTCGTTGGCGATATTGCGGCGGGTGTCGGTATCGCGGGCCTGAGCTCCCGATCGCCACGCCTCCGCCAGCGGAACGATATGTTCGGCGTCGACACCGGCGGGGTCGGTAATCCATTTGTAAGGCTTGAGCTTCCCGGTCTTGGCGTCGAGCACACCGTATCGATCGCGCCAGCCGCCGTCCTTACCGACCGTCAACTTGCAGGTCGCCGCGTCGAGCTTCACCGAACCCGTGGCGTCGCGCAGCATCATCACATCGCGCGTGGTGCATTTGGCGTACTGAGCGAACGCGTCGCCGAAACCGTGTTCCGGAGTGTTCTGATCCCAATGCGGGAATTGCTCCCGGCTGTATCCGGTCATCGGCGCTTCCGGCGCGACGACCAGCTTCTCGAGCAGCGCGGTGACTTCTTTTCCGGAAAATGTTGCCGCAGCGGCCGAATCGGGTTTCGGTTCCTTCTTGTCGCCGGCGTCGTCGAGGAAGCTGTACACCACCGCCAGCACCACGGCGAGTACCACCGGGGCCAGCACGGCGAGTAGCCGGCGCATTCCGGGCGAGCGAACCGCGGAGGGAATTTTCACCACCGCGCTCCGATCACGCCGTCCGGCACACCGCCCGGCCCACGAGCATGTCGGGACCGAAATTCGGTATCACCGGGCACAATCCGAGCAAATATCCGGACCGCGGGGAACTGATCTGCTTGCCGGCCGCATCGGGGCCGTTCACCATATGTACTTCTCATCGCCGATACAGGGTGTCAACCGGCACCGGCAAACCGCAAGTGCACCAGCGGATCCGATTCGGTCCGGCGCGGCGGAATTCGCCCGGCAGGGCGGTACCACCCTGCCGGACAGCGGTTCTCAGCTGTTCAGTTTGTTCAGCCGCTCGCAGGACTCGAGGTACTCCTCCATCAGTCGCTGCATGACATCGGCGGTGCGTTCGACCTTGTTCATCATGCCGACCACCTGGCCGACCGGGTTGAAGTTGACGTCCTTGGCGGCCTCCGGATAACGGTGACCCCGCTTGACACCGTCGAGGGCGACCATCATCTGCAGCGGCATCCCCAGCGGGTCCGGAGTGTCCGGCCGCTCCCAGGCCTCGGTCCAGTCGTTGCGCAGCATGCGCGCCGGCTTGCCGGTCCACGCGCGCGAACGCACGGTGTCGTGGCTGGTGGCGTCGAGATAGCTCTGCATCTGCGCGGGCGGCACATTGGCCTCCTCGACGGTCAACCAGATCGACCCCGTCCACGCGCCGGCGGCGCCCATCGCCATCGCCGCCGCGATCTGGCGGCCGTTGCCGATACCGCCCGCCGCGAGCACCGGCAGATCGCCGACCGCGTCGATCACCTGCGGCCACAGGACCAGCGACGAGATCTCGCCGCAATGGCCGCCGCCCTCGGTGCCCTGACACACCACGAAGTCCAGACCGGCTCGCTTGTGGTTGAGCGCGTGCTTGACCGATCCGCACAGCGCGCCGATCAGCCGGCCCGAATCCTGAACCTGCTTGATGATGTCGTCGGGCGGAGTGCCGAGCGCGTTGGCGACCAGCTTCGCCTTCGGGTGCCGCAGGATCACCTCGACCTGCGGGGCCGCCGTCGTCGCCGTCCAGCCCAGCAGCTGCTCGTGGTGTTCACCCTCCGGCAGCTTCGGAACGCCGTGGTCGGCGAGGATCTTCTCGGCGAAATCGCGGTGGCCCTGCGGAACCAGTTTGGCCAGTTCGGCTTCCAGCTCCGCCGGGCTCAATCCCTCGATGCCCTTGCCCTCGTACTTCGAGGGGATGACGAGGTCGACTCCGTAGACGCCGTGCACGTGATCGTCGAGCCAGGCCAGCTCGACCTCCAGCTCTTCGGCGGTGAAACCGACCGCGCCCAGCACGCCGAGCCCGCCGGCGTTGCTCACCGCGGCGGCGACGTCGCGGCAATGGGTGAAAGCGAAGATGGGGACATCGATGCCCAGTCGTTCGCAGATCTCGGTATGCATGGCGGGGTGACTCCTCTGGTCTTCCGGCGCTCGTACGTCGCCACAACACTAGAACACGTTTCATATCCAGACTAGTGTCTGATTGCTCGGGTATCGAGATTCGGCGCGAAAATACCTCTGGATAGGGTGAGATGGCGGAACGACGGGAAGGCCTTCGGGCCGCGCGGCGCCCAGGCGGTGAAGGCAACATGTTCTAATTAAGCGTCCGGTGCGGGGTCTGGACAGCGCCCGTCTCCCACCCGAGCGGCGGCACTCACGGATACCCGCCCCCGCGGTGCCCGGCCCAGGATCTGATCGAATGGCCGGTGTGCACCCCGAGGACACGATCGTGACGCGGCAGCCGAACCACCGCCGGCGGTGCCACGCGGCCGTAACCACCTACATCGCAACGCACTTGGCGCGAGCACACCGGTACGGCCCCGGCCCGTCGTCGAGCTGGTTCCGGACCGGTGCGCCGAGCGAGGAACTCAACGGTGTGCTCCGGCTGAACCGCGCGGACGCCACCGAGGCTGAGCGGCTCCGGCAGCTCTTCGGCGACGTGCCCGCATGCTGGCACGTCTGGCGAGACATCGATCCCCCGGAGATCCCGCGGCTCCTTCGGCACCAGGGCCTGGAACCGTTCGAAATCGAGCCGCTGATGGAGTTCGGCGGACCCGGCCGGGCCGTGGACGCAGAACGCGGACACCCGGGCCGCATCGAGGAGGTGGCCGACGACACCGGCCTCGCCGAGTGGGCGGCGGTGTGGTCGGGCGCGCAGAATTTCGCCGCCCTCGTGCCCGGACTTCGCGAGGGTATGGACCGAGCATCCACCCGCTACCTGCTCTGGCGTGAAGACGGCGAGGCGCTCGGCTGCGCGGCGGTGGTGATCTGCTCCGCGGGTGCATCCCTCGAACACATCGTGACCCGCGCCGACCATCGCGGCCGGGGCATCGGCACCGCCCTCACCCGCCATGCTCTCCGGCTGGCACTCGCGGCCGGCGCTCGGCGTGTCGTTCTGACCGCCTCCGCGGACGGCGAAGGGATCTATCGACGCCTCGGCTTCGACACCGTCGGGTATGTGGAGCGCTACGCGTGATCGGAGGCGGGCATCGCGGCGTAGGCGGCCAGCCGGTCGGCCACCTGCCCGGGGCGGCTCAATGCCACCATGTGGCCGCCGTCGATCTCGTCGGGCACGAGGCCGAGTCGTTCGTCGACCACTCCCCGCATGAACGCGGCGGGCAGGAATCGGTCGTGGCGGCAGAGCAGGAAGTTCGTCGGTGTTCGCGGCCATGCCAGCAGCGGCCAGGGCTCGGTGTACGGAGTGGACGATTGCCGGCGGTCGTGTGCGCGGGCCTGCGCCGCCAGCTCGGGCGCGACGTCGTGGAAGAACAGCGCATCCTCGTCGTCGGGTGGGCGGCCGTCGGCTTCGTCCTGCCGCCGGCGGGCCCGGTCGTACCCCGTGGCGGCCCACCATTCGGCCGCACTCTCGCCCGGCCGGGGAACCATCGCCGACAACAGCACCAGCCGGCGGATCGGGGCCCGTCCGCAGACCAGCGGGGCGGTGAACCCGCCGAACGAGTGGGCGACCACCACGGTACGGGCGGGATCGTCGACGACCGCGGTCACGACGTCGGCGTAAGCGGACAATCCGGCCGCATCGTCGTCACAGGGCAGTTCCGGGGTGGCTACCAGGTGCCCGCGGGAACGAAGGTCATCGGCGAGCAGATGCCAGTACCAGGCATCGGTGCCCGCCCCGGAGACGAATACGAATGCGGTCCTCATGCCCGGACCGTTCCATCGAACGCCGCCAACACGTCGGTCACCCCGCCCCGGCCCGGGAGAGAAAGGCCGTGCGCTCGACCACCGCGCGACGAACGGTACCGTCGGCGACCAGCAGGTCCCCGTCGTGGACGACGACCCGGAAGGTGAGTCGGTCGCCCTCGACGTCGACGAGCCGGGCGGCGACGGTGAGTGTGGCGCCGGGCAGGCTCGGCCGGCGGTGCCGCACCGAGACCTCGATTCCCACACTCGTCCGCGCCGACGCCAGCCGATCACGCACCGCGAGCACCGTCGCGTGTTCGGCGAGCGCCACGATGCGCGGTGTCGCGAGGACCTCCACATCGCCGCTGCCCAGCGCGACCGCGGTATCGGCGGCGGTGACCTCGGTGCTGAATTCGGCCGACAGGCCCGGCTGCAGCTTCACGACCCTTACCGTAGCGCCGCGCTCACGGCTCACGGCGCGGCGGCGAAGCCGCGGCGCACCGTGTCGTCGAGTCCCGCCGTGGCGACCGTGCGCACCAGAGCCCGGGCCAGGACCGAACCCGGCTCGCCGGCCGCGGTGACCAGTGCGATCCGGGCCGTGACCGGCGGATCCGTCAGCGGGAGCACGCGCACGCCCGCCGGGGTGCCCAGCGTGCGCAACCACGGCTCCGGCACGACGCACGCCCAGCGACCGGTCCCGGCGTGCGCCAGCAGGGCGACCACGGAATCGGTTTCCAGACGGGGATTCGCGACCAGGCCGCGAGTGGCCAGCGCGTCGTCGATCAGCGTGCGCCCACGCATTCCCTTGTGCAGCAAGCACAGCGGCATCTCCAACGCCTCCGCCCAGCCGATGCCGTCGCTGCGGCCGGCGAGCAGATCGGCGCCCGCGACGAGGACATGGCGCTCGTCGTAAAGCGGCGCGACGTCGAGGCCCTCGACATCGATCCCCTGTGCGTAGACGATCCCGGCGTCCAGCTCGAACCGGTGCAATCGGTCCACGATCTGCTGGGACCGCAGGCTCGTCTCGAGCTGTACGCGCACCAGCGGATGGGCGGTACAGAACGGATCGGTGAGCAGGGCGACGGTTCCGGACGCGGCTGGAATCACGCCGAGCCGCACGACGCCGGACAGACCGGTCTGCAGCGCGGTGACCTCCTGCTCGAGCGCGTCGCGGTCGGCGAGGATCCGGCGCGCCCAACGCACCAGCCGCTCCCCTTCCGGTGTCAGGCCCTCGAACGCCCGCCCCCGCCGCACGAGCGGCACCCCGAGTTCGTGTTCGAGTTTGCGGATCGCCTCCGACAGCGCCGGTTGCGAGACGTAACACGCCTGTGCGGCCCGCGCGAAATGCCGTTCGCGCGCGAGGGCGACGAAGTATTCGAGCTGACGGAACAGCATGCGCTATTCGACCACGAGCCCGGGCGCGGGCGAGCGGACATCGGCCGTCGCGTCCGCCGAGCACGCGGTGCGTCCCGGCATCGACTGCGATTCTGCATCGACTGCCGCCGGGTCGCGGATCAGCAAGGCGACTGCGACACCGACCGAGACGCCGAGCACGGTGTCGATCGCGCGATCGCGCAGCATGGCGACCGGATCGGTCGGCGCCGCCAGTTCGGTCATCGCCATGATCAGCGGAGTGAAGAAGCCGAGAGCCACCGCGTAGTGCCGGGCCATGAAGAGTTCCGTCGGATACAGCAGCGCGATGATGGCCAGTGCGGGCACCGCCGGATCCAACGCCGGCAGCAGCAGCGGCGCGGTCAACGCCAGACCGGCGCAGGTGCCCACCACCCGATGCACGCCGCGGCGAACCTGCCCCCGCGCCGTGGCCGCCACCAGCGGGACCGCCGCACCGGCCATCGCCCAATTCGCGTGTCCGATCCCGAGAAACAGCCCCGAGCCCCCGGCGATCGCGATCGCCACCACGTAGCGCACCGCCTGCACCGCCGCGCCCCGCCCGCGCCGCCCCGACGTCGGCACGCCAGGGGCGGGGTGCCGAATCGCGTCGCAATAGCCGACGACCACGCACCCGCCTGCGGTGGCGGCACACACGGCCAGCGAGACGAGCGGATCGGCGACACTGTCGGCCACCATGGCGATGGCGCCGAAGGCGAAGATGCCGAAGAACGGTCCCTCCGGACGCAGCCCGAGCCGATCCGTGATCGGTGCGGCCACCCCGGCGAACGCCGCTACCGCCACGACCAGCAGCCACGCCGGCGCCTGCAGGTACGCCAGCAGAATTCCCGCGCCGGTGCCGGTGATCAGCACGGCCGCCGCCTCGAGCTGGTGGGTCAGTCGTTGCCGCGCGGATTCCGCGAATCCGTACATCCCGGTGAACGAACCGAATACGGCGTAGATCAGCAGATCGGTCCGGCCGAGCGCGATCAGCGACAGCCCCGGAATCGCGAGTCCGACGAAGACCCGGGCGGCCGGCAGATGATCGAGTCCGGCCAGGCCGCGCCGGACGAGTGAGCGCACTCGGATGTCACTGATCCGCACAGATACCTCCGAGATTCGCGTCGGGGACTCGATCCACTACTGCCCTCTCCGCGACGGTGCCCAGGGGCGCAGTCCACCGTGCCCGGCCTGCGGGTCGTCCGTCAACGTGGGCGAATCCACCGCCCGGTGGCTGCTTCCCGGCTCACCTGCGGTGATAAACCACGCCTATGGAACGGTCGGAAGTCGGTCTTGGACGCGCCGCGCCCGGCCCCCGCACAGTGGATAGGCCGAGTGCGGCCGTTGTGGTCCGCAGCTGCACCAGCCAGAATCGGTCACAGCACAGCAGTACGCGTCTCGCCGTTCTCGACCCGCGCCACCGTCAGGTTCCGCCAACCGTCGAAGGGATCAGCAATGGTCGATCGTGTGCGTCCGGAGCGAGCGAAGCAGCCCGAATTCCATCCCTACCGTCACCCGGCCGCCGGGTGGGGCGCGGCCGAGAGCGTCACCCGTTTCCTGTTGCGTGCGGGCGAGCCGATCGCGGGACCGCACGCGATCATGAAGATGAATCACGAGAACGGCGGTTTCGACTGTCCCGGCTGCGCATGGCCCGACGACCGCAAGGGCCTACACCTCGACATCTGCGAGAACGGCATCAAACACGTCGCGTGGGAGATGACGCACAAGCGGGTGGGGCGCGAATTCTTCGCCGCGCATACCGTCACCGAATTGGCGCAGTGGAGCGAATTCGACCTCGAGGACCAGGGCCGGCTGACCGAGCCGATGACCTACGATCCCGATACCGACCGATATGTTCCGATCAGCTGGCCCGACGCCTTCGAACTCGTCGGCGGCGCCCTGCGCGACCTCGATGATCCGAATGCCGCCGCCTTCTACACCTCCGGCCGGCTCGGTAACGAAGCCACCTTCCTGTATCAGCTGATGGCGCGCGAGCTGGGGACCAACAATCTGCCCGACTGCTCGAACATGTGCCACGAGGCCAGCGGCCGCGCGCTGCAGGCGGCGCTGGGCACCGGTAAGGGCACGGTCGACCTGGTCGACTGGGAGAACACGGACGCGCTGTTCATCTTCGGGGTCAACGCCGCCTCCAACGCGCCCCGGATGCTCACCGCGCTGGTCGAAGCGTCCAAGCGCGGCGCGCAGATCGTGCACGTCAACCCGCTCATCGAGGCTGCCGCGCGGCGCGCGATCATTCCGCACGACTTCGCGCAGATGGCGACCTTCCGGGCCACCCCGACCAGCACGCTGAACCTGCAGCCGCACATCGGCGGAGATATGGCCCTGGTCCGCGGTATCGCGAAAGCCGTTCTGGCGGAAGCGGCCTCGAATCCCAAGGCGTTGGACGCGGAATTCATCGACCGGTACACATCCGGATTCGAGGACTATCGCGCGGTCTGTGAACGCACCGCGTGGGCGGAAATAGAGCGGCAATCCGGGGTGCCGGAGTCCGAGATCCGCAAGGCCGCCCGGATCTACTGCGATGCCGACCGCAGCATCATCAGCTGGTGCCTGGGCGTGACTCAGCACGAGCACGGCGTCGACACCGTCCGCGAAATCGTGAATCTGCTTCTGCTGCGCGGCAATCTGGGTCGTGAGGGCGCCGGCCCGTCGCCGGTGCGTGGGCACAGCAACGTCCAGGGCAACCGAACCTGCGGGATCGACCATCGCCCGGCCGACGCTTTCCTGGATCGCCTGGCCGCGGTGTGCGGAATAGACCCGCCGCGGGCGCACGGCCTGGACACCGTCGGCACGATCGAGGCCATGCATCAGGGGCGGGTGCGGGTCTTCGTCGGCATGGGCGGCAATTTCGCGCTCGCCGCCCCCGATTCCGCCTACACCTTCGAAGCATTGCGCCGGTGCGAGCTGACCGTCCACGTCAGCACCAAACTCAACCGCAGCCATCTGGTGCACGGCCGGCGCGCCCTGATCCTGCCCTGCCTGGGCCGAACCGAACGCGACGAACAGCGCGGCGGTCTGCAGGAGACCTCGGTCGAGGATTCGATGAGCATGGTGCATCTGTCGCGCGGCATGAAGAAGCCCGCCTCACCGCAGCTGCTGTCCGAGCCCGCGATCATCGCCGGAATCGCGCGGGCGGCCCTGCCGAACAGCGCGACCCCCTGGGAGTACTACGTCGACGATTACGACCGGATTCGTGACACGATGGCTCGAGTACTGGACGGTTTCGAGGATTTCAACCGCCGGGTCCGCTTGCCGCTGGGTTTCCGAATCCGCCAGCCTGCACGGGAATTGGTCTTCCACACCCCCACCGGGCGGGCGGAATTCTCCGCCGCCGCACTTCCGAGCGTCGCGACCGAACCGGGAACGCTGACCCTGGCGACGATGCGATCGCACGATCAGTGGAACACCACGATCTACTCCGACAACGACCGCTACCGTGGGGTGCGCAATCTGCGCACCCTCGTCTTCATGAACGCCGACGACATGCGCGAGCGGGGGCTGTCGCAGTTCGACGAGGTCGACATCACCAGCGTCGCCCGCGACGGCAGCACCCGCTCGGTGCACAACTACAAGGTCGTGCCCTACGACATCCCGCGCGGATGTGCGGCCGGATATATGCCGGAGCTGAATGTCCTGTGCGCGATCGGCGATTACAGCACCCAGAGCGATCAGCCGATCATGAAGAATCTGACGGTGACCGTCCGCCGCTCCGGTTGAGGTTTCCGGCGCGCGAAAAATTGCCGCCTCGTGCGGGTTCGGCCGCAGGACCGGCGCGGCGTGGAATGCTCGGACCATGAACGGGTTCGGTCACGGAGGGCGCCGGTGAACTTCGAGTCGGAATTGGATCCCGCCGCGGTCGAGATCGGCAATTTCTCCCGCAGCCGCCGGCGCTGGTGTGGCGGGCGTTGGTGGAGCCGGACCTGGTCGAGCGGTGGCTGATGCGGTCGATCGGGCTGGTCCCGGCGGTCGGAACGCATTTCCTGTTCGTGGTGCCCACCGAACCGGCCGCGGAGATCGCCTGCGAGGTGCTGGCGGCGCAGCCGCCGCGACGGCTCACCCACAGCTGGGTCGATCTGCGGTCGACGTTCCCGGCGCGCTGGATGGTCGACTGGGTGCTCGAGGGTCAGGGACGCGGAACCCGAGTGTTGTTGACCCAAACGGGTTTCGACATCGACGACCGCCGGCAGCGGATGGCCCGCAACGCGATGGAGCGGGGATGGCGAGGTACGCTGGCGCGCCTGGCCCAAGTGCTCGACGAGCTGGACCGGTGAGCGCCACCGGCGATCACCGGCGCGGCGGTGCCGCCTCCAGGTGCACCACTTTCGTGGTGGTCATCTCGTCGAGGAGTTCGGGGCCGTACCCGTAGCCGGTGCCCGATCTGCCGCGCGGCTGTGCCGCGCCGCCGGGTGCACCGCCGAAGACCGAATTCACCTTGACGGTGCCTACGGGCAGCGCCCGCCAAGCCTGTTGGGCATGCTCCATCGACCCGGTCAGCACGGTCGCGGCCAAACCGTATTCGTCATCGCACGCCTCGGCCAGTCCGGTCGCGAAATCGGAGACCACGCGAACCGGCGCGACCGGGCCGAACGTCTCCTCGCGCAGCACCCGCATTCCCGGCAGGCAGTCGGTGAGCACCGTGGCGGGATAGGTCGAGCCCGGCCCCTCCGGCACGACGCCGCCCACGAGTGCCTTCGCGCCGCGTTCGACGGCTTCGCTCACCTGGGCGTGAACGGTGTCGCGCAGGCGCGGATCCACCAGCGGTTGCGGGTCGAGGTTCCATCGCCGCGCCTGATCGCACAGCGCGGGGACGAATCGTTCGGCGATATCGCGATGGACGTAGATCCGCTCCACCGACACGCAGATCTGTCCGGCGTTGGCGAAGGCACCGGTCGCGGCCTGTTCGGCGGCCCAGACCGGGTCCACATCGGCGTCGATCAGCAGCGGATCGTTGCCGCCGTTCTCCAGCAAGACCTTCGCGCCGGTGCGTGCCGCCGCGGCCGCGATCGCACGCCCGGTGGCGGTGGCGCCGACATGCGCGATCACGTCGATGCCGGGAGCCTCGGCGAGTGCGGCCCCTACCCGGCCGTCGCCCGCCACGGTCTGCACCACGGCCTCCGGAAAGCGATCGCCGAACAACTCGCCGAGCCGGGCGCCGGTGCGCGGGGATCGTTCACTGGGCTTGTGCACCACGGTGTTTCCGGTCACCAGCGCGGCGCCGAGCAATCCGCAGGCGATCGCCACGGGATCGTTCCAGGGGGTCAGTGCGACAACCACGCCCCGCGGCTGCGGGATCATGAAATCCGTTGCCTCCCAGGATCCTTGTAGCGTGCGGCCGCGATGAACCGGGCCGAGTTCGGCGTATTGGTCGAGGGTGCCCGCGCCGGCCAGCACCCCCTCGCGTCCGGAGATCGCCGGTCGCCCGGTCTCGGCTTCCAATGTTTCGGCCAGTTCGTCGGCATGTTCGCGTAGGGCGGCGGCCACATCGTGCAGAACCGCCGCGCGGCCGGCCGCGGGTGTGCGCGCCCAGTCCGGCTGTGCGGCGCGGGCATTGTGCAGGACGGCGACCAGATCGGCGTCACCGGTCACCGCGGTGCGGGTCGCGTTGTCGATGTCGGTCATGAGCTCGGGATACCCCAGCCCTTCCCGGCAAACATGGCTCGCGTCCGGTCAACCGGCCCGCGCGGCGGCGCGGAGCAGCCGCAGGACGGCACGCTCCACGATCGCCTGCTGCTCGTCGTCGGTTCGGGCCCGCCTGGCACGGCGCAGCGCCGGCTCGATGGTGTCCCCCCGTTCCCAGGCCCGGATCACCCGTGGGTCGACGTAGGAATTGCGCGCCACCGTCGGGGTATTGCCGAGCGCGTCGGCGACCTCGGTCATGACCTGGCGGATCGCGCTGGTGCGGCGGCGCTGGGAAGCCGGCCGCTCGGTCGCGGCCAAACCGGCCGCTGCCAGGACGGTCGCCTGCCAGGTGCGGAAATCCTTGGCGCTGTGCTCTTCTCCGACGAGCTCCTTGAAGCGTGCGTTGATCTCAGTGGAGTGCAGGTCGCACAGCCGTCGGCCCTCGCGATAGACCAGCAGATGCCCACTCGGCGCTCGGTTGCGCCGCAGTGCCCGCACCGCGCGGGCGAGGTCCGGGTCGGCGATGCGCACCCGTCTGCGAAGTCCACCCTTGGCGACGTAGTCGAACAGCATCTCGTCACCGGAGACTCGGACCTGTTCGCGCAGCAGCGTCGCGACTCCGCGGGTTCCGTTCTCCTCCGCGTACTCCTCGCCGCCGATCCGGAAGACGCCGCGGTCGAGCAGGGCGAACGCCACCGCCTCGACCCGGCGCCGGTCCAGACCGGAGCGCTGCAGATCCGCGCCCACCCGGGTCCGCAGATCCGGCAGCCGCGCGGCGAATTCCAGCATCCGGTCGAATTTCTCCTCGTCGCGTTCCCGGCGCCACTGCTCGTGATAGAGATATTGGCGTCGGCCCGCCGCATCCACGCCGACCGCCTGAATATGTCCGTTGGCGTGCGGGCAGATCCACACCTTGCGCCACGCCGGCGGCACCGCCAACTTCTCGATGCGCTCGGTGACTTCGGCGTCGGTGACCGGGCTGCCGTCGTCGTCGACGTAGGAGAAGCCGCGGCCCCGCCGAATTCGGCGCAGTCCGCACCCGTAGGGTGTGCTCCGCCGCAATCGCATCGACCGGCTCCTTTCTCGCCGTCGCGTGATACCCGGTGAAGCCGTGCTCATGCACGGGCACGCCGGGGCGTCGACACCCACGAGGTGCGTTCTGCATGCGGTGCGCGAATCATCCTGCTGGACAAGGCTTCCGGGTACTTTTCCCGGCGCTTCGCCGACCTCCGGTGACAGCGGAAGCCAACCGCGGCGCGACCGCACCCGATCTCGGCGCGACCCCACCACGGCGACACAGGTCGCGCTGACGTCTCTCGTGCCGGCCGATTCGGTGTCGATGGGGATGCTCGTCGTGCTGGAAACTCTGAGCCCGACCGAGCGCGCGGTCTTCGTCCTCCGCGAGGTGTTCGGTTTCGACTACGACGACACAGCCGCGGCCACCGAACGGTTCCTGGCCGCGGCGTCCACCGGGGATATGGCGGGCTTGGTGTCGCTGCTCGCCTCGGACATCGCGTGGACCACCGACAGCGGCGGAAAGGTGAGGCACTGCGCGACCTCGTCATGGTCGGCGCCGAGCGGGTGGGCCCGATCCTGATGGCCGTCTTCGCGTATGCGCGCCCACAGTGCGGATCGACTCGGTGAACTGCGACGGCCAGCCGGCGCTCGCCTGCTATCTCGGCGACGCCTTGGAAGCGGTGCTCGTCTTCGATATCGCCGAGGACCGGATCGTCAACGGCTACGGCATCCGCAATCCCGACAGACTGGCCGGCCTGCGCATTCCGCGCACGATCAGTCGCACCGCCATGACGGGACAGTGACCGGCAGTGCGGGCGAAATAAATCGGACCACGGTCCGGTTGCAGGTTTCGCTCTGTCGATTCGTCACCGAAGGACTTCCATGACAACGCCTTTCATCGTTCACGAACACGACGTCGAAGCGGTGCCGCTGCCCGGCGGAGGTGCGTTCTGGCTGCTGGAGGACGCAGTGCACGCGGACGGGCTGTTCGGAGCGAACCGGCTGCTGCTACCGGCGGGTGTGGACGGCACCCGACCGCATCACCACACCCGCTCGACGGAGATCTTCTACATCCTCGGCGGCACGATGGAATTTCTCGTCGACGGTGCTCGCCGGGCGGTCGGCAAGGGTGGGCTCGTCGTCGTCCCGCCGGGTGCCGTGCACGCGTTCGGTGCGACCTCGGACGGACCCGCCGAGTTCTTCGCCCTCCTCACCCCCGGCCTCCCCCGGTTCGACTACTTCCGGCAGCTCGGCCGCATCGCCCGCGGCGAAGCCGGGTGGGACAGCATGGACGGCCTGCACGACACCTACGACGTCCACTTCGACGGCGAGCCCGGCTGGCGTTGACGGCCGACCGGCCGGTTCCGGCGCGCTCGGGGGTCAGGACTCGGTGTCCTTGCGGAGCTCGTCCGGCGGCTTGTTCTCGGTGATCTGCTCGTCGACGGCGTCGGCGAAGGCGGTACCGGCGACCATGCCGTCGGTACCGGGAACGACGACGCTCGGTCGCGCACCGGGCTCGTAGATTTCCTCCAACTCGTCGGCTGCCTTCGCGGCCCGCTCCCGAGTCTGCCGATCAGGCTCGGGAGCGACGGCCTCGGCCGGCTTCGCGGTCGAATTCGATGTGTCCGATCTGTTCTCCGTCATACTCGCGAGATGCCCGCCCGGGCGGCTCTTACACGATCGAGCAGTATTCCGGCCCCGAGCATTCACCGAAGCTCTTCGATCACCTTCGCCAGTGCTGTCATCTGCGCCTCGGCGACCGAGAAATGGGTGACGGAGTATTCGTCACGGTAACGACGGAGGGTGTCGGCGATGCCGCGCGCCGACCCGTGGAGGAACCCGGGCAGGTGGCGCAGCTGCGCATCGGAGAGGTCGGGCTGGAACATGCGGGGCAGTGTCAGATCGACCTCGCCGTGCCCTTCGACCTCTACCGCCTGCACCGTCAGCCCCAGTTCGAGATCGGCAAAACGTGTTCCGGCAGCGTCACGGACGAATCGGGAGCGGCGACCGAGCGCGGCGTCGCCGGTCTCGTCGGAGTCGATGTCGGCACCGACGGGTATCCCGGCCAGCGATATCGTGTCGGCGTGTGCGGCGGCCACCCGCAGGAGGCGGTCGCCGCCACCGGCCACCAGTAGCGGAATGTGGTGATGCACCGGCGGTTGGTGATCGCCCGCGAACAGCGCCTTGATGTCGACGATCAGATCACGCAGGTGCTCGATGCGCTGCCGCCCGCTCGGGAACGGCAGCCCCAGGGCCTCGAACTCGGGTTTCGCGAAATCCGGTCCGGCGCCGAGCCCGAATTCGAACCGCCCATCCGTCAATTGCGTCACGCTCGCGACCTCGCGGGCCAGCCAAGCGGACCGGTAGAAGGCCCCGTCCAGCACCATGGTGCCGACGCGCACACGATTCGTCGCCTCCGCCATCGTGACCAGCGCGGGGAACGGCGAAATCATGCCCAGATGGTCGGGCACCGTGATCACGTCGTAGCCCAGGTCTTCGGCCTGTTGCGCCTTCTTCCGCCACTCGGCACGCGACTCGGCGCCACCGAGCCCGACAGAGAACCGAAACGGCCGCGGCCCCATATTGTTTCGATCTGCTTTCACCCCGTCGACGGTACCCACACCGCTTGCATCGATCTTGCATGTACCTTGCCCGCGTGACCGTCGGACCGGTGACACCGCCCTCTCGTAGGCGCTGTCGGACCCCCGGGCGTCACCGATCGCGGGCGAAACCGCATCGACGCGCAGTCGCGAATATTCCACGAAAGCGCTGAGTGATCGGCATGAGCAAGCACTGGAACACCACCACCCGACCGCGAAACGCGAGGACCTTCGGGAGTAGTAGTATCGAACGCGTGTTCGATTCCGATCGTGGTGATTTGACCGCGGTTGCGGAGCCCGGGGCGCGCCGCGCCGCGATTCTGCATGCGGACCTGGATTCGTTCTATGCCTCGGTGGAACAGCGCGATGCGCCGCAGCTGCGTGGGAAACCGGTGATCGTCGGCGGTGGCGTCGTGCTGGCGGCAAGTTACGAGGCGAAGGCCTACGGCATACGCACCCCGATGAACGCGCGGCAGGCGTTGCGGCTGTGCCCGCATGCGATCGTGGTGCCGCCGCGCATGTCGGCCTATGCCCGAGCCAGCCGGGCGGTCTTCGAGATCTTCCGCGACACCACACCGGAAGTCGAGGGGATCTCGATCGACGAGGCGTTCCTGGATGTGTCCGGGCTGCATCGCATTTCGGGCACACCGCTCGAGATCGCGGCCGGGCTGCGGGCGCGGGTACGGGCCGAGGTCGGCCTGCCCATCTCGGTGGGGGTGGCGCGGTCGAAATTTCTCGCGAAGGTGGCGAGCGCGGTGTCCAAACCCGACGGCCTGCTGCTCGTGCCGCCGGAGGCGGAGCTGGACTTTCTCCATCCGCTTCCCGTGGAACGGCTCTGGGGCGTCGGCGACGTCACGTCCCGCACCTTGCGCGACCACGGCATCACCCGGATCGGACAGCTGGCCGAAACCGATCCACTCGAATTGTGCGGGCTGCTCGGCCGCGCGGCGGGTCGGCATCTGCACGCGCTGGCGTGGGCACGCGATCCACGCCGCGTCGACACCGGGCGTCGCCGCCGCTCGATCGGCGCGCAGCGTGCGCTCGGAAACCGCCCACGCACCAACGCCGAGATCGAGGCCTATCTGCACGGTCTGGCCGACCGGCTGGGGCATCGGCTGCGCGCGGCGCACCGTATCTGCCGAACGGTGGTGCTGCGATTACGATTCGGAGATTTCAGCCGGGCCACCCGATCGCACACGCTGCCCACGGCCACCGACGACGGCGAGACGATTCTGCGGGCGGCGCTCACCCTGCTCGCGGCGGCGCGACCGCTGATCGCCGAACGCGGTCTCACCCTCATCGGCCTCGCCCTGACCAATCTGCAGAACACCGACCCTCGGCAATTGATGTTGCCGTTGGATACGCGGGCGGAGACGAGTTTGGATGCGACTCTCGACGCCCTGCGCGATCGCTTCGGCGCCGGAACCGTCACCCGCGCGGCGCTGCTGGGCCGCGGTGAAGGTCTCTCGGTTCCGCTGCTGCCGGATTGATCCGCGCCCGCACCGGACGCTCAGCCGGCCGGCAGCAGGCCGCGCGCCACCAGATCGTCGAACAACAGCTGATCGACCGGCGGCACCGCGTCCCGGTCGGTGTAGCGGAACCAGGCGATCTCGGCGATCTCGCTGCTCGGCACGAGCGATCCGGTGTAGTCGGCGGTGTAGCAGCTCATTCGCACGGATGTGGCCGCGTCGCCGGGCAATTCGGCCTCGTAGGTCCCCACGTGCGCCACGGAATCGGGAATCAGCGCGACCGTGAGCTCCTCGGCGATCTCGCGGATCAAGGTCTGGCGATCGGTTTCGGCCCCTTCGCGTTTTCCGCCGGGAATATAGAACTCGTCCTTGCCGCTGGGCCGAGCGCACAGGATCCGCCCGTCCTCGATCAGCACCCATGCGACGGTATCGATGAGGCGACGCGACGATCCTATCCGCATCGGCGCAGCCTACCGGGTCGCCCGCGCGCCACCGCGGGACGGTCGGCCGGTCCGCAGATCGCGGCGGTAGCGACCGGGCGAGGTGCCGACGATGTCGGTGAACGCGGCGATGAAGCCACTCGGATTCGCCCAGCCGCAGGCATGTGCGACATATCCGGTGTCGTGGTCGTCGGCGAGCAGGACCAGCGCGTGGTGAATGCGCACCTGAGTTCGCCACTCGTAGAAGGTCATTCCGAATTCGGCGCGCAGCAGCCGGCTCAGGGTGCGGGAACTGGCGCCGACGCTGCGGCCGAGCTCGGCCAGGGCCGTGGTAGTGCCGGGTTCGTCGTAGAGCCTGCGGGCCAGGGCACGAAGGCGGTCGTCACGCGGCTCCGGAAGATGCAGCGGCTGCTCACGGGCAATCCGCAGTTCGTCGACGAGAACCCGGTACAGACGCGTCCGGGCCCAACGATCGCGGGACGGGCCGTCGTGGTCGCGCGCATCGGTCAGCGTGAGCAGGACTTCGCGCGCCAGTGCAGAGACAGCGAATACCGCAGGGTGCGGCGGAACCAGTCGTGCCACGGCGGCCGGGAGGAAGACGATCCGCATATCGGTCGCGCCGTGCGCACGGTGGAAGTGCACACACCCGGCCGGCGTCCACGCCACCCGGTTGGCCGGCACCACCGAAATCCCCTGGTCCGAATGGACCGACAGTACGCCCCGCGCCGCGTACACCAGATGGCCGCGGGCATGCGAATGCGCCGAACTCGTTCCGCCGGAGGGCCACAGATGCGCCCCGCCCGAGGGCCACATTCGGGATTCCGGCCGAACTTGGCGGCTGATGGGCATAGCGTGGCATTCTATCGGTGGTCGGCCATCCCCGGTCCGGACGACAGTGGTCGTATGCGGAAGACGACGATGCGCGCGGCGGTCTGTGTGCGGCCAGGCGGGCCGGAAGTACTGGAAATTCGCGAGGTGCCGGTGCCGCCGGTGCGCGCCGGCTGGAGCCTGGTCCGGGTGCGGGGCGCCGGGCTGAACCGATCCGAATTGCGGACCAGGCAGGGATATTCGCCGACGGTGCGTTTCCCGCGCGTACTCGGGATCGAGTGCGTGGGCACGGTCGAGATATCCACGGATGCGGCATTACCCGAAGGCAGCACCGTAGCGGCGGTCATGGGTGAGATGGGCCGGCAGTTCGACGGCGGCTACGCCGAGTACGCCGTGCTTCCGAACGCGTTGCTGATGCCGATCTCGACCACGCTCGCGTGGGATGTGCTGGCCGCCCTGCCGGAGACCCACCTGACCGCGCAGGGAGCACTGGACGCGGCCGGGGTCGGCCCGGACCACAAGGGGCGGTTGCTGATTCGCGGCGGCACCTCATCGGTGGGTGTGGCGGCCGCGGCGATCGCGGCCGGCTACGGCGTCGAACTCGCCGCCACCACCCGACAAGAGGCCAAGGCCGCGGCCCTGACCGCGGCCGGTGTGCACCACATTCTCCTCGACGACGGGGAAACCGTGCCCGCGCAGCTGCGGGCGATCTGGCCGGACGGACCCGATTACATCCTGGACCTCGTCGGGGCGCGGACCGCCGCCGAATCGTTGCGGCTGGTCCGCCGGGGCGGAACGGTCTGCATCGCGGGGTCCCTGAGTGGTTGGCTGATTTCGGATTTCGAACCGATCGCCATGATCCCCACCGGAACCCGCCTCACCGCCTTCCACAGCGACACCGTCGCCGGCCGCACGAGTGCCCCGGCACTGCAGCGGATCGTGGACGAGGTCGAGGCGGGTGTGCACCGACCCGTTGTCGACCGTGTCTTCCGGTTGGACGACGTCGCCGCCGCACACCGATTCATGGAGGCCGATCGCGCGGCGGGCAAGCTCGTTCTGGTGCCGTAGCGGGCGTCCGGCCGCCTCGTGCTAGACAGGATCGATCACGGAGGCGGAAGGTGTGGTGTGGTGTGGTGCCGGACGGTACAGAGGCGCCCGGGCGCCCGGCGGAGTTGATCGCTCGGCGCATGCGTCACGGCGGGGCGGCGGGTGCGCACGGCGACGGGGCGCGGCTGGCGCTGGTGATCGAGGGCGGTTCGGCACGTGGTGCGTACTCGCACGGGATGGTGATGGGCCTCGAGGAGCTCGGCGTCCTACGGTGTTTCGACGCCGTGTACGGGGCCTCGGCAGGCGCGCTGAACGGAGCCTGGCTGCTGTGCGGCCGCGCGGTGCGGGCCAGGCGGGCCTGGCATTCGGATGTGGTGCGGCGGGTGATCTCGCCGGCGCGGGCACTGCGCGGCGGATCGGTCGTCGACACCCGTTATCTGGTGCATACCGTCTACGAACGGGTCGTACCGATGGACTTTCCGGCGATTCTGGCCAATCCGGTGACGTTCCACCCGATCGGCACCGATATCGCCGACGGAAGCCCGGTCGACCTGCACCCGCATATCACCGATGTCGCGTCGCTGCAGCGTGCCCTGCGGGCCAGCACCTGTATGCCCGTCCTGGCGGGACGACCCGTTGCGCTCGGTGGGCGACGTTTTGTCGATGCGGGGCTGTCGGAATCGGTCCCCGTCCGGACCGCCCGCGCTCAGGGCGCGACCCATCTCGTCGTGCTGCGCACTCGTCGCGCGGACGAAAAGCCCAGCACCCCTTCGGAATTCGAACGCCGCGTGGTGGCCCGGGCGCTCGGTGGATACGGTCCGCGGCTGGCCGAGAGCTGGGGGGCGCGGGCGGCGCAGTTCGTCCTCGACGAGCAGCGGATGGTGGCCGATCCGTCGATCCTGCAGATCCGGCCACCGCTCGACGCCCCGGCCGTCGGCCGCGTCGCGCGCGACGCGACGGTGCTGCTGCGCGCCCTCGATCTGGGCCGCGCCGCGACCCGCACCGCCTTGAGCGAGGTCGTCGCGCCGGTGGACCGGTCGGGCCGAGATACGGCGGTGTGATCCGCCTGCTGCGGTCAGGCGAGTTCGAGTACGGTACGGCCGGTGGCCCGGGCGAGTTCGGCGGTCTCGGCCGCCAGGAGGTCCCGATCGGGAACGGGGCATTCGTCGAACATGTCGATCCGGAGGGTGTCGTCGACGATCTCCCAGCTTCCGGCGATCCGTCCGCCGACCAGCACCAGCGGTGAGATCCAACCGGCCGTGCGGCTCACCCGCGCCCGGTGCGCCGCGGGAAGCAGCGCGGTGTCCCCGGTTCCCGGACCGAGCACGTATTGATCGAACGGGCCGAGCAGGCGTACGGAGTCGGTCGGGTCGGTCGCGGCGAGGTCGGCGGCGTCCGCGGTTCGGATCCACGCGCGCCGCCCTTCCACATCGACCTCGGTGAGCTCCGCGCCGAGATCGGAGAACCATTGCCGGACAGTGCTTTTGCGGAACGCGCCGCGGATCAGCCAGGTGTTGAACGCCTCCGGCGTGGCGGGTCCGTAGGCGCCGAGATAGGCCTGGATCAACTGCCCCGCGCCAACGTCGGCGTCCGGTAGGCCCGGCCAGTTCGTCACGACGTCCGCCGGGGCGGCGAAGGTCACGGTGTTGCCGCGGGCCGGACCGTGACAGAGCACGCCCTGCCAGGCGAGCGGTTTCAGCAGCGCGCCCCACCCCGACCGCAACTGCTCCCCCATCCGCTCGAACCGGGCGTCGGCGGACAGGTGCGTCACCAGTTCGGCGCGCGTGAGCACGGCGCCGTCGAGGGCCTCGCCCACCGCGTCGGACAGGGCTTTCACCTCGGTCGCATCAGCGCCGAAGGTGCGTTGCCAACTCGGCTTCTCCCAGGTCCGCGCGGCGGCCAGCAGGGACAGCGCGGCGGCGGCAAGATCCGGCGGCAGCGCGTGCAGGGTGCCGCGCATGGCCCAGGTCTTCATCAGGTCGCCGGTCTCGAGAGCCCGCACCACCGCACCCGGCGGTTCGGTGCGCTGCCGGAGTGCCACCGCGGTCTCCGCGGCCGATGTCACCTGAGCCTGCACGCCCGCCAACCGGCGAGCCACCGATACGGCACCGTCGCCGTCGCGCCGCTCGACGAAACCGCGCCGCAGCCGCCAAGCGAACACCTGGTCCCAACCGACCTCCACCGCACCTCCCGCGTCCGACCGAATTCGCCCACCCTACGTGCGGCCACCGACACCTCACCCGTGGAAGCGCCCGATACAGCGGGACCGAGCCGAGCCGCCGGATTGCTAGCCTTTTGCCGTGACTGCGAACTCCGATGACGCCCGTGAGCCGTTCTGGAATCTGGAGACGCGGTTGGCCTCGGTGCTGCTGATCCTGGCCGGATTCGTCGGCGCCGCGGCCTACACCCATTCCGAGGGCTACTTCGTCACGTTCATGACCGGCAACACCGAACGCGCCGCAATCGGTGGTTTTCTCGGCGATTACACCCTCGCGGCCGGTGCCTTCGGTTTGATCGTCTGCTTTCTCGCGGGCGTTCTGGTGGCCTCGATCTGTCGCCGGCACTGGTGGCGCAATCATCCGCACGGCGCCACCATGTTGGCCACCGCCGCCCTCACCGCGGCGGCCGTTCTCGACACCATCCTCTACCGCCGCGAATCGGACCTCGGGCTGATCCCGATCCTGCTGGTCGCCTTCGCAATGGGTTCGCTGAACACCTCGTTCGTCAAGAACGGCGAGGTGTCGATCCCCGTCACCTACGTCACCGGCACGCTGGTCAAGTTCGCCCAGGGCGTCGAGCGGCATCTCGCCGGTGGCACGCACCGGGAATGGCTCGGTTATGCGGTGCAGTGGCTGTCGTTCAGTCTGGGCGCCCTCGTCGGTGGTCTGGTCGGCCTGGTGGTGGACGGGGGCGACATGCTCTACACCGCCGTCATCGCCTCGGCCATCGTCGCCGCCTACACCTGGCGCGCCGACCTCGGCTGGGTGCAGCGGCACACGCCGACCGAATAGCCGAACCGGCCTGCCCGGGTCGCCGAGGGCAACCTCGGGCGCCGCAGCGCAACCGCGATGCGGTCGGCTGGGGTCGAGGTAGGTTCATCACAGGTCGGTGAGAGCGCAAGGAGGTCCATCGTGCACGGGATCTCACTCGAAGCGGACCGGTGGCGGGAACGCCTGCGGACGAATCTGTGGTTCGTGCCGACCCTGGAAGTCCTCGCGGCGGTGGCGTTGTTCGCCGTGACCTTCACCCTCGATCGCGCGGCCTATCACAATGGAACATCGCTGCCGACCTGGGTGCTGGGCGGCACCCCCGATGCGGCGCGGCAGGTCCTGACCGCGATCGCCGCCGCCATCATCACGGTGGTCGGCGTGGTCTTCTCGATCACGATCCTCGCGTTGACCCTGGCCTCCACCCAGTTCGGCCCGCGCATGCTGCGCAACTTCATTCGCGACCGGGGCACCCAGTTGACGCTCGGCACCTTCGTCGCCACCTTTGTCTACGCGATCGCCGCCCTGGTTTCGGTCGGTGAGAATTTCGTCCCCCACATCAGCGCGACGGCGTCGATCGGTTCGCTGGTGATCGATCTGGCGGTCCTCATCTACTTCATCAACCACATCGGCGGCCAGATCCAGCTGCCCAATGTGGTCGCCGATATCGCGCGCGAGGTGCGCATCGCCGTCGCGGCCAACGCCGATACCACCGCGGCGGTGGCCGAGCGCGGGCCGTCCGCGGGCGAGCTGTGGGATCTGCTCGCCCGGTCGGGCGGTGAGGTCCGCACCTCCAGCAGCGGATATCTGCAGTACATCCGCTACGAGCGGCTGGTCCGGCTCGCCGCCGAAGCGGATGCGGTCATCCATTTGCCTTATCGCCCTGGCCATTTCGTCACCGAAGGGCAGGTGGTCGCCTACGTCTGGCCGGCGCAGGCGGCGCGCCGCATCGAGAAGCAGTTCTCCCGCGGCCATGTCACCGGATCGATGCGCACCCTGGTGCAGGACGTCTCCTTCGGTGTCGACCAGATCGTCGAGATCGCCCTGCGCGCACTCGCCTCGGCGACCAACGACACCTTCACGGTCCTGACGTGTATCGATTGGCTCGGCGACTGCCTGGCCCGGATCGCGGTGACGTGGGATCCGAATCCGGTGCGCCGCGACCGGACCGGCCATATTCGCGTGCTGGCCGCCCAGGTCAGTTACGAGCGCCTGGTCCAGCGCGCCTTCGAGAAGATCCGCCAGGCCGGCGCCGGGCAACCGGCCGTGATGATCCGCCAACTCGACGCGCTGGGACAGATCGCCGACCGCGTCACCGATGCCCGGCGGCTCCAGGTGGTGCTGGAACAGGCGACGATGATCGAGCACGCGGTACCCCGAATTCCGGAGGAAGCCGACCGCGCCGATGTGCTGCGCCGCTCCCGCGCCCTGCACGAGCAGATCGCCACCGAGCGAAAAGCCCTCGGCGGCCGGCCGACACCGACCGCACCCGCACCAGAGTCGGGCGACTAGGCCGCGGTCAGCGCCACCTGGCCCCGATGGTCGCCGAGCTCGGCCCCGCGCATCGGCGGGCACTGGCGGCCGCGCGCCCACCCTCGCCCGATCGGCCCGGCCGGCGCGAGACCGCGGGGGCTAGGCCACTCCACGAGGGCACTCGTCGCGGCAACGGCTTCCATACCCGTTCGATCACGCTTCGGTGGCGATCGGGACACCGCCGCCGCGAGCGTGATCCGGCGGCGGACCGGTGACGAATCGGTTGATGCCTGGTGGCTCACCGACCGTATCGGCACCACCGACCCCGGTCGGTGAGCGAACCGGGACCACTGTCCGCACTCGCGGCGGCTGTCAGGAGGCAGCCCGAGGCCGCATTCAGAACCCATCACATCCGACCGAGGTCGGGTCGCGTCGGCGGTTGTGCGCCGGCACCATACGCGAAGAGGGGTGAGCCGTCGTGACGGCTACAGAACACGGAACTCTCGACAGGCGATCCGGTACCCGGCAGGCGGTGGCGGCGGGTACGTCACTGGCCGCGGCGGCGTTGTTGGTCGTCACCGGGATCGTGTCCGCGCTGCAAGGTATTTCGGCTATCGCCAAAGACGACATCTACGTCTCCGGACCGCAGTACATCTACAAGTTCGACGTCACTGGGTGGGGCTGGATCCACCTGGTCCTCGGCGTCCTGCTGGTGGCGGCGGCCATCGGATTGTTCACCGGGGCGACCTGGGGGCGGGTGCTGGCGATCATCCTGCTCGGGTTGTCCATCCTGGCCAACTTCCTGTGGCTGCCGTACTACCCGTGGTGGTCGATCCTGGTCATCGCACTGGACATCGTCGTGATCTGGGCGATCGCCACCTGGGATCCACGCCGGGTGTGACCGAGGCAGTGCCGATCGACGCCGAGGTTCTGTTCAGTGCGTCAACAGGACCTTGGCGACGACCACCGCGGCGGCGACCGCGGTCAGCAGCAGCGCCGCGAGCAACGTCCACCGACTGGGCCGCTCTCCTTTGAGCCGCTCGATGACGAAGACGATGCCGCCGATCCGCACCAACATCGCCACCTCGGCGATGATCTGCGCGGTGCGTGGTTCGAGCCAGTCGAGGGCCGCGCCGGCCAGAATCACCGCCGGAAGAACCGCCGAACTCAGAATCGGCACCGAATCCCGCAGATCCGACCAGCGCTGCCCCGAGGTGAGGGTCTTTCCCTCCCGGACCGCCTCACCGACACCTTCGGCGAACACGTGGGCGACGAACGTCGACAGGGCAGTGCCCACCACCACGAGAATCCCGACGTGTTCGTCGGTCGTGGTGACCGGGATGAGGGCCGCCAAGATGAGGATATTGCCGTAGACGTAGGCGCTGATGCGGCGAGCGGCGTCACCGCGTTCCAACGGGATCCGGCGGGAGAACAGCGGTCCGTGGAGCAATGCCTGGCTACTGCGGTCCATGAGCCTCCCCTGCGCGACGTTCCGGCAATCCCTCTGCAGTATGCGCCTCCTCGATCGATATATCCGCTGAGCCGGCAGCAGCGAATAGTGGTTAGCGAACAGTGAACGCCGGAGGAGTGCCGCCGTGGTCGCCGACGAACCATGGCCGGGTCGACAAGTTGGGAGACACAGCATGAAGCGTGTGAACCTGGGAGCGGTCCTCGCAGTCGGTGCGGCGGCGCTGATCCCGCTCGCGGCGTGTTCATCGGACGACAACGGCCCGGTGGTGGTCACCACCACCACAACACCCGGCGCCGCGCACACCGATATGCGCAGCAGCCTCGCGACGACGGCGTCGTCGGTGGTCGGCTCCGCGCTCAATGCCGCCGAGCAGGCGGTGCAGAACGCGATCAACAGTCTGCTCGCCGCCGCGCCGATCACCTTCGACCCCGGAAGTTCGGATCTGAGCCCCGGCGATGTGGCGACGATCAAGGCGGTCGCCCTGCCGCTGCGAGGTAACGACACCGCGGTCACCATCGAGACCTATGCCGCCGACCCGAACTCCGCGACCGCCGATGCGCTCGCGAAGGCGCGCGGCGACACCGTCGCCACCACGCTCGAGAACGAGGGCATCGACAAGGCGCGGATCACCGTGCGGGCGACCGGGAACCCCAGCGAAAGCAATGTGCAGGTCGACCAGGCGACGATCGCGGTGAAGACGAAGTAGTGGTCCTACCCGCGCGGCCCGGGCCGCTTGTCCATCAGCCGGAGGATCAGCGGTGTGAAGATCAGCTGCATCGCCAGATCCATCTTGCCGCCCGGTACCACGATGCAGTTGGGCCGCGACATGAACGAATCGTGCAACATCGACAGCAGATACGGAAAGTCGATCACCTTCGGATCGGCGAAACGGATGACCACGAAACTCTCGTCGGCGGTCGGAATACTCCGCGCGGTGAACGGATTCGACGTGTCGACCGTCGGGACGCGCTGAAAGTTCACATAGGTGCGGGAGAACTGCGGACAGATGTACTTCACGTAGTCCGGCATGCGCCGCAGGATCGTATCGATCACGGCCTCACTGGAATAGCCGCGCTCGGTCTTGTCTCGAATGACCTTCTGAATCCACTCCAGATTCACGATCGGCACCACGCCCACCAGCAGGTCGGCGTACCGCGCGACATCGACGGTGTCGGTGACGGCCGCACCGTGCAGGCCCTCGTAGAACAGCAGATCGCTGCCGGGCGCGAGCTCCTCCCACGGGGTGAAGGTGCCCGGCGGCTGACCGTAGGGTTTGGCCTCGGCCTCGTCGTGCAGATAGCGGCGCACCAGTCCGACCCCGGATTGGCCGTAATCGCGGAACAGACTTTCCAATTCGGCCAGCAGATTCGCCTCGGGCCCGAAATGGGAAAAGTGCAGATTCCGATCGGCTTCGGCCGCGGCCATCGCTTCCTGCATCTGGCCACGGTCGTAGCGGTGGAACGAATCCCCCTCCACGATGGCGGCATTGATGCCCTCGCGGCGGAAGATCTCCTGGAAGGTGCGGGTGACGCTGGTCGTCCCGGCGCCCGACGAGCCGGTGATGGCGACCACGGGGTGCTTGCGCGACATGGCAACTCGATTCGATACGAGGGCGGCGTTCAGTGCCGCGCCGGGCGAAACAGGGTGCGGGTGCCGAACAGCGAGGCGTCGAACGGCGGCCCGGCATCGGGTTCGCGGTGATAACGCTCGATCCGCCGGACCTCGTTGCGCGAGCCGAACACCAGCGGGATCTGCTGATGCAGGTGCTCGGGGACGACATCGAGGACTCGTTCGTGACCGGTGGTGGCGGCCCCACCCGCCTGTTCGACGACGAAGGCGATCGGGTTGGCGCCGTAGAGCAGCGAAACCCGGCCCGGCCGGGCGGGATCGCGGGTGTCGTACGGATACAGGTACACCCCGCCGCGGGTCAGGATGTGAAAGGCGTCGGCGACCAGCGAGGCCACCCAGCGCATGTTGAAGTCGCGCGAGCGCGGCCCGTCCACTCCGTCCAGGCATTCGTGCACATAGCGGCGCACCGGCCGCTGCCAGAAGCGCTCGTTGGCCGCGTTGATCGCGAAGCCCGAGGTGTCCTCCGGGATGCGCATGCGGGGGTGGGTGAGGACGAAGGCGCCGATCTCCCGATCGAGGGTGAATCCGTCGACGCCACTTCCGGTCGTCAGGACCAGCATCGTCGCCGGGCCGTAGAGAGTGAAGCCGGCGCAGACCTGCCGCACGCCCGGCTGCAGGAAGTCGGCCGCCGCCGGCATCCGTCCGTCCTCCGGGGCGCGCAGCACGCTGAAGATCGTGCCGACCGGCAGGTTGACATCGATATTCGAGGAGCCGTCGAGCGGATCGAAGGCGAGCATGTATTTTCCACGCCGCAGCTGTCCGGGAATCGGGTGGAATCCGTTCATCTGTTCCGACAGCAGCGCCGACAGCGGCCCACTGGATTCCGACTGCTCCACCATGATGGCGTTGGCGATGGCGTCCATGCGCCGATGCAGGCTCAGGGAAGAGTCCTCGGCCGCGCTCGGCGAACCCACGATCCGGCCGCGGGTGACCTGGTTGGCGATGATCTTCGCCGCGGTCGACACCACGTTCAGCAGGGCCGAGAACTCCCCCGACGAGCCTGGATGGCGGTGTTCCTGCTCGATGGTGTAGCGGGTGAGCGTCTTCATTCCGTCGGGCATTCCGGCGCCTCCTCGTCGCCGAATACGCTGCTGCCGTAGACGTCCTCGGCGCGCAGCGTCATCAGATCGGATTTGCCCAGCGGCCGCTGTTGCTGTACCAGCCGGTTGGCCTGACGCAAGCGGCACCGGTCCAGCGCGTTGCGAACGCTGCGGGCGTTGGCGAAGCGAGGGCGCGCCATTCGCAACGTCAGATACCGGTCGAAGGCCCCGACCGCGGCGTCGTCGAACCGGAAATTCTGTTGGGCCACCATCACTTCCGCGATGGCGAGCAACTCGGCGCGGGTGTAGTCCGGGAATTCGATGTGGTGGGCCACCCGCGACGACAACCCCGGATTGGCGGAGAAGAAGGTATCCATCCGATCCGGGTATCCGGCAAAGATCACGACCAGGCTGGTGCGTTCGGTCTCCATCTCCTGCAACAGGATTTCGATGACCTCCTGGCCGTAGTCGCGTTCGTTCTCCGGCCGGAACAGGTAGTAGGCCTCGTCGATGAACAACACCCCGCCCGCGGCCTTGGCCAGCGCCTCCTTCGTCTTGGGCGCGGTGTGTCCGATGAACTGCCCCACCAGGTCGTCGCGAGTCACCGTGTGCACCTTCGGTTTTCGGATGTAGCCCAGGGCGTGCAGCATCTCCGCCATGCGCAGCGCGACGGTCGTCTTGCCGGTTCCGGGGCCACCCGTGAAACTCATATGCATGGTGGGCCGGGCGGCCTGCAGCCCGAACCGCTGCCGCGCCCGGTCGATCATGAGCAGCGCCGCGATCTCGCGCACCCGGCGTTTGACCGTGGCGAGCCCGATCAATTCCGCATCCAGCCGGGCCAACGTCTCCTCGACGTGTTTGCCCGCCAGGTCGGTGGACAGATCCACCGTGGCGTCGTCGGGCAGCGGCGGCGCCGACTCGTCGTCCGACGGTGTCGCGTTGCCGTGCGTACCGGCCGGCTCGGAACCCGGCCGGTACAGCCGAAATCCTGATCCCGTGCCGCCCGGCGCCATCGTGGCCCTCCCGTCCGTCATCGCCTAGTCCTGGTACCGGGCGCCGGCGCGCACGTCGGTGGCGTAGGAGCGCAGCCCGTAATGCTGGCGGCGGTCCTCGGTGTCCGTGCGCAGCAGCAGGAATCCGGGCTCGTCGGCCGGGCGCTGCACCAGGAAGCTCAGCGCTGTGGTCTGGCGGCCGTAGCTCGCGTCGTAGGCGTTGACCCGCACGTAGCAGTGCGGAAATGTGGACCGGCAGGCGTCGACCTCGGCGAGTACGCCGTCGGGTTCGTCGAGATCGAACAGCGGCAACCCCCACATCTCCCAATACACGTTGCGCGGGTGCGGGTCGTCGGTGTACTCGATCGAGACCGGCCAATTGTTCAGCAGCGCGTAACGGATCTGCGCGCCGATCTCGGCATCGGTCAGCTCGGGTAGATGGGAGAACGTGCCTTGACGCAGATACATTGCGCCTCCTCGGTTTCGGTCGTGGGCGGAGCGGTCAGGCCGTGGCGGTGGGCACCGCGTCGGGGGCGTCGGTGGAGGTGTAGTCGAAGGTGACATCGCCCCAGGTCGCGAGCGCTACGTCCAGCGGCGGGCAGAGCCGGGCGGCGGCGCGCAGGGCGTCCGGTCCCTCCTTCAGCAGGTCCCGGCCCTCGTTGCGGGCCTTGACCATCGCCTCCAGCGCGACCCGATTGGCTTCCGCCCCCGCGGCGATACCCATGGGGTGGCCGATGGTGCCGCCGCCGAACTGCAGAATCGCGTCGTCGCCGAAGAGGTCCAGCAGTTGGTGCATCTGTCCGGCGTGAATGCCGCCCGACGCCACCGGCATGACACCGGGCAGGCTCGCCCAATCCTGATCGAAGAAGATCCCGTTACGCGGATCGGCCGGAATGTGGTTGTCGCGCAAGGTGTCGTAGAAGCCCTTGACAGTGTGCGGGTCGCCCTCGAGTTTGCCGATCACGGTGCCGGCGTGCAGATGGTCGACACCGATCAGCCGGCACCATTTGGCCAGCACCCGGAAGCTGACGCCGTGGGTCTTCTGCCGCGTGAAGGTCGAATGTCCGGCGCGGTGCAGATGCAACAGCATGCCGTTGCGCCGCGCCCACTTCGACATCGATTGCATCGCGGTGTATCCGACCGTGAGGTCCATCATCACGATCACGCTGCCGAGAGATTTGGCGAACTCCGCGCGTTCGTACATATCCTCCATCGTGGCCGCGGTGATATTGAGATAATGGCCCTTCAATTCTCCCGTTTCGGCAATGGCTCGATTCACGCCTTCCATGGCGAACAGATAGCGATCGCGCCACCGCATGAAGGGTTGGGAGTTGATGTTCTCGTCGTCCTTGGTGAAATCGAGTCCACCCTTACAGGCCTCGTATACCACTCGGCCGTAGTTTCGCGCCGACAATCCGAGTTTCGGCTTGATCGTGGCGCCCAGCAACGGCCGGCCGTACTTGTTCAGATACTCCCGTTCCATAACGATTCCGTGTGGCGGACCCTGAAAGGTCTTGACATAGGCCACCGGTATACGCATGTCCTCGAGGCGCAGCGCTTTGAGCGGTTTGAAGCCGAACACGTTCCCGATCACCGAGGAGGTGAGGTTCGTGATCGACCCCTCCTCGAACAGATCCAGATCGTAGGCGATATAGGCGAAATACTCGCCCGGACGACCGGGAACCTCTTCCACCCGATAGCATTTCGCTCGGTATCGATCGTGGGCGGTCAGTCGATCGGTCCATACGACAGTCCATGTGGCAGTGGAGGATTCGCCCGCCACCGCGGCGGCGGCTTCGATCGGATCCACCCCCGGCTGGGGGGTCACCCGGAACACCGCCAGCACATCGGTATCGCCCGGCTGATAATCGGCGTCGTAATAGCCCATCGACGCATACGAGTGCACGCCCGGATCCCAGCGGTCACGAGTGGATTCGTCGGTCATCGGTCCTCCTGAGCTAGTGCGGGGGTCCTGCACAGATTCAGGATGGGGCTAGGCCACCGGCGGGACAATTCGATTGTTTCCGGTCTCGCTCAACCGAATCGTTGAGTTTGCTACCGTCTGTGGATGGGAACGGTGAGTGCGGTTCGAATGGAAACGTTCCTGGCGGTGGCCCGACACAACAGCATTCGGCGTGCGGCCGCCCAGCTGCACATCACCGAAGCCGCCGCCTCCGCCGCCGTCGCCCATATCGAAAAACAGCTGGATGCGAAACTGATCGCGAAATCCGGACGCGGGATCGCGCTCACCGAGGCGGGCCGGGTGTACGCCGAATACTGCCGCAGCATCCTCGGTTTGATGAAAGAGGCACAGGCCGCCGTGCGTCGCGCCGAAACCGGGCGGCTCCGCATCGGGGTGGTCGCGACGGCCGGCGAATACGTTCTGCTGCGTCTGCTGGCGTCGTTCCGTGACCGCTACCCCGAGATCGAGGTGGGGTTGTCGATCCACCCGCGCGACCTGCTCTTCATCGAATTGCAGCACCACGAAACGGATCTGGTGATCGCCGGGCGCCCGCCCCGCGACGCGAACCTGGTGGTGCGGGCCCGGCGCCCCAGCCGTCTGGTCGTCGTCGGCGCACCCGGCCGCTCGCACGATCCCCGCACCACCACGTGGCTGCTGCGCGGTCCCGGTTCCGGTACCCGCGACACGACGCTGGCGCTGCTGGAACGCCTGCAGATCCGCCCGCCGGTGCTCACCCTCGGCACCCACGGCGCCGTACTCGCCGCGGCCCGGGAGGGGCTGGGGCTCACGTTGATTCACAGCGACGCCGTGGAATCCGATGTGGCGCAGGGCAATCTCGTGGTGGTACCGGTCGACGGCACCCCCCTGGACCGGCCCTGGCATGCGATCACCACCGGGACCCCGACACCGGCCGCGCGGCTGTTCGTCGCCCATATGGTCGACCCGGACCGGGTCGGCGATCACGCCTTCCATCCCACCGCCGAGTACGCCGCCGGCTCGCCGACGGGATGAAGGATCCGGCTCGGCACCGCCGGACCGAGGACGGCCGAGGGTCCGGCGTGGGTCGACGTCGGCCGCTCGCGTACCACGGGGCATACTGGCTGAATCGGATATCGCCGCCGGCGACGGTGCCGACGGTGCTACTACTCGGGTAGGAGCGGCAATCGGATGATCCCGCAGGAGCGCGCACGCAGCGCCGAGGAGCTCGCCGAGGCGGCGGACCTGTACTTCGCCCTCGGCCGGATCATTCGGCTGTTGCGACGTTCCGGCGACCTCGGCTCACTCAGCCCGGGATCGGCCGCCGCACTGGGCACCCTGGTCCGCAGCGGCCCGATGCGGCTCGGCGACCTCGCCGCCGCCGAACATGTCACCGCCCCGACCATGTCACGGATCGTCTCCGGCCTGGAGAAGTACGGTTATCTGGAACGCACCGCCGATCCGGCCGACGGACGCGCCCAGCTACTGAGCGTCACCGAACAGGCCAGATCTCTCGTCAACGGTCTCACCTCGGCCCGCATTCAGCGTTTCGCCGCCGCACTGGACGATATCGATGCCGACCAGCGGCGAACCCTGCGCGATGCGCTCGCCGTTCTGGTGCGGCGGCTCGACGACTGATCGTCGGCCGTACTTGACTTGGAGCACACTCCAGGTCGTAGCGTCGGCGCCGTGAGCTCGTACCAGGCTCACCTTCCAACCCGATGCCACTCAGGAGGACGGCTCGCATGATCGCGACCAGGAAACTCGGCGAATTGACCGTCGGCGCACAGGGACTGGGCTGTATGGGCATGAGTCAGGCCTACGGTGTGCGCGACAACGACGAGGAGTCGATCGCCACCATCCATCGCGCTCTGGATCTGGGGGTCACCCTGCTCGATACCGCGAACGTCTACGGGGCGGGCGCGAACGAGGAACTGGTCGGCCGCGCGATCGCCGACCGCCGGGACCGCGTGGTGCTCGCGACCAAGTTCGGCATCGTCTGGGGTTCGGACGGCTCGATGGGAGCCCGCGGCGACGCCGACTATGTCGCCCGCTCGTGTGACGAGTCGTTGAAACGTCTCGGCGTCGACCACATCGATCTCTACTATCAGCACCGCGTCGACCCCGAGGTGCCGATCGAGGAGACCTGGGGCGCGCTGTCGGAACTGGTCACCGCGGGTAAGGTGCGCTATCTCGGCATTTCGGAAGCGTCCGCGCAGACCATCCGGCGGGCGCACGCCGTGCATCCGGTGACCGCGCTGCAGAGCGAGTGGTCGCTGTGGACCCGCGGTATCGAGGACGAGATCGTGCCCACCTGCCGCGAGCTCGGCATCGGCATCGTGCCGTTCTCCCCGCTGGGGCGCGGCTTCCTGACCGGGTCGATCACCTCGACCGCCGACCTTCCCGCCGACGACATGCGCCGCGGGCTGCCCCGCTTCGCCGAGGGCAATATCGATCGCAACCTGGCGATCGTCGCGGAGCTGCGCGCGATGGCCGAGGAAAAGGGTGTGACCGCAGGGCAATTGGCGCTGGCGTGGGTGCAGGCGCGCGGGGCCGATGTGGTACCGATCCCGGGCACCAAGCGCCGCAGCTACCTGGAGCAGAACGTCGCGGCCGTCGACCTCGAGCTCAGCGCCGCGGATCTCGCGCGGATCGAGGCCGCCGCACCGCCCGACGCCTTCGCCGGGGAACGGTACCCCGAACATCTGGCCCGCGCCGCCGGCAAGTAGTGGGCAGACGGTTCAGCGGGGCGCCTCGACCGTCAGCGTGACCGGAGTGTCCGCCGCGACCGAGGCGCCCGGGTCCGGCTGCTGCGCGGTGACCGTCCACGGCGTGGTGGCCGCGGCCGGATCGTGCATCACGTCGCGGCCGTCGGCGGTGGTGATCGCGGTGACGTCGAAGCACAGTGCCGCCCCGACGACGGTCTCCCCCAACGGTTTACCGCGGAAATCCGGCAGTTCCCGCGGCCAGGGCTGGGTCCCGCAGTCATGGCTCGCGCTCGATGCGGCCGTGGTGACGGGCGCCGAGCTGCTGCTCGGCCCGCTCGCGGAGTCGTCGGCCGACCCGCATGCTCCGACAGCGAACGAGGCGGCGAGCAGGACTGCGGCGAATGCGGTGCGGCGCATGGACATCCTTCGGATCGAGCGGCGTATTCGGCGCCGCCGACCAGCGGAACGGCATGCGCGCAACGCACCCTAATACGGGATCGGTTGCCGATCGAATCGGCGGGCGCCGCCGATCCACATGGTCGGCGGCCGTTCGGAACGCCTCCACAGCGATGAGGCCGGGCAGTGAGCTCCGAGGGACCTGCGCGCATCTCGGACCCCACCCGTACACCCGATGCCGGCTCCAGCGACCTCGTGGTTCCGAACGAACCGCCCGCACCGAATTCTGCCCCGAAATACCCTTCCCGGTAACACTTTTCACGGTCACGAACCGATGAAATTCCAATATCCCTGCGGCATTGCCGGTTTCGGTGGCCGCGGCGGTGCCTGCGATACCGAAGCCGGACCGTGATATCCACCCCCGGAAATTCGCTACCGCGCTCGATTCTTCGGCACCCGGGGTGTCGCACCGGTTTGCTGCGGCGTATCGTGTCGAGTAGCCGAAAAGGCTTGTATGCCAACGTGTCGGCGATTGTGCCAGGCCACGGCCATCGTCGAGAAGATAGCCCGACAATTACCGAGATCTTTACCGTTGTGTAGCACCACCTTGATCAATGGGAGTAACCGCCATGGACCTGCTCAGCCTCGGCTCCTCGGCGCTGGACCTGGCCGACACCCTGCTTTCGATCGCGGCGAATATCACCGGCTTGCTCCAGGCCTGGCATCTGATATAGCTCGAGCCGCTGCGGTTCGATCACGTCGCCGAATGTCACCCGGCGGTGTGTGGCCCTGCGGATTCGAATCCTGAATTCCCCCGGCGTCGCCGCGTCAGCCGCGTTCGCACTGCTGCCGAGCTCGTGAAAAGGTCCGGCTCGCAACGACTACCCCACCCGAAGCGAGCCGGGGCGCAGGCACGGGTGTGCGGCCTGATCGCACCGCGCGGCGGCGTGTCCGCCCGGCCGTCGATCGATACGGCGCCCGCCCTCGCTCGCGCGGACCTCGGCCCGCGTGCAGGCTCAACTACGCAGGTACTGCACCAATTGTTCGCGCTCGGTCTGCAACTCCGAGATCGCGCTCTTGACCACATCGCCGATACTGACGATGCCGATCATGCGCCCGTTCTCCACCACGGGCAGGTGCCGGATCCGGTGCTCGGTCATCGTGGCCCGCAGACTCTCGACCCGGTCCCCGGGCGAGCAGGTGTGCACGACGGCGGTCATGATCTCCGAGACCGGCCGGGTGAGCAGTGCCGCTCCGCGCCGGTGCAGCGATCGCACCACATCCCGCTCGGAGACGATTCCGTCCAGTGTGCCGCCCGGCCCGCACACCACCACCGCGCCGACATTGTGTTCGGCCAGCACCGCCAGCAGCCGTTCGACGGTCGCCTCCGGCGCGATCGTGACCACCTCGGCACCCTTGTTGCGCAAAACCTCCGAAATTCGCATCGTTGCACCGCCCTGTCGAGCCTGTCGTCGTTTCGCCCTGCCGCCACAGTCCGCCACCGGACTGTCACGACTACCAGGATCTCGCGTTTTCGCGCCGATGACCAGCAACGATTCCGATCGGTACGGTCAACCTCGCGGTGCAGCCGGCCGGTGGCGCGCCACGCCAGGCGCGGGGAACGAACCGAACCGAGCTGCCACCACGGCGCAGAGATCGGACGTAGCATCCGTATGTGGCCGATGCGAACCGCCCCGCGACGCTGCGGGTACTCGTCTACAGCAGCGATGCCGATACCCGTCACCAGGTGATGCTGGCCCTGGGCAAACATCCCGGCCCCGATCTACCCGCATTCGACTACCGGGAGACGGCGACCGCGCCGGTCGTGATCGAGCAGCTCGACGCCGGTGGCGTCGACCTGGCCATCCTCGACGGTGAGGCGACGCCCACCGGCGGGATGGGCCTGGCCAAACAGCTCAAGGACGAAATCGCCGACTGCCCGCCCATCGTCGTACTGACCGGACGCGCCGACGACGGGTGGCTGGCCGCGTGGTCACGCGCCGAAGCCGCAGTCGCACATCCGATCGACCCGTTCGAGCTCACCGCCGCCGTCACCGCAGCTCTGGGCACGCGTTCCGCCGCCTGACCCCGGCCCCCGAGGCCGGTCGACCCTCGTCGGCCGGCTCTGTCGTCGTGCGCATCCGGCCTGGTGGCACGCCCGGGCGCGGGGCACCGATTTCGTCGTTTCGGTCATAAATGACAGTTCTGAATTCGATCAAACACCGGTACCGAACGCCGAGTATTCAGAAAGAGCGGTTGTAGGCTGTGCTGTAGCTCACACGAGCGTAGGTGCTGATATCACCGGTCGCCCTGCCTGTCGGCCTGTCTCCCCGCGCTCGGAGTAGAGCTGCGCTCGGGGTGAGACTGGCCCGGCAGACGACGATGTCAGCCCCGCCTCGGCAGGTGCCGGCGAGGGAGAGGGGTTGTGCCGTTGTGAATACCCAGGTGCCGACTCTTGTACTCGGTGCGGTCGCGGCCGCGTTCGCACTGGTGTCGTTGTTGCTGGCGGCCGTGATCGGGCCCAAACGCTACAACCGCGCCAAACTCGAAGCCTACGAATGTGGTATCGAGCCCACGCCGCACGCCATCGCCGGCGGCCCCGGAAACGCAGCCGGACAGCGCTTTCCGGTGAAGTACTACCTCACCGCGATGCTGTTCATCATCTTCGATATCGAGATCGTGTTCCTGTATCCGTGGGCGGTGCATTTCGATGCCCTCGGCGTCTTCGGGCTCGCGGCCATGGCGCTGTTCATCTTCAACGTCTCGGTGGCCTACGCCTACGAGTGGAGGCGCGGCGGACTGAGCTGGGACTGAAGGCGCGCGAGCAGATCCGCTCGCCGGTCGCCCACCGCAAATCAAACCCGTCGTCCCGGCACCTGCCGGGACCGAGCATTCGCACCCGGAAGTGAGAGTTGATCCGAGATGGGGCTCGAGGAGAAATTGCCCAGTGGATTCCTGCTGAGCACGGTCGAACAGTTCGCCGGCTATCTGCGTAAGGGCTCGCTGTGGCCCGCGACGTTCGGGCTGGCCTGCTGCGCGATCGAGATGATGGCCACCGGAGCCGGGCGCTTCGACAGTGCCCGCTTCGGGATGGAGGTCTTCCGCGCCTCCCCGCGCCAGGCGGACCTGATGATCGTGGCCGGCCGGGTGAGCCAGAAGATGGCGCCGGTGCTGCGTCAGGTCTACGACCAGATGACCGAGCCGAAATGGGTGCTCGCGATGGGAGTCTGCGCATCTTCCGGCGGTATGTTCAACAACTACGCGATCGTGCAGGGCGTGGATCACGTTGTGCCCGTGGACATCTACCTTCCCGGCTGTCCGCCGCGGCCGGAGATGCTGCTGCACGCGATTTTGAAGCTGCACGAGAAGATTCAGCAGATGCCGCTCGGCGTCGACCGGGCCGAAGCGATCCGGGCGGCCGAGGAGGCAGCGCTCGCGTCCACCCCCACCATCCAGCTGAAGGGGCTGCTGCGATGACTCTGGACTCACCACGCAGCGCCGGCGATCCCCCCGGTAACGGCGCCGACGCCGAATCCCGTTCGACCGGTGGCGCCCCCTCGGCCGACCCGGCGGTCGAGCCCGAGGCGCGCGCGCCGTCCCCGACCGCCGCGGACGACGAGATCATCGGCGTACGCCGCGGCATGTTCGGCGTGACCGGCACCGGCGACACCTCCGGATACGGACGTCTGGTCCGCACGGTCAGCCTGCCCGGGAGTACGCCGCCGCCGTACGGATCCTATTTCGACGACCTGGTCCTCGCGCTGCGAAAGGCACTGGGCGAGAAGGTCTTCGGTGCCGCGATCGAGAAGATCGTGGTCTTCGCCGGGGAATTGACCCTGCACGTGCGCCGCGAGCGGGTGCTGGAGACGGCCCGGGCGCTGCGCGACGATCCGGCCCTGCGCTTCGAACTCTGTCTGGGCGTCGACGGCGTGCACTATCCCGACGACACCGGCCGGGAACTGCACGCCTGCTACCACCTGCTGTCGATCACCCACAATCGGCGCGTGCGAGTCGAGGTGTCGGTGCCCGACGCGGACCCGCATCTGCCCTCACTGTTCTCGGTGTATCCGACCACCGATTGGCACGAACGCGAGACCTACGACTTCTTCGGCATCGTCTTCGACGGGCACCCGTCGTTGACCCGGATCATGATGCCCGACGACTGGCGCGGACATCCGCAACGCAAGGACTACCCGCTCGGCGGGATCCCGGTGGAGTACAAGGGCGCGCGCATACCGCCGCCGGACCAGCGGAGGGCCTACAGCTGATGAACCACACCGACACCACCCACGCCGCCTCCGACCCCGGCGCCGAAACCCCCGCGGTGACCGTCGTCGGCCAGGATTGGGACGATGTGCGCGACGCGCTCGACGGCGCCGCCGAGGAACGCATCGTCGTCAACATGGGCCCGCAGCACCCGTCGACCCACGGCGTGCTCCGGCTGATCCTCGAGATCGAGGGCGAAACCGTCACCGAGGCGCGCTGCGGAATCGGCTACCTGCACACCGGAATCGAGAAGAACCTCGAATTCCGCACCTGGGTGCAGGGCGTCACGTTCGTCACCCGGATGGACTACCTGTCGCCGCTGTTCAACGAAACCGCCTATTGCCTGGCGGTGGAGAAGCTGCTGGGAATCACGGACGAGATCCCCGAGCGGGTCAACATCATCCGGGTCATGCTGATGGAGCTGAACCGCATCTCCTCCCATCTGGTGGCGCTGGCCACGGGCGGTATGGAGCTGGGGGCGCTGACCCCGATGCTGTTCGGTTTCCGCGAACGTGAATTGATCCTCGACATCTTCGAAAACATCACCGGTCTGCGGATGAACCACGCCTACATCCGCCCGGGCGGGCTGGCGCAGGACCTGCCGGACGACGCGGTCGGCAAGATCCGGGATCTGCTGGCGCTCATGCCGAAACGCCTGCGCGATATGGAACTGCTGCTGAACGAGAATCCCATCTTCAAGGCCCGCACCCGGGGCATCGGTTATCTCGATCTGGCCGGGTGTATGGCGCTGGGTGTGACCGGCCCGGTGCTGCGTTCCACCGGCCTGCCGCACGACCTGCGCAAATCGCAACCCTACTGCGGTTACGAGACCTACGAATTCGACGTGATGACCGACACCGGCTGCGACTGCTACGGCCGCTACCTGATCCGGATCAAGGAGATGAAGGAGTCGCTGAAGATCGTCGAACAGTGCCTGGACCGATTGCGGCCGGGCCCGATCATGGTGGCGGACAAGAAGATCGCCTGGCCCGCGGATCTGAAACTCGGGCCCGACGGCCTCGGCAATTCGGCCGAGCACATCGGCCACATCATGGGCACCTCGATGGAAGCGCTGATCCATCACTTCAAACTCGTCACCGAAGGGATGCGGGTGCCTCCCGGGCAGGTGTACGTGTCGGTGGAGTCGCCGCGGGGCGAACTGGGCGTCCATCTGGTGTCCGCCGGCGGAACCCGGCCCCACCGGGTGCACTTCCGCGATCCCTCGTTCACGAATCTGCAGGCCGTGGCCGCGATGTGCGAGGGCGGCATGGTCGCCGACGTCATCGCGTCGGTGGCCAGCATCGACCCGGTGATGGGTGGTGTGGACCGATGACAGCCGAACCGATACCGGCCGCGGCCGAGCGGGATCCGATCCTGCTGCAACTGTCGAAACGACCGGTTCCCTACCCGCCGCAGGTGCAGCAGAGCCTGCGCGAAGAAGCCCGCCTGATCATCGATCGCTATCCGCAGCCGCGGTCGGCACTGCTGCCGCTGCTGCATCTGGTGCAAAGCGTCGAAGGGTACGTCACCGGTACCGGAATCGCGTTCTGCGCAGAACAACTCGGGCTCACCGACGCCGAGGTGACCGCGGTCGCCACCTTCTACTCGATGTACCGGCGCACCCCGACCGGCGACTATCACGTCGGGGTCTGCACGAACACGCTCTGCGCCGTGATGGGCGGGGACGAAATCCTCGCCGCCCTCGCCCGTCACCTGGAAATCGCCGCCGGCGAAACCACACCGGACGGGACGATCACCCTGGACCACCTCGAGTGCAACGCGGCCTGCGATTACGCGCCGGTCGTCATGGTGAACTGGGAGTTCTTCGACAACCAGACGCCCGAATCGGCCCGCCGGCTCGCCGACGCACTGCGTGCCGGCCTCGAGGTCACCGGGACCCGCAGCGGGGCGCCGCTGTGTACCTTCCGCGAAACCGCCCGCATCCTCGCCGGATTCCCGGACCGGCGGCCGGAGGCGAACGACGGCCGTCCCGGCGAACCCACCCTGGCGGGCCTGCGGGCGACCGGTGAGCAGGCCGAAAGTGTTACCGCTCAGCAGGATTCGAGCAGCGAGCAGGGGGATCGGTGATGACGCTGACGCCCGTACTCACCCGCTACTGGGATCAGCCCCGATCGTGGACGCTCGACAGCTACCGGGCGCACGACGGTTACCGGGCCCTGTCACACGCATTGGGGATGCATCCGGACGAGGTCATCGCGACGGTCAAGGATGCGGGGCTGCGCGGTCGCGGCGGAGCCGGATTCCCCACCGGCATGAAGTGGGGCTTCATCCCGCAGGATCCGGCCGGATCACCGGCCGCCGGCAAACCGCACTACCTGGTGGTCAACGCCGACGAATCCGAACCCGGCACCTGCAAGGACATCCCGCTGATGATGGCGACACCGCACGCGCTGATCGAGGGCGCGATCATCGCCGCCTACGCCATCCGCGCGGCGCACGCCTTCATCTATCTGCGCGGCGAGGTGGTGCCGGTGCTGCGGCGGTTGCAGACAGCGGTCGAAGAAGCCTATGCCGCAGGCTATCTGGGCCGCGACATCCTGAGTTCCGGATTCGATCTCGAACTGATCGTGCACGCGGGGGCGGGCGCCTACATCTGCGGCGAGGAAACCGCGCTGCTGGATTCGCTCGAAGGCCGACGCGGCCAACCCCGGCTCCGCCCGCCCTTCCCCGCCGTGGCCGGTCTGTACGCATGCCCGACCGTGGTCAACAACGTGGAGTCGATCGCCTCCGTTCCGGCCATCCTGCACAACGGCGTCGAATGGTTCCGGTCGATGGGTTCGGAGAAGTCGCCGGGCTTCACCCTGTACTCGCTGTCGGGACATGTCACCCGGCCCGGACAGTACGAGGCGCCGCTCGGTGTGACACTGCGCGAACTGCTCGGTCACGCCGGCGGCGTACGAGCCGGCCACACGCTCAAATTCTGGACGCCCGGCGGCTCCTCCACGCCCCTGTTCACCGCCGAGCACCTCGATGTGCCGCTGGACTACGAGAACGTCGCCGCCGCCGGATCCATGTTGGGCACCAAGGCCTTACAGATCTTCGACGACACCACGTGCGTCGTGCGCGCGGTCCTGCGCTGGACCGAGTTCTACGCCCACGAATCGTGCGGGAAATGCACGCCCTGCCGGGAGGGCACCTACTGGCTGGTGCAGTTGCTGCAGCGACTCGAATCCGGGGGCGGTACCGAAGCCGACCTCGGCACGCTGCTCGATATCGCCGACAACATCAACGGGAAATCGTTCTGCGCCCTCGGCGACGGCGCGGCGAGCCCGATCGTCTCCTCGCTCCGGCACTTCCGCGACGAATACGAAGACCACATCCGGCTGGGCCGATGCCCGTTCGATCCCGCTCGCTCCACCGCCTGGGCCGCGCCGGCGGCCGCGGACGCGACGCCTGCCGAAGGAGTGCGATGACCGCGACAGTCAGCCACGACAGCAGTGGCGTCGTTCCCCAGGACCTGGTGACCGTGACCATCGACGGCGCCACCGTCGCGGTGCCGCCCGGGACGCTACTGATCCGGGCCGCGGAGCTGGCCGGCATCCAGATCCCCCGATTCTGCGACCATCCGCTGCTCGACCCGGTCGGGGCCTGCCGGCAGTGCCTGGTCGAAGTGGAAGGACAGCGCAAACCCGTCGCATCCTGCACGATGGCGGTCACCGACGGCATGGTCGCCCACACTCAGATCAGTTCGCCGGCGGCGCAGCGGGCCCAGGCCGGGGTGATGGAGCTGCTGCTGATCAACCATCCGCTGGATTGCCCGGTCTGTGACAAAGGCGGTGAATGCCCGCTGCAGAACCAGGCGATGTCCAGTGGCCGCCCCGAGTCTCGGTTCGAGGGCGTGAAACGCACCTACCCCAAACCGATTCCGCTGTCCTCGGCGGTGCTGCTGGATCGGGAACGGTGCGTGCTGTGCGCCCGCTGCACCCGATTCTCCCAGCAGATCGCCGGTGATCCGTTCATCGAGTTGATGGACCGCGGCGCGCTGCAGCAGGTCGGTATCGCCGAGGGTGAGCCGCTGGATTCCTACTTCTCCGGCAACACGGTGCAGATCTGCCCGGTGGGCGCGCTCACCGGAACCAGCTACCGCTTCCGGGCCCGGCCCTTCGATCTGGTGTCGAGTCCGGCCGTGTGCGAACACTGCGCCGCCGGTTGCGCCCAGCGCACGGACCATCGCCGCGGAAAAGTACTGCGCCGTTTGGCCGGTGACGATCCGCAGGTGAACGAGGAATGGAACTGCGACAAGGGACGCTGGGCGTTCACCTACGCCACCGAGCCGGACCGCCTGACCACCCCGCTGGTGCGCGAGAACGGGGAGCTGGTCCCGGCATCGTGGCCCGAGGCGCTGGCTCGCGCAGCGGCCGGTCTGACCGCGGCACGGGGCAACGCCGGTGTCCTGGTCGGTGGGCGAGCCACCGAAGAGGACGCCTACGCGTACGCCAAATTCGCACGAATCGCGTTGGCCACCAACGATATCGACTTCCGTGCGCGCGCCCACTCGGTCGAGGAGGCGGACTTCCTGGCGGCCGCCGTCGCCGGCCGCGGCATCGGAGTGGACTACGCCGCGGTCGAATCCGCGCCCGTGGTGCTGCTCGCCGGCCTCGATCCCGAGGACGAATGCCCGATCCTGTCGTTGCGACTGCGCAAAGCCGCCCGGAAATCCGGGACCGTGATCTACTCCCTGGCCGCCTATGCGTCGCGGGGACTGCGCCGGATGTCGGGACGGCTCATCCCCACCGTGCCCGGCGACGAGGCGCGATTGCTCCGCGCGCTGGCGGTATCCGGCGCGGGATACGAATGTCCGCCCGAGCCACCCGGGCTCGACGAACTCGCCCGCGCCCTGCGCCGCCCGGGTGCGGTGGTGCTCGCCGGGGAACGGCTCGCCGCCCTGCCGGGCGCGCTGTCGGCGGTGTGCGCGCTGGCCGACAACACCGGCGCCGCCACCGCCTGGGTGCCGCGCCGCGCCGGCGAACGAGGGGCGATCGAGGCCGGAGCCATGCCGAATCTGCTTCCCGGCGGCCGACCGGTCACCAACGCCCGGGCGCGAAAACAAGTGGAACAGCTCTGGCAGGCCGGGGAACTGCCCGCCACGCCCGGCCGCGACACCGGTGCCATTCTCGACGCGCGCCGGCACCTCGGCGCGCTGCTGATCGGTGGCGTCGAGATCGCCGATCTGCCCGATCCCCGGGGTGCGGTGGCCGCGGTGGAGGCCGCCGGATTCGTGGTGAGCCTGGAACTGCGGCACAGCGCGATCACCGAACGCGCCGATGTGGTCTTCCCGGTCGCCTCCGCCATGGAGAAGGCGGGCACGTACCGCACCTGGGAGGGACGGGCCCGGCCCTTCGACGCGGCGCTCGCCGACGCCACCGTGCGGCGACAGGCCGCGCCGCTGGCCGACCACCGGGTCCTGCATTCACTGGCCGACGAGATGGGTGTTCGGCTGAACCTGCCCACCGTCGAATCGGCCCGCGCGGAACTGCGGACGCTCGGCACCTGGGACGGGCCGCGCCCGCAGCCGCCCACCGCCCCGGCGCCGGTCCTGCCGGACACCGAGACCGGAACCGCGATCCTCGCCGGTTGGCGGATGTTGCTCGACAACGGCCGGATGCAGGACGGCGAGCCGAACCTGGCCGGTACGGCCCGGCCGCCGGTGGTGCGCCTCGCCGCCGCCACCGCGGCCGAGATCGGCGCCGCCACCGGCGATCTCGTGCGCATCAGCACCGGGCACGGACGGGTCGTGCTGCCCCTCGAGATCACCGATATGCCCGAGCGCGTCGCGTGGCTGCCCTGGAATTCGCCGGGTGCGGCGGTCAACGAACAACTCAGCACCGCCCTCGGCCACCGCGTGCGCATCCAACGGGAGGACCACCATGAGTGAGCTGTCGCCGTACGCCGCGGCCGATCTGTCCGCCTTCGGGCACGACCCGTGGTGGCTGGTGATCGTGAAATCCATCGGGGTCTTCGTCTTCCTGCTGCTCATCCCGCTGCTGGCGGTGATCATCGAACGCAAGGTGGTGGCCTGGATGCAGATGCGGGTCGGCCCCAACCGGGTCGGGCCGCGCGGATCGCTGCAGTCCATCGCCGACGGCGTGAAGATGCTCCTCAAGGAGGACATCGTCCCGGCGATGGTCGACAAGCCGATCTACATTCTGGCGCCGGTGATTTCGCTCATCCCCGCGGTGATGGCGTTCGCGGTGATCCCGCTCGGGCCCGAGGTGTCGATCTTCGGCACCCGCACCCCGCTGCAACTGACCGATATGCCGGTCGGCGTCCTCTACATCCTCGCGATGGCCTCGATCGGCGTGTACGGCATCGTGCTCGCGGGATGGTCGTCGGGATCGACCTACCCGCTGCTGGGCGGCCTCCGCTCCACCGCACAGGTGATCTCCTACGAAATCGCGATGGCGGCCTGTTTCGCGGCGGTCTTCCTGCTGGCGGGCACCATGTCGACCTCCGGCATCGTCGAACGGCAGTGGGGCACCTGGAATGTGTGGCTGTTGCTGCCCTCGTTCCTCATCTACGCGGTCGCGATGGTCGGTGAAACCAACCGTGCCCCGTTCGATCTCCCCGAGGCCGAGGGGGAACTGGTCGGTGGCTTCCACACCGAGTATTCGTCGCTGAAATTCGCGATGTTCATGATGGCCGAATACATCAACATGGGTACGGTTTCGGCGCTGGCGACCACCCTGTTCTTCGGCGGCTGGCATGCGCCCTTCCCGATCAATCTGTGGGACGGCGCCAATTCGGGCTGGTGGCCGCTGCTGTGGTTCACGCTCAAGATCTGGACGTTCCTGTTCGTCTTCATCTGGTTGCGCGGCACCCTGCCGCGGCTGCGTTACGACCAGTTCATGAACCTCGGCTGGAAACTGCTGATCCCGGTCTCGCTGCTGTGGGTGATGGTGGTCGCGACGCTGAAGGTGATCCAGGACGACGGCCACGATGTGCAGACCGCCGGGCTGGTCGTCGCCGGCGTGGTGATCTCGGTCGGACTGGTGGCGGTCATGCTGCGGGCCGGACATGCCGGCGACGACCGGTCTGCACCGGAACCGACTGCGGCACAACAGTTCTCGGGTTTCCCGGTCCCACCGATGCCGGACACCGCGCCACCGGCCGGGTCGAAACCCGGTCTGCTGGAACCGATCGCCGGATTCTGGGTCACGTTCGTCACCATGTTCAAGAAGAAGAACACCGAGTTCTATCCGGAACAGAAGGTGCCCACCGCCCCGCGCTACCACGGCCGCCATCAGCTCAACCGGCATCCCGACGGGTTGGAGAAGTGCATCGGCTGTGAGCTGTGCGCCTGGGCCTGCCCTGCCGACGCGATCTACGTCGAGGGCGCCGACAACACCGACAGTGAGCGCTACTCCCCCGGCGAACGCTACGGCCGCGTCTACCAGATCAATTATTTGCGCTGCATCGGCTGCGGGCTGTGTATCGAAGCGTGCCCGACCCGCGCGCTGACGATGACGAACGAGTACGAGCTCGCCGACGACAACCGCGCCGACCTCATCTACGAGAAGGACAGGCTGCTCGCTCCGCTCACCGATGGCATGCTCGCCCCGCCGCATCCGGCCTACCCGGGCGCCACCGAGGCCGACTATTACCTGGGCGCTGTCCCCGCGGCGCCGGGCACCGAGCGCGACACCGGCCTCCATCGCCCCGGCACGCCGGATACCGCCGCCGGATCCGACACCGCCGGCCGGGAGGACACCGGCCGCGAACCGGCGGCCGCGACGGGAGGTGCGCGATGAGCTCGGCGACCATCCTCGAGGCCGCGGCGGCCACACGCACCTCGACCGGGGAGGCGGTGCTGTTCTGGATCCTCGCCGTCATCGCCGTGGCCGGTGCGCTCGGCATGGTGTGTGCCCGCAAGGCCGTACACTCGGCCCTGTGCCTGGCGGCGACGATGATCACCCTGTCGGTGTTCTACATCGCCCAGGACGCGCTGTTCCTCGGCGTGGTGCAGATCGTGGTCTACACCGGCGCGGTCATGATGCTGTTCCTGTTCGTCCTGATGCTGGTCGGCGTCGATTCGGCCGAATCGCTGCGCGAAACGCTGCGCGGCCACCGCATCGCCGTGACCGTGGTCGGAATCGGCTTCGGCCTGCTGCTGATCGCGGCGATCGCCCGCGGCATGCGCGATGACTCGGTGGCGGCCACCGGGCCCGGATTCGGCGCGGACCCGATCGCCGCACTCGCTGAACTGATCTTCGTCCGCTACGTCTGGGCATTCGAACTCACCGGTGCACTGCTCATCACCGCGACCATCGGTGCGATGGTGCTCGCGCACCGGGAGCGGTTCGGCCCGCACGCGGGACAGCGGGAGCGATCCGAACGCCGGGTCCGCGAGGGCCATCGGGTCACCCCGCTTCCGACCCCCGGGGTGTACGCCCGCCACAACGCCGTCGACGTGCCGGCTCGGCTTCCCGACGGCTCGTTCGCCGAGCTGTCGGTCAGCACCGTCCTGCGACACCGTCGCCGCCGCGCCCACACCGAGGCGGCGGTGATCGGGATGCGAAACGGTGAGGGCGACAACGATTCCCGGCCCGACGGCGCGACTGCCGGCGCCGACAACGACTCCACGCACGGTTGAGAGGAAGGCTCCGCGGTGAATCCGGACAACTACCTGTATCTGTCCGCCCTGCTGTTCACCATCGGCGCGGCCGGGGTGCTGGTGCGGCGCAACGCGATCGTGGTGTTCATGTGCATCGAGCTGATGCTCAATGCCGTGAACCTCGCCTTCGTCACCTTCGCCCGCGAACATCACAATCTCGACGGCCAGGTGTTCGCGTTCTTCACGATGGTCGTCGCCGCCGCCGAAGTGGTGGTCGGGCTGGCGATCATCATGACCATTTTCCGCACCCGCCGTTCGACCTCGGTCGACGACGCCAACCTGCTGAAGTACTGACGTGGATACCGGGAATCTGCTCTGGCTGCTGCCGGCCCTCCCCGCCGCCGGAGCGCTGATCCTGCTGCTGGCCGGTCGAACGACCGACCGCTGGGGGCACTGGCTGGGCTGTGCCACCGCCTTCGCCTCGTTCGGCGTCGCGGGCTGGGCGTTCGTGGCGATGCTCGGGCGTTCGACGGCCGACCGGCCGATCGCGCACAATTTCTTCAGCTGGGTGCCGGTCGCCGGCCTGCAGGCCGAATTCGCCCTGCAGCTCGATCAATTGACGATGTGCTTCGTCCTGCTCATCACCGGCGTGGGCGCGCTGATCCACCTCTATTCGGTCGGCTACATGGCGCCCCGGGACGGGACGGACGATGACTACACCGATCGGGGCAGGCGGCGCTTCTTCGCCTACCTCAACCTGTTCCTGGCCGCGATGCTGGTGCTGGTCATGGCCGACAACTATTTGGTGCTCTATCTCGGCTGGGAAGGCGTCGGCCTGGCGTCGTACCTGCTGATCGGTTTCTGGTACCGGAAACCGTCCGCGGCCGCCGCGGCCAAGAAGGCGTTCGTGGTCAACCGGGTCGGCGATATGGGTTTGGCGATCGCACTGTTCATCATGTTCGCCACGTTCGGCTCGGTCGATTTCGGCCGGGTCTTCGCCGGTGTCCCGCACACCGGGGAGGGCACGCTCACCGTGCTCGGGCTGCTGTTGCTGCTCGGCGCCTGCGGCAAATCCGCGCAGGTACCGCTGCAGTCGTGGCTCGGGGACGCGATGGAGGGCCCCACTCCGGTGTCGGCCCTCATCCACGCCGCCACGATGGTGACCGCGGGCGTCTATCTGATCGCGCGCTCCGGCGCGATTTTCGACGCCGCCTCCGGCGCCCGTGCGGGTGTGCTGGTGGTCGGCGCGGTGACGCTGTTGTTCGGTGCCGTGATCGGTTGCGCGAAGGACGACATCAAGAAGGCGCTGGCGGCCTCGACCATGAGCCAGATCGGCTACATGGTGCTGGCCGCCGGATTGGGTCCGGCCGGTTATGCGGTGGCGATCATGCACCTGCTCACCCACGGCTTCTTCAAGGCCGGGCTGTTCCTCGGCGCCGGATCGGTCATGCACGCGATGAACGACGAGACCGATATGCGCCGCTACGGCGGGCTGCGCCGGTACCTGCCGATCACGTTCGTCACCTTCGGCCTGGGATATCTGGCGATCATCGGGGTGCCGCCGTTCGCCGGATTCTTCTCCAAGGACCGGATCATCGAGGCCGCCTTCGGGTACGGCGGCGCAACCGGGATCACGCTGGGCGCGGCCGCGCTGTTGGGCGCCGGGATCACCGCGTTCTACATGACCCGCGTGATGCTGCTGACCTTCTTCGGTGAAAAACGCTGGACCGCAAACGATCCCGAACCGCATCCGCACGAGGCGCCGATGTCGATGACCGCGCCGATGATCGTGCTCGCGCTCGGATCGGTGTTCTCCGGCGGGGTCTTCGTCTTCGGTTCCTCGCTGCAGAACTGGCTCGCACCGGTCGTCGGCACCGAACACGGTGAAGGCTCGGTTCCCGCCTGGGTGGTCACCTTGGCCGCACTCGGGGTGGTGGCGGTCGGCATCGTCGTCGCCTACCGCCGGTACGCGGTCCGGCCGGTGCCGCGCACCGCCCCCGCCGAGGTGACCCCGCTGACCGCGGCAGCACGCCGCGATCTCTACGGCGACGCGTTCAACGAGGCCGTGTTCATGCGGCCCGGCACCTATCTGACCAGATCGCTGGTGTTCCTCGACAACCGCGGTATCGACGGCCTCGTCAATACCACCGCGGCCGTGATCGGCGGGCTCTCGGCCCGGATCCGCCGGGTGCAGACCGGTTTCGTGCGTTCGTATGCCCTGTCCATGTTCACCGGCGCGGCCCTGGTGGTCGCGGCCCTGCTGGCGGTGAGGTTGCTGTGACGGACTATCCCTGGCTGACCACCCTGTGGGTGCTGCCCCTCGCCGGGGCCGTGGTCGTGCTGCTGGTTCCGCCCGGCCGGCGCACTGCCGCCCGCGCGACCGGCCTGATCGCGGCGCTGGCCACCCTCGCGATCGCGATCGTGGTGGCCGTGCGCTTCGATCCGGGCGGGCCGCAGTATCAACTCGTCGAATCGCACCGGTGGATACCGGCTTTCGGCGCCGGCTACACCCTCGGTGTCGACGGCATCGCGCTGGTTCTGCTGCTGTTGACCGCCGCGCTGGTGCCGCTGCTCATCCTGGCCGGCTGGCAGGACGACCGTGCGGCGGGAACGGGACGGCGGGTCGCCCATATCTACGTGGCGCTGACGTTGATCGTCGAATCTATGGTGCTGATCTCGTTCGTCTCGCTCGACATTCTGCTGTTCTACGTGTTCTTCGAGGTCATGCTGATCCCGATGTACTTCCTGATCGGCGGATTCGGTCCGCGCACGACCGGCGGCGAGTCGGCGGCGGCGGAACTGGCGCTGCGGCAGCAGCGTTCGCGGGCGGCGGTGAAATTCCTGCTGTACAACCTGTTCGGCGGACTGATCATGCTCGCCGCGGTGATCGGGCTGTACGTGCTCACCGCGCGCGAACATCTCGGCGGCACCGGCGGCACCTTCGACTTCCGGGCGGTCAGCGCGGCCGCCAACTTCGGGCAACTGGGCGCCGGGCCGGCCGTCCTCAATGCCCTGTTCCTCGGCTTCATGTTCGCCTTCGCGGTGAAGGCGCCGTTGTGGCCGCTGCACACCTGGCTGCCCGGAGCCGCGGTGTCGGCGACACCGGCCAGCGCGGTGCTGATGATGGCCGTGGTCGACAAGGTCGGGACATTCGGAATGCTGCGCTACTGCCTGCTGCTGTTCCCGGCCGCATCCACCACCTATGCGCCGCTGATCAGTGTGCTGGCGGTGATCGGCATCCTCTACGGCGCGCTGCTGGCCATCGGCCAGACCGATGTGATGCGCCTGATCGCCTACACCTCGATCTCGCATTTCGGCTTCATCATTCTCGGTATCTTCGCGATGACGAATCAGGGCGGCGCCGGCGCCACGCTCTACATGGTCAACCACGGCATCTCGACGGCCGCGCTGTTCCTCATCGCCGGATTCCTGGTCTCGCGCCGCGGCACCCGGGTCATCGCCGAGTTCGGTGGGGTGCAGAAGGTGGCGCCGGTGCTGGCGGGCACGTTCCTGATCGCGGGTCTGGCCACCCTCTCCCTGCCCGGGCTCGCCCCGTTCGTCAGTGAATTCCTGGTCCTGGTGGGCACATTCACCCGGTATCCGGTCGCGGCGGTCTTCGCCACCGGCGCCCTGGTCCTGGCCGCGCTCTACGTCCTGTGGCTCTATCAGCGAATGATGACCGGCCCGGTACGCCCGGGTAACGAGCGGCTGCCGGATCTGTTGCCGCGAGAACTGCTGGTGGTGGTGCCGTTGCTGGCGGCGCTGCTGTTCCTGGGCGCCTATCCGAAACCGGTGCTGGACCGGATCAATCCGGCGGTGGCCGGCACCTTGACCACGATCGGCAAACACGACCCGGCCCCCACCGTGCCCCCGGATGCGGCGACGCTACCGGCCGCCACGAACCCGAGCGGAGGTAACCACCGGTGAATCAGCTTCTGGCGGCGACGGTTCCGGCTCCGTCGATCGAATATCACGCGCTCGCACCGATGCTCATCGTCTTCGGCGTCGCTGTCGTCGGTGTGCTCGTGGAGGCGTTCGCACCGCGATCGTGGCGATATCCGCTGCACCTGATCCTCGCACTGGGCGGATCCGTGGCGGCGCTGGCGGCGGTGATCGCCCTGGCCGGCACGCACGCCACCGTCGCCGTCGGCGCGGTTGCCGTCGACAACGTGACATTGATGCTGCAAGGCACCATCCTCGTGGTCACGATCCTGGCGATCGGCCTGATGGCCGAACGCGGAATCGAACCGCGCCTGAGCCGGACCGGTCGCGAGGGTCCCGGAACCTGGAGCCGCGCCGCCGCGGCGGCCTCCGGCGCGGTCGTCATCGACGGCTTCACCCCGCAGGCGGCGGCCGTGCCCGGCAGTTCCGACGAAATCGCCGCCGCGCGTGCCGGTATCGCGACGACAGAGGTTTTCCCGCTCGCGCTGTTCGCCGTCGGCGGGATGATGTTGTTTCCGGCCGCCAACGATCTGCTGGCGATGTTCGTCGCCCTCGAGGTGCTGTCGTTGCCGCTGTATCTGCTGTGCGGATTGGCGCGGCGCCGGCGCCTGCTGTCACAGGAAGCGGCACTGAAGTACTTTCTGCTGGGCGCCTTCGCCTCGGCGTTCTTCCTCTACGGCATGGCCCTGCTCTACGGCTATGCGGGCACCGTCCGGCTCTCCGGCATCGCGGACGCGGTCGCCCGCGACTCCGGATCGAAAACCCTTGCCGTACTCGGTGTCGCGATGCTCGTGGTCGGGATGCTGTTCAAAATCGGCGCCGTTCCGTTCCAATCCTGGGTGCCGGATGTGTACCAGGGCGCTCCCACAGCGGTCACCGCCTTCATGGCCGCAGCCACCAAGATCGCCGCGGTCGGCGCGCTGCTGCGGATTCTGCAGGTCGCGGTGCCGGGCCTCAGCGCTGAGTGGCGGCCGATCCTCGGTGCGGTCGCGGTGGCGACGATGGTGCTCGGCGCCGTTCTCGCCGTTACCCAGACCGATGTGAAGCGGATGCTCGCCTACTCCTCCATCGCTCACGCCGGATTCATCCTGACCGCGTTGGTGGCCGCGAATTCCGACGGTGTGTCGTCGGTGCTGTTCTATCTGGCCGCCTACGGGGTGAGCACGGTCGGCGGTTTCGCCGTCGTGACTCTGGTGCGGGATCGGGTGGGTGACGAGGCGACCGCCCTGTCGGCCTGGGCGGGTCTCGGGCGCCGATCACCGTGGCTGGCAACGGTTTTCGCACTGTTTCTGCTGTCCTTCGCGGGTATTCCGCTGACCAGCGGATTCGTCGGGAAGTTCGCGGTGTTCTCCGCGGCCGCCGCCGGGCACGCCGCCTATCTGGTGATCGTCGGCGTGATCTCCAGTGCGATCGCGGTGTTCTTCTACATCCGCGTCATCGTGCAGATGTTCTTCACCGATCCGCCCGACGAGCCGCCGACGGTGGTGACGGCTCCGCTGACAACGGTGGTTATCGCGATCTCCGGTGCGGTGACGCTGGCGCTGGGTGTCGCACCCCAACCGTTGCTGGATCTGGCGAATCGGGCGGTCGGATTCGTCGCCGGATGACGGCGGCGCTCCGCACGACCGCACCGGTTCCGGCGAACGGTGCGGCGAAGTCCCGGCGCGGCACCTAGGATCGAGCGGGCAACGACTTCCGCGCACAGGACGGGTGCCATGACCGACAGCGCCGTACAGGTGGATCGATCCGAACCGGCTATCGGCCGCCGGTCCGACCAACGGGTCGGCGCCCCCGCCCGCAAGAGCTGACGGCCGCGACGTGTGTGCTCCTCGCATAGTCCAATTCGCCCACGACAGCGGCGATTCCGCGCTGCGGCCGTCGCGGCGCGCGCTGTCGGGCGCCGCGGGTCTGGCCGCGCTCGCGGTGGCCGCCGCCGCGCCGGCGACGGGGACGCGCAGCGGTTCGGTGGTCGACCTCACCCACTCCCTCGGTCCGAATACGCCGGTCTGGCCGGGTAATCCGCAGTTCGCGATGATCCCGGTGGCCTGGCACGCGCTGGGCGGATTCGATCAGAACTCGATCACGCTGTGGGAACACACCGGCACCCATCTCGACGCACCCCTGCACCGCACGCCGGGCGGTGCGTCGGTCGACCAACTGTCGATGACCGATCTGGTGGCGCCGCTGGTCGTTCTGGATATCAGCGCGAAGGCCGCCTTCGATGTCGATGCCACGGTGACCGTCGACGATGTCGACGCGTTCGAGCGGATCTACGGCCGTATCCCGCAACGCGCGTTCGTCGCCATGTACTCCGGATGGGAGCGTCGCCTGATCGATCCGGCGGCCTTCGTCAATCTCGATCACCAGGGCACGCCGCATGCACCCGGATTCTCCGTGGAGGCGGCGGAATATCTTGTCACACAACGAGATATCGTCGGGGTCGGAGTCGACACCCTCAGTCTCGACGGCGCGGCCGGGCACGATTTCGGCGCACACACCGCGGTGTTGGGGGCCGGCCGCTACGGCGTGGAGATGGTCGCGAATCTGCACGCCGTGCCGCCGACCGGGGCCACCGTCGTGGTCGGCGGCACCCGGCCTATCGGCGGCACCGGTGGCCCGTGCCGCGTCCTGGCGTTGACCTGAGCCCTGCCTCAGCTCGTGGCGGAACGCGTCTCCCATGGGATCGACGGACCGATTTCGGGTCCCCTGGTGTCCACCGAATGTGGGGCGGATATGACGTAATGTGCCGGCAGAGCAGGGTATTCGTGTTCGGGTTGCCCGGGCGGATGGTTGGCGCTCGGCCCGGTTGCCGATGAGAACTGTCTGCGGCGGGGGCACCACCCGTCCCCCGGCTCACCGGGGTGGTGTCGTCACGGCGGTCCGGATCGTGTTCAGGGCGTTGCCCCGCAGCTCACGGCTGATCGTGGTGGCGGGTGCGACGGTGTCGAAGCCGTGGAAGGCGCCGGGTACGACGGTGAGCCGGCTGTCGACCTCTGCGGCGGTCAGGGCCTGGTGGTAGCGGGTGTTCTGGGCGTGAAGCAGGTCCAGATCGCCCACGGTGATCCACGCCGGGGCCAGCCCGGCGAGGTTGTCGCGGTGGGCGGGCACCGCGTGGACGGGGTCGGCGCCGGCGAGATAGCTGTCCCAGGCGAAGGCGTTGCTGCGCGGTCCCCAGAGGCGATGCCAGGTGCCGGTGCCCGGCAGCGGAGTGTGGTCGAGCATGGGATAGAGGAGCAGTTGCAGTATCGGGGCCACGGGTCCGTGGTCGCGGGTGTACGCGGCGAGTGCGGCGGCGAGGCCGCCGCCGGCGCTGGCCCCGGCGAGGATGATGCGTCCGGAATCGACACCGGGCCGGTCGGCGAGCCAGTGCAGGGCGCGGTGGCAGTCGTGCAGGGCCGCGGGATAGGGATGTTCGGGGGCGAGGCGGTAGTCCACGGACGCGACGAGTACTCCGGTACGGGTGGCGATCCGGTGGCACCAGCGGTCGTCTTGCGCGGCGGTGCCGAAGACGAAGCCGCCGCCGTGGATCCACAGCAGCGCCGGGCCCGGCACCCGGGAGCCGGTGTCGCCGAAAACGCGGACCCGCGCACCGTCGCCGAGATCGACGACTACGGCGGCGGGATGCGGGCGAGTGCGCGCGGCGAGGCGGCGCATCAGCGGCAACGTGTGGGGGCCGACGGTTTCGTGGGGTAGTGCCACCGCGTAGGGCCGCAGGTCGCGGTGGTAGCGCCGATACTGGCGGAACCGGACGACCGGGTTCGAGCGGATGGCCGGTGGGTTCGCTGTACCGGTCATGCCGGGGTGAGTGACAGGTTCAGGTGCGCCAGGCGACGCACGATCAGGCTGGGGACGTAGGTGGGTTCGGGGCGGCTCAGCGAGACGCCGGCGGTGGCGGCGAGTAGTGCCCGCACGGCCTGGGTGGTTTCCTTGCGGGCGAGGTGGGCGCCGAGGCAGAAGTGGATGCCGCGGCCGAAGCTGTGATGCATTTTCGGCTGGGCACGGTCGAGGTCGACGCGGTCGGGGTGGTCGAAGACTCGGGGGTCGCGGTTGGAGGCGCCCCACATCAGCATCAGTCGCGCGCCCGGTTCGAGGCGGACACCGGCCAGCCGGGTGGGTGCGGTGGTGACGCGGAAATGACCGCGAAACGGGCTCTCGATGCGCACCGCTTCCTCCACCAGCGCACCGATGCGGTCGGGTTCGGCGCGCAGGGCGGCTTGTAGTTGCGGATCGTCGGCCAGCAGCCGTACCGCGGTGCCGAGCAGGCTCGCGGTCGATTCCGCGCCCGCGGTCACCAGCTGCACCAGTAGCATCGCGCCCTGATCACGGGTCAGGCTTCCCGACGCGACCGCCGCGGCGACGCTGCCCAGCACCCCCGTGTCCTGTCCCGGCCGGGCCTGGTCGAGACGCTCGCCCAGATACCGGGCGAATTCGAGCACCGCGAGCGCGGCCTGTCCGGCGCGTTCGGGACTTGCGACCCCGGAGACCAGATCGATCGCCGCGTCCGACCAGTCGGCGAGGCGCTGATGGTCTTCGCGCGGCAGTCCGATCAGTTCGCCGATCACCTGTACCGGGACCCGGTGGGCGACCGTGGCCATCCAGTCACCACCGCCGGCGGCGACCAGCCGGGCTACCGCCGGGCTGACCGCGGCGTCGATCAGCTCGGTCGTCTCGGCCACCGCACGTGGGCTGAACCGCGACATCACCAGAGCCCGTTGCGCGGTATGCGTGGGCGGATCCGCGGTCGCCAGCACGTCCACTCCGGCCCCGGCCTCGGCCACCGACACCGTCGCCGACCCCGACGCCGCCGACAGCACCGCGACCAGATTGCTCGAATAGGTCCGCGGATCGGCCAGCACGGTGCGGATCGCGTCGAACCCGAGCACCACATATACCTGCTGAGCAGGCAGATAATGCACGTCCCCGGCGCCACGCAGCTGCTCGAGCAGCGGATACGGATCCTGCAGTGCCTCGGCGCAGAACAGATCGGGAACAGTCATCGCAACCAGCCTTTCACACGTTGTATAACACGTTATACAACGTGTTCTCACTCTGCGGTACCCTCGAACGGTGGTCGACGACACTGCTGCCCTCCTGCGCGCGTCCCGCGATTCCCTGCGCGTGGTCCGCGAATTCGGTCCCGCCGAACGCGCGCGCCGCGCCGAGATCGCCGCGGTCGCACGCGCGATGGCCTCCCAGCACGGCTACAAGGGCGTCACGATCCGCGAGGTCGCCGCCCAGGCGGGCACCACTCCGGTCACGGTGTACCGCTACTTCGGCTCCAAGGACGGCCTGATCCAGCACCTCATGGCGGACTGGGCGCTGGACACCCTCGACCGTCTCGCCCGGCTGCCGGTCGACCCCGCCGCCGAGCCCGCCGACCGGATCGCAGCCGCGTTCGCCCAGTTGATCGAGTGGGCCGCCGAGGACCGCAACCTGCTGCAAGCCGGCATGAACTCCGTGCACTCCGGCGACGGTTCCGGCATCCGGGTCTGGCGGCCGCTGTTCACCGAACTCGTCCGCGCCGCCCTCGCCGACCCGACCTGGACCGACGAGCACGACCGAGCCCTGGTCCTCGGCCACGTCCTGACCACCTGCCTGCTCGACCTGACCACCAACCCCGCAGACATCACCGACATCCGCCGTACCATCGCCCGCGCGGCAGAGCTGATCTTCGCCGCCCCCACCCCGAACCTCCGCCCCTAGTTCGGTACCGGGCGACGCACCGCCGCACACCGGGGACGGCGGACCGAACATCACCTTCTGCGGCGCGACCGAGTGTCGACATCGACGCCGAACTCGCCCGGTGCGTGGAGATCTCGCTCAGTTGTCGAGGTAGGCGACACCAGCCGCCGACGAGCCCTGTCGATCGCGTCGTCGAGGCCGCCCGTATGCCGAGAAACTCGCTCGGCGGTGATGCCGCGCACGGCGGCTGGGATCGGCGTCGCGCGCATGTGTCGATGGCCGAAGACGCGGGGCGGCACAGACCGGTAGCCGCCGCGTACTCCCCGCGCTGACCTGGGCAAAGCAAGTTTCAACGAGCCCTCTTGCATTCTTTCGAAGAGGGTTCTATCGTCGTTTTCGCCGGGCGTGGAACCGACGGGCCCGCGCCGACACGGACAGCCCGCGAAGACGTGGAGGATCGAGATGGCCAAACCACCGCTGTCGATGGAGCCGACGGGATGGTTCCAAGTCGCGTGGTGCACCGAGATCGAGGTCGGTGCGGTGCACAGGATGAAGTACTTCGGGCGCGAGATGGTGGCGTGGCGATCGGCCGCCGGCGCCCTCGCGGTCTTCGACGCCTACTGCGAGCACCTCGGTGCGCACCTGGGCTACGGCGGGCAGGTTCAGGGCGAGAACCTGGTGTGCCCGTTCCACGGCTGGGAGTGGAACCGCGAGGGCCGCAACGTGTGCATCCCCTACGAGTCCCACCCGAACAAGGGCCGGCGGATCCGCAGCTACCCCGTCGTCGAACGCAACGAGGCGGTGTGGATCTGGTACGACACCTCGGGCCGGCCACCGTATTTCGAGGTGCCGGACATATTCGAAGCGTTCGGTGACGGCAAGACCGCCGCGGACTACTACCCGCCGGTGCCTGCCGCGACATTGTTCCGGCCGGGCCTGGAACTGCATCCGCAATACGTGATGGAGAACGGCGTCGACTTCGCGCACTTCAAGGTGGTGCACAAGACGCCGTTCGTGCCGGAGTTCACCCGGCACGATTTCTCCGGGCCGGTGTCCTACGTCGATTTCACCATCGCCTTCGACGAGGACATCGCCGAGGACCAGGTCAACAGTGGTGTGGAATCGATCAACGCCGGCTTGGGCTGTTCGATCACCAAGAGCTGGGGCATGGTCGACCACCGCACCATGCCCGCGGTGACACCGGTCGACGAATATACCTCCGATGTGCGCTTCACCGTGTGGATCGGCCGCAAGCCCGGCGACGAACGCCCCGAGATCGGCCGCTACGGCACGACCATGGCCGGTTTCGTGATCGAGCAGTTCGAAGCCGACCTCCGCATCTGGGCGCATCAGCGCTACTCCGATCCGCCCGCCCTGTCGCAGAAGGAATTCAAGGGCTTCAAGGCGCTGCGCGAATGGGCCGTGCAGTTCTACCCCGACGGCGGCCCCGCGGGCACCGACCCACACCGACCCGACAGCGACACCGTACGCCCGGCGCCCACCACCGCCTGAACCTCACCGCACCCAGCACGGACGCGAAAACGTCACAGCCAGAAAGGCATTGCGCATGAGTACCTCCGACAAGATCCGGGTATTCCAGGTCGCCACCGGCAACCTCGGCACCGAGATGATCGGCCGCATCCGCAACCACCCCGACCTCGAACTGGTCGGGCTGCACTGCTATTCGCCGGACAAGATCGGACGCGACGCGGGCGAGATCGTCGGTCTGGGCCCGATCGGCGTGATCGCCACCGGCACGGTCGAGGAGATCATCGCCGCCCGCCCCGACGTGCTCACCTTCCACGGCGTGTTCCCCGACGAGGACCTCTACGAAAAAGTGCTCGAGGCCGGCATCGACGTGGTCACCACCGCGGACTGGATCACCGGCTTCCACCGCGACCGCAACCACTCGCATCCCTCGGGCCGCAAGGTCAGCGAGGTCATCCGAGCGGCCTGCGAGCGCGGCAATTCCACGTTCTACGGCACCGGCATGAATCCGGGACTGTGCCAGATCCTGGGCATCGTGCACACCGCCGACGTCGCCGATATCGAGAACGTCACCGTCACCGAATCCGTCGATGTGTCCTGCCATCACTCCGTGGACACCTGGAAGGCCGTCGGCTACGGCCGCCCGATCGACGATCCGACCATCCCCGATTCGCTTTACAAATACACCGCCGTCTTCGCGGATTCGGTCTACCTCATGGCCGACGCCTTCGGCCTGGAACTCGACGAGGTGACATTCAGCTACGAACTCGGCGCCTGCACCAAGGACGTCGACCTCGGCTGGTACTTCATGCCCAAAGGGTCACTGGGCGCCAACTACATCAAGTACCAAGGCATGGTCGACGGCGTCGCGCGGGTGGAGACCCACCTCGAATGGCAGATGACCCCGCACACCGACCCCGCGTGGAACATCAAGGGCTGCTACATCACCCAGGTCACCGGCGACCCCAACATCTACAGCAAGCACATGATCTTCCCACGCAAAGGCTTCGACCTGTCGAACCCGGAGAACTTCGCCTCCATCGGCATGACCGTCACCGGCCTGCCCGCCCTCAACGCCATCAAATCCGTCGTCGCCGCCCGGCCCGGCATCATCACCAGCGCCGATCTTCCCCTCCGCGGCTTCGCCGGCCGCTTCGCCATCTGACCGTCACGGTCTGCTGTCGGTCCGGTTGATCGTATCGGTGACGATGGCTTCGAGTTTCGAGGTGATCCGGTCGAGTGCTCGGGTGCTGTGTTCGACGCGGCACATGGCCACGCTGCCCTCCACCGCGGCGACGATCAGGGTGGCGACCTGCTCGGCGTCGGCCTGACCGGCGCCGTGTTCCCGTAGCGACGCGGTGAGCAGGTCCGTCCACTCCGAGAAGACGGCCGCGGCGGCCTCGTGCGGGGCTTGTTCGGTTTCGGGGAGGTCTTCGACGGCAACCGCCAGCACCGGGCACCCGGCCCGAAACCCGGTGTCCACCACGGTCTTTCGCCACAGGGACAGGAATGCGCGCAACCCCTCGACCGGTCCGCGTTCGAGCTCGCGGGTCAGGCGCGCGGTGGTGCGGTCGCCGGCGAAGGTGACGGCCTCGGCGGCCAGTTGGGTCTTGCCGCCGGGGAAGTAGTGATAGGTCGATCCCAGCGGGGCGTGGGCATGTTTGGCCAGCTCGCGCACGCTGGTGGCGTTGAGGCCGCGGCGCCGGATCATATCGGCCGCACCGGCCACGAGTTTGGTGCGCGAGTCCTGTGCTTCTGCCACGCCGTCTCCTGCCTATAACGGTCGTCATATCGTAGCGTGCGCCGGGAGATGGCTCCCCAGTGCTCAGGCGCCGTGGTCCGGTTCGAGCAGGCCGCGCTCGCGCAGAGGCGCCGCGAAGAGCGCGTCGCGACGCATCGAAGCGCCGTGAATGTCCGCATCCGCTCCCCCGGCGGCGCGGGACCGCCGCCGCGTCAGTTCCCGCTCGCCTCCAGGACCACCCCGTGCGCGGTCGCGCCGTTGTCGTCGGTCCATCTCACCCGAGCCCAACCGGATTCGGCTTCCGCGCTCATCCGGGGAATCCGGTTGACCCGCAGCGATATCGCGCTGCCGGTGACGACCGCGACGTCCACCGAGTCCGCGGGAGTGTCGCTGCGGTCCTGATCCTGCGCGGTGGCCGCACCGCTGAGCAGCGCCGACATCTGGGCGACGGCAACCGGGTCCAGGGCGCCGTCGTAGATCCACCGCGTGCCGAGCACGCCGTGTTCGGAGGTGCCGATCAGCGCCTGCTCACCGCCCGGCAGCGGTGCACCCCGATAGGTGAGGGGCACGTGATAGGCGGGGCGCCGCGGATCGGCGACATCGATGACGATCATGCATTCGATGCCGACTTCGCCGTCCGGATCATCGAGGCGGAAACCGCCGGCGCGGTGCAATGTCGGAGCGGTGCCGGTGAACCAGTCCCGCGTCGGCAGCCACGCCGTCAGCAGGTCGAGTTTGCCGGGTTCGAGGGTGGTGTGGTGGACGACGGCCATGCTGTGACCTTAATCCGCGGCCCGGGCGCGGGTCTCGGCGCGCGGGCCGAGCAGACCGCGTACACCGACCTGACCACCAGCGGAGACGGGACGGCGGACGCGCACGGCGAGACGGATCTCCATGGCGCCCAGCAGGATCAGGCACACTCCCACGAGCACCGACAGCGCCGCGATCGTATCGATCGGCCACACGACGACGATCAGCCCGGCCAGCAGGGTGGCCACTCCGTAGCCCTCGCGGCGCCCGGATTTCGGCAGATCCGGCGACCATGCGGCGACGATCGCCTGCACGATGCCGCGGATCATCCACCCCATCCCGACCCACATCGCCAGTAGCGCAACCCAGTCGCCACTGCGCATGCACCACAGAGCGAGCAGAATCGACAACAGCCCGCTCACGAATTCCACGGCCTTCAAACCCCCGCGGATGCGCGCCCGAAAAGCGACGGTGAACTGCCAGGCGGCGGTCCACAACAGGGTGACCCCGAGCAACAGCTCCGCTACGCGAACGGACTTATCGGGCCACACCAGCATGAGCACACCCGTTCCGATCGACGCGCACCCGATCGCACAGGCCATCTGCCAGGCGTCACCAGTGAAGACATCGGTGCGTCCGGCCACACGAAGGGTGGGCATAGCCCGATGATATGACCCGCGGCCACGGGCACCGCGCAATTTCGCCGCATCGGCCGGGCCGCCCACGCTAACGCTCAGCGGCCACGCACCGCGCACGCGGCCCTGGCCCGGCCGCCGAGGCCCGGTTACCGTGGTGGCAGACCGGATTTCGCCCGTGCCGCGGCCCGTCGGAAGGTAGCCCATGACCACTGTGTATCCGCCCGGTCCGCGGCTGCCGCGGGTGGTGCAGACACTGTTGCATGCGAAGTGGCGCGGATGGTTCGCCCGGGTCGCGGCGCGCCGGTACGGCGATGTCTACACCATGCGCATGATCGCACCGTATGCCGAACATCTGGTCGTGTTCTCGCGGCCGGAACATATTCGGGAGATCTTCGCCGGTGATCCGGCGGATCTGCACGCCGGTGAGGGCAATCGAGTACTCGGCCCGATCATGGGACAGCATTCGCTGCTGTTGACCGACGAGGACGAGCACGCCCGCGCCCGCCGCTTGCTGATGCCCGCGTTCACCGGCTCGGCATTGCGCGGTTATCGCGCCCTGGTGGCCTCGATCGCCAAGCAGCACGTGGACCGGTGGCGCCCGGGGACCACCCTCGCGACCCTGGAACGGATGAACGAGCTGACACTGGATGTGATCATGCAGGTCGTGTTCGGGGTCAGCGAACAACGGGGCCGCGAGGAGCTGGCACCACGCCTGCGATACCTCATCGACATCGGACCGCTGATCTTCCTCGGCTGGAAATGGCAGTGGCTGCAACGTATCGGGCCGTGGAAGCGCTTCGCCGACAACAAGAACGCGATCGATGCCCTGCTCTACGACGAGATCGCCCGCCGCCGCGCCCTTTCCGATCCGGGCGAACGGGCCGACGTGCTGTCCCGGCTGCTGGCGGTCGGCGCGGACGCCGGTGACACCCCACTCTCCGATGCCGAACTGCGGGATCAGCTGGTGACGTTGCTGCTGGCCGGTCATGAGACGACCGCGTCGGCGTTGTCGTGGGCGTTGTACGAGCTGGCCGCCGACCCGGCGGTGCAGGCCCGGGCCCGGCGCGCCGCCGCGGAGGGAGACGAGAAGTATCTGGAGGCGGTGCTCAAGGAGGCGATGCGCCGCCACACGGTCATCGGCGGCACGGTGCGTCGTCTGACGCGGGAGTTGACCATCGGCGGCTACCGGCTGCCCCGCGGCACGGTCGTGCAGACCTCGATCGTGTTGGCCCACGCCGACCCCGGCAACCACCCCGAACCCGAGACGTTCCGCCCGGAACGCTTTCTCGACGGCAGCGTCGCCGCTCATACCTGGCTGCCGTTCGGTGGCGGGGTGCGGCGCTGCATCGGCGCCGGCTTCTCCGTCATGGAGGGAACGGCGGTACTGGCCGAGGTGCTCACCCGATTCTCGTTGGCGCCGGCCCGGTCTCACGAAACCGGCCGCATCCGCAACATCACGCATATTCCCGCGCACGGAGCGCCGGTGCTGCTGCGGTCCGTCCCGGCGGCGCACTGAATTGTCCGTCGACCGCGGCGACGGCACCCGTTCCCGGCCTCGCGACGCGCAGAGCGCCACCGGCAGTGCGGTCGCTCCTCCGCGTCAGCGACGACGAATTCGCCGGTGCCCTATCGGAACACCGCGGCCGCACCGGCAACAGCCGCCCGGCCGCGGTTCGGAACTCGGTGCGAATCATGCGCGGTGAGCCGGCACCGGACATTCGCCCGTAGCCGCTGCCGCCGGGCGACCGGTGGATTTCGGGGCGCGGTTGATGTCGGAGTCGAGGCGACATCCCGTCCGTCCGCACCCGGGCGCGGTGATCTGTGATGCGGCGGCCACAATCGGGTGGACCGCAGTCCCCGACTACAGAGGTGATCACTCGTGAAGGTGTTCCAGATCGGAGCGGCGGGCGGCGTGGGCCGCCGTCTCGCACAACAACTCACCGCCCGTGGCGACCAGGTCACCGGTATGCACCGCAATCCCGACCAGGCCGCGATCGTCTCGGCCACTGGAGCGACCCCGCTGATCGGCGATCTTATCCACGACAGCGCCGAGGACCTGGCACAGCGGATCGCCGGACACGATGCGGTCGTGTTCTCCGCCGGGGCGCATGGCACCGGCACCGACCTGACCACCGCGATCGACGGTGCCGGCCTGGAGAAGGCCGCCGCGGCGGCGACCCGGGCGGGAGTGCCGCGTTTCCTGCTGGTGTCGGTCTTTCCCGATGCCGGGCGCGACCGGGAGACCTCGGCCGGATTCGAGCACTATATGCGGGTGAAGAAATCCGCGGACGTATATCTCAGCCACACCGACCTGGATTGGCTGATCGTGCGACCGGGGACGTTGCTCGACGATCCCGGTGCCGGCACGGTGAGCGCCGGACTGGCAATCGGATACGGTTCGGTGTCGCGTGACGATGTGGCCGCCTTTCTCGCCGCCGCGCTGCGCGAACCGCGGCTGAACCGCGTCATCGTGGAACTGACCGGGGGCCCGACACCGGTGTCGGATGCGGTTGCCGAACTCGTCGTCGCCACCACCCCACGCCGGAGCTGACCGTGGCGTCGATTCGCCGGGCCGCGGGTGTGGTCTGTTTCGCCGTCCTGGCCGCGGCGCCCGTCCCGGCGATTCCGGCCCGAGCGGAGCCGGCACCGGTGCGGCTGCTCGGCGAGCAGATCGTCCCGCACGCGCTGTCGTTCGACGGCACCACGATCGGTGGGCTGTCGGGAATCGACTATTCGCCCCGCACCGGTGAATACGTACTGATCAGTGACGACCGCTCGATACGGAATCCGGCCCGCTACTACACCGCGCGCATACGGGTGGACGAACGCGGGGTCGGCCCGATCGGCTTCACCGGAACCCGGCCGTTGCGAGCATCGGACGGCGGCACCTACCCGCCGAATGCCATCGATCCCGAGGAGATCCGGATCGATCCCTGGACCGGGGACTACCTGTGGACCCAGGAAGGCGACCGGTCCGAGCAGGCGGTCGGTGATCCGTCGGTGCGGATCGCCCGGCCCGACGGCGGTTACCTCACCGACCTTCCGATTCCGAGCAACGAACGCATGCAACCGCATTCGGGGCCACGCGGTAACGGTTCGCTCGAGGGTGCGACCTATGCCGCCGGCGGCGCACTCGTCGCCACGTCGGTCGAGGCGCCGCTGCTCGAGGACGGCCCGGAGGCGAGTGCGAGCTCCGGTGCGCTGACCCGGATCACGGTTCAGGCCCGGACCGGACAGCTGCTGGCCCAGTACGCCTATCCGCTGGACCCGGTCTTCGCCTCCGGCCCGGGCAGCAACGGCGTCGCGTCGCTGCTCGCCGACGACCCGCTCGATCCGACGAAATATCTTGTGCTCGAACGGGCTTTCGTCGAAGGCGTGGGAACCTCGGTGCGGATATACCGCATCGACACCACCGCAGCCACCGATGTGCTCGACGCTCCCCTCGCCGCTGCGCGGCCCGTTGCCAAGCAACTCCTGGTCGACCTGTCGACCGTGGGACTGCCCACGGTCGACAATGTCGAAGGCATGACCTGGGGTCCGCGTCTGCCGACCGGCGAGCGCACCCTGGTGCTGGTCAGCGACGACAATTTCGCGCCGGACCAGCTCACCCGAATCATCGCCCTCGCCGTGCGGTGATCGTGTTCACCGGACCGCTCATCTGCCCGGTCCGGCATCGTCAGTCGGCGCGCGGGCGCGCGTTGCAACCGCGTACGCTCGCCTCGGCCATCGCGACGGTCCCATCGAAAGTCGTTGGCCCGCAGGAGTTTATCCGCGGAGGCACCCAGGCTGTTCTTCGCGCAAGGCCATCGCTTTGGTCGCGGCACCGCCACCTGCGACGGGCCAGGCGTTGCAGTCCGATAGCGCAATCCCCGAGGGCGAGAGGGGTATTCATGTGGAACTTGACCTCGCCGTACGGGAGTACGTGCGACCAGAACAACGGTGTCGGGCCTCGCTCGTCCTCGGTGGTGAGTTCGACAGGGCGGTCGGGGTCGTCGCGGATGTCCTGGACCCTCAGCACGTTCACGTACACCAGGGCGGCCTGGCAGATCCGCAGGCACAGCACCGACCCTCACGCACCGCGAATCACCGGTGGGCATCGGGGTCCCCGGACGAAGCGGCGATGTCCCGGCAGACCGTGACCTCAGCGTCCGATAGCCGAACCTTCGACGGACAGGCGGGGAGACCTTCGTCTGGATGTGCCGAGCAGCCGAGATGCTGCCTCATCGAGGGTGTCCGCTGCCCTGTCCGCTGAGGGGAGGGCTACCGTACGCTTCCCGTGTGACCGCAACGCTCATCGGCCACGCTCGCTGCTCTACCGACGAGCGGGACCTTGCCGGCCGGCGACAGATCCTGTGTGGTCTCGGAGTCGCCGAAGACCGGATCTACCTCGACCACGCCCTGACCGGTACTCGCCGTACCCGGCCAGGTCTCGACCAGGCTCTCGCGGCCGTCCGCGCCGGCGACACCCTGGTCGTTCCCAAACTCGACCGGCTCGCCCGTTCGGTGCCCGACGCGCGCGAGATCGGTGGCTCCCTGGTCGGACGCGGTGTGAAGCTGCGCGAGGGGATGGCCGTCGCACAAGCCGAGGACAAGCTGAAAGGCAAGCAGCCCAAGGTATCTGCCCGTCGGCCGTCCCACGTGCTCCAGCAGCACCGGTCCGGCGAGCACACCATCGCCGACCTCGCCGAACCGTTCTCCGTCAGCCGGGCGACGGTCTACCGGGTCCTGGAACGCCAGAAGACCACGGTGTCCTCATCGAGCCGGGCAGGGCAGTGACGTGCTGCCCTACACGTACCAGGTCACCAAGTACGACCCCGTCGACCGCGACGAGCACGGCACCTATACCGGCGCCGAGGAATCTGTCAGCGACCACGGGCCGGTCGAAGCCGCCTATCTGCAGGCGGTGGCCGCCTTCGCCGAAGACACCGGCGTCCACCAGCTGACCATACGAGAACCGCAGATCACCGGCCACGTCCACTTCGGCCTGGAGCCGCCTGTCGAAGGCCACGGTCTGGCCGGGCTCTTCCCGCCCGACCTCACCGGTTTCCACGACGGCGCGCAGGTTCCGGTGGCCGTCGGCCTGGAGTTGGTTCGAGCAATGCTTCGCGACAACGGCGTCTGGTGCCGCCTGGAGGTAGAGGACGTGTTCGCCGTGCACGTCGGGTGGGACCAATACGTCTACGTCGGCACGAGCGACCCCTGTGAGAGGGCGTTGTCCTGTACCCGCGAACTGGGTCTGTTCCCCGAACGGCTCGAGGTATCCCCCTACGATGCGGCCTTCGACGACGTGCCCGGTGAACAGCGACCCGCCGACGACATCTTCTGGGCCCGCCTGCGCTGGTGCATTGCCACACACCGAGCTGTCCTCTTGGAAGAGGGCTACATCGTCAACGCGTCTCGCTGGCACCGCCTGACCAGCGACACTGTGGATGCGGTACGCGCCGAACTCGCCCCTCGTGCTCTACTCACCGTCTGGCCGGACTTGTCCACCGACGTCGAGGAGGTCCTTGCCGCTCTCCCCGACGAAGGCCTGATCGAGCTCGTCTGGGAGGACGAACACGGACAGATCACCAGCACCGTGGCCGACGAGACCCAGTTCACCGATCTGGCCGCGCAGGTCACCGGTGCACGTGCCGCAACCGTGCTTTCCCTGTACGTCGACGAACGCCACCCCCTGTTCACCGCCGTTCTACCCGACAGCGACGGTGTTTTGCGGGCCCGGTGGAGGACCGAACCGACCCCGAGCGACCACGACTGGGCATTCTTGAAGACCTTGCACCCGGGCCAGATCTGCAACGGCTCCGTCAGCAAGATCGCCGACTCCGGGGTGTTCGTCGACCTCGGCGGCTTCACCGCGATGATCAACATCCCAGAGCTGTCCCGGCGACCCGTCGACCACCCCTCCGAGATCCTCACCCTCGGCCAGGAGATCACTGCTCAGATACTCGACGTCGACATGGTGCGCGAACGTGTGACTCTGTCGCTCGAGGCGCTACGAGAAGATCCGCCACGTCGGGTCGGTACTCGATGAGCCGGTCCGCAACGCTGTCGAGGCGGTGCGACCGATCGCTTGGCCAGCAGATGCTCCCACACCCGCGCACCGTGCGAACCTCGCGGTGGACGACGGCCCGGCGTCCCCGATGCCGCGGTGGCGGCGGGAACGCCGGGCCGGCTCATTCAGTGGAGACGACGATCAGTCGGCCAGACGCTGATCGGCGTAGACGGCCATCGCGTCGCGCTGATACTCGGCCAGACCGGCGGCGATCTTGTCGTAGTTCGCCTTGAATCGTTCGTCGTCGACATACATCTGCCCGAGGCAGCGGTAGGCCTCCGCGGTCGGCGTCCAGAACCGGCAGATGCCCTGGTACTGCTCGTGGATCTCGGCCTGTACCGCGGCATCGTCGACGGGGGTTCCGGCGGCCATGAATTCGGCCATCCGGATCATCGTCGCGGTCAGCTCGCGCTGCATCCGCTCGATGTCCTGGGGCGTCATCTGCGCCGTGGCTTGCCGCGACTGCTCGAACTCCTCGGGCCAGCGCTGCCGGGCCTCGTCGTCGTACTGTGTGTGGTCGAAGCCCGCGAACAGGTTCTCCGGGCGGTTGATCTGCACGGTCATCTCCGTATTCCTCTCGAGTTCGGCGATGGTGCGCGCCACCGTGTCGGCCATCCGGCCGAGGCGGTCGCGCTCGTCGAGCAGTCGGACGTACTGGCGCTTCAACGCGGCCAGCGTGTCCGGCTCGGAGTCGACCGCCGCGGCGATCTCGGTGAGGCTCAGCCCCAGCTCCCGCAGCACGAGGATCTGCTGCAACCGCAGCAGTTGCTCCTCGCCGTAGTAGCGGTAACCGTTGCTGCCCACATACGCCGGCGCGAGCAGTCCGATATCGTCGTAGTGCCGCAAGGTGCGAGCGGTCACGCCCGACATCTTCGCCACTTCCGCGATCGACCAGCTCATGGTGGTTCCCATCATTCCCGACGGCCGGTCCTTCCGGCCTCGTCTTCGACGGTAGAAGTTTCCGTAACGTGAAGGTCAAGCAGAAAAATCGGCGGGTGGGCGCAGGCCGAGCAACGTTTCGGCGATCTGGCGGATCTCGGCGAGATAGCGGGCGCGCACGGCCGGTGGTTCGTCTCGGCGGTCCAGGACGCCCCGGGTCAGCGCGTATCCGATGGTTTCGGCCACGGTCCGCACAGGTGCCGCCGGGGTGATGGTGCCGGCTCGTTGCTCCCGGCGCAGATAGCGGGCGAAACGGCGGATCGGGCGTTCGGCGGTCTCCGCGGCCAGCGCGGCGATGGCGGGATCGACCGCGCCGCGCTCGTCGATCAGGCGAAGCAGCGGACCGGCATGCAGCACGGCCTCGGCGAACGATTCGATGGTGGCGCGCAACATCTCTCGTGGGCCGAGATCGGTGCGGGCCGGCTCCTGCGCGGCCAGGAACTCGTCACGCACCCGCACGGCGAGAGCATGGAAGATCTCGTCCTTCGAGGCGAAGTAGACGTAGAGCGTCGCTCGCGACACACCCGCGCGTGCGGTGATCGCGGCGACCGTGGTGGCGGCGTAACCGCGTTCGATGAAGACCTCGGCGGCGGCGTCGAGCAGTGCGCGGTGCCGATCGGTATCGGAACGCTCCCGCGCCGCTCGCACACTCCACGCCGATGTCACGGCTCCAGCATATTGACGTTGACGTCAATGTCAATCAGACTGTCGGCATGCAGGTCGTGGTGGCGAACCGGGGTGAGGTGGCGGTGCGTGTCCTGCGCACGGCACGGGAGCGGGGCTACGCCACGCTGGCGCTGTCGAGTGCCGACGAACCGGACTCCGTGCCGGTCCGCCTGGCCGATCACGCGGTACAGCTTCCCGGCGCCGGCGCGCCCGCCTATCTCGACATCCCGGCCGTCGTCGCGGCCGCCCGGTCCGCCGGGACCGGTGCGCTGGTTCACCCCGGGTACGGATTCCTCAGTGAGAGCGCCGATTTCGCACAGGCCTGCGCGGAAGCCGGATTGGTGTTCGTGGGCCCGCAACCGGAGGTGCTGCGTGCGTTCGGCGACAAGGTCGCGGCGCGCACCGCCGCCCGGCGCGCCGGTGTGCCGGTACTGCCGGCCACCGACGGGCCCGCGGGCCCCGAGCAGATCGCCGCGTTGCTCGCCGGCCATCCCGAGGGGGTGATGGTCAAGGCGGTCGCCGGCGGTGGTGGGCGCGGTATTCGGGTGGTGCGCCGGCCCGAGGACCTCGCCGAGGCCTACGCGCACTGCCGCGCGGAGGCGCGGGCCGGCTTCGGTGACGACACGGTCTATGCCGAAGCCCTGGTCGACCGGGCCCGCCACATCGAGGTGCAGATCGTCGCCGACGGCGAACGCGCGATCGCCGTGGGCGACCGGGACTGCAGTATGCAGCGGCGGCGACAGAAGCTGGTCGAAATCGCGCCCGCGCCCGATCTGACCGGCGACCTGCGCAGCGCGGTGCACGCGCAGGCGATCCGGTTGGTGGAGTCGCTCGGCTGCCGGGGCGTCGTGACGGTCGAGTTCCTGGTCCGTGGCGATGCCGCGTGGTTTCTCGAGGTCAATCCTCGGCTTCAGGTCGAACACACCGTCACCGAGGAGGTCACCGGCCTGGATCTGGTGGCCGTGCAGTTCGATCTCGCCCTCGGCCACCGGCTCGACGAACTCGACCTGCCCGCCGGCCGGGCGCGCGGTTACGCCGTCCAGGTGCGCATCAATGCCGAAATCCTCGGCGCCACCGGCGAACTACTGCCCAGCACCGGCGTGCTCGGCCGCTTCACGCCGCCGACCGGATCCGGGGTGCGAGTCGATACCGCCGCCTGTGCGGGGATGCGGCAGAGTGCGCGGTTCGATTCCCTGCTCGCGAAGATCATCGCTCGCGGACCCTCGTATGCCGCGGCGCTGCGCCGCGCGAGTGACGCGCTGGCGGAAACCACGATCGACGGCGTCGACACGACGGTGGCATTGCAGCGGGCCATCCTCGAGGCGATGCCGGCCGAACCCGATATCGACACCCAATGGTTCGAACGCCACAGCGGCGAACTCCTCGCGCGCGCCGGCCGATTCGGCACACCTGCCCCACCGGAGCCGACCCCCGGCCCGAGCCCGGAGATCGAAACAGCCGACGCCGAACGGGTTCTGCGGTCCCCGCTCGGCGGCACCGTCGTGGCCGTCGCCGAACCCGGCGCGGTGATCGCCGCCGGCGGCGAGGTGGCCGTGATCGAGGCCATGAAGATGCACCATGTGCTGCGGGCCGAGCAGCCGCTGCGGGTCGTGCGAGTGCTGGCCGAACCCGGCACCGTCCTCGATCCGCATACCGCGGTCGTCGCCTGGGACGATGCCGAACACGACGGCGCCACAGCCGATCTCACCGCGATCGACCTCGACGCCGAACGGGCCGACCTCGCCGACGTGCGGGAGCGCCACCGCGCCGGACTGGACGAGGCCCGGCCCGACGCGGTGGCCAAGCGGCACCGGCTCGGCCGGCGCACCGCGCGAGAGAACATCGCGGATCTCGTCGACGACGGCAGCTTCGTCGAATACGGCGCCTTGGCGGTGGCGGCGCAGCGCTCCCGGCGCAGCATGGCGGACCTGATCGCCAATACGCCTGCCGACGGGCTGATCGCCGGAACGGCGACGATCAACGCGAACCGGTTCGGCACGCAGAACACCCGAGCCGTCGTGCTGTCCTACGACTACACCGTGCTCGCCGGAACCCAGGGCATGCGCAATCACGCGAAGACCGACCGCATGCTGGAACTCGCCCGCGAGCAGAGCGTTCCGGTCGTGTTCTTCACCGAGGGTGGCGGCGGCCGCCCCGGCGACACCGACCATTCCGGTATTTCGGGTCTCGATGTGACGACCTTCCGGGCCATGGCCGCGCTGTCCGGGCAGGTCCCCTTGATCGGCATCGTGTCCGGTCGCTGTTTCGCCGGCAATGCGGCGTTGCTGGGGATGTGCGATGTCGTGATCGCCACCCCGGAGGCGAATATCGGAATGGGCGGGCCCGCCATGATCGAGGGCGGCGGGCTCGGGGTGTACGCACCGGAGGACATCGGTCCCGTGCGAGTCCAACGCCGCAACGGCGTCGTGCACGTCGTGGCCGCGGACGAGGCCGAAGCGGTGGCGATCGCCCGCGACTACCTCGGCTACTTTCAAGGGGCGCACAAGGAGTGGGAAGCACCCGATCCTCGGCTCGCCCGGCATGTGGTGCCCGCCGATCGGTTGCGCGCCTACGACATCCGGGAGGCGATCGCCACGATCGCCGACGTCGGCTCGGTCCTGGAGCTGCGCCGCGACTGGGGTGTCGGGGTGGTCACGGCGCTCGTGCGGGTACAGGGCCGGCCGTTCGGGCTCGTCGCCAACGACTGCCGGCATCTCGGCGGCGCCATCGACGCACCCGCGGCCGATAAGCTCGCCGCCTTCCTGCGACTGTGCGACGCCCATCGGCTTCCGATCGTATCGCTCTGTGACACACCGGGTTTCATGGTCGGCCCGGAGGCGGAGACGCACGGCACGGTGACGAAGTTCAGTCGCTTGTTCATCGAAGCGGCGGCGATGTCGGTGCCGTGGGGAACGGTCATCCTGCGCAAGGGTTACGGGCTCGGGGCGCAGGCGATGGCCGCCGGATCCTTCCGAGCGCCACGCTTCGTCATCGCCTGGCCCACCGGCGAGATCGGCGGCATGGGCCTGGAAGGCGCGGTGCGGCTGGGCTTCGCGAAGGAGCTGGCGGCCATCGAGGATCCCGAGCAGCGCGCCGCCGCGTTCGACAACCTCGTCCGGGCCGCCTACGAGAGCGGTAAGGCGCTCACCGCGGCGACGGTGCTCGAACTCGACGATGTCATCGATCCGGCCGATACCCGCCGCTGGATCGGCACCTTGTACTGAGCAGGATGCCGATCCGCCACGGTTCACCGCTTTCAGGGCCCGCCTCGCCCCCGTCAGCGCAGTTCTTCGAAGGTTCGCTCGAAGGCCAGCGCCGCGTGCCCGTCCGCGATCTGACGGTCGATCAGATTCTTGATCGGCGCGACCACGTCGAGGGCGACGCCGGCATCGCGGCTGGCCCGCACGATCGCGTCCAGCGCTGCCTTTTGGAAGGCCAGGTGCTGGGTATCGGTGGTGTAGTCCCCGGATTCGATGACCCGCCCGAACTCGGGCAGCGACTGCGTCATGGCGCCCAACCAGCCCGCGGCCCGATGGGAGAACGCCGCAACGGACTGCCCCGCCGCGGCGACCATGGCCGCCCCGTGCAGGAATCCGGTGAACATCGTGTACATCCCGGCCAGCAGGGCGAAGTCGTATACCGAGGCCAGCCCGGCGTCGTCGCCGAAATATTCCGCGGTGCCGAACAATTCGAGCGTGTCGCGATTCGCGTCGAAGACGGTGCGGGATCCGCTGTAGAGAATCGAGGAACCCGGCCGGCCGATCATGTGCGGGACCGCCATGATACCGCCGTCGAGGTACCCGATGCCGTGCGCGGCCGCCCACCGGGCGAGCTCACGGGCGTCTTCGGGCGCGGTGCTGGTGAGGTTGATCAACTGCCGTCCCCGTAGCTGCTCGGCGACGGGGTCCAGGGCGGCGTGCACCGACGCGTGGTCGAGCAGCACGCTCACGATCACATCGCCGGCGCGCACGGCATCGCCGATCGAGGGTGCCGAGGTGGCACCGGCCGCGACCAGGTCGGCATCCTTGCCTTCGGTCCGGTTCCAGACCGTGGTCGGGTGGCCGCCGCGCAGCAATCCCGCGGCCAGTGCCCGACCCATCGCGCCGAGGCCGAGAACCGTCACTGTCGTCTGTTCCGCCATTGCGGGTCAACTCCTTGGAAGCTGGGAAAGCTTGTGGTCAGCGCGCTGGAATCAACCCTGCGGCACGGCCGTTCGTTCGACAAGTACCTACTATTCGGTCGGGTACTTACCAGCAGGTGTGTGAACAGGTAGTGAGGCTGAGGGATGGGCACGAAGAGATCCGGACCATATTTCTGCGGCATCGACGCCGCCATGGACGTGCTCGGCGGCAAATGGAAACCACTCATCCTCTGGGAGCTCGAGGCGCGCGGCGTCCGCCGCTTCGGCGAGCTCCGCCGCGGCCTGCCCGGGGTGTCGGAGAAGATGCTCATTCAGCATCTGCGCGAACTCGAGGAGGACGGCATCATCACCCGCAAGGTCTTCCCGGAGATTCCGCCGCGGGTGGAATACGAACTCACCGAGCAGGGTTCGGCGCTCAATGCCGCGCTGGAGCCGCTCGGGGCGTGGGGTCGCGACCGCATCGACAGAATCGGCGCCGCGCGCGTCCACGGCTGAAGCGGGCACACTCCCCCGCCGATCTCTCGCGCGTCAGCGACACGGCGCCGGATCGCCGTCCTCGGGGAACATGCCGGGAGGTCCGCAACTCGACGCTGAGTGCGGAGGGATCCCGCAGGGGGCTCAGGTGGTTTTGCGGGCCAGCCCGGCGACGATGAGCTGCTCCCAGACACTGAGTTCGCGACCGTTGCCGGCGTCGTCGGCGGCCGACTGCGGCCACCACTGCGCGCACGGGAGCAAACCTGGTTCGATCAGCTCGAGCTCGCCGAAGAGCGCCTGCACCTCGTCGTCGTTGCGCCACCGGCCCCGGCCGAACGCGTCGAGCACCTTGCGTTCGGTGGTGCTCGTCTCACGGTTGTGCCCCGAGCGGAAGTGCGAGATGTAGACCTGGCTTCCCGGCGATACCCGGTCCACCCACGATCGGACGACACCCGCGGGGTCCTCATTGTCCTCGACGAACGCCAGCACGACACCGAACAGCAGCCCGACCGGCTCGTCGAAGTTGATCAGACGCTGCACATCCGGGTGGTCGGCGATGGCACCGGCATCGCGCACGTCGCCGTCGAGCACGGCGATCCGATCGTCGATCGACATCAAGGCGCGGCCGTGGGCGACGACGAACGGATCGTTGTCGACGTAGACGATCGGCGCGTCGGCGTGTTGCCGGCGTACCACCTCGTGCACGTTCTCGGTGGTGGGAAGGCCGCAGCCGAGGTCGATGTATTGACGGATACCGTTGGCGCACATGCTGCGTACCGCACGCAGGGTCGCCGCTCGCGCGGTGATGGCCACCTGTTCGGAGCCGGGCAGGAAGTCGATGAAGTAGTCGGCCAGATTCTGGTCGACCCCGTAATTGTCCCGGCCGCCGAGAATGTAGTCGTATACCCGTGCCACGCTCGGCCTTGCTTGCCGCGCTCGCATGGCGTCGTCGTTCACTTGTCACCTCTCGATTCCCGCGAGATCCGTCGCGGGGGTGGTCGATTTAGTTGTCGAGCATAGCGGTGACCGCACAGCGAAGCCGACGATCGACCCGGTATCGGAACGGATTTCCGGATCGCCGCCGGTTGTGGCCGGATACCCGGGCCCGAGCGACGACTTCGGCATGTCGGAATGCCGCTACCCGACGCACACGAGCCGACCGGCGAGCCGCCGGTTACCTTGTGGCGGTGCGGATCCCGGCCGGCCCGCCACCGACGAACGGCAGCCGTGACGATCGGATGACTACTGCGGAGGTCGGTGATAGTGGTCGTCCCGAATGCCGGTGCGGTCGGCTTCGGGGTCGTCGTCCGGCCAGAGCGGGATCGGATCCGGGTGCCCGGCGAGCATGTTCTCCGCGCCCAAGCGGTCGGCGTGGCCGGAGGTGACAAGTGCCGTGGCGTACAGCGATTCGCTACCGGCGGTGAAGTAGTGCAGATGAGCCTGCCCGCTGTAGCCGAGTCGCGACGCGTAGCTCTCCGGTGTTTCGGCTTTGATCCGGGTCGCGCCGTAGTCGGGCCCGATGGGATCGGGACCACCGATCCAGGCGTGGCCCGCATGTGCGTTCAGATCGTTGGATGCCTTACCGACGTACACTTTTCCGCCCCCGTCGAGATGGAAGTCGGCCTGGTTGCGGGCCTGGTCGGTGCTGACGGGGCCGAGCAGGACCATATCGTCGGCGCGCAGATGGCTCGCGGCGGCCGCATCGGCGGCGACGATGGCTCCCGCGGAGTAACCCACCACGGTCACATGCGACGGACCTCGATGGGTGGCCCGCAAACCGTCGACATCGTCGGCCAGCAGGTTCCCGCCCTTGCGTTCGGCGGTGGGGTCTCCGCTCAGCACGGCGGCGATTCCGTCGGCCGGTGAGTCGTAGCCCATCCAGGCGACGACCGCGGTCGGATGCAACGGATCGGCCCTGTTCGATTCGGTGTACAGGTTCTGCGCCTGTTCGCTCTGGACGGCGAACCAGCCCTTGTCGGATGCGTCGCTGGCGCGCACGCTCTGACTGGCTCCCGGCACCACGATCGCCGTATTGGGCGCGGTGTCGGGATTGCCGATACTGACTGCGGCCCTGCCTTTTCCGCCGAACGCCAGTGGCTGGTACGCGTACAGGTAGGTCGGATACGGTGCCGGCGGATACTGTCCGGGGTCGGCCCGGTTCGGGCCGCTGTATTGGTTCAGGCCGGCTCGGACGTTGACGGCATTGTGGTAGCGCGTCAGGTCGTCTGCCGTCAGACCGAATTTCTTCGGGTTCTTCGCGATCTGGTCGACCGAGACGCCCTTCGACTTCGCGACGTCCTCGACGCGATGGATGTCGGCGTTCATGACCTTGCGGTTCGCGGCGTCCCGCACCTCGACCGGTATCCCGTTGAGATTGCCGATGCGTTCGGGCTCTTCGTTCAGCAGCCGCTGCTGTTCCTCGGGCGCGAGCGAATTCCACCACTCGGCGACCGCGATCGCGTCCGCGGCTGTTCCGCTGCGGGGCGGCTGGGCGTACTCGGTCTTCTCGTCGCCGTGCAGGGCGAGCAGGGCGCCTCCGGTCACCGCCACCCCGCCGATTTTCAGCGCCGTCCGAGAGTCGGTGTGCCGCAGCCGGTTCGCGGCCGTGCGCAGCCCCGTACCGGTGGACCGGTATCCGAACGAGACTTTCGACGTCGCCCGCGCGAGGGCCGTTTCGATGCTCCGGGTGGCGGCCCGCAGGCCGGTGGAAATCGGTGGTCTCATCGGCCGGGACGCCGCCGGCCGGTGTCGTTCGAAGAGGGGGTCATCCCGGGCCAAGCTACCCCTGCCGCACCCGGTGACATGTTCCCACTCGGAAGAACAAACGTGGTCACCGGGACCGCCGGCCCTCGCCGGTGGCCGCGCCCGATGCGGCCACCTCCGCGGTCGGCTGCTCGCCGCGCCGCGACAGCAGGGCGTCGAGTTGCGCCTCGGCGCGTTCGGCCCGCAGCAGAGTCTGGCGCCGGGCATCGTCGAGTGCCGCGAGTCGGGCGGCGGTCTGCTGGGCGAGGGCATCGGCCGCCGCGGCCGCTTCCGCGCGGACGGCGGCGATATCGTCGGCGGCGCGCTGCTGCGCAGCCCGTGCTTCCTCGCGGATCCGGTCGATCTCGGCTCGCGCCCGAGTCAACTCCGCCTTGGTTTCCGTCAGGGTCTGGGTGCGTTCGGCGATGGTGGATTCGGCGCGCTCGACGGCACGTTCGGCATCGCTCGCCCGTTGTACGGCGAGGTCGCGTTCGGCGCCGGCGGCGGTGACGCGCTGGGCGGCGTCGCGACGGGCCTGTTCGAGTTCGGTGGTGAATGTGCCGCGGGCCAGACGGATATCCTCCTCGGCGCGCCGTCGGGCGTCCTCGACGGTTTGCGCGCACTCGGCGCGAATCTGCCGAATGTCGGCCTCGGCCTCGCTGCGGGCGGCGAATACGTCCTCGGCCGCCTGTTTGCTGGCCCGCTCCACCTCGCGCAGTGCATCGTCGCGCGCGGCCACCGCCTCCGCGATGCGCGCCTCGGCCGCCTCCGCGGCGGCCGCCGCATCCTCGGCCGCGGCTTCCGCTGCGGCGCGGGCGGTCTCGGCATCGCGGCGGGCCTGTTCGGCAGCGGCCGCCGCGACCTCCGCCTCGGCGATGCGGCGCGCCGCGTCGGCCTGCACGGCTTGCACCTGCGCCTCGGCCACGGACGGGTCGGCCAGGGTGGACAGCTCGGCCACCGCCACCGACAGCGTGGTGCTCAGCTGATCGGCCAGGGTCCGGAACTGAGTGAGCATCTCGTCCGCCCGCAACCGCGCGGCCGTCACCGGGCCCTGTTGCGTCACAGTGACGTTGGCGTCGGTTCCCGCGCTCTCCTCCTGCTGCCGGCGCTGCCGCTCTCGCCAGGCGCGCCACCGGGTGTGCTCGGGGTGGTCGCAGTATTCCGAAGGGCGGCCCGGTGTTCCGCCGCGCGTAATGGTCCGAGTGCAGCCGGGGTAGTTACAGATGCTCGACACCGGAGAATCGTAGCGTTGGTTTCGTCATTTACGACGTAACAACACGAAACGAAATTGATCGCGCCGCAAGGGAACCGCTATCGCTCTGACCTCCGATAAGTGAACCTTATCGGAGGTCAGCAGCACTCCTTCCGGCCGATCCCCTTCGCGGAATTACATTTACGTTTAGTTGGACGTGACGAAACGAAACCTCAACGCAACGCCTGGAAAACTGGGCTCGGTGGTACGCCCGTACCGCTGTCGAGAATCCCGCCCCGTTCGGCTCCGGAACCGAGCGAGCCTGAGCCGAACGGGGATTCGCATACCGATCAGTTCGCGGCGGAGTCGAAGGTGCCCGGCTGATAGGACCCGCCCTTGGTCCTGGTGATCACCAGCAGCCGATTGGCCGCGTTGATCATGGCGACCAGGTACACCAGCGCGGCGATCTGATCGTCGTCGTAGTGCTTGCGCACCAGCGCCCAGGTGTCGTCGGAGACTCCGTGCCGCGCGTCGCCGAGGCGGGTGCCCTCCTCGGCGAGGGCGAGCGCGGCCTGCTCGGCCTCGGTGAAGACGGTCGACTCGCGCCAGGCGGCGACCAGATTGATCCGCACCGCCGGTTCTCCGGCGGCCGCCAGTTCCTTGGCGTGGGCGTCGACGCAGTATCCGCAGCCGTTGATCTGGCTGGCACGCAATTCCACCAGTTCCCGCAGCGATGGGGGCAGCGACGACTGCATGATGGCCAGGCTGGTGTTGGCGAATCGCTTGCCGATCTTGGCGCCGAGTTCGTTGGCGTTCAGGTCGAAACGGGGTTCCATGATGTGGTCCTCACTCGCAGGTATCGAATCGAACGACCACAAGACGGCGGCGAACGGGTCGGCATAACACGGCATCCATGTGATGGACGACACAGCGGACTCGGTGTTACGGGCGGTGCGCGGTCGGCGTCCCATGACCGACACGCAGCGAGGGAACAGGAGACAGCCATGGCCGGCACAGCAGCGACCACCCCCGGCGGTCACGGGAGCGGCAGTACTCGCGACCCGGATCCGGCCACCGAGGCGTTCGTGACTCATCGCAATCTGCTGTTCACCGTCGCCTACGAGATGCTGGGCTCCGCCACCGATGCCGAGGACGTGCTGCAGGAAACCTGGCTGCGCTGGACGGGAGTCGAACTCGGCGCGGTGCAGGATCAGCGGGCCTATCTCGTCCGGATCGTCACCCGGCAATCGTTGGACCGCCTCCGCGCCCTCGGCCGGCGCAAGGAATCCTATGTCGGCCCGTGGCTGCCCGAACCCTTGCTGACCGCGCCCGACGTGGCCGAGGACGTCGAGCTGGCCGAACACGTCTCGATGGCGATGCTGCTCGTCCTGGAAACGCTCGCGCCGGTCGAGCGTGCGGTCTTCGTGCTGCACGAGGTGTTCGATCTCGGCTACGACGAGATCGCCGCGGCCGTCGACCGGACTCCGGCCGCGGTCCGCCAGCTCGCCTACCGGGCGCGGGCCCATGTCGCCGCGCGGCGCCCGCGCGGGCACGTCTCCGCAGCCGACACGCGCACGGCGCTGGCGGCCTTCCAACGGGCCGTCGACACCGGTGAACTGCAGCACCTACTGGATATCCTCGCGCCCGACGTGGTGTTCCTGGGCGATGGCGGCGGTGTCGCCCAGGCCGCTCCCGCACCCGTGGTCGGCGCCGAGGCGGTGGCCGGATTGCTGGCCGCGGCGCTGCACAATCTGGCCACCCGGTCCGCCCAGGCGGCCCAGGTCAACGGCTACCCCGCGCTGATTCTGCGGTTCGGCGGCGAGATCGACACCGTGCTCGCGCTGCGCATCGACGACGGTCTGGTCACCGGTCTCTACTCGGTGCGCAATCCGCAGAAGCTGGCGCGGCTACATCGCGAGACCGCCTTGCGTCGCTGACCGTTCGCTCACTCGGCCGTCCAGTGCCGCAACTTCTCCGGGTTCCGGATCACCCAGATCCGGGTGATCCGGTCGTCGGCGATGTCGAACGCGTATACCGACACAATGGTGTCGTCGATGCGTGCCACGAGCCCGGGCTGCCCGTTCACCGTGCGTTCCTGGAGGGTGAATCCGGTGCTGCGCGAAGCGATCCGCATCCAGGCGTGGGCGATCTGCTCACCGCCGGTGATCGGCTCACGGAAGGCGGGAACCAAGCCGCCGCTGTCGGCCGTCGCGGTCGCCTCCGGGTCGAGCAGGTCGATCAACGCGGCGATATCGCCTGTCTCCCAGGCTCGTTTGAAGTCACGAACCACCTCGGCGCGGTCCCCGGCCGACGGGCCCCGGGAGGTGTCGATGCGGCGGCGGGCGCTGGAGGCGAGCTGCCGGCAGGCCGCCGGGCTGCGGCCGACGACCGCGGCGATCTCGGCGAACGAATACCGGAACACATCGTGCAGTACGAACGACACGCGTTCGGCCGGCGTCATGGAATCCAGGACGACGAGAAAGGCCATACTGATCGACTCGTCGAGGGTGACGCGGTCGGCGGGATCGACCGGGGTGGAGCCGCCGACGCGTTCGTCCGGACCGGGGACCGGCTCCGGGAGCCATTCGCCCACATAACGTTCCCGCCGCGCCCGCGCCGAGCCGAGCAGATCCAGACAGATCCGGCCGGCGACCGTCGTCAGCCATGCCCCGGGCCTCGCCACCTCCTGGCGCTGCCGTTCGGACAGCGCATACCAGCGCGCGTAGGTCTCCTGCACCACGTCCTCGGCTTCGGCCAGCGAACCCAGCAGCCGGTAGGCGAGATTGATCAGCTGACGCCGTTCGCTGATCACCGCGGTCAGGTGCGGGTCGGTCATGGTCGTCTCCTTCGGTCCGTGGCCCCTCACCGTTGTCGACGAATCGGGGGCCGGAAATGTGAGGCGGCCTGACATTCCCGACGGCTGCGTCGTCGTGGTGTCGTAACCCGTTCAGCGAAACAGGAGTGTTCGGATATGACCAGAGTCGGCATCATCCTCGGCAGTACCCGGCCCAACCGCAGAGGCCCGCAGATCGCGCAGTGGGTGCTGGATACGGCCATCCAGCGCGGCGACGCCGAATTCGAGCTGATCGATCTGCGCGAGCACCCGCTTCCGCATCTGGACGAGCCGGCTCCGCCGATGTTCGGCCCGTCGGCCAATCCCCACACCCGCGCGTGGGCCGAGCGGATCGCCCCGTGCGACGGATTCGTGGTGGTGACCCCGGAATACAACGGCGGGATGCCGGGAGTGCTCAAAAACGCGTTCGACCATCTGTTCGCGGAGTGGACGAACAAGGCGGTCGGCTTCGTGTCCTACGGCGTGCACGGCGGCGCCCGCGCGGCCGTGCAGCTCCGCACGGTCTGCAGCACCCTCGGCATGGCGGATGTCGGTTATCAGGTCGCCGTCTCGGTGCTCACCGATTTCGAGAACCACACCACCTTCGTACCGCGCGACCACCACACCGACGCCCTGCACAAGACGCTGGATCAAGTCATCGCCTGGAGCACGGCGCTCGCGCCGTTACGGGCCGCCGCGGCATCGCCGCTCGTCAACTCCTGAACTGACCACTGCGAGCAAAGGAATCCGATCATGACCAACGCCGACCACGAGTTGCACCGGCATATCGACAAGGTCGTCGAGGCATTGCGGGCCAGGGATCTCGACGCCCTCGAACAGCTCTACACCCCCGACGTCGTGTCCTTCGATGTCGAGCCGCCACTCCAGCACGTCGGGATCGCGGCGAAGCTCGCGAATTGGGCGAAGGTCTTCGCGGTCTTCGACACGGTGAACTACGAGATTCGCGACCTGACCTTCACCGTGGGCGAGGACGTCGCCTTCGGGCACGCCTTCGCCCGCCTGCACGGCACCCTGAACAGTGGCGCGACAACGGACGGTATGTGGGTCCGGGTCACCTACGGCATGCGCAAGATCGACGGCGCCTGGCTGATCGCGCACGATCAGGTCTCGGTGCCGTTCGATATCGGCAGCGGGCGCGGCGTTGTCGATCTCGAACCCTGACCGGTCTCCCGAAAGTAATGTGCCGCAGCAGGATTCGCCTGGCCGTGAGCAGGCGCTCCACAGCTGCCGGATCGTTGTCCAGCCGGCCCGGCAGCTGCCGGGCGCGGGCAGCGACGAGCATGGCTACCGCCGCCGCGCTCGGCGGCCGGGAAGCAGCGCTTTCCGGGTCAGGACGAGGCGGTCAGGCGCGCCCGGAGACCCTCGGCGAAGCTCCGGGCGGCCTGGATATCGCGCGTGTCCGGGTGCCCCTTGCTCAGGCCGCCGATGATCCGCAGCGGCCACCAGGTGTCGAATCCGCGGCAGGTGAACAGGTCGACGACGTCGTAGCCGCGCTGCTCCAGCAGCGCTGTGAGCGAACGGGTGTACCGCGGAAAGGGCGGTTCGACCATTCCGCTGGTGGCGAAGACGAACGCCCGCCGGCGATCCTGCGGCGGCAGCGCCCGAATCCACTCCCGCAGCCGGGGATGAAAATTCATGGTGAAGATGCCCGACCCGAATCCCACCAGATCGTAGGAGGCCAGATCGGCGGGATCGATGTCGGCGGGATCGACCACCTGCGCGTCGAGCACCTCGCCGATGGCCTCGGCGATGCGGCGGGTATTGCCGTGGGATACCGAGACACACACGATGACGGCCTTCACGGTGCTCCTTGTCGTCGTCGGAACGGGCTTGCTGCGGATCGTAGTGGCCACACCTCATTACGATGACCGACATGGCGGAGATCACGATGGAGCGGCACGACACGGTCGCGGTGGTGACGGTGTCGGACCCGCAACGCCGAAATGCGTTGACGCTCGGACTTTCCGAGCAACTGGCCGCCGCGATCGCGGAGGCGGAGGGCGATTCCGGCGTGTCCGCGATCGTGATCACCGGCGCCCCACCGGCATTCTGCGCCGGTGCGGATCTCGCCGCACTCGGCGAGGCCGGGGAGGCCGGCCTGCGTGCCATCTACGCCGGATTCCTCGCGATCGCCGAGTGCGCGCTGCCCACTGTTGCCGCGGTCGGCGGCGCCGCGGTCGGTGCCGGGCTCAACGTGGCGCTGGCCGCCGATGTGCGCTTGGCCGGACCCCGCGCCCGATTCGATGCGCGGTTCCTCGGGTTGGGAATCCACCCCGGCGGCGGGATGACGTGGATGCTGCAGCGCGCGGTCGGCGCCCAGCAGGCGGCGGCGATGACGCTGCTGGGCGAGGTCCTCGATGCCGAGGCGGCGCACAGTGCCGGGCTGGTCCATCGGGTCGTGCTCGGCGATCACGACGATCTGGTGGCCGCCGCGGTGCAGACGGCCGCGGGGGCTGCGGCGGCACCGCGCGACCTGCTGATCACCACCAAGCGCACGATGCGGATCACCCGAACCCTCGATTCGCATGCCGAGGCCGTCGACACCGAGATCGGGCCGCAGCTGGCGTCGCTGAACTCCGAGGAGTTCGCCGCGCGACTCGCGGCGATGAAGGCGCGAATCACCTCGCACTGAAGCGGGCGCGAATCTCGTTGCGCCGGAGACCGATCGACGCACCCGGTTCGGCGGTTCCGGCTAGCGGGCGGCGCCGAACCAAGTCGGCAGATGGTCGGTGAGGTCACGCTGGTCGTCCCCCACCCACGCCACGTGTCCGTCCGGCCGCAGCAGTACCGCGGGAACATCCAGTTCGTCGCTGCCGTCGACGACGTGATCGACCCGGTCCGCCCAGCCGGCCACCGACAGCTCGCCGGTGCGGTCCACGAGGAGGCCGCGGCCCTCGTGCATCAGCGCATAGAGCCGGCCGCGGCGCAACCGCAGATCACGCAGCCGGCGTCCGAGCAACTCGTGCCCGGGCCCGAAGTCGTAGCGGATCGCGGTGCCGGTGATCTTTTCGGTGAGGAACCGATTCACCTCCTCGAACCGGGTGAGCTCGGACAACAGCCGATGCACCGCCTGCGCGCCGGGCTCGAGTGAGATCAGCTCCATCTGGGCCCGGGTGTTGTCCAGCACGGCGGCCGCCACCGGGCGTCGTTCGCTCTCATAGCTGTCCAGCAGTCCCGCCGGTGCCCAGCCCGCGAGCTGCGCGGCCAGTTTCCAGCCGAGATTGAACGCGTCCTGGATGCCGAGGTTGAGGCCCTGCCCGCCGACCGGCGGATGAATATGCGCGGCGTCACCGGCCAGCAGGACCCGACCGGACCGGTAGCGGTCGGCCAGTCGGGTGGCATCGCCGAATCGTGACAGCCACCGGGCCGAATGCACCCCGAAATCGGTGCCGGCGGTCGCCCGCAGCTGCTGTTTCACCTCCGCCAGGCTCGGCGGGGCGCTGCGGTCCTCGGCGAGTTCCGCGGCCGGGACGACGATCCGGTAGAACCCGTCGCCCAGTGGGCCCACCCCGAATCGCCGCTGGGTCTTGCGCACCTCGGTCACCACGGCGGCGACCGTCTCGGGCGCCGCGGTGAGCTCCACCTCGCCCAGCAGTGTCTCGACGCGGGTCGGCTCGCCCGGAAAGCCGATCCCGGCCAGTTTGCGCACCGTACTGCGCCCACCGTCGCATCCCACCACGAACTGGGCCCGCAGCCGGGCCCCGTCGGCGACCCGGACGTCGACGCCGTCCTCGTCCTGCTCCAGTCCGACCAGTTCACAGCCGCGCCGGACCTCCACACCCAGCTCGTCGGCCCGTTCGGCGAGCAATCGGTCGCTGACGGTCTGCGGGATGCCGAGCACGTAGGCGTGCGCGGAGTCCAGATGTGGCTCCGGCGCCGTGATGCCGCCGAAGAAACCGCCGAGCGGATAGGTGCGCCCGGCGGCGAGGAACCGATCCAGCAGGCCCCGCTGATCCATCACTTCGATACTGCGCACGTGCAGCCCCATCGAGCGGACAACCTTCGTCGGCTCGGTCGCCTTCTCCAGTACGACCGGATGCAGGCCGTGCAACCGCAGCTCGCACGCCAGCATCAATCCGGTGGGCCCGGCGCCGACAATGATCGCGTCAATCATGAAACCCCGTTCGACAGGTGGTGGGTTGCGCCGATTGCCCGAGTTTCCGCAGGTCCAGGCGATGGCCGGACGATTGTGCAGCACCACCGGGGCCTTGCCGCAAGCCCCGGGGTGCACGATATATTGAAAGGGGAAGGACGTAGCCGAACGCACTCGAGGGCGACTTCGCGCGGGTCCGGTCGCGCAGGGCGGCCAACGGCCACGCTCTGGGGGTGGTCTCGATCGTCACGTGTCCGGGTCATGATTACGCTGCCGTCGGAGTCCGGGCGGTCGTCGAATCGCACGAATCCGCACGGTTCGTACAGTCGGCGGGCGGGCCGAAAGGCTTCCGCCGCAACGGTTCCAGGCTGATTCGCCGATATCCCCGCTCGCGCGCGAGCACCGGAAGGTGGTGCACGGTCGCGGTGCCGATGCCCTGCCCGCCCGGAGAGAGCAGTAGTCGATCGCGTTCGCCCTCACCGCCACCCGCTTCGTCGCCCGCGGACCCGCCGTGTGCATCGACTTCGGCTCGCCGTGGCCGGGCTCGAGCTGCCGCACCGCCCCCACCGCCCACGAGTCGGCCGCCCGCCGCGCGCCGATCGGAGTAATCGCCAGGTTCTCGAATTCCGGCCCGCCCAGCGCGAATACGGCCTCCGGCGGTATCCGTTCGCGAGCGCAGGCCAGGTACCGGGCTGCCGATGCCCACACGTCTGCACCCCGGCGATCATCGACGACCAGGACCAACGAGAGCGCAATCGGCCGTTCTTCCCAGCGCGCACGGCCACCGCGAAGCATGGGACCGGTAGCCTGTGTCGCGATGAGTGCCGCACCGGATCCCGCTGTCGTCGATATCGCCGTCCCGGATGTGGTCCGCACCGAACTGCGACGCGGAGTGCGCAGTGTGCTCGTGGACGCGGCCGCGCTGCGTATGGTGCGCGAGCGGTTCGACTCCGACCAGGCGGCGGCATTGAGCCGCTATCTGGAAGCGTCGCAGTCGCCGAATACCGTGCGCGCCTACCGATCCGACTGGATCGCGTGGTCGGCGTGGTGTGCGGCGGAGGCACGTCGTGCCCTGCCCGCCGACGCCCTCGACGTCGCGGTCTATCTCGCCGCGGCCGCGGATGCCCGAAAGCCGTCCGGGGACTGGGCATTCGGGCCCGCCACGCTGGAACGCAAGAGCGCTGCCATCGCCGCAGTGCACGCCGCCAACGGGCTGGCCTCCCCCACCCGCTCGGATGTGGTGCGGCTGACCCTGCGTGGTATCCGCCGGACCCGCCGCAGTGTTCCCCGGCGGAAGCGACCGGTGCTGCTGCACACGCTGGAGCAACTCCTGGCCGGGCTGCCGGAGCCCGGCTGGCCGCACGAACCGGCGCGGCGCCGCGATCGGCTGCTGTTGCTGGCCGGCTTCGCCGGCGCCCTGCGCCGCAGTGAACTGGCCGGGCTCCGAATCGGTGATGTGGCGGTACATCTCGATCACGCCACCGGCGAGCCGATCCTGCTGGTGCGGCTGCCCGCGACGAAAACCGACCCGACCGGCGTGGGCGCGCAATCGGTGGCGCTGCCGCGCGGCGCACGCCCGGCGACCTGCCCGGTATGCGCTTTCGCGGACTGGATCGCGTTGCGCGACATCGTTTCCGGCACCCCGGAGAGGGTGCGGGAATGGGTCGCCGCGACCGCGACCGATCGCACCGAGGTCCATCGCTGCCACGGTTTCACCGGCGCCGAGCGGGTGGATCCCGATGCTCCGCTGTTCCCGCCGGTTTCCCGGCACGGCGGTATCGGCGCCCGGCCGATCTCCGGGCGGGCGGTCGCCGAACTGGTCAAACGCTATGCCGCGCGGGCCGGCCTGGATCCGGCTCTGTTCTCCGGGCATTCGTTGCGCGCCGGATTCGCCACCCAGGCAGCCCTCGGCGGGGCCAGCGATCGCGAGATCATGCGTCAGGGCCGCTGGTCCAATCCGCGCACCGTGCACGGCTACATCCGCACCGCGAATCCATTGGAGGACAACGCGGTGACAAAACTGGGGCTGTAGTACGGATTTCGGTGGAATCACCGGTCGGGAGACCATATCCGCTGTGACATCTGTCCCGTTGTGCGAAACAGCATGTCATGCCCCCGGGCGAGCCGACTCGGTGCCGGCGCACGGTGACTTGGCGAATTCCCGGACGAGTGCGCCGAGGTGAACGGAAAGGGACCGTATTCGGGTTCACCGGATTGCGCGAATCGATATTTTATGGCTTTTTCGGTGTCTCGATACCGTCGAATTCATGGAATTCGATTTTCTGTCGGCCGAAGAACTCGCGACCGCTTTGCGTGCCGGTGCCGTCACCTCGGTGGAACTGACCGACGCGGCGATCGCGCGGATCGAGCGGGAGGACACGGCGATCAACGCGATCTGTGTGGCGGACTTCGACAATGCCCGGGCCGCCGCGCGCCGCGCCGACCGGGCGCGCGCCCGCGGCGAGGACCGGCCGCTGCTAGGCGTTCCGGTGACGGTCAAGGAGTCCTACGACGTCGCCGGGCTGCCCACGACGTGGGGCATACCGCAGCATGCCGATCACGTGCCGACCGAGGATGCGGTCCAGGTGTCGCGGCTGAAGGCAGCCGGCGCGGTGATCCTCGGCAAGACCAACGTGCCGGAGATGCTGCGAGATATCCAGAGCTTCAACGACATCTACGGCACCACGAACAATCCGTGGGATCACGGCCGCACGTCCGGCGGTTCGTCCGGCGGTTCGGCCGCGGCCCTGGCGTCCGGATTCGGCGCGCTGTCCATCGGCTCCGACCTGGCCGGTTCGCTGCGCACCCCGGCGCATTTCTGCGGCATCTACGCGCACAAGCCGACCCTCGGGCTGGCCGCGGCCCGCGGGATGGTCGCGCCGCCCGGCCCGGCCTTGCCGGTCGAGCTCGACCTCGCCGTCGTCGGTCCGATGGCGCGCACCGCCCGCGACCTCACCGTTCTGCTCGACGTCATGGCCGGACCCGACCCGCTGACCCACGCCGTCGCCTACGACCTCGCGCTACCCCCGGCGCGCCACGAGCGGCCGGCCGACTTCCGGGTCCTGATCGTCGAGGACCATCCGATCATTCCGACCGGCTCGGCGGTGCGGGCGGCCGTGCATCGGGTCGCCGACGCGCTCGCCGAGGAGGGCGCCCGCGTCGAACGGCACAGTCCGCTACTGCCCGATCCGACCGAAGCGGCGACGCTCTACATGCTGCTGATGCTGTCGAACGCCGCGGCGAGTCTTCCGGTCGAGGTGTACGACCGGCTGCGGGATCAGGCCGCCGCCCTGGGTGCGGACAACCGGAGTCTCGACGCGGCGCGGCTGCGCGGCATGGTGCTCAGCCATCGCGAGTGGGTCGAGGCGAACCATCGGCGCGAATGTCACCGCCTCCGCTGGCGGCAGCTCTTCACCGAGTTCGATGTGGTGGTGTGCCCCGTTACGCCGACGCCCGCGTTCCCGCACAACCACGACGGTGGTCTGGAGGACCGGCACATCGACATCGACGGCGTCTCGTACCCGTATTTCGATCAGCTCGTCTGGGCCGGTACCGCCACCATGCCCGGCCTGCCCGCCACCGCGGTCCCGGCAGGCCGGTCCCCCGACGGCCTGCCGGTGGGAGTTCAGCTCATCGGCCCGATGTTCGAGGACCGCACGCCGTTGCGGCTGGCCGAGCTGCTCGAGCAGAAGATCGGCGGCTTCCGAGCACCGGAGCTCGCGCATCGGATCGGCCACTGATGCGGGGCGGTCCGCCGGTCGGACCGCTACTCGCCGCTGCGGGCGGCGGCGATGATACTGCTCAGCACGCCGGGATAGCGGGCCTCCAGCTCCTCGCTTCGCAGTTCGTGGTCGGCGGCGGGCGCACGACCGCCTGTCAGTCGTCGGGGTTCGTGACGACGGCCGGCGGGGTGAGCACCGCCAGGTCCGGTACCGCCTCGTGGTAGGCCTCGATCTGGACGAGGGCGAGCTGGCCGGTGCTGCCCTGGCTCAGGGTCGACGAGGGCCGGTCGGCGGTGAGCACGTTCGGATTGCCGTGCCGGCAGAACGACGGGTCCTCCGGGTCCGGGTCGTACCAGGCGCCGGTGGACAGTTGCGCGATTCCCGGTGCGACCGCGTCGTCGACGACCAGGCCGGCCAGACACGATCCGCGGTCGTTGAATACGCGCACGATCCGACCGTCGGTCAGTCCGCGCGCGGCAGCCTCCGAGGGATGCAGGCGCACCGGTTCGCGGTCGTGGATCTTCACCGAGCGACTGTGGTCGCCGACGTCGAGCTGGCTGTGCAGTTTGGTCCGGGGCTGATTGGCTACCAGCTGCAGCGGAAACCGTTGCGCGGCAGCGCCTCCCAGCCATTCCTCGGGTTCGAGCCAGACCGGGTGTCCGGGACAGTCGGGGTAGCCGTAGCCGGCGATGGTTTCGGAGAAGATCTCGATCCGGCCGGAGGGGGTGGGCAGCGGGTGACCGTCGGGGTCGGCACGGAAATCGGCGAACGCCACCTGCGGCGGGTCGGCGACCGGCAGCTCGAGACCGGCGCCGGCCCAGAACCGATCGAAATCCGGGAATCCGCGGGCCCGCTCCCCCAGATCGGACCGCCACTGTTCGTACAGGTGGACCAGCCATTCCCGCGCGGTGCGCCCCTCGGTGAATTCCTTACCGGTACCGAGCCGTTCGGACAGTTCGGCGAGGATCGCGTAGTCGTCGCGCGCCTCGCCGTGCGGGCGGATCAGGGCCGGCATCGGGAACAGCATCGCGTCGTTCTCGCCGGTACCGAAGTCGTCGCGTTCGACGGTCATCGTGGCGGGCAGCACGATGTCGGCGTGCCGCGCGGTCGCGGTCCAGAACGAGTCGTGCACGACGATCGTCTCCGGCCGGTCGAACGCGCGCCGCAACCGGGCCAGATCTTGATGGTGATGGAACGGATTGCCGCCGGCCCAGTAGATCAGACGGATATCGGGGTACCGCAGCCGGCGCCCGTCGTAGTCGAACACCTCACCCGGCCGCAGCAGCATGTCGGCGATGCGGGCCACCGGGATGAAACGGTCGATCGGGTTGCTGCCCTGCGGCAGCCGCGGCAGCGGTACGGCGCGGGTGGGTTCACCGACCATCGCCGCGGACCCGTACCCGTGACCGAATCCGCCGCCGGGCAGGCCGATCTGGCCCAGCATCGCAGCCAGGACCACACCCAGCCAGGTCGGTTGTTCCCCGAATCGGGCCCGCTGCAACGACCAGCTGACCGTGACCAAGGTCCGAGCGCCGGCCATGTCGCGGGCCAGCTCGCGAATCCGGTGCGCCGGAACACCCGTGATGGTGGCCGCCCAGGCCGGGTCTTTGGCCACGCCGTCGGCCTCACCACGCAGATATCGGGCGAAACGTTCGTAACCGACGGTGTGCGAGTGCAGGAAGGCGGTGTCGGCCAACCCTTCGGCGTCGAGGACGTGCGCCAGCGCCAGCATCAGCGCGGCATCGGTACCGGGGCGGGGCGCGATCCATTCCGCGTCGGCGATCTCAGCGGTGTCGTCCCGCAACGGGCCGACCGTCACGAAGCGGCAGCCGCGTTCGCGGGCGCGCACGATCCAGTCGCGGTTGTGGTGGCGTGAGACGCCGCCGGGGCTCACCGCCGCGTTCTTCGGTGAGATGCCGCCGAAGGCCACCACCAGCTCGGTGTGTTCGGCGATCACCGATTTGGCGGTGAATCGCGTGAGCAGCGGGAACAGATCGCCGAGTACGTAGGGCAGCAACACCGTCGAGGTGCCGAGGCTGTAGCTGTTGACATGGCGGACGTAGCCGCCGAGGCAGTTGAGGAAGCGGTGCAGCTGGCTCTGTGCGTGATGAAACCGCCCCGCGCTGGCCCAGCCGTAAGACCCGCCGTAGACCGCTTCGGGTCCGTAATCGCCGTAGACGCGGCGCAATTCGCCACCGAGCAGGTCGAGCGCGCGGTCCCAGTCGACCGGGACGAACGGATCCCGGCCGCGACCGGGGGCGCCGGGGCCGTGGTCGAGCCAGGAGCGGCGAATATGGGGCCGGTCGATCCGCGTCGGATGATGCTGCGCGGAGGCCACATTCCCGATCAGCGGTGTCGGTTCGGGATCTCCGGCCCAGGGGCGTACCTCCACGAGCCGCTCCCCGTCGCTGACGGCGTCGAACGCTCCCCAATGCGTCATATGCGTGGCCATGGTTGCCACGCTAGCCGGACCTGCCGACACATTCGACGCGATATCCCCAATCCTGGACACGTGCCCATTTCCGCGTCAGAATGACTCCGCCGCGTCCGTCGCCGCGCCCACGACGCTCCGGGTCGGCGTTGCCGAGGACGCCCGTTCCGTCCGGGCCGAGGAGTTCGACACCGAGGAGTTCGATGCGCAACGTCAGCCGTCGTCAGGTTTTCGGTCTGTTCGCCGCCGCCGGCGCCGCCGCGCTCACCGGTTCCGCAGCCCTCGCACAGGCGCGTCCGGCGCCACCGGCGACGGTCGCCCCGCTGGGCAGCGACTTCCTCTGGGGTGTGGCCAGCGCCGGATTCCAGTGCGAAGGCCATGCGCCCGACAGCAATTGGACGCGATACATCGCCACCCACCCCGACTACGACCGCTACGGCGACGCGGTCGATTTCTTCACCGACTACCGCTCAGATATCGCGTTGGCGGCCGGACTCGGGGTCGGTGTCTACCGCATCAGCATCGAATGGGCGCGAGTACAGCCCCGGCCCGGAACCTGGGACGAGGACGGATTCGCCTTCTACGACAGTGTTCTCGACACCATGGCGGCGCACGGCATCCGGCCGATGCTGACCCTCGATCACTGGGTGTATCCGGGCTGGGCCGCCGACCGCGGCGGCTGGGCGCATCCGGCGATGCTCGACGATTGGCTGGCGAACGCGCGGACAGTGGTGCAGCGCTACGCGGCGCGCAATCCGCTGTGGGTCACCTTCAACGAACCCGCGTTCTACATCGTCAACGAGACCACCAACGGCGGGCTGTCACCGGCGAACGTTCCGGCCATGCAGCAGCGCCTGGCCCAGGCCCACAACAGCATCTACGACGACATCCACCGGATGCAGCCCGGTGCGCTCGTGACCAGCAATCTCGCCTATGTCGTCGGTAGCGCCGAGCCGGTCGTGAACGGCCCCATGATCGACGCGATCGCCGCGAAACTCGACTATGTCGGCATCGACTACTACTACGGCCACACGCCACAGGATCTGGCTCACCTGTCGCCGGGCGACGCGAAGCAGCTGTGGAAGATGCCGCTGCAGCCCGAGGGCATCTACTATGCGCTGGAATACTATTCGCGCCGTTTCCCGGGAAAACCGCTGTATGTGGTGGAGAACGGCATGCCGACCGAGAACGGCGCACCGCGGCCCGACGGCTACACCCGCGCCGACGATCTGCGCGACACCGTGTACTGGATTCAGCGCGCTCGTCACGACGGCATCAACGTCATCGGCTACAACTACTGGTCCATCACCGACAACTACGAATGGGGCAGCTACACACCGCGTTTCGGCCTCTACACCGTCGACGTGCGCACCGACCCGACGCTGACCCGCCAGCCCACCGATGCGGTCGAGGCGTACCGCGCGATCACTCGGCGGGGTGGCGTGGCCGCCGACTACCGCCCCACGCGCGGGCCCGTGTCCTGTTCACTGGTCGACCTGCCGGCCAGTTGCGGGGATCCGGTGACCGTCCCGCACTGACCCGCCGCCGGGACCACCCGTTGTGCGGCGCTTCGGTGCTGCGGCTAGTTTCGAAGGGCAACGATCTACTCGTGACGATCTACTCGTGACGGATCGACGAAACACCCTGATGGAGGACAGCCGTGCGCATCCTGTTGGTCGCCAGCGCATTCAACAGTCTCACCCAGCGAGTGCACGCCGAATTACGGGAACGCCACGAGATCGGCGTCGAACTCGCGCTCGGCGACGATCTGCTGCGCGCCCGGGTCGCACGATTCCGTCCGGATCTTATCCTCGCGCCGATGCTCACCACCGCGATTCCCGAGGATGTGTGGACCGGTTACCCGGTGTTCATCGTGCATCCCGGCCCGATGGGTGATCGCGGCCCCTCGTCACTGGACTGGGCGATCACCGAAGGCGCGTCGCGATGGGGGGTGACCGTGTTGCAGGCCGTCGCCGAGATGGACGCCGGGCCGATCTGGGCGAGTGTGGAATTCGACGTGCCCGCATGCGGCAAGAGCGAGCTGTACCGCAACGAGGTCTCCGATGCCGCGGTCTCTGCCGTGCTGACGGCGGTGCAGCGCTTCGAGTCCGGCGCCTACGTGCCCCAGCCGCTCGATTACAGCCGTCCCGACGTCACCGGCCGGCTGCGCCCGTTCCTCACCCAGCAGGTGCGCCGGATCGACTGGGCCACCGCCGATACCGCCACCGTCCTGCGCACCCTGCGTGCCGCCGACTCCCAGCCCGGCGTGCTGGACGAGCTGTTCGGGCGCGAATACTTCATCCACGGCGGGCACAACGAGGATCGGTTGCGCGGCGAACCGGGCGCGGTGATCGCCACCCGCGACGGCGCGATCTGCCGGGCCACCGTCGACGGCGCGGTGTGGTTGCCGCAGTTGCGTCCCCGGCGCCGCCCCGGCGGCCCGGCGACGTTCAAACAGCCGGCCACCGATGCGCTCGGCGCCGATCTGCCCGCCGGCATCGCGGAGGTCCCGGTCTCCCCCGCCGAGGCCGCGGTGCGCGATACCTGGTCGGAGCTGCGGTATCGCGAGGACGCCGGCGTCGGTTACCTCGAATTCGCTTATCCCGGTGGGGCGATGGACACCCGGCAGTGCCGCCGCCTGCTCACCGCCTACCGGGAGGCCTGCGACCGGCCGGTGGACGTCCTGGTGCTCGGCCCGGAGCGCGACTTCTTCTCCAACGGCATCCACCTCAACGTCATCGAGGCCGCCGAGGATCCGGGTGCGGAGTCGTGGCGCAACATCAACGCGATGAACGATCTGGTGGAGGCGATTCTGACCACCACCGACAAGCTCGTGATCGCCGCGCTGGCCGGCAATGCCGCGGCGGGCGGGGCGATGTTGGCACTGGCCGCCGATCACGTGTGGTGCCGGGAATCGGTGGTGCTCAATCCGCACTACCGCCTGATGGGCCTGCACGGTTCGGAGTATTGGACCTACACCCTGCCGCAGCGGGTGGGCGCGGAGGTCGCCGAGGAACTGACCACCCGCACGCTGCCGGTCGGAGCCCGCGCGGCCGCGGGGTTGGGCCTGGTGGACAAGGTGATCGCGGGATCGACCGCCCAGTTCCGGGACCGGGTGCGCCGGGAAGCCGAAAGCCTCGCGGCCGCACCGGAATTGCAGAATATGCTGCTGGCGAAGAAACAGCGCCGGGCGGCCGACGAGGCGGTGCGCCCGCTGGCCGACTATCGCGCCGAGGAGCTGGCCCACATGCATCGCAATTTCTTCGCCGCGGGCGAGTCGTATCCGCGGCTGCGCCACGAATTCGTCACCGGCGTCAAGCCGCTGGCGACGCCGGCGTATCTGCTGGGCTGAGAAAGCAGACGTCCGGTCGCGGCGTGCGCTGCCGCGACCGGACGGTGTTCCGCGTGGAAATTACTCAGGCGGAACGGGATTCGGCGACCGGGCGAGCGGCCGCCGAACGCCTGCCGAAGCGCAGGATGCCGTCTTCGATATCGGCCTTCCGCAGCAGCGCCCGGTCACGGTAGTAGTTGTTGATCACCTTCCACGGGCCGCGCCGCCCCTGCCGCGGCATCACCGCGTCGCCGCGTGCGATGTAACCGGAGGTCAGGGCGCCACCCATCATCGACTCCGGCGCCTTGTCGGCCTCCTCGGCGACCGCGACGAAGGTCGAATACCCCTTGGCCTTCATATGGTTGAGCACCCGGCAGAAGTATTCGGCGGCCAGGTCGGCCTTCAGCGTCCACGACGCGTTGGTGTAGCCGATGATCATCATGGCGTTGGGCAGCCCGCTCATCAGCGCGCCCTTGTAGGCCACCAGATCGCGGGTCGCCACCGGCGTGCCGTCGACCTCGATCGCGGCGCCGCCGAGCATCTGGATGTTGAGCCCGGTGGCGCTGATGACGATGTCGGCGGGCAGCTCGTCACCCGACTCCAGGCGGATGCCGGTCTCGGTGAAGGTCGCGATGCGATCGGTGACGATCGATGCGCGGCCGTCGCGCAGCACCTTGAACAGGTCGCCGTTGGGTACGATGCACAGCCGCTGATCCCACGGGTTGTAGCTGGGGCTGAAGTGACGCATGTCGACGTTCGGGCCGACGGCCACCCGCACGGCCTGCAACAGCAATTTCCGGGACAGCGCCGGGTTGCTGCGGGACAGCGCGAAGCTCGCCCGCTGCAGTGCGATATTGCGGGCGCGGCCGGTCTTGTAGGCCAGCGCGGCCGGCAGCTTGGCCTTCTTCATGCCGACCGCGACCGGATCGTCGGCGGGCAGCGGCGCGATGTAGGTGGGCGAGCGCTGCAGCATGGTGACGTGCGCGGCGTCGGTGCTCATGGCGGGGACCAGCGTGATCGCCGTGGCGCCGCTGCCGATCACCACGACCCGTTTGCCGCGGTAGTCCAGATCCTCGGGCCAATGCTGCGGGTGGATGATCTGGCCGCCGAAGTTCTCCTCACCCGGGAACGTCGGGCGATAGCCGTTGTCGTAGTCGTAGTAGCCGGTGCAACCCACGACGAAATTGCTGGTGTAGGTCTCGGTCTCACCGGTCTGTTCGTCGACGGCCTCGGTGGTCCACAGCTGCTCCTCGCTGGACCAGCTGGACTTGACCACTTTGCGCCCGAAGCGGATGTGGGGGGTGACGCCGTACTCCTCGGCGGTGTCGGCGATGTACTGGCGGATGTGCGGGCCGTCGGCCAGGACCTTGGTGCCGATCCAGGGACGGAAGCCGTAGCCGAAGGTGAGCATGTCGGAATCCGACCGGATGCCCGGGTACCGGAACAGGTCCCAGGTGCCGCCGATCGCGTTCCGCCGCTCGAGGATCGCGTAGCTGCGTCCGGTGTTCTCCCGGGTGAGATGGCAGGCCATCCCGATTCCGGACAGTCCCGCACCGATGATCAACACGTCGACATGCCGCGCCATTGAGGTAATCCGTTTCGTCCGAATGTCAGCCCGGACCTCGCCGTCCGGATACCCCGAAGGTTACGTGTTATTTCTGGTTACGTCTAGTCGCGCGGGGTGCGGCGCGGATGTCAGTGCATCGCCGCGCCGAGAATTTCCCCCGCCCCGGCGGTCGCCAGGCCCAGAGCCACCACACCGAGGGCCACCCGGGAAACCTTCGCTCGCGCCACGCCGCGCCGACCGGCCAGATGAATCCAGCAACCCACCGCGACCGCCGTCGCCAGCAAATGCAGCCAGATGAGATTGCGCAGCACCACCGTCGTCACCCCCGCGCCCGGGGGCGCCTGCGGCCCCACATCCTCCCACTGGGCGCTCAAAATGTTGTGAGCAGTCATGATGTCCATCTCGGGCACGCCCTTCCCTAGCCCGTCCGGATGAGCGCCCGATGCCGGCGCACTCCTTCCGTCGATGTCAACGGTACCTCGCTGGCAAATTTCCGGCATTCTCGTCGATCGGCCCGCGGAACAGCGCGGAGGACTAGGCTGACCGAGGCACACCGTCCGCCGGGGTAACGGCGGGGCGACAGCCGACGGCGGCGAGGTCGACGGCGAGCGCCGGTGCTGCCGAGTTCGTGTCTGGGGAAATCGAGGGACCGACAGTGAGGAATCGACCGACGTGCGCACGCTCGACAGCAGTTTCACCACCCGCAACGGCGGCTTCCGCGAGGTAGTCGTCACCGCTCTGGAGATCACCACCTCCATCGGCACCGATACCGAAAGCACATGGCAGGCGCTACTTTCCGGCGCGAGCGGCATCAAAGCCCTCACCGACGAGGACATTACGCGCCACGACCTGCCGAATGCCATCGGCGGCAAGTTGATTCACGATCCCACCAGCGATCTGGACCGGGTGCGCAAGCGCCGCATGTGCTACGTCCAGCAGATGGCCTATGCCATGGGCCGGCGACTCTGGGACACCGCCTGCGCACCCGAGGTGGACAAGGACCGCCTCGGCGTCTGCATCGGCACCGGCCTCGGCGGCGCCGACACCATCGTCGAGGCCAACGACGCGATGCGCGAACACGGCTACCGGAAGGTGTCACCGTTCGCGGTGCCGATGAGCATGCCCAACGGCGTCTCCGGTGTGGTCGGCCTCGAAATCGGCGCCCGCGCGAGCCTGGTCACCCCGGTCTCGGCATGCGCGTCCGGGAACGAGGCGCTGGTGCACGCGTGGCGATCGATCGTGCTGGGCGAGGCCGACATGGTCGTCGCCGGTGGCGTGGAGGGCTACATCAACCCGATGGCGATCGCGGGGTTCACCATGGCGCGTGCCCTGAGTTCGCGCGTCGACGAGCCCGAACGCGCCTCGCGGCCGTTCGACCGCGACCGCGACGGTTTCGTCTTCGGTGAGGCCGCCGCACTGCTGCTACTGGAATCGGAGGACCATGCCCGGGCGCGCGGGGCCACACCACTGGCCCGGTTGCTCGGCGCCGGCCTCACGGCCGACGGCTACCACCTGGTCGCGCCCGATCCGGAGGGCCTGGGTTGCGCGCGGGCGATGCGGCGCGCGATCGAAACCGCCGGAATCACCGCCGCCGACGTCGACCACGTCAACGCGCACGCCACCGGCACCTCCATCGGCGATCTGGCCGAAGCCAAGGGCATCACCGCCGCCATCGGCGCCCATCCGTCGGTGTACGCGCCGAAATCGGCGCTCGGCCATTCGGTGGGCGCGGTCGGCGCGCTGGAGGCGGCGATCTCGGTGCTGACCCTGCGCGATCAAGTCATCCCGCCGACGCTCAACCTGGACAACCAGGATCCCGAGATCGAGCTGGACATCGTGCACGACAAGCCACGCCACACCGACGTCGAATTCGCGATGAACAACTCCTTTGGTTTCGGCGGGCACAACGCGGCGGTGCTGTTCGGCAGGTACTGACCGCACCCACGCGGTGAGTTGCCCGATCTGTCCGGACCGGCGGGCATTCACAGCAAGCTCCCAGGGATCGGCCAGCCTGGTCACCGGCTCGGCTGAGACGCTCCCGCGGTGACAGTGACCACTGCCGACGCCCCGGTGCCCGTATCGCCCGAATCGACGCCACCGCCGCCGGATCCGCGGCTCCCCCCGGCCCGGCCGCGGGACCGGCTGGCGGTGGCCGGATTGCTGATCGCCACCGGCACCGCCTACCTGTGGAACGTAACCGTCAACGGGATGGGCAACGGGTTCTACGCGGCGGCGGCCTGGTCCGGGTCACGGGACTGGAAGGCACTGCTGTTCGGGTCGCTGGATCCGGCCGACTTCATCACCGTCGACAAACCCCCGGTCTCGCAGTGGGTGATGGGACTGTCCGGGCAGCTGTTCGGATTCTCCAGCGCCTCGATGCTGGCGCCGCAGGCCTTGATGGCCGTCGCGGCGGTCGCGCTCGTATACGCCGCGATCACCCGCGCCACCGGATACCGTGGCGCGGGTCTGCTCGCCGGACTGCTTCTGGCACTCACCCCCGTGGTGGCGTTGATGTTTCGATTCAACAATCCGGACGCGGTGATGGTGTTGCTGATGACCGCCGCCGCCTACTGCACCGTGCGCGCGCTGAGCGGTTCGGGCGCTCGGTGGCTCGTCCTCGCCGGTGTCGCTCTGGGTTTCGCGTTTCTGGCGAAAATGCTCGAAGGTCTGATGGTGTTGCCCGCCCTGGGCGCGGCCTACCTGGTGGCGGCGCCGGAGAGCCTCGGCCGAAGAATCCGGCATCTGCTGGCCGCGGCGGCCGCGCTGGTGGTGTCGGCGGGCTGGTATGTGCTGCTGACGATCCTGTGGCCCGCCGGTTCGCGGCCGTATCTGGCCGGCTCCAAGGACAACACGTTCATGGATCTGGTGTTGGGCTACAACGGTTTCGCCCGCTATCTCGGGCACAACCACACCGGCCGTAAACCCTTCGATCTGCCCCCGGGCTACGAGCTACCGAAATTCGCGGGCCACGGGTTCGGCGACGGTTTCGGCTCGGGCCCGGATCGGTTGTTCGCCGGCGAAATCGGGTTCGAGATCTCCTGGCTGCTGCCGGCCGCGCTGCTGGGATTCGTCGTCGTAGTCGTGGCGCGGTGGAAGTCTCCGCGCACGGACACGGTGCGCGGCGCGGCCCTGGTTTTCGGACTGTGGCTGCTGATCGACGCCGCGGCCTTCTCGGGGATGCGGGGCGGAATGCACGCCTACTACACGCTGGCCATCGCACCCGCGGTGGTCGGCAGCTTCGTTCTCGGCCTGGCCGAGGTGTGGCGCTGCCGGGATCGGGCGTGGGGCCGGGCCGCGGCGGCGGGGCTCGTCGCCGCCGCCGGGGTATGGGGTTTCGTGCTGCTCGGCCGTAACGCCGGCTGGCTGCCGTGGTTGCGGTGGACGATTCTGGCCGGCACCGTGCTCGCCGTCGCCGCCCTGGTGTCGGCGGCGTTGCCGAGCCGGTCGCGCAGGGTGTCCGGGCGGGCGGTGACGGTGGCACTCGGAGCGGGGATCGTGGCGGCGACGGCTGGAACGAGCGCCTACGCGGTGGCGACCCTGCCGCGGGCACATACCGGCGGCAGTCCGGTGGTGGGTCCGGCTCGGCCGGAACTTCCACCGGCGCTCGATCCGGTCCGGCAGCGGCTCGGCATGGTGACCGCCGGCACCGACCCCGATCCGGCGCTGGTGGCGATGCTGCGCGCGACCCACACCACCTGGTCGGCGGCCATCGACCGCTCCGGTCCCGCGGCCGGGCTCGAGTTGGCCAGCCGCACGCCGGTCATGGCCATCGGCGGGTTCACCTCCGAGGACCCGGTGCCCACGGTGACCGGCTTCCAGGAGCTCGTCCGCGAGCACCGCATCACCTACTATCTGGCGCCCGAAATAACCCTGCCGGACTCCTGGCGGGTCCACGACCGCCGCTCCCCCACCGGCGACCGCGCCCCGGCCCCCGCAGCGAACGCCGGCACCTGGCATCCCGTCGGTGACGTCGACATCTACAACTGGGTTCGCGCGCACTACACTCCGCGACATCTCGGCGGAGTGGAGGTGTTCGACCTGACCGCGGCACCGCACTGATTCCGGTGCCGAGGGCGATCGCGGGCCCGACACGCCCTAGCCCACACCGGTTTTCAGCAACCTCGCAGCTACGATTGCTGGAATGCGACAGCCGAACCGCCGCCAGGTGCTGGGCACCGGACTGGCCGCAGCGGCCGCCCTGCTGCTGCCGGCCCGGGCGGGCGCCGAACCCGAGCGCCGGGCGGGCGCCGCTCTCGCTCCACTCGGACCGGATTTCGTGTGGGGGGTGGCCACGTCCGGGTTCCAGACCGAAGGCCATGCGCCCGACAGCAATTGGACCCGCTACCTCGCCACCGGCGCCGCGGAGCCTTATCGCGATGCGGTGCGCTTCCTCGACCACTACGCCGACGATATCGACCGGGCCGCGCGGCTGGGTGCCACGAGCTTCCGGATGAGTATCGAATGGGCACGGGTGCAGCCGCATCCGGACGAATGGGATGAGCAGGCCTTCGCCGCCTACGACCGGATCGTCGACGCCGTCTACGCCGCCGGGATGACTCCGATGGTGACGCTCGATCACTGGGTGTATCCCGGCTGGGCCGCCGACCGCGGCGGCTGGCGCACTCAGGGCATGGTCGACGACTGGGTGGCGAATGCGCGAAAAGTGGTGCAACGCTATGTCGCTCGTGATCCGATGTGGGTGACGATCAACGAACCGGCGGCCTATCTGGGCACCGAGATCCGCATCGGCGCGCTGTCGCACGAGGAGTGGCCGGCCGCGCTGGACCGGCTCGCACAGGCCCACAACCGGATCTACGACGAGATCCATGCCGCGGCCCCGCACGCCATGGTCACCAGCAATATCGGCTACGTACCCGGCGCGGAGACCGAGGTGAATCAGCCCTACGTCGACAAGGTTCGCGACAAACTCGACTTCATCGGTGTCGACTACTATTTCGGCCCCACACCGGCCACCGAGGACGGCTCGTCACCCACCTCCGCGGGCGCGCCCGCCATGTGGGAGCTGCCGCTGCAAACCGAGGGCATCTACTACGCGCTGCGCCGTTATGCTCGCCAGTTCCCCGGAAAGCCGCTCTACGTGGTGGAGAACGGGATGCCCACCGAGAACGGGAAGCCACGCCCGGACGGGTACAGCAGAGCCGATCACCTGCGCGACACCGTGTACTGGATCCAGCGCGCCAAGGCCGACGGCACCGATGTGCGCGGCTACAACTACTGGAGCCTCACCGACAACTACGAATGGGGCAGTTACACACCGCGTTTCGGCCTCTACACCGTCGACGTCACCACCGATGCGGAGCTGACCCGGCGGCCCACCGACGCGGTCGAGGTGTTCGCGACGCTGGCGCGTGCCGGTGGCGTGCCCGCGGACTACCGCCCGACCCGGGCGCCGATGGCGTGCTCCCAGGTCGATCCGCCGGCCAGCTGCCACGAACCGGTGTCGGTGCCCGGCGCCGACAGCCCACCACAGACCACACCGTAATCGCGGCCCGCGCCGCCGGTTCCGGATCGCGCCGGAACCGGCGGGCGGTGCTCAGGCGGGCAGCTGCAGGCCGGTGGCCAACACCGGCCAGGACTGAATCAGCGCGTCGTGCCAGTAACCCCAGGAATGGGTTCCGGTGGGGGTGAAATCGTAGGTGGCCGGGATGCCGAGGGCGTTCAACTTGTTCTGCAGATTGTGGCTGCAGTAGTTGACCGCGGCCTCGATGATGCCGCCGATGACCAACTGATTGCCCAGTCCGTAGACGCCGGGCAACGCGTAGGGGCCGTCGAGGGTGTCCCACTGCCCGGGCAGCCCGGATCCGCTGGAGATGAACAGGTTCAGGCCGCGCAGTTGATCGGCGTGCACATACGGGTCGTTGGCGGCCCACATCGGATCGTTCTGCGGCCCGTACATGTTCACCGTGTTGCCGCCGCCCCACACGTTCACCGCGAGGTTGACGAAGGTGTACCCGGTCGGGTCGCTGATCTGGGCGCATCCGCTGTAGGCGGCCACCGATTTGTAGAGTCCAGGTTTGGCGATCGGCAGCTGCAGCACCGAGGTGCCGGAGGTCGACAGCCCGGCGATCGCGTTGAGGCCGTTGGTGCCCAGGGCGCCGTCGACGATCGGGGGCAGCTCCTCGGTGAAGAAGGTCTTCCACTTGTTGACGCCCAGCACCGGATCCGGTGCGCGCCAGTCGGTGTAGTAACTCCAGGCCCCGCCGATGGGCTGCACGACGTTGACGTCCTTGTCGGCGAGGAATCGCAGCGCATCCGGGGCGCGGTCGTCCCAGGTGGCGGTGTCCTCGCCGCCACCGGCCCCGTTGAGCAGGTACAGCACCGGCCGGGGCACGGAGGCGTCGGCGGGTCGCTGGACGTTGACCGTGACCGGTTTGTCCATCGCCGCCGAGTACACCTTCATGGTGATGTTGCGGCCGTCCACGACCGCGAAGTCGACGATCTTCGACCCGTCGGCGGAGACCGGATGCGCCAGCGGCGCACCGGACCCGACCACCGGATCGTCGGCCGCCGCCGGCCCGGCCGCGACCACACCCGATACGGCGGTCAGCACCGCGGCGGCGGCGAGCGTCGCGCTCCGAATGCGCCCGCGCGCCCGATGCCTGCCTGCCGATCTGCCCGCCCGATCCCTGCTCGCCACGTGCACCTCCGAATCTCGTTCGGTCTTGCGCGGTCCCCCGTGGGCAGAGTAATTCAGTGGCTACCGTTTGGCGATCACATCCGGCGCATCACCGACACGACCTTGCCCAGCACCACCGCACGGTCGCCGTCGATCACCTCGTAGGCGGGATTGCGCGGTTCCAGATACACGTGACCGTTGCGGCGGCGGTACACCTTCACGGTGGCCTCGTCGTCGATCATGGCGGCGACGATGTCGCCGGAGTGCGCCTCGTGCTGCTGTCGCACGACCACGATGTCGCCGTCGCAGATGGCGGCGTCGATCATCGAATCACCACGCACCCGCAGGCCGAACACGGTGCCGCGGCCCACCAGTTGCCGGGACAGGGTGAGATGGTCGTCGGTGTGTTCCTCGGCGAGGATGGGGGCGCCGGCGGCGATGTCGCCGACGACCGGCACGGTCACCGAATCCGCTTCGGCGGCACGGGTTTCGCCGGCGGCCAGGAACAGGCGCACATCGATCGGACGGGACACGGTGTCGCTGCGCCGCAGGAAGCCCTTGTCCTCGAGGTCGCGGAGATGTTTGGAGACCGACGAGGTCGAGCGCAACCCCACCGCAACCGCGATCTCCCGGGTCGACGGCGCATACCCGTCGCGCTGCACGGCATCCCGGATCACCGTGAGGATGCGGCGTTGCCGCTCCGGCAGGCGGGAAGTGTCGAGATGATCGAAGGCGTCGTCGTATCCGGTCACCGGAGAATCGTAGACGCCGCCCGGCCGGAACCTCAGTTCACACAGGGTATGTCGGAGCCGATGCTGGTGGTGACGGGTTTACCGGAGTCGGGCCGATCGTCGGTGGTGGCGGTGGCCGAGGTCGCGCCGGTCGTGGCGGTGGTGGTCGATCCGGTGGTCGGATCGACCGTGGTGGCCGCCGACGCCGAACTCAGACTGTCGGGCATGCTGAAATCGCTGCCGATCACGATCTTCACATGGCCGGGGTCTAGGGTTTTGGAGGCGGCGGTGGGCAGCCCGCCCAGCATGTCGGCGGCCTGGGTGGCGTCGACATCGGCGCCGGTGCCGAAGTACACCACGGAGCTGGACCCGTCACTGTAGGTGGCGTTGCCGACGGTGCCCTTGTGGAAGCCCTTGTCCGCCAGTGCCGTGGACACCTTGGCGGCCATTCCGCTCGCGCCACCGGCGTTGACGACGTCGACGGTGCTGGTCGGTGTCGTGGTGGGCGCGCTGGACTGCGGTTCGGCCACCCCGAACGCGGTGCGGACGGTCTTTTTGATCGCGGCCGGATCCACGATGTTGACATCCTGGCCGTCGATGGTGTCGTAGGCCTTCACCGGCAGGGTCTGGAATTCGATGGGAATCGATCCGGCGCGGCCGAGGGTCTGGGCGAAGTCGAGCAGATTCCAGCCCTGCGACAGCACGATGTCGTTCTGGGCGGCGGAGATGAGTGCCTGCAGCTTCCCGATATCGGTCAGCGTCCCGGAATCCTTGAGCTGCTTGGCCGCCGAGGTCAGAAACGCCTGCTGCCGGTGGGTACGGTCGAGGTCGCCGTTGTCCAGGCCGTGACGTTGCCGCACGAACGACAGGGCGTTGGCGGCGTCGAGATGCTGGCGACCGGCGGGAAAGACGGCCCCGGAATAGTATTCGTCGTCGACGGCGTGGTTGAGGCAGACATCGATGCCGCCCAGGATGTTGGCCAGATGATAGAAGCCGACCAGCGAGACCTCGGCGAACCGGTTGATCGGGACACCGGTCAGCTGCTTGACCGTCTGGACGATCGATTCGCGGCCCGCTTCGCGGCCCTGCCGTTCCAGTTCGACCTTGTCCTTGACGCCCTGATTCTCCAGTTTCTGCTCCACCGCCGCCTTCTTCAGGCCGTAGGCCTCCTTGATCTTGGCGTGGTCGTAGCCGGGAATCCCGGATACGGCGACGTAGTCGTCACGCGGGATGGAGAAGGCGGTGACCTTCTTCAGATCCTTCGGAATGTGCAGCAGGATGAGGGAATTGGCGTTGTAGCCGCCCTCGCTGCCGTCCCCGGCGTGCAACTGGTCGAGGATGTTCTTGGGCAGGTCGTTGCCGTTCTGGTCTTTTCGGGTGTCCAGCCCGATCAGCAGGATGTTGAGATCGCCGTCGAGGGCGGCGGCATCGGCTTCACTGATCGCATTGGACCGGGTGAAGCCCTGGTCGACGCTGCGTTCGGTGTAATAGGCCAGTCCGGTGCCGCTGACCACGACGACGGCGGTCACGGCGGCGAGGACACGGCCGCCGATCCGGGCGGCCTTGTTCCCGCGATTCGGGCGCGGCGGGGGTGCGGTGCGGGCGCGCCGCGCCCGGCGATTCGGCGGCACCGCGGCGGCGTCGAC
>NZ_BAGM01000074.1 GCF_000308855.1 Nocardia veterana NBRC 100344 | reverse complement strand
AGATCATGACCCAGCAAACCAGCGACACCCAGGTCCGCGTCGAACTCACCGTCGAGGCGCCCCTCGACACCGCCTTCGACGTCTTCACCACCGGCATGGACAGCTGGTGGCCCCGCGAACATCACATCGGCGCGGGCCCCCTGGCCGAAGTGGTGGTCGAACCCCGCGTCGGCGGCCGGCTGTTCGGCCGGGAGGCCGACGGTACCGAATGCCCCTGGGGACGGGTGCTCGTGTGGGATCGGCCCGGCCACTTCGCGTTCTCCTGGGACATCTCCCTGGACTGGAAGTATCAGCCCGACCCGGCGCTGACCAGCCGAGTCGACGTCACCTTCACCGCCGTCGACGCCACCCACACCGCCGTCACCCTGATCCACGGCGACTTCACCAACCACGGCGACGGCTGGGAATCCATGCGCGATGCGGTCGGATCCCCCGGCGGCTGGCCCGGACTGGCCGACACCTACGCCCGCGCCGCCGCGGCCGCCGCCTGACCGCCGCGTCCGGCGGCGGGGTCCCTTCCGAGACGGCGGCCATCGGAAGGGGTCCTGGTGTGGTGCTGGGGGCGAGTGCAGCGGACCCGGGTGTCATGCACAGCACGACTTCGCCCGACGGCCACGGACAGCATGCCCGCCGTCGACTCGCGGTTCTCGCCGGCCGGCCGGCCTGCCCGAAAGCCGCTGCCGCACGGCATCTTCGGGAAGGTGCCCGAGTGCGGGTGCTCAGTCGGTTCCGGAGACCGCACGATCGAAATCTTCGACGAATTTGGTGAGCAGGCGAGCGAATTCGTTGCGTTCGGCCGCAGTCCAGTCGGCGGTGGTGCGCGCGAAGACGGCCTGACGCGCCTCGTGGGCGCGGGCGAGTGCGGCGCGGGCGCCGGACGTCAGGCGGAGAATGACGCGCCGGCCGTCGCCCTGATCGGCCTGGCGATACAGCAGGCCGTCGGCAACCGCGCGAGCGACGAGGCGGCTGGCGCGCGGTTGGTCGATGCCGAGCGCCTGAGCGATGTCTCCGACGGTCGCTGTGTCTGCACGCCCCTCCACCGCGTCGAGTACGTCGAACGTCGTGGGATCGATCGGCGTCCGGGCGTCCTTGGCGGCGAGCCGATTCAACGTCCGACGGGTCTGACTACGCCGGATCGCCACCATGGCCCGCTCTATCGCTTCCACCGCGGTCACGTCATCGCCCATACTTGCCACCCTACAAATACTTGCTACAGTGCATGGATATGTCAAAGTGCAAGTATTTGGAGGAACATTCATGAGGACATCTCAGCGATCTGCGCACCCCCGCGACGAAACGGGCGTTCCGAAGCCCCTCGGCTACTGGGTGAAGCACGTTCATGACCGTCTCGAGAGCAATCTGGCCGCACAGCTGCGAGAATTCGGTCTGGACCGGCGGTCGTGGCAGGTGCTGAACACCATTGCGCACGGCCCCGTCGATCAGGCGGCCATCGATCGTGCGCTCGCGCCGTTCCTGGACAGTGACGAGCCCACAGTCGCCCCCTACGTGGCCAGGCTCGCCACGCGAGGATTGGTGCAGGTGGACCACGCCGGGTACTACGTGCTCACACCGGAAGGCGCAGCGCTGCACGAGCCGGCCGCGGATCGCATCCATGCCGGTCGCCTCGCCACCACCGCGGGAATCAGTCCCACCGAATACGCGCAGCTACTCGGTCTGCTGCGGCGAGTGGCCGAGAACGTGGACGCGGTCCATGCGCAGTGGAAGTGACATGCCCCTCGGTCCGAATCGACGAGGTCGAGGCCCGCCATCGGCAGTTCCGCCTGACATACGAAGTCGACGCCAAGCTGCGCTCCCGCAGCACGATGGGTCCCCCAAGCCGCCACCACGTCGTTCCGCGAGGCTCTCGCGAGTGCACGACGTGCCACAGGACCGTATGCGGCGGTGGCGATCACCGTGGCCCCGAAGTCCGAGCCGCCTGAAAGACCATGATCCACAAGGTTTCACAATTGCTGTCTGGGGACAGCGACGGGACCGGGGCGGGGTCGTCGAGTTCGACGGCCGGTGGCTCGTCGGCGAGAGTTTCTCCGACCTTGCGGGGTCAGGTCGTGGGAGCGGCGCCCTCCAGCGGCAGGACGACCGTCCGCCGGACGTGGCTGAAGATCACCGAGGTCCGCACGTGCACGATCTCGCGCCGCTGGGTCAGCCGGTCGAGGATGAAGGCGCTGAGCTGATCGTTGTCGGCCACCGCGACGTGCAACAGGAAATCGTCACCACCGGCCATCACGAAGTAGGACAGCACCTCCGGCAGCTGCGCGACGAAATCCTGGAACGACTCGATCACCGCCCGATCCGGTGGCCGCAACTGCACGGCCACCATCGCCTGGGTGCCGCGGCCGATCTGCTTCAGGTCCACCTCGGCGTGCCGGCCGCGCAGAATGCCGCGCTTGGTCAGCCGGCGCACGCGTTCCAGACACGTCGACTGCGCCACGTGCAGACGCGCGGCGAGTTCCTTGTTCGTCAGCCCGGCGTCCTCCTGCAACAGGGTCAGCAACGCCGTATCCAATTCGTCGAGCACCGTCCTCAGCCTCGATCTTCCGTACAGAATTCGCAATATTCCATAGAGCTCCGAATCTATCACGGCGAGGCCGGGAAAACTCCGTATCCGCTGCTAGCTTGGCTGCAGCGCCGCCCCCGCGGCGCGTCGACGAACAGGGAAGGGCAGCCATGACAGACCGGCCGGAGTACAAATGCGCGATCGTGGTCAGCGACGAGCTCGCCACGGGGCTCGCGGCCAACGCCGCGAGCGTGCTCGCGCTGACCATGGGCAATCGCGTCGAGGGACTCGTCGGCGCCGACGTGAAGGATGCCGACGGCGTGATCCACCCGGGCGTCATCTCCGTCCCGCTGCCCATACTGCGAGCCCCGCGCGAGCGGGTGGCCGCCATCTCCCGCGCCGCCGCCCAACGGGACGAGATGTTCGTCGTCGGCTTCAGCGCCCTGGCCCAGGGCTGCCGAACCTACGAGGAATACATCGACAAGATGGCGGCCACGCCGACCGACGACGTGGCGCCGATCGGTGTGGGCCTGCACGGCCGGCGCAAAGACGTCGCCAAGCTCGTCGGATCGCTACCGCTGTTCGGGTGACCCGCCCACCGGCACGGACGCACCCGCGGTGGCCTGGCATCGGCTGCCGTCGAGCACTCGATGCCGACGGGGAACAATGGGGCGCGGCCGGCGTCGCGCCCCGCGCATTCGTCGGTCACCTCCATCAGCCGCGGTCCAGTGCGCTGATCCGGAGGAGCGAACTCTGCTGGTCGGCGTTTACGAACCTGCATTCGCTGCGAACCTGCAGCCGGTGCACCCGCACTCCGTGTCGCGGTTGCGCCCGCGCTCAGACGGTGATGCCCAGCAGCGCGTCGACCGCCGTGCGGACCAGCGCCGGCGCGGAGGTGTCCGGACCGCCGTAATCCAGCGCCTGCTGCACCCAGCTGTCCACGGCGGCAAGGGCTTTCGGGGTGTCCAGATCATCGGCCAGATGCTGCCGCAAGCGGGCGATCGTCTGCTCGGCCGCCGGCCCCGACGCCAGCGTCGTCGCCTGCCGCCAGCGCGCGAGCCGCTGCTGCGCCTGCTCGAGCACCGCATCCGACCACTGGCGATCGGTGCGGTAATGGTCGGCGAACAGACCCAGCCGGATCGCTCCCGGATCCACCCCGGCGCGCCGCAACTTCGACACGAACACCAGATTGCCGCGCGACTTCGACATCTTCTCGCCATCCAGGCCGATCAGCCCGGCGTGCACGTAATGGCGGGCGAAGCGCCGATGCGACACCAGCGACTCGGCGTGCGCGGCCGAATACTCGTGATGCGGATAGATCAGATCGCTGCCGCCGCCCTGGATATCGAACTCCGGACCCAGCCGGTTCAACGCGATCGCCGCACACTCGATATGCCAGCCCGGGCGCCCTGCGCCGAACGGCGCCGGCCACGACGGCTCGCCCGGCCGCGCCGCCCGCCACAGCAACGCATCGATCGGGTCCCGCTTGCCCGGGCGCTGCGGATCACCGCCCCGCTCGGCGAACAGCCGATCCATCGTGTCGCGGTCGTAGCCCGACTCATAACCGAACTGCTCGGTGGCGTCGTGCCGGAAATAGATGTCGCGGAACTGCGGGTCGTCGACCACGTAGGCGGCGCCGGCGGCGAGCAACTTGTCCACCAATTCCACGACCTCGCCGACGGATTCGATCGCGCCGACGTAGTCGCGCGGCGGCAGCACCCGCAGCTGCGTCATGTCCTCGCGGAACAAGTCGATCTCACTGGTCCCCAGATCGCGCCAGTCCACCCCGTCGCGTTCCGCGCGTTCGAACAGCGGATCGTCCACATCGGTGATGTTCTGCACGTAGTGCACCTCGTGGCCGCCGTCGCGCAGGACCCGGTTGATCAGATCGAAGGCCAGATAGGTCGCCGCGTGGCCCAGGTGGGTGGCGTCGTAGGGTGTGATGCCGCAGACGTACATGGTGGCGGTCGCGCCGGGCGTCACCGGGCGCACCTGCCGGTCGGCGGTATCGAACAACCGCAACGGCGGTCCGGATCCGGGGACGGCGGGAACGGAGATTTCGGACCAGGACTGCATGATTCGAGGGTAAGGGTGCGGGCGGGCACCTCGACCGCCGACCCCGTCTACCGAGCCTGTCGCCGCGTATTCGCCACCACATCCGACCTCGGGCGGGGCGAGCGCGATGGGGAAGTCAACCGTTGCGCGCCGCGCGCACCGAAATACCGCACGCCGCGCCCGTGGGCGCGCCGGTGCGAGGTCAGAACGCGGGCCAGGGAATCGGACGGGAGCTGACCGGTTGCGGCAGCACCGGATCGTCGAGCAGGCCGCGGGCACGCGCACCCAGGGCATCGATCTCGGCGTCGGTGATGTATTCGGCCAGCGCCGCGCCGATCGAGCCGGTGAGCCGGTCGGCGAATCCGGCGATATCGTCCAGCAGATCCTCCCCCACGGGTTCGCCCGCCCAACCCCACAGCACCGTCCGCAATTTGGGTTCGCTGTGCAGACAGATCCCATGGTCGACGCCGTAGACGCCGCCGTCGACTCCCTCCAGCGCATGGCCGCCCTTACGGTCGGTGTTGTTGAGCAGAACGTCCAGCACCGCCATCCGGCGCAGCCGCGGATCGTCGGCATGCACCAGCGACACCCGCGCTCCCGTCCCGTCCACCGCCCGCAGCACCTCACGGAACCCGGCGGGCACCGCGCCCGCGGGAACCAGATCGACCAGATCCAGCCGGTCCACGGCCGCACTGCCCGGATCGACCGTCTCGATCCAGCGCTGCACCATGCCCGGCCCGAGCGGGCCCTCGCGCAGAATCGTCTCCGGAATCACCGACCAGCCCAGCGCCGCCGAAATCAGATACGAGGCCACCTCGCGCCCGGCCAGCGTGCCGTCGGGGAAATCCCACAGCGGCCGTTCGCCCCGCACCGGCTTGTAGACCACCCGCAACGGTTCGCCCTCCCCGGAGGCGATCTCGCACACCAGGGTGAGATTGCTCGCCGTGGTAACCCGGCCGATGATCGACAGCTCCCCGCTGTACAGGCCGTCGCGGGCCGCGCCCTCGTCCGCGGCCGCCGCGCGCGTGGTCACCGGTGCTCAATCCTCCAGATCGGTCGCGCCGAAGATGTCGCCGCGCTTGTAACCATTGGTGCGCACACACATGTGCCCCTTGGGCGACAACGGTTCCCCGCACAGCGGGCACGGCGGCCGCCCGGCCGCGATCACCTTCGCCGACCGCAGCGCGAACTCCCGCGCCTGCTCCGGGGTCAGGAACACCCGCACCGCGTCGGGGCCCTCCTCGGTGTCGTCGAGCACGACCGATTCGTCGACCTCGGTCTCGGTGATGGCCAGCAACTCGACCACCACCGCGCCGGCATCGGCGTCCCAGCCCAAACCCATTGTCCCGACCCGGAATTCGGTATCGATCGGCATCTGGAGCGGGGCCGTGTCGGAGACATCCTCAGCCTGCGGCGGCACGCTCGCGCCGAAGCGCCGGGCCACCTCGTCCAACAGCAGTCCCATCCGATCGGCGAGCACCTTGACCTGCTGCTTCTCCAGCAGCACGCTCACCACCCGGGGTTCCTGCACGGCCTGCAGATAGAAGGCGCGATCTCCTGGTTCACCGACGGTTCCGGCGACGAAACGGTCGGGGGTGCGAAACACATGGATTGCTCGGGCCATCTGCACCTCCTGAAACCGACTGCATCACTGATTACGCTCGCTCCCCGAATCGGGGGGATCCGCAATAGTCCCATTATCCGCCCGGGACGCGGCACCCACCTCACCGCCGGGGACGGGCCCGGCCCGCTGTTCGGACGGCTGCGCCACCGCCGCCAGCGCCGACAGGTCCGAACCGGTGTCGTTGACCCGCCACACATAGGGTGCGGACGGGGTGTAGCGCACCACGCTGATCGACGCCGGTTCGACCACGATCCGCTGGAAACCGTCGAGATGGATGCCGAACGCGTCGGCCAGCAGCGACTTGATCACATCGCCGTGCGTGCACGCCACCCACAGCACATCGCGGCCGTGGCGCCGGGCCAGCTCCCCGTCGATCGCACGCACCGCCGCCACCGCCCGGTACTGCACCTGAGCCAGCCCTTCGCCGCCGGGGAAGACCGCACCCGAGGCGTGCTGCTGCACCACCTTCCACAGCGGCTCCTGCACCAGCTCCGACAGCAGCCGGCCGGTCCACTCGCCGTAGTCGACCTCGAGCAGTCGCTCGTCGGGTTCCGGTTCCAGCCCGAGCTTGTCGGCCAGCGGCGACACCGTACGGGTGCAGCGCAGCAGCGGGGAATGCACGATATGTTCGATCGGCAACGGCGCCAAGCGTTCTGCCACCGCCAGCGCCTGCTCGGTGCCGCGCTCGGTCAGCTCGACTCCGGGACTGCGGCCGGCCAGCGTGCGCGCGGTGTTGGAGGTCGACACCCCGTGCCGCAGCAGGATCACCGTCATGGGTCCAGACTAGGCGATCACGACCGGCCGGTCCGGCCGTCACCTTCCCACGCCCGCTCCCCGGCCCTCCGGACGCTCGGAACGGGTTGCGGGGCAGGCTGTTTCGCTGTCCGCAGAATCCCGGGCGCGGCCCGCGCCGGCGCGGGGCCGGACGATCCGGACACTGTGGTGCGGCTCGCATCTGCGGCGGTTCGCGAGTGGTATCCGATTCCCGGACCGGTTGTGGCCCTAGGCTCGGACCCTGTGACGAGAACTGGGGCGGTGTGGTGATGGAACAGCGGGCGGTGGGGCGCAGCGGCCTGCGGGTATCGCGCATGGGTCTGGCCACCCACACCTGGGGCCGGGAGACCGATGCCGAGGATGCGGCCGCGCAACTGGTGGCCTTCGTGGAAGCCGGGGGCACCCTGGTCGACACCTCGCCCGTATACCAGGGCGGGGCGGCCCAGCGCATGCTCGGCGAACTCGTCGGCGAACTGGTGCCGCGCGACGATCTGGTGATCAGCGGCTGCGCCGGGCTGGTCCCGGTGCCCGGGGTCACCGATCCCGACGGTGGTCCCGCCGCCGGCATCCGCTGGGGCGTGGACGCCTCCCGTCGCACCCTGATGCGCCAGCTCGATCGCACGCTGAGCGATCTGGGCACCGACTATCTCGACATCTGGAGTGTGGCGGCCTGGGACCCACGCACCCCGCTCGACGAGATCGCCGCAACCCTCGACCACGCCGTCCGTTCGGGCAAGGTGCGCTACGCCGGGGCTCGCGGCCTGGCCGCCTGGCAGCTCGCGACGCTGGCCGCGGCCGCGCCGATCGTGGCCGCACACGCGACCTATTCGCTGCTGGCCCGCGGCGCCGAACGCGAACTGGTCCCCGCCGCCGCCCACCACGGCGTCGGCCTGATCGCCGCGTCGCCGCTGGCCGGGGGCATCCTCACCGGCAAGTATCGGGACGGGGTGCCGGCCGACTCGCGCGGCGCCGACGAGGCCACCGCCGCCGAGATCCGCGAGCGCCTCGACGACCACGCCACCCGGGTCGTGGACGCGGTGGTGACCGCCGCCGACGGGCTGGGCACCTCGCCGCTGGCCGTGGCCGCGGCCTGGATACGCGACCGCCCCGGCGTGGCCTCGATGATCGTCGGCGCCCGCGACATCGGGCAGCTCACCGGCGTACTCGCCGCGGAAACGCTGGAACTTCCGCGGGCCATCGCCGCCGCGCTCGACGATGTCAGCGGAATCTGAGCGGAACCCGAACAGCGCCGCGCCGCCGGCCCGCGCGGCGGACAGGCCGCTGGCACGCCGATCGCGTGAGCACTTAGGCTTGCCTACATGAGCCGTCTCGACCGTGTCCGATCGGGCCGCACCGACCGCGCCGCAACGGCGCCGGCCGGTCGGCCCACGCGGGTCAGCATGCCGATCGGCCCGGTGCCCGCACGGTGCCTGGGCGTCCTGCTCGCCGCGATCGTCGTCATCGGATTCGGTGCGGGCTGCGGCAGCCGCGAAGGGGCGGCGGGTGGCGATCAGCACGGCCCGGCCACCGCGACCCTGGCGAATCAGGATCCCACCCCGGTCGGGCCCGCGCCCACGCCCACCCTGCCGGTCACCGTGCACTCGTTCGACGGCGCCGACGTCACCGTCACCTCCGCCGACCGCATCGTCGCGGTGGACCGCTACGGCACCCTCGCCCAGACCGTGTGGGCGCTGGGCCTGGGCTCGCACCTGGTCGGCCGGTCGACCTCCGCGGCGTTCCCGGCCGTGCGGCAGGTGCCCAACGTGGCCGGCGGCAACGGCAGCATCAATGTCGAAGCCGTCGCCGCGCAGCGCCCGACGGTCTTTCTCACCGACACCACCAGCGCCACCCCCACGATGCGCGATCAGCTGCGCGCCCTGGGCATCACCGTCGTCTACTTCGATCCGCAGCGGACCATCGACGGCGTGGGCCCGCAGATCCAGGCCGTCGCCGACGCGCTCGGCGTGCACGAGCAGGGTGTGAAACTCGCCGACCGCACCCGGGCCGAGATCGCCGCCGCCACCGCCGCGGTGCCGAAACAGCAGCCACCGCTGAAGATCGGATTCGTCTACCTGCGCAGTACCGCGATCACGATGCTCGCCGGACCCGGATCCGGCGCCGATTCCCTGATCACCGCGCTCGGCGGCGTCGACGCGGGCACCGCGGCCGGGCTCACCGAACCGTTCACCACGATCACCAGCGAGGCCATGATCGGTGCCGCACCGGATGTGCTGCTGGTGATGACCGACGGACTGAAATCGGTCGGCGGTGTCGACGGGCTGGAGAAGGTGCCCGGCGTCGCCCAGACCCCCGCCGGGCGCAATCACCGTATCGTCGACATGTCCGATGCCGTGCTGCTGAGCTTCGGCCCGGAAACCGGTCACGTCCTCGCGGCCCTGTCCAAGGCGATCTACAGCACTCAGCCCGCATGAGCCGCAGCGACCCGGCCGAACCAGCTGAGCCACAGCACCTTTCGCATCCGTCGCGTCCGGCGAACGCGGCCGCCGCCGGTGCGCCCGAGCCCGGACCTGCCGGTGCGCACTCCCGGGCCCGCACCGTGTCCGACGGTCCCGGACGGACCGTCGGGACCGCCGGCGACCCGGCGCCAGGACCGGGGCCCGACCGGTCGCCCGCGGATTCCGGCGTGGACGCCGTCGGCGAACAGATCGTCGGCCCGCGCTCGCCGCGCCGCTGGTCCCGGATCACGATCGTGTACGCGGTCTCGGTCGCGCTGCTCGTCGTGCTGGCGCTGGTCTCGGCGGCTGTCGGGCAGGTGCCCACCACCCCGCTGGAGGTGGCCGGCAGCGTCGCGCACCGCATCGGCCTCGACTGGGGTCCGCTGCCGCATCATCCCGCCGGGGAGGTGACCCTGTGGGAGGTGCGGTTTCCGCGGGTGGTGCTGGCGATGCTGGTCGGGGCCGCCCTGGCGACCGCCGGTGCGTTACTGCAGGGCGTATTCGCCAACCCGCTGGCCGAACCCGGCGTCATCGGGGTCTCCGCGGGAGCGGCCGTCGGCGCGGGCGTGGTGATCGTGGTGGGTGGCGCGTTCGCGGCGGCATGGTCGGTCGCCGGGGGCGCGTTCGTCGCCGGGCTCGGCACCACCCTCGCGGTGTATCTGCTGTCGCGCTCGGGCGGTCGCACCGAAACCGTGACGCTGGTGTTGACCGGTGTCGCGGTCAACGCCTTCGCGGGTGGTCTGATGTCGTTCCTGCTGTTCACCGCGTCACCGGCGGCGCGCGATCAGATCGTCTTCTGGCAGATGGGCAGTCTCAACGGCGCGACCTGGCAGGCCGTGGCGGTGGTGGCGCCGCTGGCGGCGGTGGGAGTGGCCGCGGCGGTGCTGATGGCGCCGCGGCTGGACCTGTTGGCCCTCGGCGAATCGGCGGCCCGGCATCTCGGCGTCGATGTGGAACGGTTGCGGCGCAACGTGATCGTGGTCGTCGCGATCCTGGCCACCGCCGGTGTGGCGTTCACCGGCATCATCCTGTTCGTCGGCCTGATCGTCCCGCATGTGGTGCGGATGCTCGTCGGCCCCGCTCACCGCGTACTGATCCCGCTGTCGGCGATCCTCGGCGCGGTGGTGCTGCTGGCCGCCGATATCGGCGCCCGCACCCTGGTCCACAACGCCGATCTGCCGCTGGGCATGCTGACCTCCCTGGTCGGCGGGCCGTTCTTCTTCTGGTTGCTGCGCCGCACCCGCGCCCGATCGGGAGGCTGGGCATGAGCGCCTCCCGGCCGAGTGAACACCTCGCGGTGGGGCCCGATGCCGGACCTGCCGACCCCTCTCCCCACGGCGGGCCGGGTCCCCGTCCGGCGGCGCGGTTGCGCGCATTGACCCGCAAATTCCGTCCGGCACACGCACTTCCGCAGCCCACCCCGCGCGGCGCGGTCACGCTGCGCGCACGCGGTGTCGATATCGCCCGCGGTGGACGGCCGGTGCTCGCCGCCGTGGATATCGATGTGGTGGCCGGGCAGATCCTGGCTCTGGTCGGACCGAACGGCGCGGGTAAGTCCACCCTGCTCGCCGCCCTGTCCGGAGAACTCGACATCGCCGGTGGCACAGTCGAACTCGACGGTCGGCCGCTCGCTCACTGGACGCCCACCGATATGGCGCGCCGGCGCGCGGTCCTGCCGCAGAACCACACCGTCGGTTTCCCGTTCACGGTGCGCGAGGTGGTCGCGATGGGCCGCGCGCCCTGGGCCCGCACCGCACGCCGGGACGCCGACGACCGGATGATCGCCGCCGCCATGGCCGCCACCGATATCGAACACCTCGCCCAGCGCCCGTTCCCGGCCCTGTCGGGCGGGGAACGGGCCCGCGCCGCCTTGGCCCGCGTACTGGCCCAGGACACCGAGACCCTGCTGCTCGACGAACCCACCGCCGCACTCGATCTCGGTCATCAGGAGCAAGTGCTGCGCCTGGCATCCGACCGCGCCGCCGCCGGCGCCGCGGTCGTGGTGGTGCTGCACGATCTGGGCCTGGCCGCCGCCTACGCCGACCGGGTGGCCGTCCTCGACGCCGGCCGCCTCGCCGCCGTCGGCCACCCCCGCGACATCCTCACCACCGACCTGCTCACCCGCGTCTACCGCCACCCCGTCGAAGTCATCGACCATCCGGTCACCGGAGCGCAGCTCATCCTGCCCGTCCGCCGGTGAACGGCGGGCAGCCGCGGCAGCTATGAAGTGGAGCCGGGCGCCGGCGCGAAGTTCCGATCGGTACTGAAGGTACCCGGTATCCGCGCGGAGCTCTGATCGTCTCCGGACGGACCGGTCAGCGGGTTCCGGGTAATCGGACGGTCATCGTGGGGAACTGTCCCCTGAACCGGTGCGTTGCCGATCGATCCCGGCGTAACGGCGTCCCCCGGGGGTGTTCCGGTCGCCTGCTGCCACACCTTGTCCAGATACTTCCCGTAGTGGTCGAGGTATCCGCCCGGATGATCCCGGAGGTGGTCGGCCAGCAGGTTCACCGCGCCGGATTCGGTGAGATCGCCGACGGCGAAACCGTCGAACGCGGCTTTTGTTTGATCGTCGATATGGCCGATATCGGCTCCGCCGCGGTCGAGGATTTCCCGGCGCACCCGCGCCGTCATCAGCCCGGCGTAGGACTCGCCGCGGTACGCCGAATAGAGGTTGTCATCGCGCCATCGCCAGTAGTCGTCACCACGGTGCGGCTCGGTGGCCGAAAAGACGTAATCGGGCCCGGCGGTGGCATGTCCGGTCTCGTGCGCCAACTCAGCTGCGACCAGGAGGGGGTCGCCCTTTCCGTCCGGGTTGATGACAATCTTCTTCTCTCCGCGGCTGGTGATCCCGCCGGCGTCGATCGTGCCGTATCCGATCGCCCAGCCCTGCGCCAACAGATTTCGCACATTCGCGGACAAGGTGGGTGACTTGGCAACCAATTCGTCCACCTCCGGCCCCAGACCTGTCGTCGGTGGTGGGGGCCCGGTAGGCTGCGTCGCGTCACGCAACTCGGTTCCGACCTCGGCGGCCACACTGACGGCAGCGCCCACGACCGCGGCCTTCAACAGGATCTGTGTCCGTGTATCGGCCTGCGCGAGGCCGGCGGCTGCCGTCCGCATCGCGGCTTCGGTGGCGCGATACAGGGTCGACACCGTCGAAGCGCCGGTGCGGACGGTGGTGGTGAGCGCTCGGGCCGCCGCGCGGATGCTGTCGGTGACCGGACTTTTCATGGGGCTGCCCCGGTCGCTGGGTGCTGGCTCACCCGGCTACCGTGCCGAATCTCCCACTGCCGCACCAGTCGTCGCTACCACCAGGGCTGGTGGCAGCGAGGAGAAGCTCAGCGCCACACCAGTTTCAACACCGCCGGGGTCAGCAGCATGCGGATGACGGTGGCGTCGAGAATCAGCGCCGCGATCATGCCGTAGGCGATGTATTTCATCAGCACCAGATCGGAGAATCCGAACGCGCCGGTCACCACGATGAGAATCGCGGCGGCCGAGGTGATCACGCCGCCGGTGTGGGCGATGCCGTACCGGATCGCCTCGGCCGGCGGCGCGCCACCGGCGCGCGCCTCGGCCATCCGGGACTGCAGGAACACCTCGTAATCGGTGGACAGGCCGAACAGCACGGTCACGATGAGCACCAGCACCGCGAACATCAACGGCCCGGGGGTGAAGCCGAACAGGCCGGCGCCGTGTCCCTCGACGAAGATCCAGGTCAGAATGCCCAGTGCCGCTCCGAGACTGAGCGCGCTCAGCACGACCGCCTTCACCGCCAGCACCACCGAGCGGAACGCGAGGTACATCAGCACCAGTGCCGCGGTCGCCAGAATGGTTGCCAGCAGCGGTAATCCGTCGATGAGTCCGTGGATGGCGTCGCGTTCCAGCGCTGGAACTCCGGCCACCATCACCTGCACCCCGGGTGGGTGGGGTATCGCTCGCAGTGCCGCGATGGCGGCGTCGGCGTCGGTCTTGTGGACCAGGCCGGTGGACAGCACGTTGATTCCGTCGGTGGTCGGCGCGGCCGCTTCGAACGGCCCGGTCAGCCCCGGCGCGAAATTCGCCTGGAACCGGATGTCGGACAATTGTTGCGGATTCGCCCCGACCACGACCAGTTTCAGCGGTTCGGTGCGGAATTCGGGAAACAGCGCGTCGAATTTCTCCTGCGCCACCCGGGCGGGATTGTCGGCGGACAGATAGCGTTCGGACAGGCCGCCGAATTCGATGTGGCGGAACGGGATCAGCAGAAACAGCAATCCGGCCACCACCGGCACGATCACCCGCACCGGACGCCGCATCGCGAACAGCGCCAGCCGGGAGAAGAATCCGTTGTCGATCTGCTGGGCGCTGCGTATTCCGGCGAACCGGTGCCATCCCCACAGGTCGATCCGCCGGCCCACGATGCTCAACGCGGCCGGCAGCGCGGTGACCGACAGCACGGCGGCCAACAGCACCGAACTGATCCCGCCGTAGGGCACCGACCGCAGCACGCCGTTGGGATAGATGAACAGCGCCGCCAGACTGACCGCGATGATCGCCGCCGAGAACAGCACGGTCCGTCCGGCCGTGGCCACGGTGCGCGCGGTGGCGTCCTCCACGCTGCGGCCCGCGGCCAATTCCTCCCGGAAACGGGTCACCGCGAACAGGCCGTAATCGATCGCCAGACCGAGGCTGACCAGGGTGACCACGGCGCTGGCGAAGACGTTGACCTGGATGTGATCGGTGAGCGTGCGCATGATGCCCTGGCTGCCGAGAATGGTCATCCCGCCGATCAGCACCGGCAACAGGGCGCCGATCACGCCGCCGAAGACGAAATACAGCAGGACCGCCACCACGGGCAGCGCGATCAACTCGGCGCGGTGGATATCGTCCTGCATCCCGATGTTGATGCCCTCGACCACCGGTTGCAGGCCGGCCAACTGCACGGTGGTGCCGCCGGGGCCGCGGCCGGGACCGGCGGCACCCAGATCGTCCCGGATCGCGAGGTAGTTGTTCACCGTCGCGGTATCGGAGCCGTGCAGGCCGATACTGGCGAAGGCGTGGGTGCGCGAGGCGTCGGCGAACTGGCCCATTATGGAACCGTCGAAATAGCTGTCGATCTTCTTGATCCGGTCCGGGTATGTCGTGCGCAGATCCTGTAGCGCCGTGCCGATCGCCGCGCGAATCGGCGGATCGTCGACCGTGTGCCCGGGCGGCGCCGTGTAGAGCACGATGACATCGGCATCGGTGTCGCGGCCGAAGGTCCGGTCGGCCAGCTGGGACGCGACCACCGATTCGCTGTGCTCGTCGAACCAGCCGCCCTGGGTCAGTCGCGGCGCGAGGTCGCGGCCGTACCAGCCGGAGCCGGCCACCAGAACCAGAAAGCCCGCGAAGACCAGATATCGGTGGCGATGGACGAACCGGCCCCATCGCAGCAGAACGCCTTCGAGCATGCCGGAATCAGCCGCAGGCCGGGGTGCGGTAGTCGGCCGAGCGCAGAATGCCGCACAGGTCGTTGCGCGAGATCTTCCATTTACCGTCGATATCGACGAAATGCACGATGGTGGTGCGCACGTTCTCGCCGGTGCCGTCCTTGTCCAGCCGCATCGTGGCGGTCAGGGTGCCGTCGTGATTGTCGAACACCGGATCGACGACGCCGTAGACGGCGCGCGGGTTGTCGTGCAACGCCTTGTACATATCCGGGATGGCGTCTTTGAAGGCGGCGCCGTCCTCGATGAGGTCGGTGCGTTCGCTGTCGGGCAGCGACGGATCGAGTGCGCGTTTGATCTGGTTGTCCAGTTGCGCGGCGCTCGGGATCGGCGGGCGGTTGGCACTGCTGGCCGCGGCGGCCTCCGACGAAGAGGTCAGGGCGGCATAGGCCGAGGAGCGGGCCGCCGCGACCGAGGCCTCGTCGGGACCGCTGTCGCAGGCGGCGATCACCAGGGCGAGCAGGGTGATTCCGAATGCGCCGTGGACCGTGCGTCGCAATGCCATTACGTCCTCGAATGTGTCGAAAGTAACCGGTGGTTCCTACAGTCTGGCACGGGTGCTCAGCGGCCCTCGATGACCGCGCCCAACCGGTTCAGCAGCGCTCGCACGGTCGTGGTGGCGCCGCGTTGTTCCGAGACCGGTACGGCGGTGGGCACCAGATCACGCACCAGGGCGCGCACGCTTCGTGGGTCGTCGAGATCGATATCGGTGACCGCGGCCTCGACGACGGCCACGACATCTTCGGGGCCGGGCACGGTGGTTTCGGCGTCGGCGCGATAGATCTCGAGGGTCAGGGTGCCGCGAACCGTGCGGAAGGCGAACGGCTGCCCTTCGGCCGTCCGGCCGAAACCGTGCGCGAACGGACCAACGGTTAAATCTTCAAGTGTGAATTCAGACGTACGGTCTGTTTCCAACCGAGACTCCCCTGGTTCGATGTCGGGTGAGTGTCCACGGTAACGGGTGAGGCGCATGCCACGCCGGAACCACCCCGGTGACCGGCCCGTGTGTCCGATCATGGTCAGATGAAGCAGTACGCATGAGTCACACGGAGGAGTTCGGAGCATGCGCGGGAACCGGTCGGCACTGTCTGCCGTGCTCGCGGCCGCCAGCATCGTGGCGCTCGTCGCGGGCTGTTCCTCGCACGCCGACGACAAGGCGGCCGGCACGGCCGGCGCCCCCGGGACCGCCGCCGTCGCGCCCGCACCGGCCGTCGCACCGGCCGGGGCCGTTTCCGGCTTCGGGCCGGTCGGTGCGCTGCTCGCCGAACCGGCGAGCGGCCGCGTGGTCGCCCTGGACCCCACCGGGCTCGGACTGCGCATCGTCGATCCCGCCGATCCGGCCGCCGCGCGGCAGATCAGCCTGCCCGCCGAGGCCGCCGGCCTCG
>NZ_BAGM01000075.1 GCF_000308855.1 Nocardia veterana NBRC 100344 | reverse complement strand
TCAGAAGAAGCCGAGTTTGTTGGGTGAGTAGCTGACGAGCAGGTTTTTGGTCTGCTGGTAGTGGTCGAGCATCATGCGGTGGTTCTCGCGGCCGATGCCGGATTTCTTGTAGCCGCCGAAGGCGGCGTGGGCGGGGTAGGCGTGGTAGCAGTTGGTCCATACCCGGCCGGCTTTGATGCCGCGGCCGAGGCGGTAGGCGGTGTTGCCGTCGCGGCTCCACACGCCGGCGCCGAGGCCGTAGAGGGTGTCGTTGGCGATGGCGAGTGCTTCCTCGGTCGAATCGAAGGTGGTGACCGCGACGACGGGGCCGAAGATCTCTTCCTGGAATACCCGCATGTCGTTGCTGCCCTTCAAGACCGTGGGCTCGATGTAGTAGCCGCCGGGCAGGTTGTCGACCTTGCGGGGGCCGCCGCCGGTGAGGACCTCGGCGCCTTCCTTGCGGCCGATGTCGATGTAGGACAGGATCTTTTCGTACTGGTCGTTGCTGGCCTGGGCGCCGATCATGGTGTCGCTGTCGAGCGGGTTACCGCTGACGATGGCCTTGGTGCGTTCCAGGCAGCGGGCCATGAACTCGTCGTAGATCGAGGAGTGGATCAACGCCCGCGACGGGCACGTGCACACCTCGCCCTGGTTGAGCGCGAACATCACGAAGCCCTCGACGGCCTTGTCCAGGAACGCGTCGTCGGCGGCCAGCACGTCGGGCAGGAAGATGTTGGGGCTCTTGCCACCCAGCTCCAGGGTGACCGGGATGATGTTCTCGCTGGCGTACTGCATGATCAACCGGCCGGTGGTGGTTTCACCGGTGAAGGCGACCTTGGCCACCCGCGGGCTCGACGCGAGCGGTTTGCCGGTTTCCACACCGAAACCGTTGACCACGTTGAGAACTCCCGGCGGGAGCAGATCGGCGATCAGCTCGATGACCTTCAGGATCGAGGCCGGGGTCTGCTCGGCGGGTTTGAGCACCACCGCGTTGCCGGCGGCCAGCGCGGGCGCCAGTTTCCAGGTCGCCATCAGGATCGGGAAGTTCCACGGGATGATCTGGCCGACCACGCCGAGTGGTTCGTGGAAGTGGTAGGCGATGGTGTCGTCGTCGATCTCGCTGATCCCGCCCTCCTGGGCGCGGATGGCGCCGGCGAAGTAACGGAAGTGATCGACCGCCAACGGCAGGTCCGCGGCCAGGGTCTCGCGGACCGGTTTGCCGTTGTCCCAGGTTTCGGCGACGGCCAGCTGGTCGAGATTCGCCTCGATCCGATCGGCGATCTTGTTCAAGATGTTGGCGCGCTCCGCCGCCGAGGTCGCACCCCAC
>NZ_BAGM01000076.1 GCF_000308855.1 Nocardia veterana NBRC 100344 | reverse complement strand
GGCGCCCGGATCCGCGCGGCCGGGCCGGTCGCGCAGCAGCCGGTCGACGAGCACCCGGGTATCGGGCACGAACGGCCAGTCGGGATCGGACAGCCGGGCGCGCAATTCGGCATCGGTCCACCACCAGCCCGCCGCGATCTCTTCGGGCTGGTGAGTGATCGGACCGTCGGAGCGCACCTCGTACGCGAAGAGGTGACACCGCATCGGCCGTCCCGCCCACTGCCCGTCCCACGCCGCGCGGGCCAGCAGGCGGGCATCGGCCGCAGCCACAACGATTCCCAGCTCCTCGCCCAGTTCGCGCACCGCGGCGGCAGCGGGATCCTCACCCGGACCGAGCACCCCGCCGGCGAGGCAGTCGTGCATACCGGCGAACACCATCTTGGTATCGGTGCGGCGATGCACGTAGATGCGCCGTCCGTCCAGCGATCGCACCAGGACGCCGGCGCTCGCATGCCACAATCCCTCGGCATACACCACTGCGCGCTCGGCGCTGCCGGTCCGGTGGCCGAGGTCGTCGTAGACGGCGATGATCTCACCCATTCCGGTCAGCCTAGGCGGCGGGCGCACGAGTCCGGGGTAGGTGGTATCCGGCCGACGTGGGTGGTGATGATGGTAGGGAGGAGACGGAGGTGAACCGGCATGGTGATCGATCTGAACAGCGACCTCGGTGAGGGGTTCGGGGCGTGGACGATGGGCGACGATGCCGCCCTGCTCGATATCGTCACCAGCGCCAACATCGCCTGCGGATTTCATGCCGGGGATCCGGTGATCATGCGCCGCACCTGCGAGCTGGCCGTCGCACACGGGGTACGGATCGGTGCGCACATCTCCTACCGCGACCTCGCGGGCTTCGGCCGGCGGGCGATGGCCGTCTCTCCGGCGGAGCTCACGGCGGAATCGCTGTATCAGATCGGTGCGCTGGACGCCTGCGCGCGCGCTGCCGGCGATCGCGTGCGCTACGTGAAACCCCATGGTGCGCTGTACCATTCGGCAGCATCGGACCGGTCGACGGCGGAGGCCGTGGTGGCGGCGCTGGCGGCGTTCGGTGGGCTGAGCCTGCTCGGTCCGGCCGACTCCGAGCTCTCGGCGGCCGCGGCGGCGGCCGGAATTCCGTTCCACGCCGAAGGTTTCGCCGACCGCGCCTACACCCCGCAGGGCCGGCTGGTGCCGCGCGGACAGTCAGGGGCGGTACTGGCGGCCGACGCCGCGCTGCGGCAGGCGGTGTCGATCGCGGTGGACGGACGGGCCCGGACCGTCACCGGTGAGCCGGTTGCGGTACGCGTGCGGAGCCTGTGCGTCCACGGCGATTCCCCCGACGCCGTGCGCATGGCCCGGTCGATCCGGCAGTCGCTGCTGGACCAGGGCGTCGAGTTGCGGAGCTTCGAATGACCGCCGTGACCGTGCGGCCGGCGGGAGACCGGGCGCTCCTGCTCGAACCCGACGATGCCGCGCAGTTGCCGGTTCTGCTCGATCAGCTGCGCCACGCCCCCATCGACGGCGTGGCCGATCTGCTGCCCGCGGCGACCACCGTCCTGCTGACCCTGCGCGCGGGTGCCGACGTCGCCGTGATCGAGAACCGGCTGCGCACCCTGGTGCTGGACTCCGGTACCGCCGACCACGCCGGCACCGCGGCGGACCCGGTGACCGTCCCGGTGCGGTACGACGGTCCCGACCTCGCCGCGGCCGCCGATCTGCTGGGCATCACGACCCGCGAACTCGTCGATCGGCACACCGGAGCCGAATGGTATTGCGCCTTCATCGGATTCGCGCCGGGCTTCGGATATCTGCAGGCGCCGCGGGCGCAGCTGACGGTACCGCGGCGGGCCCAGGCGCGCACCGTCGTCCCCGCTGGGTCGGTGGCTCTGGCGGGTGGTTACAGCGCGATCTATCCCCGCAGCTCACCGGGTGGCTGGCAGTTGATCGGGCGGACCGACCTGGCGCTGTGGGATCAGGACCGGCCGGAGCCGGCGCTGCTGCGGGCCGGCACCCGGGTCCGATTCGTGGCGGTGGAGCGGTGACCACCGCGCGCCCGCCGGCCCGGATGCGGGTGCTCGAGCCCGGCGCGTCGAGCACCGTGCAGGATCTGGGCCGGCCGGGCTGGTTCCACGCCGGAGTCGGCGTCTCGGGAGCGGTGGACCGGCGGGCGCTGCGGTTGGCGAACCGCCTGGTGGGCAACCCGGAGGGAGCCGCCGCGGTGGAATGTGTGCTCGGCGGGCTCGCTGTGGAGTTCGACGCCCCCGCTGTGGTGGCGGTGACGGGTGCGCCGGTGCCGATCACGGTCGCCGGTCGTCGCGAGCCGCCGGCCTCGGTGTTGTTCGTCGAGCCGGGGCAGTCGATCCGCCTCGGCACCGCCGTCACCGGCCTGCGCTGCTATCTCGCCGTGCGCGGCGGATTCGCGGTGGCGCCGGTACTCGGCTCCCGCAGCCGGGACACGCTGGCCGGCCTCGGCCCCGAGCCCCTGCGGCGCGGTGATCTGCTGCCGGTAGGGGCACCACCGCGGGGCTGGCCGTCGGTCGATCTCGCCCCGATCGTCCCGCTCACCGGCGGCACCCTCCGCGCCCGGGTACGCCTCGGGCCACGCGCGGATTGGTTCCGCAATCCCGCCGATCTGTTCACCGGCGCGTGGCAGATCTCCACGGAAATCGACCGGATCGGTGTCCGGCTGGATCGGCACGCCGAGGCGCCACCGCTGCAGCGCGTCCACGACGGCGAATTGCCCACCGAGGGAATGGCTTTGGGAGCCATTCAGGTCCCGCCGGCGGGCCGTCCGGTGGTGTTGCTGGCCGATCACCCCATCACCGGCGGGTATCCGGTGGTCGGCACGGTCATCGATGCCGATGTGGATCTGTTCGGGCAGGCGCGACCCGGGCAGCTGGTCGAATTCCGGCCCTGGACACCGTGATCCGTCGTTCGGACGGGTCCGGCATACCTCTCGAGGCTGATCCGGAATCGGCCTGCGGGCCGACTACACAGGGTATTCCGGGCCGATAGGTTCACAGACGTCCTGTGAACGCCGCGACCGAGGAGCGTGCCGGTGGCCGAGATACTCGAATCCGAGCCGGTGTCGCCCGTGCAAGCGGGGTCGGCGCCGCTTCCGCGCCCGGCGTGGGCGGTGGTCGGGCCGATCGCCGCGGCCGGTGGAGCGGCCTTGCTGTTCGCCGCCTCCGAATACGGCTATTTCGGTGACGAACTCTATTTCCTCGCCGCCGGGCGGCGGCCGGCCTGGGGTTACGCCGATCAGGGCCCCGCGCTGCCGCTGTTGGCCAGAATGATGGACGTTCTCGTCCCGGGCTCGTATCCGGCGCTGCGCCTGCCGGCGGTGTTGATCACCGTGGCGGCAATCGTGCTGTGCGCCATGATCGCTCGCGAGTTCGGCGGCGGCCGGGGTGCACAGGCCGTCGCCGCGCTGGGTTACGCCTGTTCACCGTTTCTGCTGCTGCAGGGCGCCATGTTGACCACCAACGCGCTCGACACCGCGTTGTGGGTGCTGATCACCTGGTTGGTGGTGCGTTGGGTGCGAACCCGCCGCGACGGGCTGTTGCTGGCCGCCGGAGTGGTGACGGCGATCGATCTCGAGATCAAATGGTTGATCCCGTTCTTCTGGGTCGCGGTGGCGCTGGGCTGTGTCGTGGCCGGGCCCCGAGCCCTGGTGTGCCGCCCGCTGCTCTGGGCCGGCGGCGCGCTGACGGCGCTCGCGGCGCTCCCGCAGCTGATCTGGCAGGCCCGCCACGGCTGGCCGCAGCTGGCAATGGGCGCCGAGATCGCTGCCGAACAGGCGATCCTGGGCGGGCGGCTGCTGTTCGTACCGATGTCGCTGATCCTGGCGGGGATCCTCGGCGCGCCGCTGCTGCTGTGTGGTCTCGTCGCGTTGCTGATCTGGAAACCGTTGCGCCCCTACCGCTTCCTCGCCGTCGCCCTGATTCTGGTGGAGCTGGCCTTCCTGATCACCGGTGGGCGGGTGTACTACCCGTCCGGCATGTACGCGGTGGTGATGGCGGCCGGGGCGGTGGCTCTGGTGGACCGGCTGGGCAGCCGGTCGACCGTGCGGCGCCGGGTCGGTACGGGGCTCACCGGTGTCGTGGCCGCTGTCGCCGTGGCCTCCATCGTGCTGTCGTTGCCGTGGAAACCGGCCTCGGCGATCGAGCCGCCGCGCGACGAGGTCGCGGCCGCCGTGGCGATCGGGACCTACGGTCAGTTCGGCTGGCCGGAGCTCACCGCGGCGGTCACGGCCGCGTACCGGAACCTGCCGGCGGAATCCCGCGGCAGCGCCGTGGTGATCACGGATACCTATTGGCAGGCAAGCGCTCTGGACCAGTTCGGTCGCTCGGATCTGCCGCCGATCTACAGTCCCAGTCGCGGCTTCGGCTATTTCGGCGCCCCGCCCGACAGCGCCGCGACCGCCCTGATCGTCGGTGGTGACGAGGCGGATCTGCGCGCCCGGTGTGCCTCGCTCACCCCGGTCGGCAGGGTCGACACCCGGCTCGGCTTCGTCGGCAACACCAGGGATGTCACGATCTTCGACTGCACCGGACCGAAGCAACCGTGGTCGCGGATGTGGCCGGAGTGGATGCACCTGTGAGTTCGGTACCCCGGCCTCGCTGCGCGTGCACCGGCACGGGTGCGGAGCCAACCACTGGGTGAGCGCGTCGCACAGCCCGCCGGCACTCGCGTCGTCGGTGGCCCGGAGACGTACCGGTCGGGGCGCAGCAGCATCGCCGTCGGTGGAGCCTCGAGATCACGCAGGCCGTGTCCCCGGCTCCCACGCGTGGTCGGCGAGCAGGGGACCCGCAGCGTCGCCGGCACCGCCTCTCATCGCGTGATCGGCGCGCTAGGGTTTTCGGCTATGACATCCGGACAAACGCAGATCTGGCACAACCCTCGCTGTTCCAAGAGCCGCGCGGCCAAAAGCGCGCTGGACGCGGCCGGAGTGGCCTACATCGAGCGGCAGTATCTCGACGATCCGCCGACCGCCGACGATCTTCGACAGGTGCTGGCGCAACTGGGGCTGGAGCCCTGGGACATCACTCGCACCGGGGAACCGGAGGCGAAGGAGCTCGGAATGGCCGGCTGGTCGCGCACCGAGGCCGATCGGGACCGATGGATCGAGACACTGGCGAGCAATCCGAAGCTGATTCAGCGTCCGATCGTGGTCACCCCCGACGGCCGGGCCGTTGTCGCGCGGGACGAGGAATCGCTGAAATCGGTGCTGTAGCCCGCCGCGGTGCACGCGGCAGGCGGCCGAGTCCGGCTGCGCGACAACCGGTTCGGTGTGGCAGGGGATTACCCGACAGGTAATCGACCGGGCGCGCGGACTCCGACATGCTCGTCGTATGAGCGAATACGAAACCAGCAGCACCTACGAAGCGGTCGCCCAGCGCTACATCGACACCTGGAACGAAGCCGACGCCTCGGCCCGTCGCAAACTGCTCGACGAGCTGTATCGGCCGGATGCCACCTACACCGATCCGCTCGCGGCCGTCGCCGGAGTCGCCGCGATCGACGAGATGATCGCCGGCGTGCGAGAACAGTTCGCCGGTATGGCGTTCGGGCTCGGGCCGGTCGACGGGCACCACGACCAGCTGCGGTTCACCTGGACCCTGGGTACTCCCGGCGCCGAGCCGCTGATCGTGGGCTTCGATGTGGTCGTGCTCGACGGTGATCGCATCGCGCGCGTGCACGGATTCCTGGACAAGGTCCCGGGCTGAGAATCCGTCTGCTCAGCGAAAATCCTTGTCGGCCAGGGGAAACGGCGGTCGCCCGACGCCGGTGATCCGCAGATTTCCCCACGGGTCGCGCTCCTGCAGTCTTCCCGGCGCGGGTTCCGCACCGGGGAGGCGCAGGACGACGGCCGCGCGACCCGGATCGGGTAGTGCGTCGGGATCGGTCGCGCTCAGGCGGCCGTACCAGTGGTAGCGGCCGTCGATCGGATCGGGATGGCCGTTCAAGGTGGCCGTCACCGCGATATCGGCACCCGGTGTATCGAGGACCGCCGGACCCGAGTATTCGTGAGCGGCGGTCCGGTCGGCGGCCACGGTGAGCTCGAAATGGGCGCGATCTGGCCGGGGGAGCCGGCGGCGCACACCGGGATTCGCCGCCCACCGCCGGGCGGATTCGTGCTGTACCGCATGCCGCACCCGGATTCGGGTGCATCCGGCGCGTCGCATCGCGACGATGCACCGCGCGATGTATTCGGCTCGATCGGCGATCGGGTGGCGCGGCCACTGCACGTCGGTGGGCGGATGTGTCCAGAACAGGTTCGGCAGGCCGTGCACCGCGATGCCGAGGTGGGCGGCCGGGCCCCGGACGACCGTGCGCAGGTCGTTGCCGTCGAGGCCGCGCACCCGGCCGGGATCGAGTGTGTGGTCGGCGAGGACGACGACCGACGCCGTCGAGATGCCGTCGGTCGTGTGCAAGCGCCACAGGTCCTGCGCGTCGTCGAAGTCCATCGTGTGGACCGCGTCGGGGCGGCCCGGGGCATCGGCCACCGGTACGGAACCGAGCACGCACGCGTCGTGAATGCCGTTGCCGCGCAATGCCGATATCACGACCGGTGCGGCGGGCCGGGCGGCCAGGACGGCGACACCGGCTGGGGCGGTGGCGCAGCGCCGGCGGGCGGTCATGCGAGGAATCCCCGTCGGCGCCAGATCCGCTTGCCGATCGGGCCGAGCAGGCCGTGTTCGTCGAGAAAGGCGCCGAGGTCCGCCGCGCCGGCCGCCAGGGCGCGGTGGGCGTGCGGGTTGTCGAGTGCGGCCCGTCTGGCCACCCGGGCGTCCAGGCCGGCTCGCGTGTACATGTGCCGATTGGTGATCAGGCGAACGAACAGCGGGGCGGCCACCGCAACGCACATCCGCACGTACAGCAGCTCGGGCCGCGACATCGAGGGCACCCGGCGGGCCAGCGAATCCCGCGCGAAGCCGATGTGGCGGGCTTCCTCGGTGACGTGCACGCGGAACGCGCGGGCGACCAGCGGCTGCAACTGCGGATCGTCGATGGTGCGGCGCTGCAGCGCGTCGAAGATCTCCTCGCCGACCAGCGCGCCCACCCACACCATGGGGCCGTGCAGAATCAGTTGCAGGGACGAAATCGCCAGGCGGGCAGGTGCTTTCGGCCAGTACGGGCGGGCGTCGATGCGATCGATCAGGGTGCCGAACATGGTCATGTGCCGGCATTCGTCGCCCATCTCGGTGAGCGTGTACCGCGACCGGTGCGAGGTCGGATCGCCGTTCATCAACTCGCGCAACAACAATCGGTTCAGCAGGTTCTCGAACCAGATGCCCACCGAGAGGATGTTGGCCAGTTCCTGACGCGACAGTTCGCGGCGCTGCTGCGGCGACATGCGCTCCCAGAGTTCGGTGCCGTAGAGGGAGACGACCTCCGGGGGCAGGAACAGTTTGTCGGGATCCAGCGGCGCGTCCCAGTCCAGATCGACCACGGGGTCGTAGGACTTGCGCACCGAACCCAGCAGGAGTCGCTGGGCGAAGGCGTCTTGCGGCAGCAGGGTGGCGTCGTTGCCCATATCTGCGCTCCAAACGATCGACTTACCGAGACATGGTGTAACACAAATATTAGTGAGACGGCGTGTATCGGTCAATACCGGACGGGTATCGTTGATCTGTGAGCGAGTCCCGTGCCGAGCCCTCCACGCGGTCGTCGCAACGGTCCGCGGCGGCGCCGGTGGACGGTCGCAGCACGCGCTGGAACGGGCATAAACAACGCCGCCGCGCCGAGGTCATCGAGGCGGCGGTCGAGGTGATCGAGGACAACGGCGCCGAGGTCTCGGTGCAGCAGATCGCCGACCGGCTCGGCCTGCCGCGGCCGGTGGTGTACCGGCATTTCGACGGCCGCACCGATCTGGACGAGCAGATCCGCGGCCGGATTCTGGAATCGCTGCTCGCGCAACTTCTTCCGACCCTGCGCCTGGACGGGACGGTCAAGGACGCGGTGCGCGGCGCGGTCGGCACCTACGTGGGCTGGGTTGCCGCCCATCCACATCTGCACCGTTTCCTGGCCGCCGGTGCGCCGCACGGTGATTCGTCGCAGGCCTTGGCCGGGGCGCGGGACCGGATCGGCACCCGGCTGGCGGATCTGTTCGCCACCGCCGCCGCGCGGATCGGTATCGACCCGTTGCGGGCGCGGCCGATGGCCTTCGGGATCGTCGGATTCGTCGATGCCGTGGTCAACAGCTGGCGCGCGGAAACGGCCGCCACGCTGGGCTCCGAGCAGATCGAGGCGATCGTGACCGAATCGGTACTCGGCCTGCTGGAGAGCAATGCGCGCAGCGTCGGGGTGGCGCTGGACCGGGACGCCACCGTCGCCGACCTGATGGCATCGCGGGCCGTACCGGACTCGCTGGTCGCCAACTGAATTCGCCCGGCGGACGCCGCCGGGTCCCGCCGACCGCCCCCCCGGGCGGCCCCGGGAATCCGGCCCGTCGCCTAGGCTCGAGGCATGCAGCGCATCATCGGAATCGAGGTCGAGTACGGCATCTCCACGCCCACCGAACCCTCGGCCAACCCGATTCTCACATCCACCCAGGCCGTCCTGGCGTACGCGGCGGCCGAGGGCGTCCCCAGGGCCAAGCGCACTCGCTGGGACTACGAGGTGGAATCGCCGCTGCGCGACGCGCGTGGCTTCGACCTGGGCCGGCTCAACGGGCCGGCGCCGGTGATCGACGCCGACGAGGTCGGCGCGGCGAACATGATCCTCACCAACGGTGCCCGGCTCTACGTCGACCACGCCCACCCGGAGTACTCCGCCCCCGAGGTGGTGGACCCGCTGGACGCCGTGATCTGGGACAAGGCCGGCGAGCGAGTGATGGAGGCGGCCGCCCGCTACGCCTCCAGCGTGCCCGGAGCGCCGCGCATGCAGCTGTACAAGAACAACGTCGACGGCAAGGGCGCCTCCTACGGCACCCACGAGAACTATCTGATGAGCCGCGATACCCCGTTCAACCAGATCATCGTGGGGCTCACTCCGTTCTTCGTCTCCCGGCAGGTGGTGACGGGGTCGGGCCGGGTCGGCATCGGCCAATCCGGTGATCACGCCGGATTCCAGCTGTCGCAGCGTTCGGACTACATCGAGGTCGAGGTCGGCCTGGAGACCACCCTGAAGCGCGGCATCATCAACACCCGCGACGAACCGCACGCCGACGCCGACAAGTACCGCCGCCTGCACGTCATCATCGGCGACGCCAACCTCGCCGAATGGTCGACCTACCTCAAGGTCGGCACCACCGCGCTGGTGCTCGATCTGATCGAGGCGGGCGAGGATCTCTCCGATCTGCAGCTCGCCCGGCCCGTCACCGCGGTGCACACCATCAGCCACGATCCCAGCCTGCGGGCGACGGTGGCGCTCGTCGACGGCCGGGAGCTGACCGGCCTTGCGCTGCAACGGATCTACCTCGACCGGGTGGAGAAGTTCCACGATCGCGAGGGCACCGACGATCCGCGCGTCACCGATGTGCTGGAGAAGTGGGCGCACGTGCTCGATCTGCTCGAACGCGATCCGATGGAGTGCGCGCATCTGCTCGACTGGCCCGCCAAGTTGCGCCTGCTCGAGGGCATGCGCAGCCGGGAGGGCCTGGGCTGGGCCGCGCCGAAACTGCACCTGATGGACCTGCAGTACTCCGACGTGCGCCTGGACAAGGGGCTCTACAACCGCCTGGTGGCCCGTGGCTCGATGCAGCGCCTGGTCTCCGAACAGCAGGTCACCGACGCGATGACCAACCCGCCGACCGATACCCGCGCCTACTTCCGCGGGGAATGCCTGCGCCGGTTCGGCGCCGATATCGCCGCGGCCAGCTGGGATTCGGTGATCTTCGATCTCGGCGGGGATTCGCTGGTCCGTATCCCCACCCTGGAGCCGCGACGTGGGACGAAATCCCACGTCGGCAAGCTGCTCGAGGGGGCCGGCACCGCCGCCGAACTGGTCAAGCAGCTCACCTCCTGACCGCCGGCCGGCGGCGCGTACCGGCCGCTGCGGCGTTGCGGCGGTGCCACATTGCGAGGTAATCCGGCATGTTGTCGCCGTCGCTGGGTAGTGTTGAGGGACGAGCATCGGAGGTTTCCGATGCTCGCCGATGATCAGTACAGAGGAGGTCGGCTGCTATGGCACAAGAGCAGACCAAGCGCGCCGGTGGTGGCGACGAGGACGACGACGCGGCCGGTGTCGAGGCCGCGGGACAGGAGCGCCGCGAAAAGCTGGCCGAGGAGACCGACGACCTGCTCGACGAGATCGATGACGTGCTCGAGGAGAACGCGGAGGACTTCGTGCGTGCCTACGTCCAGAAAGGCGGCCAGTGACATCAGGTGACCCCTTGCGGCTCCACATGGGGTACGCCCTCTCGTCCTTCTCCGAATATCTGCGGGAAAACGCGCCGGAACTGTTGCCGGGCAAGGGTTTCGGCGCGGCCTCCGGTTCCGCCGGCAATGCCGGGGACCTGGCGCCGCACGGCACCACCATCGTCGCGGTGACCTACCGCGGCGGGGTACTGATCGCCGGCGACCGCCGGGCCACCCAGGGCAACCTGCTGGCCAGCCGCGATATGGAGAAGGTGTACATCACCGACACGTTCTCCGCGGCCGGCATCGCCGGTACCGCGGGCGTGGCGGTGGAGATGATCCGCCTGTTCGCGGTGGAACTCGAGTACTACGAGAAGATCGAGGGCGTGCCGCTGACCTTCGACGGTAAGGCCAACAAGCTGTCGAAGATGGTCCGCGACAATCTGCCCGCGGCGCTGCAGGGCCTGGCGGTCGTGCCGATCCTGGTCGGCTACGACCTCGAGGCCACCGATCCGGAGCGGGCCGGTCGAATCGTCTCCTACGACGTGGTCGGCGGCCGCAGCGAGGAGCGGTTCGGCTACACCGCCACCGGATCGGGCTCGATGTTCGCCAAATCGTCGTTGAAGAAGACCTACAGCCGCGACATGGACGAGGATCGCGCCCTGCGCATCGCCGTCGAATCGCTGCTCGATGCCTCCGACGACGACACCGCGACCGGCGGGCCGGACCTGCAACGCGGGATCTTCCCGACCGCCGTCGTCATCAATGCCGAAGGGGCACTGGAAGTTCCGGACGACCGGCTCGAGCAGATCGCGCGTTCGATCGTCGACGAGCGGATGGCCGAAGAAGGGAGTGCGCGTCCATGACACTGCCGTACTACGCGTCGGCCGAACAGATCATGCGCGACAAGACCGAACTTGCGCGCAAAGGTATCGCCCGGGGACGCAGTGTCGTGGTGCTGGTGTACGACAAGGGTGTGCTGTTCGTCGCCGAGAACCCCTCGGCGACGCTGCACAAGGTGAGCGAACTCTACGACCGGATCGGCTTCGCGGCGGTCGGGAAGTACAACGAGTTCGAGAGTCTGCGGCGCGGCGGCATCCTGCAGGCCGACCTGCGGGGATACCAGTACGACCGCCGCGATGTGACGGGCCGGGCGCTGGCGAATATGTACGCCTCCACGCTGGGCACGATCTTCACCGATCAGCTCAAGCCCTACGAGGTGGAAATCTGCATCGGTGAGGTCGGCTACCCCGAGCAGGCGTCCAATTCGGTGCTGTACCGGATCAACTTCGACGGCTCGATCGTCGACGAGCGCGATTTCGTGGTGATGGGTGGCAATACCGACCCGATCAGCACCGCGCTGAAGGACACCTATCAGCCGGGCCTGGAGTTGCGGGCCGCGATCCGCACCGCCGTGGAGGCCCTGCAGAAGGGGTCGCCGGACAACGGCGACAAGGACAAGCGCGGGATCGCGGTGTCGTCGCTGGAGGTGGCGACCCTCGAGCAGGCCCGCCCGCGCCGTGCCTTCCGCCGGATTCCGCATCCGACGCTGGAAACACTGCTTGCCGCGGACGGTGCGGCGACCGGTGGGACCGAGAGTTCGGAACCGGAGACTCCGTCCGCGGGTGACCCCTCCAACCCGTAACCGCAGGTAGCGACGCTGTTACGCCATATCTGCCCCGCCCTGGACCGCAGGGCGGGGCAGATGTGTGTCCGGCGGGGGTACGACCCGGCGACGGGCGCAGGGTACGGCATCCGCCCGGCCGCCGCCCGGGAATCGGCGCCACCGGTGGCCGCGAAATCCGCTCGGGCGCAATTGTTGTGAACCCGTATGCAACCGCATGCTCGCACAGCCGCTTTCGGCGTTCGCTTGGCTGTAATGTCGATAGTGTGCAGCGACGAATTATGGGGATCGAGACCGAGTTCGGGGTGACGTGCACGTTCCACGGTCACCGTCGGTTGAGTCCTGACGAGGTGGCCCGGTATCTGTTCCGCCGGGTGGTGTCCTGGGGCCGTAGTTCGAACGTATTTCTCCGCAACGGAGCGCGGCTCTATCTCGATGTCGGTTCCCATCCGGAGTACGCGACGGCCGAATGCGACTCCTTGGTGCAGCTGGTGACCCACGATCGTGCGGGTGAGCGGGTGCTCGAGGAGTTGCTGATCGATGCCGAGCAGCGCTTGGCGGAGGAGGGGATCGGCGGTGATATCTATCTGTTCAAGAACAACACCGATTCCGCGGGCAACTCCTACGGCTGTCACGAGAACTTCCTCGTGGTGCGGGCCGGTGAGTTCTCCCGCATCTCCGATGTGCTGTTGCCGTTCCTGGTGACCCGGCAGCTGATCTGTGGTGCGGGCAAGATCCTGCAGACTCCGAAGGCGGCGACGTTCTGCCTGTCGCAGCGGGCCGAGCACATCTGGGAGGGTGTGTCCTCGGCGACGACCAGGTCGCGGCCGATCATCAACACGCGCGACGAACCGCATGCCGACGCGGAGAAGTACCGCCGCCTGCATGTGATCGTCGGCGACTCGAATATGGCCGAGCCGACCACCATGCTCAAGGTGGGCACGGCGGCGCTGGTGTTGGAGATGATCGAGGCCGGGGTCTCGTTCCGCGACTTCGCGCTCGACAATCCGATCCGCGCCATCCGCGAGGTCAGCCACGATCTGACCGGTCGCCGCCCGGTGCGGCTGGCCGGTGGTCGACAGGCCAGCGCGCTCGACATCCAGCGTGAGTACTATGCCCGCGCGGTCGAGCACCTGCGCAATCGCGAGCGCGATCCGCAGGTCGACGCCGTGGTGGACCTGTGGGGCCGCACCCTCGACGCGGTCGAGGCGCAGGACTTCGCGAAGGTCGACACCGAGATCGACTGGGTGATCAAGCGCAAGCTGTTCCAGCGGTATCAGGACCGGTACTCGATGGAGCTGTCGGATCCCAAGATCGCCCAGCTGGACCTCGCGTACCACGACATCAAGCGTGGCCGCGGTGTGTTCGATCTGCTGCAGCGCAAAGGGCTGGTCAAGCGGGTCACCGAGGACGAGGCGGTCGATGCCGCGGTGACGACGCCGCCGCAGACCACCCGGGCGAAGTTGCGCGGCGATTTCATCACCGCCGCCCAGGAGGCGGGCCGCGACTTCACCGTCGACTGGGTGCACCTGAAGCTGAACGATCAGGCCCAGCGCACGGTGCTGTGCAAGGATCCGTTCCGCTCGGTCGACGAGCGGGTGGATCGGCTCATCGCCTCCATGTGAGGCGGATGCCGAGGACCGGAATCGCGGGCAGCCGCCGGGACGGATGAATTCCGGCGGCCGATCGGTGCGGTGGCGCATCGCCGCGCTCGCCCGCCGATTACTCTGTGTCGCGTGGCGATTTCCAAGGTCGAGCGGCTGATGAATCTGGTGATCGCGCTGCTGTCGACCCGGCAGTTCCTGACCGCGGAGCGGATCCGGGACAGCGTTGCCGGCTACGAGGAGTCGGCCAGCGACGAGGCCTTCAGCCGGATGTTCGAGCGTGACAAGAACGAGCTGCGGGATCTGGGGATTCCGCTGGAGGTCGGCCCGGTCGGCCGATTCTCCGGGCAGGAGGGGTATCGCATCAACCGCGATGCCTACGAACTGCCCGATATCGATCTGACCAGCGCGGAAGCGGCGGCCGTGGCGGTGGCGGTGCAGCTGTGGGAGTCGCCGGAGCTGGCCAGCGCGGCCGAGAGCGCGGTGTTGAAGCTGCGGGCCGCTGGGGTGCACGTCGATCCGGAGGCCGCATCGGCATCGGTGCCGGCGGTGCCCGCGCGCACCCGTGGTTCGGAGGCGGCGCTGGGCAAACTCCTGGCGGCCATCGATGCCGGGCGGGCGGTGCGGTTCGAGCATCGGGTCACCCACAACGCGCCCTATACGGTGCGCGATGTCGAGCCGTGGGGTGTGGTGACCCGGCACGGCCGCTGGTATCTCGTCGGGCACGATCGCGACCGCGACGCGGTACGAACGTTCCGGCTCTCCCGCATCGGCGCCGACGTGGAGATCTACGGGCCCGAGAACGCCGTGCACAAACCGGCCGATGTGGACCTGCGACAGATCGTCGCCACCGTCACCGGGGCGGCGCCGGTGACCGGTTCGGCGACGGTCTGGGTCGCGCAGGGCCGCGGGCAGGAGATCCGACGGCTCGGCGTGGTGATCGGCGAGCGCGAGGTCCGGGGACGCGCGGGTTCGGTGGTGGAGGTGCCGGTGCTCTCGCGGGACTGGGTGGCCCGGCTGATCACCGGATTGGGTGCCGACGCGCTGGTCCTGGCGCCGGCGGACCTGCGCGCCGACGTGATCTCGCGGTTGCGTTCGGTGTTGGAGCGGACGGAGGTGTCGGCGTGAGGTGCCGCAACGGTGCCGGATCCGAGGCGGAGGTGCGGCGATGAGCAGCCGTTTGTCGACCCGCCTGTCCCGGTTGCTGAACATGGTCCCGTACTTCCTGGCCAACCCCGGCATCAGTGCGCCGGAGGCGGCAGCCGAGCTGGGGGTCAGTACCAAACAGCTGATGAGCGATCTGAACCAGCTGTGGATGTGCGGCCTGCCCGGCTACGGTCCCGGTGATCTGATCGACCTGTCGTTCTCCGAGGAGAGCATCGAGGTCACCTTCTCCGCCGGTATCGATCGGCCGCTGCGGCTCACCTCGATCGAGGCGACCGCCCTGCTGGTGGCCCTGCGGTCGATCGCCGACCTGCCGGGCATGGTGGATCCGACCGCGGCGCGCTCGGCGATCGCGAAGATCGAATCGGCCATCTCCGGGGAGGCCGGGCAGCGCACCGAAACCGACACCGCGGCCCCGGCCGAAGCGCCGGCGGTGACGACGGTGCGCTCCGCACTGGCCGACGGGCGGGCGCTGCGGCTGGTGTACTACTCGGCCAGCCGGGACGTGGTGTCCGAGCGGACGGTCGATCCCATCCGAATCGTCTTGGTGGACAACAACTCCTACCTGCAGGCCTGGTGTCGGCAGGCCGAGGGCGTGCGCCTGTTCCGATTCGACCGGATCGAGGAGGCCACCGAACTCGACGAGCCCGCCGATCCACCCAGCCACGCCACCGACGAGTCGGCGGGGCTGGATCTGTTCTCCGACGATCCGGCGGTGGCGTTGGCGCGCTTGCGGATTCGCGCCGACTACGGCTGGGTGCTCGACCAGTATCCGATGCATCCGGTGGTGGTACACCCGGACGGCAGTGTGGAGGCGACGATGCGGTTCGCCACGCTGGACTGGATCGCGCGGCTGTTGCTCGGATTCGGTTCCGGGGTGACGGTGCTCGGGCCGCCGGAGCTGGTGACCGCCGTGCGGGAACGCTCGGCCGCCGCGCTGGCGGCCTACGACGAGATCGGTGATCTCGGCTACGAGCACGACGTCGTCGAGGAGGTCGGGCCCGCGTGAGTTTTCGCGTGACGGTGCTGGGCGCCGGAAGTATCGGCGTCTTCGTCGGCGGCAAACTGGCCGCGGCCGGTGCCGAGGTCGCTTTCGTGGGCCGGCCGCGCATCCTGGACGAGATCGCGGCCCACGGTCTGCGGCTCACCGACCTCGACGGCGGGGACGAGCGGATCGCGGCCGGTGGCTTTCGGACCGAAACCGAGCCGGACAGCGCCGCCACCGCGGATCTGGTGCTGGTCACGGTGAAATCGGGGCAGACCGCGCAGGCCGCGGCGCAGTTGCGCGATCGTGTGCGCCCGGATGCGCTCGTGATCAGCCTGCAGAACGGGATCGGCAACGACGCCGTGATCCGGGAGGAGCTGCCGGGACCGGTGGTGGCCGCGGGAATGGTGATGTTCAACGTCGCGCACAACGGGGAGGGGCATTTCCATCGCGGCACCGACGGCAGTGTGGCGGTCGCCGACGTGCCGGCCCTGGCCCGGTTCGTGCCGCTGTTCGAACGCGCCGGCCTGCCGCTGGACCGCCGCTGCGACCTGCGTCCGGTGCAATGGGCGAAACTGCTGCTCAACCTCAACAACGCGGTCAACGCCCTGTCGGGCCGGCCGTTGCGCGACGAGCTGGCCACCCGCGACTACCGGCGGTGCCTCGCCTTGGCTCAGGGGGAGGCGCTGGCCGTCATGCGGAGCGCGGGCATCCGTCCGGCCCGGCTGACGGTGCTGCCGCCGCGGCTGATGGCGCGCCTGCTGACGGTTCCCGATCCGGTCTTCGAACGAGTCGCCGGGCGGGTGCTCGCTGTCGACCCGCTGGCGCGCTCCTCGATGGCCGACGATCTGGCCCTGGGCCGACGCACCGAAATCGATTGGCTGTGTGGGGAAATCGTGAATCTGGGCCGCATGGTCGGAGTGCCGACCCCGGTGAACGCGCGGCTGATCGAGTTGGTGCGCGCCGCCGAGGAGGGTGACGAGCGCCGCTGGTCCGGCGCCGAGCTGCTCGCCGAGTTGCGCGGTGCGGCTGCACCGGGCGGCGTGCGACCCCTTACGCGCTGACCGAACAACGCCGATCGCGCCGGTCCGGGCGGTGACGCGCGTCGGCGCGAAAGGCAGGTCCGGTAGCATCGGACATACCACAGTCTTGGGAGGTTTTCGATGGGTTCATTGAGCCCGACGCACTGGCTCATCATTGCGTTGGTGATCCTGCTGCTGTTCGGCGCCAAGCGGCTGCCCGACGCCGCCCGAGGTCTCGGACGTTCCTTGCGCATCTTCAAGAGCGAGATGAGCGAGATGCACTCCGAGAGCTCCGGCTCGGCGTCCGGTTCGGCGAATGCGTCCGGTACCGGGCAGCAGCCCCCGGCGGCCGAACTGCCGCCCGCGCAGCCGGCGAACCCGGCTCCGCAGGCCGACAAGGATCGTCACACGGCCTGATCCGGCTCCGTCGTACGGCCGTCACCCCGGCACACGCCCGCGGGGTGGCGGTGCGATGACGGTTGGGCGTTGTAATCGGATCCGGCCCGGCGACCAGCGAGGCAGTCACATCCATGCGCATCCCGTTCGACCCCCGCCGCAGTCGGCGCAGGACGAATCCCGACGGCACGATGTCGTTGGTCGAACATCTGCAAGAGCTGCGGTCGCGGCTGCTGAAATCGCTGCTGGCGGTCGCGCTGACGACGGTGCTCGGATTCCTGTGGTACTCCCATTCCTTTCTCGGGATCGAGAGCCTCGGCGACATCCTGCGCGGCCCGTACTGCTCGCTGCCGCCGGAACATCGCGCGCAACTGACCACCGACGGCGCCTGCCGGCTGCTGGCCACCGCCCCGTTCGAGCAGTTCATGCTGCGGTTCAAGGTGGCGCTCACCGCGGGCGTGGTGATGGCCTGCCCGATCTGGCTGTACCAGCTGTGGGCGTTCGTCACACCCGGTCTCTACGCGAAGGAACGCAAGTACGCGATCAGCTTCGTCGCCTCCGGTGTGGTGCTGTTCGTCACGGGTGCGGTGCTCGCGTACTGGGTCGTGGCGCACGCGCTGAGCTTCCTGATGGGGATCGGCAGCAATGTGCAGATCACCGCGCTCAGCGGTAGCCAGTACTTCGGCTTCATCATCCAGCTGCTGATCATCTTCGGTGTGAGCTTCGAGACGCCGCTGCTGATCGTCGGGTTGAACATGATCGGCGTGCTGACCTACGAGCGGCTGAAGAAGTGGCGGCGCGGGATGATCTTCGGGCTGTTCGTCTTCGCCGCGATCGTGACCCCGCAGGATCCGTTCTCCATGCTCGCGCTGGCCGCCGCGCTGACGGTGTTGTTCGAGGTCGCGGTGCAGGTGGCGCGGCTCAACGACCGGCGACGGGCACGCCGCGGCGACAACTGGGGCGCGTTGTCGGACGACGAGGCGTCCCCGCTGGACGGACCGGACGGTCTGGAGGGTGTGACGCCGGTCGAACCCGCCCAGCCGGTGACCGCCAGCGGGCCGGTGTCGGCGAGTGGCACGCCGAAAACTCCGCGCCCGGTGTCGGACTACTCCGATACCCTCTGAGCGTGGGACAACCGTCGCTGACTGGCGAACTCGCGGCATTCGCCGCCGACCTGAAATTCTCCCTGGACCCGTTCCAACGGCAGGCCTGCGTGGCGCTGCAGAACGGGCACAGCGTGCTCGTGTGCGCCCCGACCGGCGCCGGGAAGACGGTGGTCGGGGAATTCGCGGTCCATCTGGCGCGCGCGGCCGGCGGGAAGTGCTTCTACACCACCCCGATCAAGGCGCTGTCGAATCAGAAGTACGCCGATCTGGTGGAACGTTACGGTCGCGACGCGGTCGGGCTGCTGACCGGTGATCAATCGATCAATCCGGACGCCCGCGTGGTGGTGATGACCACCGAGGTGCTGCGGAACATGCTCTACGCGGGGTCGGACGCCCTGCACGCCCTGTCGTTCGTGGTGATGGACGAGGTGCACTACCTGGCCGATCGGTTCCGCGGCGCGGTGTGGGAGGAGGTCATCCTGCATCTGCCGCCGGAGGTCCGGTTGGTGAGCCTGTCGGCGACGGTGAGCAATGCCGAAGAATTCGGCGCCTGGATGGAGACGGTGCGCGGTGATACCGCGGTCATCGTGGACGAGACCCGGCCGGTCCCGCTGTGGCAGCACGTGATGGTCGGCCGCCGCCTGTTCGATTTGTTCGATCCGAAGTCCAGCGATCAGAAGGTGCTCGTCGACGAGGATCTGGTCCGCTACATCAAACATCGTGAGGCGGCCGACCGGATGAACGGCTGGGCGGGCCCGCGGCATCGTGGCGGTCCACGCCGGGACTTCCGGCCGATGCCGCGCCCGGAGGTGCTGGCCCGCCTCGACGAGGAAGGGCTGCTGCCCGCCATCACCTTCATCTTCAGCCGGGCCGGCTGCGACGGCGCCCTCGCGCAGTGCCTGCGGTCGCGGCTGGATCTGAGCCGGCCCGAGGACGCCCCGGAGATCGAGGCCGTCATCGAGCGGCACACCGGTGATCTGCCGCGCACCGATCTGGACGTCCTCGGTTACTGGGAATGGCGCGAAGCGCTCTACCGCGGGCTCGCCGCTCATCATGCGGGCATGCTGCCGGCCTTCCGGCACACCGTCGAGGAGTTGTTCGTCCGCGGCCTGGTCCGTGCCGTATTCGCCACGGAGACACTGGCTTTGGGCATCAATATGCCCGCCCGCACGGTGGTGCTGGAACGGCTGGTGAAGTTCAACGGGGAAACCCACGCCGAGCTGACGCCGGGCGAGTACACCCAGCTGACCGGGCGAGCCGGCCGCCGCGGCATCGACGTCGAGGGCCACGCGGTGGTGATGTGGCATCCCGATGTCGACACCAGTGCGGTCGCCGGCCTGGCCTCCACCCGGACCTATCCGCTGCGCAGTTCGTTCCGGCCGGGGTACAACATGTCGATCAATCTGATCGACCGGATGGGCGCCGAGCATTCGCGGGAACTGCTGGAACGGTCCTTCGCCCAGTTCCAGGCCGATCGCTCGGTGGTGGGGCTGGTCCGCGGAATCGAACGCAACGAGGCCCAGATCCGCAAGCTGCGCTCCCAGATCGGCGACGACGGCTTCCTGGAATACCTGTCGCTGCGCGAACGCGTCAAACAGCGCGAACGGGAACTGGAACGGCAGGGGCGGGCCGATCGCCGTGGCGCCGCGGTGGCGTCGCTGACCTCGCTGCGCCGCGGCGACGTCGTCGCCATCCCGACCGGCCGCCGTCAAGGGCTCGCGGTGATTCTGGAGCCGGATGCCAGCCCGGGGGATCCGCGTCCGCTGGTCCTGACCGCCGACACCTGGGCCGGCCGGGTATCGGCGGCCGACTTTCCCACCCCCGCGCAGCCGCTGGGACGGATGCGGTTGCCCCGGCACGTCGATCACCGCACCGCGCGGGCGCGCCGCGACCTGGCATCGGCGTTGCGCAGCACGGGAATCGCGGTGCCGGGGCGTGGCCGGCGCGGTGGCCGCGCTCGCGCGGCCGACGACCGCGAACTGTCCACACTGCGCCGCGCACTGCGGGCCCACCCCGCCCACATCCGTCCCGACCGCGAACAACTGGCCCGGATCGGGGAGCGCTACAACCGGCTGCAGCGCGAGACCGAGGCGATGCGGCAGAAGGTGGCGGCCACGACCAATTCGCTGGCCCGCACCTTCGACCGGATCGTGGCGTTGCTCAGCGAACGCGGGTACGTCGACGACGGCGAGGTCACCGCGGACGGGCGCCGCCTCGCCCGGATCTACACCGAAGCGGATCTCGTTGTGGCCGAATGCCTTCGGCAGGGTCTGTGGCGGGGTTTGGGCGCCGCCGAGCTCGCCGGGGTGGTGTCGGTGCTGGTCTTCGAATCCCGCCAGGAGGGCGGCTATCTGGGTCCCGCCGGACCGACCGAGCCGGTGCGCCGGGCGGTGGGCGCGACGATCGGGGTGTGGAGCCAGCTGCGCAGCGACGAGGCGCGTCACAAGCTGCCGCCGACGCGGGAACCCGATCTCGGTTTCGTGACCGGTGTCTACAAATGGGCCCGCGGCGACGGGTTGGCCGAATCGTTGCTGGCCAGCGGTGATCAGGGCAGCCCGTTGTCGGCGGGCGATTTCGTGCGCTGGTGCCGCCAGGTGATCGATCTGCTCGACCAGATCCACCAGACCGCCGACGACACCGAAATCGCCGCCACCGCCGCGAAGTCGGTGCGCGCGATCCGGCGTGGCGTTGTGGCGGTGGACGCCGCGTAGCCGCCCGGGCTGTGATTGGATGACTACCGGTACCGACCGTGGTGAGGGCCTGATCACCTCACGCGGGGGGAAGTGAGACGACGAGTGCGAGTGGAGGCAGGCACATGAGCGGCCCGTACGGACCGAACGAGACCCCTGGCCAAGGGGAGGGCCCCGGTAGCAGCGACCCGACCCAGCAGTGGTCGGGCCAGCAGCCCGGCCAGTCCGGGCCGCCGCCGCAGTGGGGTGGTCAGCAGCCGCAGCAGTGGGGCCAGCCCGCGCCGTCGCAGCAGCAATGGGCACCGCAGCAGCCGCAGGCACAGCAGCCGCAGCAACCGCAGTGGGGCCAGCAGAGCCAGCCGTCCTGGCCACAGCAGCCGCCGGCTCAATCCCAGCCGTGGGAACCCACCCAGCAACAGTGGGGACAGCCGCCGCAGCCCGCGCAGCAGCCCTGGGGACAGCAGCAGTCGCAGCCCCAGCAGCAGTGGAGCCCGCAACCGGAGCAGCCGCAACAGCAGTGGGGGGTGCAGGAGCCGCAGCTGAGCGCGACCCCGGCGAAGAAGTCGAAGAAGGGCCTGCTCTTCGGCGGTATCGGTGTGCTGGTCGTGGTCGTCGTCGCGGTCGTGCTGGCCTTCGTCTTCCTGGGTAGCGACAAACTCGACAACAAGGCCGTGCAGGACGGGGTGCAGAAGGTTCTCAAGGATTCCTACGGCATCGACGACGTGGAGAACGTCAGCTGCCCGTCGGGGCAGAAGGTCGAGGTCGGCGGCACCTTCGACTGCACCCTCAAGGTGGGTGGCGAACAGAAGAAGGTCACCGTCAAGATCACCAAGGACGACGGCACGTACGAGGTCGGCCGCCCGAACTAGTCGCTCGCGTCCGCCCCGCCGCCGTCAGATGTCGGCGGCGAGGGCCGCTGCCAGCCGCTTGATCGGGCTTTCGGCGTTGTAGGCGGTCGCCAATGCCCGCAGGCGCTCCGGGTCGGCGGGTTCGGTGGGCAGGCGATCGGGTCCGGACAGCTCGACCTCGGCATCGCGGACGACCCGCACCACGGGCGCGGCCGCCTTCAGATAATCCTCGGCGGCAGCGAGTTTCGCGCGGACGCCGCGAGCCAGCTCCGAGGACGGATCGGCGACGGCCGCGACCAGGGCGTCGAGCGAGCCGAAACGCGAGATCAGGGCGGCCGCGGATTTGTCGCCGATGCCCGCGACACCCGGTAGACCGTCGGAGGCGTCACCGCGCAGCGTGGCCATATCGGCATAGGCCGGGCCCGCATTCTCCTGCGGCACACCGTATTTCGCGGCGACCTCGGCCGGGCCGTAGAGTTCGGCCTTCGCCAGGCCGCGGCCCACGTAGAAGACCGACACCGGCGGGTCGTCGGCGCGCACCACCTGCAGCAGATCGCGATCACCGCTGACCACCACCACCGGGTCGGTGCGTTCGCGGGCGGCCAGGGTACCGATCACGTCGTCGGCCTCCAGCCCCGTCGCGCCGGCGGTCGCGATGCCGGCCGCCGTCAGCACCTCGATGATCATGTCGACCTGGGGCGTGAGGGTGTCGGGGACCTCCTCGGCGCCGGGCTCGGCCCCGCCGCTGGTGTCCAGGCGATGCGCCTTGTAGGAGGGCACCAGGTCGACCCGGAACGCCGGCCGCCAATCCAGATCCAGGCACACCACCAGCCGGCCCGGGTGATGGCGGGTGATCAGCGCGGCGACCATGTCGGTGAACCCGCGCAGCGCGTTGACCGGGCGGCCGTCGGGGGCGGTGATCTTCTCCGGGACCGCGTAGAACGCGCGGAACCACAGGCTGGCGCCGTCGAGCAGGAGCAGCGGGCGGTCACTCGCACGGGAGGGGAGCATGCCGCAGACGCTACCGGTCGGCACCGACAGCCGGGGCACGACCCGGTCGCGAAGGTCGCGATCGTCCCGACCCGCCTCGCCCCGGCGGGTAACGTCGTATCGCATGAGCGCGCATACGGACTCACGATTCGGTGCCGAGATCTACGGCAAGCGACTGGAGCGAGCGGCCCAGCTGACCCGCGCGGCCCACCTGGACGCGCTGCTGATCACGCCCGGGCCGGATCTGCGGTATCTGCTGGGATCGAACGCCCAATCGTTCGAGCGCCTGACCTGCCTGATCATTCCGGCCAGCGGCGAGACGCCGTCGGTCGTGGTGCCGAAACTGGAGCTCGCCGCGCTGGACGGCTCGGCGGCCGGTGAGCTCGGATTGTCGCTCGTTCCCTGGGTGGACGGGGTGGATCCCTACGGCGTGGTGAAGTCCACGCTCAACGCGGGCGCCCGGGTCGCGGTCGACGACGCCATGCCGGCCCTGCACCTGCTGCCGATCGCCGATGCGCTGACGGCGCTGCCGGTGTCGGCGACCCCGATCGTCCGGCAGTTGCGGATGATCAAGGACACGGCCGAGATCGACGCGCTGCGCCGCGCCGGGGCGGCCATCGACCGCGTGCACGCCCGGATGGGGGAATGGTTGCGGCCGGGCCGCACCGAGGCCGAGGTCGCCGCGGACATCGCCGCCGCGATCGTCGAGGAGGGCCACGGGCACGCGGATTTCGTGATCGTGGGCAGCGGCCCCAACGGAGCCAATCCGCACCACAGCCATTCCGACCGGGTGATCGAAGCCGGCGACGTGGTGGTGATCGATATCGGCGGCCCGGTCGAACCCGGCTATTTCTCCGATTCCACCCGGACCTATGTGCTGGGCGAGCCCGACCCGGAAATCGCCGAGCGCTACGCCGCCCTGGAACGCGCGCAGGCGGCCGCGGTCGCCGCGGTGCGCCCCGGGGTCACCGCCGAATCGGTCGACGCCGCGGCCCGGAACCTGTTGTCCGAGGCGGGATTCGGTGAGGCCTTCATCCACCGCACCGGCCACGGCATCGGGCTGTCGGTGCACGAGGAGCCCTACATCGTGGCGGGCAACGACACCGTGCTGCGGCCGGGCATGGCGTTCAGCGTCGAGCCGGGGATCTACTTCGGAGGTGAATGGGGCGCGCGCATCGAGGACATCGTGATCGTCACCGAAGACGGCGGCGAATCCGTGAACCACCGCCCCCACGGGCTCACCGTCCTGTGAGGTGCGGCGGCGATCAGCCGCGCAGCGTGCTGCTCGACAGGACCCGCACGGGGCGGACGACGAGGACCACGCGCTCCAGATTCTCCCGCGGTGTCCGGTAGCGCCGCGCGTAGCGGGCCTCGGCGTCGGCGACTCGAGCGGGGTCGGTCCACACCTCGGCCGGGCCCTCGAGGGTGAGCCAGCGCGGGCCGTCGACCTGGCTCAGGGCCGCGTAGCCGCGCCGCGCGGCATTGCGGGCCTTGGTGCTGGGCCCCGCGGTGATGACCCGCGCGATCCCCTCCTCGGGATCCCAGGTGAAGCCCACCGCCACGACGTGCGGGGTGCCGTCGGCCCGCAGCGTGGTCAGGGTGGCCAGGTGCCGTTCGGTCACGAATTCCAGGGCGCTGGGAGTCAGGTCGATGCGTGCGGCCGCGGTGCTCGTCATGGCTGCGACGCTAGCAACCATGGCCGATGGCAGACTATGCGCCATGGGTGTGCGTGAGATCGACGACGGGGTGGTGGTGCTGCTCGGCGGCCGTAGCGAGATCGGGCTCGAGGTCACGCGCCGGATCTGCGCCGGCCGCGACGTCGTGTTGGCGGCTCGTCGCAGCGGACAGCTCGAGCAGGAGACTGCGATGCTGCGCGCGGCCGGCGCCCGGGCCGTGCATCCGGTCGAGTTCGATGCCGACGATCTGCGCACTCATCAGCCGCTGCTGGAGAAGGTGGTCGCCGAGCACGGACGGATCGGAGTGGCGATCCTCGCCTTCGGTGTCCTCGGCGATCAGGCTCGCGCCGAACAGGATCCGGCCGCGGCGGTCGCGGTCCTGCACACCGATTTCATCGCGCAGGTGAGTGTGCTGACGGTGCTGGCGAATCTGCTGCGCGCGCAGGGCAGCGGTCACCTGGTGGTGTTCGGTTCGATCGCGGGGGCCCGGGTGCGGCGCGCCAACTACGTCTACGGTTCGGCCAAGGCGGGGCTGGACGGATTCGCCGGCGGGCTGTCGGATGCGTTGCACGGCAGCGGGGTTCATCTCCTGCTCGTGCGGCCCGGGTTCGTCATCGGCCGGATGACGGCCGGTATGAGCCCGGCCCCGATGTCGCGGACTCCGGATCAGGTCGCGGTGGCGGTGGTCGCCGGTCTGCGCCGGCGCGCGGGCCGGATCTGGGTACCGCGTGCGCTCGGCCCGGCTGCCGCCGTGGCTCGGATGGTTCCGCGGGCGATCTGGCGCCGGATGCCGCGCTGATGCCGGCTCCGGACGTGCGACCGAGCGGAGGGCTGGGGTGAGTGCCGACGACAACCCCCTCGCCGCAAGCGAATTCGATACGTCCGCCCCGCGGGCGGACGAACCGGCGATCGCGGTGGTGGGTATCGGTGCCGACGGCTGGCCCGGACTGAACCCGCGCGCGCGGGCCGAGATCGCCGCGGCCGACGTGCTGTTCGGATCGCGTCGGCAACTGGATCTGATCCCCACCGAGGCGAGTTCCGTGCCGCGGCACAGCTGGCCCGCTCCGTTGCTGCCCGCGCTCCCGGATCTGCTGGCCGCCCACCGCGGTTCGCGCATCTGCGTGCTGGCCAGCGGCGACCCCATGTTCTACGGCATCGGTGTCACATTGGCGAAAATGCTGGGGCCGCAGGCGATCCGGGTTCTCCCGCAGCCCTCGTCGGCGACGCTGGCCTGTGCGCGACTGGGCTGGGCGAGCGCCCACACCCCGGTGGTGAGCGTGGTCGGCCGGCCATTGGCGACAATCCTGCCCGAACTGTCCGACGGTCGCCGTATGCTGGTCCTCAGCGCCGACGAGCACACTCCGGCGCGGGTAGCGGAATTGTTGCGGCACAACGGTTTCGGTGCTTCGCGCCTGACGGTGCTGGAACAGCTGGGCGGGCCGGCGGAACGGATCGTCGACGGCGTCGCGGCGCAGTGGACTCGGGCCGCGGGTGATCCGCTCAATATCGTCGCCGTCGAGGCGGTGCGCGACCCGGCGGCGGTGCGGCTGACGCGGCTACCGGGTCTGCCGGACGGGTGTTACGGCGGCGACGGGCAGCTCACCAAGGCGGAGGTCCGCACCCTGTCCGTCGCCGCGCTGGCTCCGGCCCCCGGTGAACTGCTGTGGGATATCGGCGGGGGTTCGGGAACCATCGCCATCGAGTGGTGCCGCACCCATATCGACTGCCGGGCGATCACGTTCGAGCGCAGTGCGGCGCGACGCGAGCAGATCGCCGCCAATGCCGCCGCGCTCGGCGTACCCGGGGTGGAGGTGCGTGGCGAGGTGCCGGACGCCCTGCCGAACGACACCGATCCACCGCCGGATGCGGTGTTCCTCGGCGGCGGACTGACCCAGGACGGTCTCTTCGCGGCGTGCTGGCGGCGGTTGCGCCCGGGCGGACGCCTGGTCGCCAACGCCGTGACCGCGGAATCCGAAGCGCTGCTGGTCGATTGGGCCGCGACCTACGGTGGTGAGCTGCGTAGATTCCAGGTCTATCGGGCCGCGCCGCTGGGCGGGTTCACGGCATGGCGACCGCAGCTGCCGGTGACGCAGTGGGTGGTGACCCGGCGATGAGGGTGCTGCTCCTCGGCGGTACCGGGGAGGCGCGGCAGCTCGCCGATATCGTCACCGCCGAGCGAGGATTCGAGGTCGTCTCCTCGCTCGCCGGGCGGGTGCGCGAACCGGTGCTGCCCGCGGGAGCGGTGCGCGTCGGAGGCTTCGGCGGGGTCGACGGTCTGCGAGAATGGCTGGCGGACAACGCGATCGACGTGGTGATCGATGCGACGCATCCGTTCGCCGACACCATGTCCGCGCATGCGGCGGCCGCGGCGCGCGCGGCCGGCGTGCCGATTCTGCATCTGCGGCGGCCGGGCTGGGCCGAGCAACCGGGGGACCGGTGGCTGCGGGTTCCGGACCCGGCCGCTGCGGTGCGTGCTGTCGCCGGCTTCGAGCGAGTCTTCCTCACCATCGGGCGGCAGGGTGTAGCGGCTTTCGCCGAACTCGCGGTGCCGTGGTTCCTCATTCGGGCCATCGACCCGCCGACCGGCCCGGTTCCGCCCCGGCATCGGTTACTGCTGGCCCGGGGACCGTTTACGGTGGCCGAGGAGACCGACCTCATGCGTGAGCATCGCATCGAGGTTGTGGTCACCAAGGACAGCGGGGGCGAGTCGACCGCGGCCAAACTGACCGCGGCCCGGGATCGGCACATCCCGGTCGTCGTCATCGATCGGCCGGAGCTGCCCGCCGGGGGCGACCGGGTCGACAGCGTTGCGGCGGCGTGGGAGTGGCTGTTGCGCAACCGCTGAGTGGCGCTCGGTCACGGTCGGCCGTTGCGCTGCCGGGCGGGGTTTACCTGTTCGCGCCGGCGGTGGACGTGTGCCGCTCGGCAGCGGCGCCGTACCGGCGCGACGTGTAGACCCGGGTGCCGTGCGGCGTGGCGACCGTGGTCGTGGTGGAGGCGCCGATGATCAGCAGGGTGCGCATGTCGACCTCGGCCGGGTCCAGTGCAGCGAGCGTGGTGACGCGGACCGATTCCGACGGTCCGCCGACATCGCGGCCCAGGACGACCGGGGTGTCCGCGGCGCGATGCTCGAGCAGCAACTCCCGCATGGCCGCCACCTGCCAGCGCCGCTGACTGGAGGCGGGGTTGTAGATCGCGATCGCCATATCGGCTGCGGCGACCGCCGAGATGCGCTGCGCCACCGTCTCCCACGGCTTGAGCCGGTCCGACAGCGAGATCATCGCGAAATCGTGGCCCAGTGGCGCACCGATCCGGGCGGCCACCGCACTCGCGGCGGTGACGCCGGGGAACACGCGCACGGGGACGTCGCGCCACTGCGGGTCGGCGGATTCCTCCACCACCGCCGCGGCCATGGCGAAGACCCCCGGATCCCCGGAGGACACCACCACCACGCGCGCGCCGTTCTTCGCCAGATCCAAGGCCATGGCGGCGCGTTCGGATTCGACCCGATTGTCACTGAGGTGACGACGCTGGCCGGGCCGGATCGGCACCCGGTTCACGTAGGTGGTGTAGCCGACGATATCGGTGGCCGCGGCCAGGGCGCGGGTGACCTCGGGAGTGGTCCACTGTGGTGAGCCGGGTCCGAGGCCGACCACGACGACCTCGCCGACCGGTGCGGGGTCGGCCTCGGAAACCGCAGCGGGCGAACCGGATTCGGTGCTCTCGACGGTGCGTGCCGGCGCGGTCAGGGGAATATCGGTGGTGGGGGCCGGGCCCGGCACCACCGCGATCGCGAAGTAGGGGACCTCGTCGTCGGAGACGTCGGCGGCGCGCAGGATGCGCTGCCGTCCGGTGCTCGCCCGTTCGACGTAGTAGGCGTCGTCGAGGCGCCCGGCCGCCGACAGTGCCCGGCGCACACCGGGGTAGGTGCGACCGAGTTTCATGATCGCCGCGGCGTCGGTGCCGGACAGCCGCTCGGCGAGCTGATCGGGTGGCATGGTTCCCGGCAACACCGTCAGCACCTGCTCGCCCTCGACCAGCGGGGTGCCCAGGGCCGCCGATGCCGCGCTCACCGAGGTGATACCGGGAACGATCTCGGCCGGAAAGCGGTCGGCCAGCCGGCGGTGCATATGCATATAGGAGCTGTAGAACAGCGGGTCACCGGCGGCCAGCAGCGCCACCGTGCGACCCGCGGCGAGGTGGGCGGCCAGCACCTGCGCGGCCTGCTCGTAGAACTCGTCGATCGCGCCCTGGTATCCGCCGGGATGGTCGGTCGTCTCGGTGGTCACCGGGTAGATCAGGTGTTCTTCGAGCTGGCCGGGGCGCATATACGGCGCGGCGATCGAGCGGGAGATGCTGCGCCCGTGGCGGGCGCTGTGGAAGGCGATGACATCCGCGGATTCGATGATCCGCGCGGCCTTCACCGTCACCAGTTCCGGATCGCCGGGACCCAGCCCGACACCCCACAACTTGCCCGGAGTCACCGCCTGGGTCTCGTGCCGATCGGACGATCCGGTCCGCGGGCGGTCGTCGCCGACCTGCTCGGTGTCGTGGCCGGTCATTCCTGCTCACTCGCGATCGCGTTGAGGGCGGCGGCGGTGATCGCGCTGCCGCCGCGCCGGCCGTGCACGGTCAGATAGTCGATGCCCCCGTATTCGGCCAGCGCCTGCTTCGACTCGGCGGCGCCGACGAATCCGACCGGGATGCCGATGATCGCCGCCGGCCGCGGCGCCCCCGCGTCGAGCATGTCCAGCAGATGGAACAGCGCGGTCGGCGCATTGCCGACGGCGACCACCGCGCCTGCCAGGCGATCTCGCCAGAGTTCCAGCGCCGCAGCCGATCTCGTGGTGCCCAGCCGCTGAGCCAGGGGCGGCACCCGGGGATCGGACAGCAGGCACAGCACCTCGTTGTCGGCGGGCAGGCGCTTGCGGGTGACGCCCGATGCCACCATGGTGGCATCGCAGAGAATCGGCGCGCCGGCGCGCAGGGCCGTCCGCGCGGCCGCGACGACCTGCGGCGTGTGCGAGATGTCGGTGGTCAGATCGACCTGCCCGCACGCGTGGATCATGCGCACCACCACCTGTGCGACATCGGCCGGAAACCGTGCCAGATCGGCTTCGGCCCGAATCGTCGCGAACGAGCGCCGGTAGATCTCGGCCCCGTCGGTGAGGTAGCTGGTACGCACATCGGACATGGCGTCCACCCTAGCCGGGCCGGCACCGCCGAAATTCGGCAGTGCGCCCCGCTCGGGCGGCGGGTTCGGCGAGCGGGCGATCAGAACGGTATCCGCGCCCGCCACGGCGATTCGGCCGGATGGCGCAGGGGATTGGCGAGCACCAGGAAGCGGAACAACGCCAGCGCGCCGGTGAGCAGCAGAACCGACAGCGGGAGCTCGGCCAGCGCCGCGGTCGCGACCGACAGGCGAAAATCGTCGGGGCCGGCGGTCACGGTGTCGAACCAGGCATCGGCGAGCAGGAGCACACCGGTGCCGAAGGCGGGCAGGATCAACAGCACCCGTCGCCGCCAGCCCAGATAGGCCGTGGTCGCCATCATCACCACCAGCAGGATGTCGAATCCGATCCAGACCAGCGCCCAGTGGTTGGCGTCGTAGTCGGACGGCAGGGTGAGGCCGAGGTACACCAGCCACGGGATCATCGCCACGGACCCCGCGACCATCAGCGACAGCCGCAGCCCGCGAGCCACCCGGACTCGGCGCGGATCCGGTGCGATCCGCTCCGGGCTCAGGCGCCGGATCAATTCCCGGCGCTCGGCGAGGGTCAGCTGGGCGATCTGCGCATCGGTGAGCAGGGCGGCGGTCGACGGCTGCTCCGCGGACGGGTCCATTCGCTCAGTGTGCGCGACGATCACCGTCCGCACCACGACGGGCGGATCCGGCCGTGGGATCAGGGCCGGGGCGGACCGGTGACGCGGTACCCGTCCGGTTCGGCGACCACATCGGTGACCGCGCCGACCGGTCGTCCGCATCGTCGCTCACAACCGGACCAGTGCTGGCGGCCGGCCACCACCACGTCATCGGCAGCGGCGCCGGTGACCTCCGGTGTCGCGGCGTCGAGCGTCAGCACCCGGCCGGATGCGACGGCCGCGGCGACGTCGGCGCGCACATCGGTGCGGGCTTTCGCGCAGCCGGGCCGGCCGGCACAGGCCGTCACGGTCAGCCACGGTGACGTCGCGTCGAAGATCAGGCCCATCGGCGCGAGCACCCGCACCACCTGTTCGGCAGTCCACTCGTCGAGATCGGCCAGCACCAGGCTCCGCCACGGTGTGACGAGGATCGGATGTTCCACCGCCGCAACGAATTCCGCGGTCCGGGCGGGAAGGGCGCCGAGTGGCACACCCGCACCCAGGGCGACCCCGTCGTCGGCCTGGGTGAGCCAGCCGATCGGAACCTCGTGGCGGGCAGCGAATTCCACCGGGCCGGCGCTCGGTTCGAGCGCCAATTCGGCCAGAACCCGGGCCGGGCCGTCGGCGACCTCGCGCAGCCGCCACTGCTCCCCGCGGATCCGCTGAAATCCGTGCGCCGCCGCGAGCATTGTGGGGACGGCCCGGTCGGCGCCGATCCGCACCCCGGAATCGAGGCCGGCCAGTACCAGGGCGAATTCGTCCTCGCCGGTGGCGTGCACGCCGATATCCCCGCCGAGCCCGCTGATGTCGCCCCGGCCGTCGTCGAGGGTGAACAGCACCCGCCCGGGGAGCCCGGCCAGCTCGGGCGTCCCGCGCAGCCCGGCGTCCAGCTCCGCGACCAGCGGGTGTACGTCGCGGCGGCCGCCGAGGCGGCCCGACAGCGGCGACGCCACGATATTGCGCACCCGTTCGTGTGTGGGCGCGGGCAGCAGGTCCGCCTGCTCGAGGCGGGTGGCGAGGGCGGCCGCGTCGTGCATCTGCCGCAACTGCACATTGCCGCGGGAGGTGAGCTCGATGCTGCCGTTACCCAAATCGGCGGCCGCGCTCGCGAGCGCGCGCAGCTGATCGGGGGTGATCGCGCCGCCGGGCAGCCGGATGCGGGCCAGCGGGCCGTCGGCCGCCTCGTGCAGGCGCAACACACCGGGACAGGAATCGGGAGCGGAACGAGTCATGATCCACCCAGCCTACGAGCAGGTTGCGCAGCGGGTGGTCGTCGGCCGGGCCGCGGGCCGCCGCACCGGGCCGCGGCGGCGGATCGGATGCCGGCCGAACGACGCGGCAGCCGGGCCGCGGCGGGCGTGGGTGACCGGGACGGCCTACGGCCGGTCCTTCGGGCTGCTGCCGCGGCGCTCGGGCAACGGTCCCTTCCACGGCGGGTCCGCAATGTAGCTGTCGGACAACAGATGTGGTGTGTCGTGCCGATCGACGTGATCGCGCCGCACCGTGGATTCGAAGACCAGCAGGCCGAAGATCGCCACCGCGGCACACGCTCCGGCCGCGACCAGCAGCAGGCCGCCGTGGCCGCCGGCGGCAGCCGCCAATGCCATTGCCAGCAATGCAACAGCAACCATCATGCACACAATTCCTGACCAGGCGGCAAAGCGATTCCGCCTGCTCCATCCCGGGGAGTTCGGCATATTCACAGCGTACGCCGCGGTTTCGGGTCCGGAAAACCCGCCGACGACCCATCTGGACCGCATTGCGGCACAACGGATACCGCATCGTGACCTGCCGGGATCGGCCGCTGCCGCCGAGCTCCGAACCCGGATCGACGGGCGCGCGCGGCCGCGCCGGGGTGGCGCGATAGCATCCGGGGGCTCGCCGAGAACGAGGAAACCGGTGCAATTCCGGTGCGGTCGCGCCACTGTGACAGTCAGACCCTCCCAGGCGGGCGGCCGAATCCGCCATGGGCGCGTCACCCGAGGAGAACCGTGATCCTGCTGCTGTCCACCTCCGACACCGATCTGCTGTCCGCACGCGCCAGCGGTGCCGACTACCGGCTCGGCAACCCGGCCCGGCTGCTGGTCGAGGATCTGCCGGAGCTGCTGACCGATGTCGACCTGGTCGTGGTGCGCATCCTGGGCGGGCGCCGGGCCTGGGAGGAGGGTCTGGACGCGCTGCGCGCCGGCGAGATTCCGCTGGTCGCCCTCGGCGGTGAAATGGCGCCGGATGCGGAACTGATGGAATGTTCGACCGTGCCGGCGGGCGTGGCCGCGGACGCGCACAACTATCTGGCCGCCGGCGGCCCGGCCAATCTGCGCGAGCTGCACAACTTCCTGTCCGACACCGTGCTGCTGACCGGACACGGCTTCGAACCGCCGGTCCAGCTGCCGTCCTGGGGGGAGCTCGAACGCGACCGAGCCATCGTGGCCGCCGCCGACTCCCGCCTGTCCGGCGCGGTACCCACCGTGGCGGTGCTGTACTACCGCGCACAACATCTGGCCGGGAACACCGCCTACGTCGAGGCGCTGTGCCGCGCCCTGGAACAGGCCGGAGCGCGGCCACTGCCGCTGTACTGCGCCTCGCTGCGCAATGCCGAACCGGCGCTGCTGGACACGCTGCGCGGTGCGGACGCGCTGGTGGTGACGGTGCTGGCGGCCGGGGGCGCCAAACCGGCGACCGCGTCGGCCGGCGGCGACGACGAGGCCTGGGATATCGGCGCGCTCGCCGATCTGGACGTGCCGATCCTGCAGGGGTTGTGCCTGACCAGCGGACGCGCCCAGTGGGAGGACAACGACGACGGGCTGTCCCCGCTGGATGTGGCCACGCAGGTCGCGGTGCCGGAATTCGACGGACGCATCATCACCGTGCCGTTCTCGTTCAAGGAATTCGACGCCGACGGGCTGTCCAGCTACGTGCCCGACCCCGAACGGGCGGCGCGGGTGGCCGGCATCGCGGTTCGGCACGCACGGCTGCGGCATCTGCCCACCGCGCACCGCCGGATCGCGCTGATGCTCTCGGCATACCCGACCAAACACGCCCGCATCGGCAATGCCGTCGGCCTCGACACCCCGGCCAGCGCCATTCGCCTGCTCACCGAGATGCGCAGTGCCGGATACGATCTCGGCGCGCCCGGCGAGGTGCCGGGTCTCGAGGAACGCGACGGCGACGCACTCATCCACGCGCTGATCGCCGCCGGTGGCCAGGATCCCGACTGGCTCAGCGCGGAACAGTTGGAGGGCAACCCGATTCGCATCGGCGCCCGGCAATACTCCGCCTGGTTCGCCACCCTGCCCGAGGAGTTGCGCACGGCGGTCGTGCAGGCGTGGGGACCGCCGCCGGGGGAGTTGTTCGTCGACCGGTCCGCCGACCCGGACGGCGAAATCGTCATCGCCGCACTGCGTTTCGGCAATGTCGTGCTGCTGGTCCAGCCGCCGCGCGGCTTCGGTGAGAACCCGGTCGCCATCTACCACGATCCGGATCTGCCACCCAGCCACCACTATCTGGCGGTCTACCGCTGGCTGTCGGCCCCCGCCGACGAGGGTGGTTTCGGCGCCGACGCGATGGTGCACCTGGGCAAACACGGCAACCTGGAATGGCTGCCCGGAAAGACGCTGGGTATGTCGGCCGCCTGTGGCACCGACGCCGCCCTCGGCGATCTGCCGCTGATCTATCCGTTCCTGGTCAACGACCCCGGCGAGGGTACCCAGGCCAAACGTCGTGCCCACGCCACTCTGGTCGACCACCTCATCCCGCCGATGGCGCGGGCCGAAACCTACGGCGATATCGCGCGGCTCGAGCAGTTGCTCGACGAACACGCCAACGTCTCGGCACTGGATCCGGCCAAACTGCCCGCGGTCCGCCAGCAGATCTGGACCCTGATGCGGGCGGCGAAGATGGACCACGATCTGGGCCTCGAGGAACGCCCGGACGAGGACTCCTTCGACGATATGCTCCTGCACGTCGACGGCTGGCTGTGCGAGATCAAGGATGTGCAGATCCGCGACGGCCTGCATGTGCTGGGACAGGCGCCGGCCGGCGAGGGAGAGCTGGATCTGGTGCTGGCGATGCTGCGCGCCCGCCAGCTGTGGGGCGGCCAGGTCGCGGTGCCCGGGCTGCGAGAGGCACTGGGCCTCGACGAATCCGGCGACGAATCCCGCGAGCGGGTGGACGAGGTCGAACAGCGCGCGCGGCAGCTGCTGGCGGCCCTGCAGGCCACCGACTGGTCCCCCGCGGCGGTGGACGACCTGGTGGCCCGCCACGAGCCGGGGGCCGCGCGGCCCGACACCCTGGCCGCCGTGCTGCGTTTCGCCGCCACCGAGGTGGTGCCGCGGCTGCGGCAGACCGGCGTGGAGATCGAGCGCATCCTGCACGCGCTCGACGGTGGCTTCATCCCCGCCGGCCCGAGCGGTTCCCCGCTGCGCGGCCTGATCAACGTGCTGCCCACCGGGCGCAACTTCTATTCGGTCGATCCGAAGGCGGTGCCGTCGCGGCTGGCCTGGGAAACCGGGCAGGCGATGGCCGATTCGCTGCTGCAGCGGTATCTCGCCGACCACGGTGAGTATCCGCGCTCGGTGGGATTGTCGGTGTGGGGCACCTCGGCCATGCGGACCGCGGGAGACGATATCGCCGAGGTGTTCGCGCTGCTGGGGGTGCGGCCGGTGTGGGACGAGGCCAGCCGCCGCGTCACGCGCCTGGACGTGATCGATCTCGCGGAGCTGGGCCGCCCGCGCATCGACGTCACGGTGCGCATCTCGGGTTTCTTCCGGGATGCCTTCCCCCACGTGCTGGCGCTGCTCGACGATGCCGTCCGGCTGGTCGCCGAACTGGACGAACCGGCCGAATCGAATTACGTACGCGCCCATACCGACGCCGACCTCGCCGAACACGGTGACCACCGGCGCGCCACCACCCGCATCTTCGGTTCGAAGCCGGGCACCTACGGCGCGGGTCTGCTGCAGCTGATCGATTCCAAGAGCTGGCGGACCGACGACGATCTGGCGCAGGTGTACACGACCTGGGGTGGCTACGCCTACGGCCGCGGCCTGGACGGCGTGCCGGCCGCCGACGATATGCGCTCGGCGTATCGGCGGATCGCGGTCGCGGCCAAGAACACCGACACGCGCGAGCACGACATCGCCGATTCCGACGACTACTTCCAGTACCACGGTGGCATGGTCGCCGCGGTGCGGGCGCTGACCGGGAAGAATCCGGAGGCCTATATCGGCGACAGCACCCGCCCGGACGCGGTGCGCACCCGGACGCTGTCGGAGGAGACCACCCGCGTCTTCCGCTCGCGGGTGGTGAACCCGCGCTGGCTGGAGGCGATGCGCCGGCACGGCTACAAGGGCGCGTTCGAAATGGCGGCGACGGTCGACTATCTGTTCGGCTACGACGCCACCACCGACGTGGTCGCCGACTGGATGTACGAAAAGCTTTCGGAGAGCTACGTTTTCGACGAGGTGAACCGCAAGTTCATGACCGAGTCGAACCCGTGGGCGCTGCACGGGATCGCCGAGCGTCTGCTCGAGGCCGCCGAACGCAAGATGTGGGAGGCCCCGCAGCAGCAGACCCTGGACCGGCTGCGGCAGATCTACCTCGAGACCGAGGGCGAGCTGGAGTAGCGGCTACGCCGGCAGGCGCAACCGGCGGTGCGCCGCGGGACGGATGTGCCGGGCCGATCCGGCCCCTACCGTGGTGGCATGACCTGGAACGAACTCGCCCAGCAGAAGTACGTGCTGCTCACCACCTACAAGAAGGACGGGACACCGGTCGGGACCCCCGTCTGGGTGGCGCCCGACGGCGACCGGCTGGTGGTGTGGACCAATCCGAAGACGTGGAAGGTCAAGCGCCTGCGCCGCAATGCCGCGGTGACGCTGCAGGCGTGCGACAACCGCGGCCGGCCGAAGGGTACGGAGGTCAGTGCCGGCACCGCACGCATTCTCGACGAGGCCGGCACCGAGCGGGTGCGCGATCTGATCGCCCGCAAATACGGGCTGATCGGCACCCTGCTGATCCGCGCCCACAAACTGATCCTCGGCAAGCATCGGTCGGTGGGTTTGGCGATCACCGCCGAGCCGGCCGCGCCGTGACAGCGGATCAGGCTGCGGCCGCGGTGATTTCGATACCGATGGTGCCCTTGCGGCCGCGCCGCAGCACGCTGGCGGTGACGATCAGCCAGCCCTGCAGCGAGTACTTGCGTTTGATCAGCTGCCGGACCCGATCGCTGCCGGCCTCGTCGAGCACCCGTCCGGTGCCGCGGACGATCGGGCCGCGCGGTTTCCCGGTGACGCCGCACGGCTGCACGGTCACCTCCGGGTTGCGCCGCAGCCGCTTCACCTTCCAGCTGCCGGTTTCGGTCCACACGTACAACCGCCCGTCGTCGAGCGCCGCCCACACCGGGGTCGCCACCGCGGTGCCGTCCTTCTTGTAGGTGGTGAGCAGTACGTAGTTCGCGGTACCGGCCGGTCCGAAAGGGTTGTCCACGATCGCACAGCCTACGCCCCGGGAAGCCGGGTGAATTACGCCGCGTGCGTGAGGATTTCGGGCCCCTCGTCGGTGATCGCCACGGTGTGCTCGGAGTGGGCGGTGCGGGAGCCGTCGGCCGAGCGGATGGTCCAGCCGTCGGGATCGACGACGATCCGGTCGGTGCCCCGGGCGAACCACGGTTCGATCGCGAGGGTCAGTCCCGAGGTCAGGCGCATGCCGCGGCCCGCGCGTCCGGCGTTCGGCACATGCGGATCCTCGTGCATGGTCCGGCCCAGGCCATGGCCCCCGAATTCGGTGTTGACGCGGTAACCGTATGCGCGCGCGACGGCAGCGATCGCCGCCGAGATGTCGCCGAGGCGGCCACCGGGGCGGGCCGCCGCCACGGCAGCGGCCAGTGCCTCCTCGGTGGCGGCGACCAGCCGCGCGTCCTCGGGGTCCGCGGCGCCGACGATCGTGGTGACGGCGGCATCGGCGACCCATCCGTCCACCGATACCGCCAGGTCCATGGTCAGCACATCGCCGTCGCGCAGGCGATAGTCGTAGGGGAGTCCGTGCAGGACGGCGTCGTTGACCGACAGGCAGACGGTATTGCGGAAGGGACCGCGCCCGAACGACGGCGCGTAGTCCCAATAGCACGACACCGCATCGCGTTCGCGAATGCGCCGGCGCACGTGTTGTTCCAGATCGAGCAGATTCACTCCGATGTCGGCGAGCTCGCGCAATTCCGCGAGCACTTCCGCCACGAACCGCCCGGCCACCCGCATCCGCTCGATTTCGGCGGGTGTCTTCAGTTCGACCACGTAACCTCCCAGGTTGGTATTTATATACCGACTGTAGCGGTGGCGGTATTTGAATACCAGTCCTATCCTGAGCGCATGGTTCGTCTTCCGTTGACCCCCGCCCAGATCGAAGCCGGCCGACGTCTCGGCGCGCATCTGCGGGCGGTCCGGGGCGATCGGGACCCGGTCGCGATCGCACGGGCGGCCGGGATCTCGCCGGAAACGCTGCGCAAGATCGAATCGGGCCGGCTGCCCAGTCCGGCCTTCGGCACCATCGTCGGGCTCGGTGCGGCGCTGGGGGTGCCGCTGCAGGAGTTGGCCGAGGTGTGGCAGTCCGCCGGGTTGAGTGCCTCGGCCTGAGTCGGTTTCCGGCCGCTCAGCGCTGTCGGGGTGTGAACAGCGGTAGGGCGGCGTCGGCGATCGCCTCGCGGGTCGGCAGCGCGGCCTGCGCCTCCGGCGGGCTGAGGCGGGACTGCAACGCCCGCTGATGGGCTGCGCCGACCAGGAGCAGCGCCGCCGTCCGGGGTTCGGCGACGATCCGATGGCGCGCCGACAGGTGGGCGATCACCGCGTCCAGGGCGCGATGCGGGCCCAGGTCGAGGTCGCGACTGCGCTCGGCGTAGACCGCACGCAATTCCGCATCGGATTCGATGGCGGCGATCACCGGCAGCGCGCTGCGGAAGAAGTCCTCGAGAACGGCCAGCAGGCGGAGCAGATCGTCCCGCAGATCGCCGGATTCGGGCTCGACGCCCGGAGTGTCGGTGAGCATGTCCTTCAGCGGGCGCAGATGGTGCTGAACCACGGCCTGCAGCAGACCGGTGCGATCGCCGAAATGGTAGAAGATGCTCGACTCGGCGACCCCGGCCCGGGTGGCCACCTCCTTGGTGGTCAGGCGGGCCACGCCCGAGGTGGTGAGGACCTGTTGCGCGGCGCTGATCAGCGCCTCCCGGACGCCGCTGCGGGGGCGGCCGCGAGTTCGCGCGGTCCGTTCGACGGTCACCGGATCTCCTTTCGGCTAGGTCCCTTGCAGTATGCCGCACCGCGTCGTATTTTCTGAGTATCCACTCTAAAAATAGCGATGGGAGATGCGCTCATGTCCGGTCCCGGCACACCCGAATCCGCGCCGGTCGGCGCCCCGGCCGCGGCACCGCCCGGTCGCGGCCGCCTGCGAACGCAGACCGCAGTCGACGCCGTGCTGCGCACCCTGCTGCGCTCACCACTGCACCGGCTGCTCAGCGGAAAATTGCTGATCATCACGGTGATCGGCCGAAAAACGGGTCGCGTCTACGCGCATCCGGTCGGCTACGCCGAGTCCGACGGCGCACTGCTGATCGGCACCGCGGCGGCCTGGCGGCGCAACTTGCGGCCGGGTGAGCCTGTGCGCGTCACCTGGCGGGGTCGCGAACGGCTCGCCGACTGGGAGCTGATCACCGGCGAACACGACATCGCCGAGCCCTACCGAATCATCCTGGCGCACAACCCCACTCACGGCCGATTCGCCGGCATCACCCTCGACGCCGACGGCAACGTCGACCGCGACCAACTGCGAGCCGCGCTGGACCGGGGCACGGTGGTCGTGCGGCTGCGCCCGCGCTCGATCCGCTGAACGCGGTCAGGTCGCCTGGCTCACCGACGACATGTGGAAGTCGGGAATGCGCATCGGCGGCATCGCCGTCCGGGTGAACCAGTCCTTCCATTCCCGCGGCAGCGTGATCTCGGTCCGGCCCACCTCGGTGGCGCGCCGCAGCAGATCGAGCGGGCTCTCGTTGAAGCGGAAGTTGTTGACCGCCGCGGTCACCGCACCGTCCTCCACCAGATACACACCGTCGCGCGTCAAGCCGGTCTGCAACAGCGTGGCCGGGTCGACCTCACGGATGTACCACAGACAGGTGAGCAGCAGGCCACGTTCGGTCTCGGCGATCATCTGCTCCAGCGTGCGATCCGAACCGCCGGTGAGCAGCAGATTGTCACCGGCGACGGTCACCGGCGCGTCGTATTTCGCGGCCACCGCGCGGGGATGGATCAGCGACGTGATCACCCCGTCGCGCAGCCAGTCGACGCGGTCCGCGGCCAGCCCGTTGTCGAACACCGAGGTGGTCTCCGACGACGCGGCAGTCGCCACGAACGGCTGATACTCCACCCCGGCCGCGGTCGGATCGGAGTACAACGTGAGCGGAAGTTCGGTGAGACGTTCGCCCACACGGGTGCCGCCCGGACGAGCGAACGCGCTGTGGCCCTCGTGGGCGCCGCGGCCGTCCATCGACCACCACATCGGAATCAGCAGATCGGCCACCGCCGACGGCGGCAGCAGCGTCGGATAGCGGCCCGCCGGCAGGTCGACCCGCCGGGCGCACCAGTCCAGGCGGCGGCTCAGCTCGGCCAGCTGTGCGGTCACCGACACATCGGAGAAGTCCGCTGTCGGCGCGCCCACCCAGGCGCTGCCCCGGTCACCGTTCTCGCCGCGCTTGGCGTTGATCTCGATCGATCCGGTGGGCTGGGTCCACCGCCGCCGAATGCCGGTGGACGTGCCCAGCCAGGTGGTGTGCAACTGGTGGTGAGCGAAGCCGTAGAGCAGATCCGCACCGGCGAATCCGACCGCGAGCTCACCCGCCAGACCGACGAACACCTCGATGCCGGTCTCCGGGACCGGCGCGGCCCACGCCGGATCGGCGGGGACGGTTGCCGACTCGGGCTCGAGCAGGGGCATCGCGTCCTCGGCCGGTTCGGCCGTGCGCGCCGCCTCCTCCGCGCTGCGGACCACCGCTTCGATATCGCCGGGTTCGACACTGGTCGAGCCGACGCTGCCGACCCGGGCGGCGTGCGGGCCGTCGCGCAGAATGGATACCACCGACCAGGACCGCGAGGTCGAGGCGCCGTTGGTGGTCATGGAATTGCCCGCCCAGCGCAGCGAAGCTTCCGAGGCGTCGGTGACGATGACGATCGTCTCGTCCGCGCGTGCGGCCGCCAACGCCCGCTCGACGACCTCGCCGCCGTGAATCATCGCCACCGATCGGCCTCCTGTGCTGTGTGAGTGGCTGCGGAAATGTCGCTCACCCCGCCTGCTGTGTTTTGCGGGACACCCGCGCCCGGTCGGCGAGGTGGGCGGCTGCGCGGATTTTGGCTCACCCCGCCTGCTGTGTTTTGCGGGACACCCGCGCCCGGTCGGCGAGGTGGGCGGCTGCGCCGATTTTCGCTCACCCCGCCTCCTGGCGGGTGTTGAGAATGTTGACGCCGCGTACCAGCACCGACGGACAACCGTGCGAGACGGCCGCCACCTGCCCGGGTTGGGCCTTGCCGCAGTTGAACGCTCCGCCCAGCACCCAGGTCGAGGGACCGCCGACCGCCTCCATCGAACCCCAGAAGTCGGTGGTGGTCGCCTGGTAGGCGACATCGCGCAGTTGGCCCGCGAGCCGGCCGTTGCGGATCCGGAAGAACCGCTGCCCGGTGAACTGGAAGTTGTAGCGCTGCATATCGATCGACCAGGAGCGGTCGCCGACGATGTAGATTCCGTCCTCGACGCGCGCGATCAAGTCGGCGGTGCTGGTGTCGGCGACCGGATCGGGCTGCAGGGAGACGTTGGCCATCCGCTGGATCGGCACGTGATGGGCCGAGTCGGCGTAGGAGCAGCCGTTGGACCGGGCGACACCCGCGCGGGGCGCGAAGGCGCGGTCGAGCTGATAGCCGACCAGGATGCCGTCGCGAACCAGATCCCACCGTTGCCCGGCCACACCTTCGTCGTCGTATCCGACCGTCGCCAGTCCGTACTCCTGGGTGCGATCACCCGTCACGTGCATGACCGGGGTGCCGTAGCGCAAGGTTCCCAGCTTGTCCGGGGTGGCGAAGGAGGTTCCGGCATAGGCGGATTCGTAGCCGATCGCGCGGTCGTACTCGGTGGCGTGGCCGATCGACTCGTGAATGGTCAGCCACAGGTTGGTCGGGTCGATCACCAGATCCGCGGGTCCCGGCGTGACCGAGGGCGCCGCGATCTTCTCGGCCAGCCACTCCGGGATCCGCGCCAATTCCTCGTCCCAGTGCCAGACTCCGTCCGCGCCGGTCACGTACTCCCAGCCGCGGCCGGCCGGGGCGGCGAGGGTTCGCATCGACTCGAAGCCGCCGGTGGCCGCGTCCACGGTGATCGCCTCGAGTTGCGGGTGCAGCCGTACCCGCTGCTGGGTGATCGTCGATCCCGCGGTATCGGCGTAGTAGGTCTGCTCCTTGACCTGCAGGACCGAGGCGGTGACATGGTCGACGCCCGCGGCGGTGGCCAGCCGCTGCGAATAGTCCTGTAGCAGCGCGACCTTGTCCGGTGTGGGCACGACGAACGGGTCCACGTCGTAGGACGACACCCAGGACACGTCGCGGTACACCGGCTCGTCGGCGAGTTCGACCCGTTCCCGGTTGAGGGCGCGCACCGTCGCGGCGACCGTGACCGCGCGCCGGGCCATCGCGGTCGCGGTCTCCGGGGTCAATTCGCAGTGCGAGGCGAAACCCCAGGTGCCGTCGACGAGCACGCGGACCGCGAACCCGAGGTCGACCGCGTTGTCGATCGATTCCACCCGGCCGTCGCGCAGCCGGATCGACTGCGTCACCAGCCGGTGCACCCGCAGATCGGCGTGTTCGGCCCCGGCCGCGCGCGCTGCCGACAGCGCCGCATCGGAGAGGACGGCCAGGGGTAGCGCGCGGAACTGTTCGTCCACGGTCGCAGCTGCGATGCTCACCCGGCCTACGCTAATTGCTGAACGAGGACCGGTTCAACAGATTCCCCGACCGGCCCCGCGAAACGCGCTGAGAGCCAACGCGACACGCCGTGCATATCTGCACACGATGCAAACATGCACGAAATGCGCTGTCGCACGGACTGAAACGCGCGCGAAACGCCCAGCCTGCCGCAGGTTTCGCCGCCGATGGCGTACTGTCTGCCCGCGTGCCGCCATCCGCACTCCGTGACCGCAAGCGGGAACGCACCCGCCGCGCCCTCCTCGAGGCTGCCGCCGATCTGTTCGAATCCCGCGGCTACGAGGCGACCACCGTCGCCGACATCGCCGCCGCGGCCGAGGTGGGCACCAGAACGTTCTTCAACTATTTCGAGAGCAAAGAGGAACTGCTGTTCCCCGAGCCCGATGAACGCGTGACGGCCGCCGTCGCGGCCATCGCGAGCCGCCGCCACGACGAGCGCCCCGTGGAAGTGCTGCTGCGGGCGCTGCGCGCCGCGGGCGACAATCCGGGCGACCACCTCGGCGACGACCTCGCCGCCCGGATCGCGGTGCTGCGCGCGCAGGTGTCGCGCACGGTTCCGGCCGTCAGCGGCCGCGCCGCGCACGCGCAATTGGCCGCCCAGCAGGAAATCGCTCGTCAGCTGCGCGCCGCCTTCCCGGACGAACTCGACGAGGTCGGCGCCGCCGCGCTGGTCGGGGCGGTCGTCGGCGCGGTGTCGGGCGCCCTGACGGTGTTGTTCCAGGGGCGCCACGCGATCGAGGACGGTGAGCGGCTGCATCGCACGATCCGCGAAACCACCTCCCGGGTGCTCGCGCCGTGGCTGTCGGCGGGCAGGCACCTGACCGCCGAAGCTCGGTGCTGATCGGGGCTCAGCCGAACTGCTGCCAGCCCAGGCGGATCACCATGGCCGCGACGACGATCAGCAACACCGCCCGCACGAATCCGGCGCCCCGGGCGATCGCCATCCGCGAACCCACCACGGCGCCCGCGATATTGGCCGCCGCCATCGCCAGCCCGATCGACCAGATGATGTGTCCGGTGGCGCCCAGCAGGATCAGCGAGCCCATGTTCGACCCGCAGTTGATCACCTTCGCCATCGCCGCCGCTCGCACGAATTCCGTGCCCAGCAGGGTCGCGAACGTGATGATGAGGAAGGTGCCGGTCCCCGGGCCGAGCAGTCCGTCGTAGGCGCCGATCAGACCCGCGCCCAGCCCGACCACGAGAATCGTGCGCCGCCGGGTCGGCGGATGGGTGGCGACCGTGACCCCGATCGACGGCCGCAGCGTGACCACGGTCGCGACACCGATCAGCACCACCATCACGATCGGGATGAAATAGCGCCGATCGATCAGCGCGACCGCCGCCGATCCCGCGGCCGCCGCACCCGCCGCGATGACCGCGCCCGGTAGCAGCAGCCGCCACCGCATCGGCACCCGGCGGGCGAGGGTGACCGCCGCGGCGCCGGTACCGGCCACGCCGGCGATCTTGTTGGTGCCCAGCGCGGTCTGCGGGGACAGCGTCGGCGCCACCAGGAGCAGGGTCGGCAGGATGATCAACCCGCCGCCACCGACCACCGCATCGACCCAGCCCGCGGCGGCGGCCGCCGGCAGCAACACCGCCCAATCCGCCACGCCCACGGCGGCGACACAATCAGAGTCCGGGGCCCGGGGCAAATCGTGGTGGCCGGATGTGACGCAGGCGCCACCTAGGCTGAACGCGTGCGCCGATTCAGTCTGTGGCTCCGCGGCAAACCCTTGGTCGCCGATTCCATCCTGGCCGCCGCTCTGGCGCTGCTCGATCTGATCAGCCTCGGCGGCAAGGACCACCCGATCGGCTATCTGATCCTCGGGCTGGTCATTCCGGTTCCGGTGATCTGGCGGCGGGTCTATCCCCGGGCCAGCGCGGTGGCGTTGCTGGTGCTGTCGATTTCCACCAGCGCGGTGAGCATGGTCGCGCACGAGGATCTGCAGCCACCCGCGCTGCTGGCCGTCGGCGTCGCCCTCTACACGTTGGTCGCCTATGTGGGTCGGCGCGAAGGCCTGCTGTATCTGGTCGGTCTCGCCGTGGACGGCGCCTTCTCCCTGGCCGTGGTCGGCCAGTCGATTCCGATCGTGGTCGGCTTCCTGATCATGTACTACGCCCTGTGCTGGACGCTCGCGGAATTCCTCGGCGCCCGGCACGCCTACGATGCGGAGGTGGCCGCCCGCCTGGCGGTGGCCGATTACGACCGCGAACGCAGCGCCCACGACGCCGTCTCCGCCGAACGCACCCGTATCGCCCGCGAACTGCACGATGTGGTGGCGCATGCGGTGAGCGTGATCATCGTGCAGGCCGACGGGGCGAAATACGCGCTGCGCCGCGATCCCGATACCGCCGAACAGGCCCTGGCCACCATCGCCGCCACCGGTCGCGAGGCCTTGCGTGAACTGCGGCGCACCGTGGAACTGCTCCGCACCGAACACGCACCGGAGCAGCTGCCGCAACACGGGACGGCCGGCCTGGCGAAGGTGGTCGAGATGATGCGCAACGCCGGGCTGGCGGTGGAACTGGAATTGACCGGTGAGCTCGACGATGTCGCGCCCGAGGTCAGTCTCGGGATGCATCGCATCGTGCAGGAATCGTTGACCAACACCTTCCGGCACGCGGGTCCCGATCCGAAGGCGTGGGTGCGGGTGCGCCGCCGGGAGACCGATGTGCTGGTCGAGGTGGTCGACCGCGCCCACGCCGCCCCCGGTTCGACCCGCGCCGAATCCGCCCCCGGCTCCGGAGCGGACGCGGTCGACAACGCCGCCCGTAATGGCATCTCCGGCAGCGGGCTCGGCCTCGTCGGCATGCGGGAGCGAATCGCGGTGCTGGGCGGCACCCTCGACGTCGGCCGCCGGGCCGAGGGCGGGTGGCGGGTGTGCGCGAGTATTCCACTGCAGCGGGAACTGCCGGACTGACGCCGGTCCGGAATCGGGCCCGGCCCGGTTAGATTGGAGCGCGTGCCGATCACCGTACTCGTCGTCGACGATCAGGAATTGATGCGTGCCGGGCTCAAGATGGTGCTGGGTGCACACCCGGACGTCGATGTGGTGGCCGAGGCCGACAACGGCGCCACCGCGGTGCGCCTGGCCGGGGAGCTGGCCCCCGACGTGGTCCTGATGGATGTCCGGATGCCGGTCGTGGACGGCGTGACCGCCACCGCGCAGATCCTCGAATCGGGTTGCGGCAGCAAGGTTCTGGTCATGACCACCTTCGACCTGGACGAACACGCCCTGGGTGCGCTGCGCGCCGGGGCCAGCGGGTTCCTGCTCAAGGACACCCCGCCGGAGGATCTGATCTCCGCGATCCGCAGCGTCGCCGCCGGCGATGCCGTGGTGTCGCCGAAGGTCACCAAACGCCTGCTGAACCGGCTGATCGCCGCCGATCCGGCACGGGTGCGGGATCCGGCGGTGCTCGATGTGCTGACCGCGCGGGAACGCGAGGTGCTCGAACAGATCGCGGCCGGACGATCCAACGCCGAGATCGCCGCCGAGCTGTATCTGTCCGAGGCGACGGTGAAAACCCACGTCGGCCGGGTGCTGACCAAACTCGGACTGCGGGACCGGGTGCAGGCGGTGGTCCTCGCCTACGAGACCGGCCTGGTCACCCCCGGTACCTGATCCGGTTCGGACCGATCTGCCGGAATCGGGAGAAAATCGGCCGGCTCGCGCGTTGGGCAGGGTAGATCGTGGAAAGGATCGCCGATGCCCGCCCTGTTGTTCGCCCTCTATCTCGTCGTCGAGATCGCGGCGCTGGTGGTGGTCGGCCACCTGATCGGTGCCGTGCCCACCATCCTGCTGCTGATCGCCGGCTCCGCACTCGGGCTGATCCTGGTGCGTTCGCAGGGTCGTAAGGTTTTCCGGCAGTTCCGTCGCGCCGGGCGCGGGGAGATCGCGGCGGGCACCGCCGTGGCCGACGGCGCGCTGGTTGCCACGGGTGCCCTGTTGATGTTCGTTCCCGGCTTGATCACCTCGGTCCTCGGCCTGATTCTGCTGCTGCCCACCCGCGCCCTGCTGCGACCCCTGGTTTCGGCTGCGGCGTTGCGCCGCCTCGATCGGCTGACCATGGCCGCCGGATATCGCGGCGTGGTGGTCGAGCCATCCGGCGAGGTCGTCGACGGTGTGGTGGTCGAGCAGTACTACGACGACGGACAGGGCGCCGCCCGGCGGATGATCGACCCGCGCTGATCGGTCGCCGCCGCAGGCGAATTCCGGACGAGGTCGCGCGTGCGGCACACTGGTCACCCGTGAGTACCCAGTTGCTGGTCGGCGGCCGAATCTACAGTTCCAGTTCTCCCGATGCGACCGCGATGGCGGTCACCGACGGAACCGTGGTCTGGCTCGGTGCCGACGGGCCGGGCCGGGCCCTGCATCCGGACGCGGAGATCATCGAGCTCGACGGCGCGTTCGTCGCACCCGCCTTCGTCGACCCGCACGTCCACGTCACGGCACTGGGTCTGCAGCTGACCGGCCTGGATCTGTCCGGCGCCCGCTCCCTGACGGACTGCCTGGAGCTGGTGCGCGCCCACGCCGCCGAGCGGCCCGGCATCGTGCTCGGCGACGGCTGGGACGAGACCCGCTGGCCGGAGGGCAGGCCACCGACGACCGAGGAGATCGATGCGGCGGCCGGTCCCGGCCGCGCGGTCTATCTGTCCCGCGTCGACGCTCATTCGGCCGTGGTGTCGACGGCGTTGCTCGATGCCGTCCCGGCGGTGCGCACCGCCGCGGGTTACATCGCGGGCGAGGCGGTACGGGCCGAGGCTCACCATCTGCTGCGCCGGGCCGCGCTCGACGGTCTGGACGCCGCGCAGCGCGCGCACGCTCGCCGTACGGCCCTCGATCACGCCGCCGCCCACGGTGTGGTGGCGGTGCACGAATGCGCCGGACCGCAGATCGCCGGCCGTGCCGATGTGCGCGAGCTGCTGGAGTTCGAGCACGACGTGCAGGTGCTCGCCTACTGGGGGGAGGCGGTGACCTCCGCGGATCAGGCGCGCGCCCTGATCGCCGAACTCGGCGTCCACGGCCTGGCCGGTGACCTGTTCGTCGACGGATCCTTCGGCTCGCACACCGCGTGGCTGCGCGCGCCCTATGCCGATCGTGACACCACCGGTGTCGGCTATCTCGACGCCGACGCCATCGCCGCGCACGTGCGGGCCTGTACCGAGGCCGGGATTCAGGCCGGCTTCCACGCCATCGGCGATGCCGCCATCGATGCGGTGATCGAGGGGTTCGGCCGGGTCGTCGCCGAACTCGGCGCACCGGCCGTCGCCACCCGCGGACATCGCATCGAACACGCCGAACTGCTGGATGCCGAGCACATCGCCAAACTTGCCGAATTCGGTGTGATCGCCAGTGTGCAACCGGGATTCGACGCCGCGTGGGGTGGCGCCGAGGGCATGTACGCGACCCGGCTGGGCGTCGAACGCGCCGCGGCCACCAATCCGTACGCGGCGATGGCCGCGGCCGGCATCTCGTTGGCGATCAGTTCCGACGCACCGGTGACGGCACTGGATCCGTGGGCGGCGGTGCGCGCGGCCGTGAACCACCGCACTCCGGGCCACCACATCTCCCCGCGCGCCGCGTTCGCCGCCGCCACTCGGGGCGCGTGGCGGGCCGGCGGGGTCCGCGACGGCATCGCGGGCACCCTGGTTCCCGGCGCTCCCGCCGATTACGCGGTGTGGGACGCAACGGAACTGGTGGTCGCCGCCGCCGCCGACACCGTGCAGCGCTGGTCGACCGATCCGCGTTCGCGCGTGCCCGGACTCCCGCCGCTCGATGCCGGGGCCGCGCTGCCGCGCTGCCTGCGCACGGTTCGTGCCGGGCGGACGATCTACGAGGCCTGACCCGATCCCTGCCCCTGGACGGGATCCCAGTAGTCTGACGCGGTGCTGGGCGTGACGTGGCGGGTATGGGGGAGGATCGGGGCCGCTGTCGTCGCCGGACTGCTGCTGTACGCGAGTTTCCCGCCGAGCACCTGCTGGTATCTCGCACCGATCGGCATCGCGGCGCTGACCCTGGTGGTGCGCGATGCGACCCGACTGCGCGGCGGGTTCGGTTACGGCCTGCTCGCGGGCCTGGCGTTCTTCCTGCCGCTGCTGCCGTGGACCGGGATCTACGTCGGTCCGGTGCCGTGGCTGGCGCTGTCGGCGGCCTGCGCGATCTACGTCGGCTTGTTCGGGCTGCTGGCGCGGCTGGTGAGCGCGCTGCCAGGGTGGCCGCTGTGGGTGGCGACGATGTGGACCCTCACCGAATGGGGGCGATCGAGTTTTCCGTTCGGTGGATTCCCTTGGGGCCGATTGGCTTTCGGACAGGCCGACGGCTGGTACCTGCCGTTGGCGTGGCTCGGCGGCGCCCCGGTGGTGAGCTTCGCGGTCGCGCTGACCGGCACCGTTCTGGCCGCCCTGGCGCTGCGTCTGCGCCGCCGGGACGTTCCCCGGCGAGCGCTCGGAATTATCACTCTCGCAACGGTTGTGGCTATCATCCCCGTTACCGGAGTGATCCTCCGGACCGCGCTGCCCGCCCCGGACGACGGAGACCGGTCGATCACGGTCGCCGCTATCCAGGGCAGCGTGCCGCGGCTGGGACTGGATTTCAATGCCCAGCGTCGCGCCGTACTGGACAATCACATCCGCCGCACCGAGGAGTTGGCCCGGGCGGTCGCCGCGGGCACGGCCGCCCAGCCCGATGTGGTGATCTGGCCGGAGAATTCCTCCGACATCGATCCCTTGCGGAATGCGGACGCCTACGCGGAGATCACCGCGGCCGCGCGCGCCGTGCGCGCCCCGATTCTGGTCGGCGCGGTTCTGGTGAACGACGACCGCACCACCACCAATTCGGTCATCGTCTGGGATGCCGACGGCCCGGGGGAGCGACACGACAAGAAGATCGTCCAGCCGTTCGGCGAATATCTGCCCTATCGCGGATTCTTCCGCCACTTCTCCAGCTACGCCGACCGCGCCGGCCATTTCGTTCCCGGTCACGGCGACGGTGTCGTGCACGCCCGGCCGAGCGACGGCGGCCCGGCGGTGGCGATCGGCGTGGCGACCTGTTACGAGGTCGCGTTCGACCGCGCCTTCGAGGATTCCCTGCGCGCGGGCGCGCAAGTGCTGACGGTGCCCACCAACAACGCCACCTTCGGTGACAGCGATATGACCTATCAGCAGCTGGCCATGTCGCGGGTGCGGGCGGTCGAACACGGGCGGGCGCTGGTCGTCGCGGCGACCACCGGGGTCAGCGCGATCGTCACCGCCGACGGCGTGGTGCGGCAGCAGACGGCGAAATTCGTTCCGGCGGCGCTGGCGGCGAAGCTCCCGCTGCGCACCGAGAGCACGCCCGCGACGGCGATGGGGCCGCTGCCCGAACGCGTCGTATGTGTGCTCGCCGCGGCCGTTGCCGTGGTGGCGGCGCTTCGGCGGCGCACGGCGCACGCGACGCGTCGTCGCGAGCAGGACGTCGTCGGCGCTCCGGCCCTCGACTGAGGGCGCGCTACTTTCCGGCTTCGAGATGAAATGCCGACCGGGCAGTAGTTCGTCGAGTCCGTGCCGGCGCCCGCGTGTCTGGAATGCGTTGTGGGTCAGTGCATGTCACCCAGGTTGCGGACGACCTGCCGCATCGCGGGGACCAGGATGGTCCGGGCCTCGGCCGCGGTCAGCCCGTTGCGATGCCGCGGATCGTGCGCTCGCAGATCCAGGATGAACCGCCCCTTCCGGACGGTCACGGCGCCGGCCGCGCCGAGCATGCTGGGATCGTCGAGCACAGCGGATTCGTCGCTGAGCGGAATGTCGGCCGGTTGCCCGTGGTGTTGCTTGCCGACGAATGCGATGTCCTTCTTCGCCGATTCCTCCGACAGATAGCTCTTGATCTCCAGTTCCACCGCCTGACGGTCGCCCGGGTCGATCTCGCCCGTGCCGCGATAACAGCTCATCGCGACATAGTTCTTGTCACGGGATCGGGCGTCGAACGTCGTCTGCCCGACCGCCGTGGCGGGCTGCTCGACCACCAGCGGCGACAGCGCCGAACCGTATGCGGCGGCGAACACGTCCTGGGTCAGCAGCGGGCACGGCTGCGCCACGGTGGCCGGAAACGCCGCCCGGTCGTAGGCGATGGTGGCGGGACCGGCGGGGGCGGCGACCTGGGCCTGCATGTTGGCGGCGATGACGGTCACGATGTCGTGCATCTTCGGGCCGTACCCACCCGGTGACAGGCTGACATCGAGGTCGACGTTCGCACCGTGGGTCCACATCGAGACCTGACCTTGCCGGTCGTTCGGATCCGGGGTGTCACGCAGATGCGAGGACACGTTCACCTCGCCGAATTTCTGTGCGCCCGGGTATTTTTCGATGCCGCTGGTGCCCGGGTAGTAGGAATCCTGCGCCACTGCGATCGACACATGTTCGCCGGAGGCGCCGTTGGGGGCGGCGAGTCCGTAGGTGCACTTGTTGAGCGCGAACGTCGGTGCGGACGGTACGGTGCTCTGCCCGGCGTGCAGTGGTCCGGCGCCGTCGGCCGCCAGGTAGGTGCGCTCGAAAGTGACCGAATTCGGCAAGGGGTTCGGATCGGTGCGAATACCCAATTTGTTCAGGTCGGCAATGGTCAGCAGATTGCACGCCTGCACGACCGGCGTTCCCTGATAGGAGCTCGGGGCAGGATTCGGAGTCTCGCTCAGTGGTGCGGGATCGGCCACTGCGGGGACATTGGTCGGATAGCCGGGGCGGGTCACCGTCGTTCCGTCGCCGACGGCACCGGCCCGGGTCTCGGTGTCGGACCCGAACATCGGGCGCAGCACGGTGAACGCGACGACGATACCGAGCACCACGGCCACGCAACCGACGATCACCACGATGCGGGCGGCCTTGGATTTCGGCGGCCTCGGCGGTTGCGGTTGCCATTGCGGCGGCGGTTGCGGTTGCCATTGTGGCGGGGGCATCGGTTGCCCGACCGGTGGTCTTCCTGGGGGCTGGGGCTGATACCTGCCACCGAACTGCTGGTTGATCGCTTCCCTCCCGATCGCGTGCGGCCGTCCGTCTCGCGCCGACGGTTCCGGTATTGCAGTCAGCGACCGTATCCGAATGCGGATCGTTCGTAATCGGTACCGTTCTGCAGATACGTAGGTAGGTAGGTGCGGACACCGCTGCGATCAGCGCGCCGCGCGGGCGCCGTCGCGGTTGCCCGGAGGGATCAGGGCGGAGATGTCCTCGCGGGAGTCGATCGTGAGTTTGCGCAGAACGGCGGCGATCTGGGCATCGACGGTGCGGCGGGAACTGCCCCGCCGCGTGGCGATGGCCGCGTTGGTCCACCCGGCTGCCGCCAACACCGCGACCTCCCGCTCGGCGTGGGTGAGGTGATCCCACGACCGTTCGGCATCACCGGTCGGCGCGCGCTGGTCGGTCGAAGGTCCCTCCCCCTGAGCGAGCCGGGCAACGTGGGCCATCGGCGGTCGCAAGCCGGCGCCTTCCTGCCGCAGCGATTCGAACCTGTTCGTGCCGAGGTTTTTTCGAAGTCGTTCGACCGCGCGAGCCGTCTCCGCCGAGAAGGGGCGCAGATGAGCGATCTCGACTCCGAGCCGGCGCCGCAACGCGTCGGCCGCGCCCACCAGTCTCGCGGTGTCGGCCGCCGAAGCCGAACGGCCCGAGCCGGATGTCAGCACCCGCGACAACGCCCAGACGAGTGCGTGCACCGTCCAGACCGCACCCCAGGCGTCCCGCATGGCAATCTGTCGTGCCAGGGTCGCGCGTGCGGTCGCGATCGCCTGGTGGGCGTCGCCGTATCGGGTTTCGGCGATTATCCATGCGATCTCCGCCCACGATGTGGCCCACTCGCCCTGCGCGCGGGTGGTGTTGTCGAGGTGGCGGCGGGTGAGGGCGAGCGCCTGGTCGCGGTTCCCCAGGAAGGCCGCGGTGAGCGCCTCGAACAACTCGCTCATCGCGGCATTGCCGTAATCGCCTGCCGCGGTGAACTTCTCGCGTGCCCGGGCCAGGACGACCAACGCCCGCACATCGCCGTGTACCAGCATGAGGGTGCACCCCGCGGCGAATTCGACGGTGCCGGGCACCGCTCGATCCGGCACCGGGTCGTCGAGCCAGGCGCTGCGGGCGTCGTCGTCGGTCAGGCAGAGGGTGGCACATTCGTGCAGCATCCGCGCCGCATCGTCGGGGAGCCCCTGGCACAGGCAGATCCATGCCACCGCCGCGCGGGTGGCCAGCCGCAGCCGGCTCGCGTCCGGGTCGTCGTCGGCTGTGGCCGCCAGTGTCTGCTCGGCCCAGCACCGCGCATCGCGCAGCGAGCCCCGGAAGAAGGGCACGCGCAGCGCGATCATTCCGCTGACGATTTCCAGACCGATCACCGCCTCGCCGGGGGTGCGCATGCTGCCCTCGACCGCCAGCAACAGGTTGTCCCAGGACGCGCTCGCCCAATTCAGCAGCTCGCGCTCCCGATGACTGAACCATTCGCTGCGCGCGGACCGGATGCGGTCGCGGTAGTAGCGACGATGTCGTGCGGCGAGCCGCCGTGGCTCTGCGTCGCCTCGCGCTGCCACGCGTTGCCGCGCGAAGACTCGGATACTCTCCAGCAGCGAGTAGTGTGCCCGGTCGCCCGACAGGTGCACGGACACCAGTGACTGATCGGCCAACCGCTCGAGCAACCCCTCGATCTGGTCGGGAGCCAGCTCGAGGCCCGTACCGTCCGGGCCGCTGCAGATCGTCCGGACGGCGTCGAGGTCGGCCCCGACATCCACCACGTCGATGTCGGAACCGCCGTGCTCGCCGCCCGGAGCGAATACCGACATTCGCTCCAGCAGCAGTCGTTCACTGTCCCCGCAGAGGTCGAACGACCAGGCGATCACGTCCCCGATCGCCTGATGGCGTTCCTCGGCGCCGAAGTGCGGGTCCGCCGGCCAGGCCAGCCGGCGGTCGGTCTGTTCACCGGTGAGGTCGCGCGCGATCGCCCGCAGCGGCTGCCGGAACAGCCGTGCCGCCGCCAGCCGGATGTGCAGCGGCTGGTTGTTCAGGTGCCGGCAGATCGATCGGACCGTCTCGGTGTCGGTGACCGTTGTGCTCGTCAATTCCGCACGGCGGCAGAACAATTCGATTGCCTGCTGATCGCTGAGCGGCGGGACACGCAGAACCTGCTCGTCGACCCAGCCGACCCGTCCCCGGCTCGTCGCCAGCACGGTGACGGTCGGTACCGCGTCGAGGAGTTCGGTGACGGCCGCCCCGGCCGCGGCCAGCACGTGTTCGCAGTTGTCGATCACGACCAGCGGCCGGGGTGCGGAGCTGTCGGTCAGGGTCTCGATCAACGCTTCCCAGGACGGGCGGCCGGAGAAGTCGTGCCCGACGACCGAGCGCACGATCTCGTCGGCCACCGCGGTTGCGTCCGCGCTCTTGGGAAGCCGGGCCAGGCGCACCCACGGGACCGGTTCCTGACGGGCTCTGCCGAATCGATGGACGGCCTCGGCGACCAGCCGTGTCTTGCCGATACCACCGGGCCCGACCACCGTGATCAGCCGCCGCTTCCCGAGTAACAGGGTCGCGAGGCGGTCGAGCTCGCGGTGGCGGCCGACGAAGTCGTCGGACGGACCCGGCGCGATTCCCCGTTGGCGCGCTGCCACAGCTACCTCCCCCAATCGCCACGATCGATGGCGCGCCACGAGTACGCAGCGCGGATCAACGAAGTCCGATGGTACAAACACGCTCGGCACACGTCCCGCACGCCGGACTGTGGAGGTTTTTTTGTTCGGCATCATCTGCGCGCCGGGCCGCGGCGACCTAGTCTGAACCGGAGACCGGCGGGTCCGAATTCACGGGAGGCGAGCCTGTGCAGCAGCCGACGACCATCGCAGCGAAGACCGTGGGCACTCCGGCCGGGGTGGGTAACGATCCGTGGCCGCCCGGGCACCCGGTGGCCGGCGAGCGGGTTGCGATCTTCGCCTTCGACGTGGTCGGCGCGGATGGGCAATCCGAAGATATCCGTACCTACCACGTGGCACCGATCGATCGGGCGGCCGAGGGGGTTGTCGTCGCCGACCAGCGCGATCCGCAAGGACTCGTGGTGCGGTGGACGGGGTGCGGCGCCGGCACGGTGGTCGCCGCCCCGGCGACGATGGGTGCGGAGGCGGCGATGATGGACCCGGCCCGGTCGGCCGAGAAGATGTTCGCGTGCACGGTCCGCCCCGACGATCCCGGACTGATCTGATCCGGCCGGAAGTGGCGGACTGCCGCTGGATTCGAATCCGCTTGTCGCCCAACCCGGATCGCCTCGCCCCCTTGGACACGCTCGCACCTGCCCGGCCTACGGTGGCGAGCAGAGCGGCCGGCCGCTTCGACAGCGCACAGGATGACGCTCGCGGTGGGCCGGTCCGGGCCGCGGGTACCGAATCACGGAGGTATGACGACACCATGCGGAAGCTGACGTTCGGCATGAATGTGAGCCTGGACGGCTACATCGCGGCGCCCGACGGGGATGTCGGCTGGGGGGCGGGGAGCGACGAGTTGTTCCAATGGTGGTCCGACCGGGTGAGCGCGACCGGCACAGCCCTGTACGGGCGCAAACTGTGGGAGACGATGAGCTCCCACTGGCCGACCGCCGACCGGCAGCCGGGCGCCACGCCGGCGGAGATCGAGTACGCCCGCCGCTGGCGGGACATGCCGAAAGTGGTGTTCTCCTCGACGATCAGCACGGTCGACGGGAACGCCCGCCTGGTCACCGGCGACGCGGTCACCGAGATCACCCGGCTGAAGGCCGAGGACGGCGGACCCATGGATATCGGCGGCGCCACCCTCGCCGCAACGGCGATGCGGGCCGGGCTGATCGACGAGTACGCGCTCGTCGTCCATCCGGTGCTGGTCGGTGGTGGCACGCCGTTCTTTGCGGCCCTGGACAATCGGGCCGATCTGACCCTGGTGGAGACCCGGACCTTCCCGCACGGCGTGGTCCTGACCAGGTATCGAACCAACCACTGAGTCGCCGGCTCGGGAGCCACGGCGCGGTCGGTGGTCGGGCACGACCCACGCTGTGGCACAACGGCACTCGGTGCGATGCTGCCGTGCCGGTGGCGGACACCGCGGCGTCGCGTGGCCCGAACCGCAGGCGGGTCCGGGCCGTGGCGTCACAGATGGGCGACGGCGAAGTCGGCTGCTTCCCCGGCCTTCGCGGTGTAGCTGGTCCGGTGTACCTCCCAGCTCTTGCCGTTCGGGTCGCATACCGGGTCGTTGTCGGTGCAGGTGTCGTAGGTCCGGTCCGCGTAGGGGCCGATGACGCTGTGGCCGATACTGCGAATGGGGTTGCCGAACAACAGGATCGCGGCGATCTTCGGCGCTGCCGCCGGCGGCAGTGTGGCGACGATCGGTCCACCGACCTTCGCGCCGACGCTGCTGATGCCGATCGAATTGTCGACGACGTTCGCGCCTTGGGAGTACCCGACCAGCACGAAGCGCTGGTTCGGACAGGCCTTCGCCGCGGCGGTGACATGGTCGACCAGGTCGCGGTTGCCCTGCTGCACCGACCAGGGCTCGACCAGGCTGGCCGGGTACTGGACGCGGTAGGCGCTGTGTGAACTCGACAAGCGTTGCGCCAGTGCGCGATAGACCGGATTGCCGACGACCGCGCCCAGACCGGGATCGGCGCCGAGCGGTTCACCGGTGCCGCGAGCGACGACGACATCGACATCGGCACACGGTGTCTGCGCGGCCGCGGGTGTGGCGCCGGTGATGCCGGCGACGGCCGGCAGCACCGCCGCGATCGACGCGAGTGCGCGGAGCGTGGCCGCCCCGCGGACGCGGCGCGGTATTTTCCGGTCGAACAGTGCCATCTGGGCGATCTCCTCTGCTCATTGCTCGACACCCGAGCGGTGCCGATGCCGGTCAGACGCTAGAACCGGGACGCGGTCGGCGCGGGCCGAGACGGCGGTCTCCGGGATTTTCACCAACGCCCGGCGGCTTCTCTGGTTGCTCGGACAGGGGGCCGGGACCACCGTGCGGCCGGGCCGGTCAGGGCAGGTCCGGCTGGACGCTGTGCACGACCAGCGCGGATCGCAGGTACCACAGGTCGGGATAGCGGTGCGCGTGGAAGCCGGTGAGTTCGGCGATGCGGCGCAGCCGGTAGTCGACGGTATTGGGATGCAGGTGCAGCGTCTTCCCGGTGCGCTGCCGGTTCAGATTCGCCGCGATATGGCACCGCAGGGTGGTCAGCAGTTCGGGGTGATCGTCGAGCGGCGCGAGCAGCGCCCGCAGGTGCGTCAGCGCCGGTCCGGGCCGGGTGAGCTGGTATTCCAGGGCGAGCTCGTCGAATCCGTACAGCCCGCGGGGCAGATCCAGCCGCTGCACGATGTCCAGCAGTTCGTGGGCCCGCTCGACGGCCGCGGCGATATCGGGGCCGGCGGCCTCGACCAGGGTGGCGGATACCGCAAGGCCCGCGGCCCGGCCGATTTCGGCGACCAGGTGTTCGACGCCGCTCGTCGTCTCCGTCGGTGGTAGCAGGATCGTGCCTCCGGTCGCCGACAAGGCCGACAGCGTCGTGCTGCCGGTCCGTATCGAGAGTGCGTGCCGGAGTCGTTGTGCCCGAAGGTCGTTGCCGACCGTCTCCTCGTCGTCGGACTGCCGGTTCGGGCGCGCCGCCAGCGCGAGGACGTGATAACGCTCGGCGATCGCGATACCGTAGCGGGCCTCGATCTCGGCGGCGGGCTGTCCCCGCAGCAGGGCGGACAGCGCGGCCGCGCGCGAGCTGTGCTCGTCGCAGCGGTCGCCGTCGAACTGCCGGACGAAGGCGCCGATGATCGTGGTGCTCATGGTGCCCATCAGATCCGTGACCAGCCTGGTGGCCGCGACCACGACGTCGTAGTGCGGGCGGGCCGATGCCGTCTCCGGGCGGCCGAGCCGGGCGAGCACCTCGTGCGCGGCGGCATGCAGGGTGTCGAGCACATCCAGCGAAACACCCGTGCGGGCCCAGCCGCGCGCGGCATCGCGCAGATGTGCGGTGCGGTCGTGGTCGGGGTGGGCGTGCAGCATCTCGATCGCGAGCCGCAGGCAGGCGCGGCCGGCGTCGTCGGCTCGCGTCGGTTCCGCTGCCACGCGGGCGAGGAGTCGGCCGACGATCGTTCGGGCCGTCTCGCTCGCGTCGGTCGCCGCGGCCGTGGCCGGGCGGTCCGCGACCATGAGGCCGCCGCGCAGCGGACGGTCGAGGTGGTCGGGGGTCGAGTCGTGCATGAGGCGTGCTCCCATCTGCCGGGGAGTGCCAGAGTGCCCGGCGTACAGGTGCGCACGCATCGGCGAAACGACGTATATCGCGCCTTACGCGCAGGCGTGGGCGGCCATCCAGGCCGCGATCTGCGCACGCTTGCCGAAGCCGAGTTTGGTGAGGATATGGCGAACGTGGGTATCGGCGGTGCGTGGCGCGATCACCAAACGGACCGCGATTTCGCGATTGGTCAGCCCCTGCGCGACCAGCGCGGCGACTTCCAGTTCGCGCGCCGTCAGCGGGGACTGCCGGTCCGGTTGCGCGGCGTCCGCGGCGTCCTCGCGCAGGGCGTATCGCCGGGCCTGTTCACAGGGCAGGGCGCGACCGTCGGCATGCGCGCTGCCGAATGCGTCGGCGCCCAGGGCCGCGGCGGCCAGCTCCCGGAATTTTCCGTGCGGCCGTGGCATGATCGCCGCCGGGTCGGCGCCCAGCAGGTCCCATGCGGTCGCCGCCGCGCCGAACAGCGTCGCCGCCCGTTCGTACTCGCCGCGCCGGGCCGCGCACCAGGCCAGCGTCTCGAGATGGTAGGCGTCACCGAAGCGGCTGTCCCGCAATCGGGTCGAGGCCAGCGCGGTACGCGCCGCGGATTCGGCCGCGTCGAGGCTGCCGGACATCACCTCGATCATCGCGATCCCGAACAGCGCCATATCGCGGTAATAGGTGTCGCCCAATTCGTCGCTGCGCGTCGTCGTCTCCCGCAGCAGCCGAAGGCCCGTCGCGGGGGAGCTCGCGGTGTTGGCGATGCCGTGGTGCAGCCGGGCGCGTAGTTCGTTGCGGCGATCGCCGTGGTCACGGAAAACCGGCACGGCCGCGCCGGCCAACTCGGCCGAGATCGCGTCCTCGAGGCGGATCTTCGCCACTTGCGCCCGCACCACATCGGCCAGCGCCGCAGCCGCTCGATCACCACGATCGGCGGCGATCTTGTCTGCCTCGTCCAATCTGGTGAGGGCACCGGCAATATCGGATAGCCAGACCGAGAACTGAGCACTGGTCGCGAGGCCCTGCGCGCGGGCTGGGTGGTCCGGCGCGGCGGCCGCGAGGGCGCGGTCGAGCCGGGTTCGCGCCTCCCGATTCGCGCCGCGCAACGTCCAGTATTCGACGCCCCGCTGCGCCATCCACAGGGCGGTATCGGCCTGACCGGGCTCGGTGAGCGACCATTCCAGCGCCGCCCGCAGATTCGCGTGGTCGCGCCGCAGCCGCCACACCCACGACAACTGCGCGGGTCCGATCCACTCGGTATCCGCCCGCGCGGTCAGCCGGTCGAACCAGTCTCGATGGCGGCGGGCGATGCGTGCGGTGTCGGCGGTCGCGTGGAGTTCCTCCTGCCCGAATTCCCGCAGGGTTTCCAACATTCGGTAGCGCGCGTCGTCGGTGCCGTCTCGCTCCAGCACGGATTTGTCGACCAGCGCGTCGATCACATCGAGCACGGCGGCCGGGTCGACACCACTGCCTCCGCACACGAATTCGGCGGCCTCGAGATCGAACGACCCGGTGAACACCGACGCCCGGCACCACACGAGTTGTTCGGGCCGCGAACACAATTCGTAGCTCCACCGGATCGTGGCGCGCAAGGTCTGCTGGCGCTCGGGCGAGATCGGCGAACCGGTGGTCAGCAGCGCCAGCCGTCGGTCCAGCCGCCGGCAGATCTGGTGCAGTGGCAGCGAACGCATACGGGCCGCGGCCAACTCGATCGCCAACGGCACCCCGTCCAATCGCCGGCACAGCCGCGCCACGTCGGCGGCGTTGTGCGCGGTGATGTCGAACTCGGCCTGCGCCGCGGCGGCTCGGTCGGCGAACAACCGGCCGCTGTCGTAACGCAGCAGCTCCGACGGCTCCGAGGTCTCCGGTGGAATCGGCAGCGGTGGCACCCGGAACGTCCTTTCCCCGGGCACGGCCAACGACTGCCTGCTGGTCACCAGCACCGTGGCCGTGCCGCAACGGGTGAGCAGCGCCGCGACGAATTCCGCGCACGCGCCGAGGACGTGCTCGCAGTTGTCCAGAACGAGCAGGACCTCGCGCTCGTGCAGATAGTGCACCACCCGCTCGATCGCGGGCTGTTCGGAGCGCAGCTGGAGATCGAGCCGATCCGCGACCGCGTCGGCCACCAGCTCCGGTTCGCGCAGCTCGGCCAGTTCGACGAAGTACACCCCATCGCGATACGCGCGTGCGATATCCGCGGCGACCCGGAACGCCAGCCGCGTCTTGCCCACGCCGCCCGGCCCGGTCAACGTGACCAGCCGCGCCGCACCGAGCAACCGGCGGACCTCCGCGGATTCACCGCGGCGGCCGACATAGCTGGTCAGCTCCGACACCAGCCCGGTACGCATCATCCGGTCGTCCACCTTCGTCCACGCATCCGCGGGCATCGGCTGCCCGGGTCCCCGCACCTGCCGGCAGAACGGACAGCGGGTTTGTCAGGTTTGGGCAATCCTACTGAGGCCTTTTGTCATCGCGCCCACGTTTGCGTCCGACGGCCGGTGGCGCCGCAGCGATCACCGCCGGCGATGTGTCAGCGGTCGACGGTGGGCATGGGAATGCGCCCCGCCGAGCCACGAACTGCTGCCTCGCGATCTCGCGCGCGGTCGGGACCCGCGCCGAAGAGCCGGCACGCGGGTCCGGGCTCCCGTCTCACCGGTCGCCGGGCCGGCGATGCTCGCCGATGCGTTCGCCGACGGTGCCGGCGATGTCCTCCGTGGCGGCACGAGCCCGGGGGTCCGCGAGCATGGTGGCGAATCCGTGCGGCAGATTGTCGTACCGGCGCAACGTGACGGGTACTCCGGCGCCGCCGAGCCGGTCGGCCAGTGCTTCGCCCTGGTCGCGCAGCACATCCATGCCGGCGGTGGCGATGTGGGTGTCGGGCATCCGGCTCGGATCGGGCGCGCGCAGGACGCACACGCGCGGATCGGAGGCGGTGTCCGGGTCGGGGACGTACCACGCCAACGCCCGTTCCACGCAGCCGCGGTCGAGGGGGACGGTGAACAGATCGCTGGAGCGGTAGCCGGCCATGCTGGTGTCGACCACCGGGTACAGCAGCACGGCCAGAGCCGGTCGATAGCGGGCGTCGCGGCCGAGGTGCAGGGCAACCGCCGCAGCGAGATTGCCACCGGCACTGTCGCCGCCGATCGCGATCCGGGCGTTGTCGACGCCCCAGCTCGCGGCGTGATCGACCGCGAAGCGGTATCCGGCGAGCACGTCGTCGAATGCCGCCGGGAAGGGGTGTTCGGGTGCGAGCCGATAGTCGACCGACAGCACCTTGACCCGGGCGCGCCCGGCCAGCAGCCGAGCCGGTGCGTCGAAACCCGCTGCGCTGCCGAGATGCCAGCCGCCGCCGTGCACGTACACCAGCAATCCACACGGCCGGTCCAGGCCGGCGGGTTCGTACAGACGCGCGCGAAGTGGACCGGCCGGCCCACTCATCCGGATCGTGGTCACGGCGGCATCGGATGCGACGACGCCGCCGGCGATCCGCGTCATCACGTCGAACCGGGCCCGCGCCGCCGGGGAGGGCGGCCGCCGCGCGAGGACTCCGCGTTTGCCCAGCGTGGCCAGCACATGCAGGCGGGGCGAGAGCCGCTGGCCGTCGACGACCGGGCGGCTGGGAGCGAGCGGCGACCACCACCGGGAGGGTGCCGCCAGCACCCGTGCGCCGATGACCTGGATCGTGCTCGTGATGTGGTTGCGCACGGTTACTTCCTCGATCGCGGTCGGCCGGGTCCGTTCACCGGATTCGTTCCCGCGTCTCGGACCTCGATCGCGAGATTACCGCCCGGCCCGGCGCCGAGGTGTCGACGTATTCGTAGTACGCCGTGCCGGACCACCGCTCGCCCGTCGTGGGTGCCCGCGTAATCCATCGCGCCCAACCACCCTCGGCCCAAGCCGTAGATGACGTTGGGGTCGGTGGTGACCACCAGTTCCGTGGGCGACCCCGAATCCGAGGGAATGCGCCAGCGGAATCGGCGCGGCAGGGTTGTGGCGACGCCGTCCGGGAGAGGACCGAATCGTGGTGGTACTCCAGCACTTCCATCCGCACGCCACGCACCCAGCGCCGGTCCCGGCCGTCCGCAACGGTGCTGCACACAGAGTGACCATGGTCGTGTTGAAAGTTGTCGAGCCGCACCAGGTTTCGGTGTCCCGACATTATGGGTCTTCCTCGTCGGGCTGAATCCGACGGGAGGGTGGGTGGCGCTGCGACGGCGCCACCCGGCGCATCGCCCGCCGATGTTCGTCCTCGGCTACGGGCCCTCGACCACAGCCGAGTGCGTACCGAGAAGGCAAAGCGGACTTAAGTATTCGTATAGACGAAGCCAAGCCGCATGGGCGATCCTTTTCCGGCTCGCACCGACCCGAGGTGCGACCCGAACCGAGGAGCGCAGAATGAACATCAAAGCCATCGGCGTCGCGGCCGCGACGACCGCCGCGATCGGTGTGGGCGGCGTACTGGCCGCCGCCCCGGCCCAAGCGGGCACCTGGTACACCGCCGACTTCAGCACCTATGCGCAGTGCGACGCGGCCGGGGAATACAAGATCGAGCATCACCAGGCCGTGCAGTATTACTGCGACAACGTGAGCGACCCATGGGAGAAGCAGTTGTGGCGGTTGCACTTCCTGACTCCGTAGGACATTCGCCGGCTGGGCGGAGAGTTCAGCGCGCCAGACCCGTAACGGCCGCACGGCGGTCCATCCGCGCGGCGGATGCCCCATCGATGAGTGAGTAGTGGTCGGTGCCGGGAAGACCAGTAGCCCGGAGTCGTGCCCGGCCTGTCGAACCGTGGCGACGACGCAGCGTCGTCATCCGGCAGCGCATTGGACCGCGGGTCGACGCGCAGCACGAACCGCATCGTCGTTCCACGATTGATTATTGACCGTGTAGTCATTATCGTTGACTTTATGGTCGATATGCCGAGTTGGAATTGATGCGGGTGGTGCTGGCCGGCGTTGCCGGGCTGATGGCACTGGTGGTCGTCGCGATCGCCCGCGAGCGGTCATGACGACCGCGGACCGGCGGCCACGCAGGCGGCTCAGCGCCGATGCCCGGCGCCGGCAGCTCGAGACGGCCGCGATCGAGGTCGTGGCGCGTCGGGGTTTCGCCGCGGCCACCGCTGACGAGATCGCTCATGCCGCCGGGGTTTCCAAGGGGCTGTTGTGGCGCTACTTCGCCAGTCTCGACGAGTTGATCATCCAGGCCGGTCGCCGTGCGCTCGCCGATCTGGAAGCGGCTGTCGCGGCGGATATCGACCTCGACGCCGACGCCGGAGACCTGCTGCGCAGCGCGATCGGGCGCGCCGCGCGGCTGCCGGCCACACACGGCACGCAACTGCGCGCGCTGCGGCAGATCGCCGTGAACCTGCGGGGCCCCGACGGCGAGGCCGCGCTGCGTGACAGCGAGTACGCGTCCCTGCACGAGCGGCAGGCCACGCTCATCCGGCACGGCCAGCAGCGTGGCCAGATCCGGACCGATCTCGACGCGGATCTGCTGGCGGTGATCTATCAGGGGATGGTCGACACCATGCTCGACCATCTCGAGACCCACCCCGGACTCGATCACCGACGCGTCGCCGACCACCTCGCCGAGGTTCTTCTGGCCGGCATCTCCCCACCTCGGTACCTGCGCGGGTGACCCCTGCGGAGCCCGGTGCCGAAACCGGCACCGACACTACGATTTTCAGGAAGACGGTATGAACAGTCAGCAGATCGACAAGGAATTCGCCGACGCCCGTGAGCTTTTGGAGACGGCGTCGATGGCGCGGTTGGCCTACAACGGGCTCGACGGGCTGCCCCGTGTGGTCCCGATCGGGATCTTCTGGACCGGTGCGGAGATCGTCATGTCGACCGCGGCCACCGCGCCCAAGGTAGCGGCGTTGTCCGCCCGGCCCGAGGTCGCCCTGACCATCGACGCCGGCGACACCCCCGGGTCCGCGAAGAACCTGTCGGTGCGCGGCATCGTGCATCTCACCATCGTCGACGGAGTGGTTCCGGAGTACCTCGCGGCCGCGCGGAAGAACTTCGATCCCGAGTTCGCGGTCGAGTTCGAGCGGAACTGCCGGGCCATGTACGACCGGATGGCGCGCATCGCACTCGAACCCCGGTGGGCGCGGTACTACGACTTCGGAGTCGGCCGCATGCCGCAATTCCTCGCCGACCTGGCCGCCAAAGCGAGCTGACCGCACCCCGCCGGATGCCGCAGGACCGACAACAGCGACTGGCCCGACGCATCCGGACCCGGAACGGGCCGACAGCAACCCCACGTCGAAACCCGCCAGGCACCCGGCACCTTCACCCGAAACATGCGCTCGAGTGCCTGTCGGCCGGTGCTGCGTGCCGCCGGCACTGCGGGGTAGCTGCGCGTTCGGACCGGGGCGCGGAGCGAAAAATCATGTACCCCTGTGTTTTACGGGTCGTCTGCCGGAACGATCGACATCGGCGCCGCCGGTGTGGCATGCTCCGATTCATGCCGTCCGCCATCGATGCCGTCGGAAGTTCGGTGCCGCTCACGGTCACCTGCGCGAACGTGGTCCGCCGATATCGGGTCGGTGGACAGACGGTTCGAGCGCTCGACGGGGTCGACGTGACGATAACCGGCGGGCACTTCGTCTCGATCGTCGGCCCGTCCGGGTCGGGTAAGAGCACACTCCTGCACTTGCTGGGTGCGCTGGACAAGCCGGATGCGGGTTCGATCAGGTTCGGCGATACGGAGATCGGCGAGCTGAACGACGAGCAGCAGTCCGAATTCCGGCGCCGGCGGGTCGGTTTCGTCTTTCAGTTCTTCAACCTGCTGCCGACGATGTCGGCCTGGGAAAACGTGGCCATTCCGAAGCTGGTCGACGGGGTGGCGCTGCGCAAGGCGAAGCCCGCCGCGCTCGCGCTGCTGGACCGGGTGGGACTGGGGGCGCGTGCCGAGCATCGGCCGGCGGAATTGTCCGGTGGTGAGATGCAGCGGGTCGCGGTCGCACGGGCGTTGATGATGGATCCGCCACTGATCCTGGCCGACGAGCCGACCGGCAATCTCGATTCGAAGACGGGGCTCTCGATTCTCGAGTTGCTGGCCGAGGTCGCCGGTGAGGCCGGGGTCGGCCGGGCAGTGGTGATGGTGACCCACAACCCGGACGCGGCCCGGTCGACCGATCGGGTCCTCACCTTGCAGGACGGGCAGATCACATCCGACGAAATGACCGCGGCGACAGCGAAATCCGGATAACACCCGGCCGACTGCCGGCCGGGCGAGAACATCGCCCGGGGTGGATGGCCCACAACCTGGAGTGCCGGCTGTCCGTGCCCGGCGGATGCGCGAGAGTCGCGCTGGTCGACGGAGGTCGCGGGCATTCGGGCGCGGACCTGCGCATTGCCCGGCGGTAACTCGCGGTGACAGATATCCTTTGCGCCTAGCGGGGACGGCGGGATTCGGGATGTGGTGCGATATGAAACAGGGCAGCGCGCTCTGGGATCGGTTCCGGCTGTTCAATATCGGCGAGCTGCTGGCCCATCCCGGGCGGACACTGATGTCCCTGACGGTGCTCGGTGTGTCGGCGTCGCTCATGGTGGCGGTGTTCAGTATTTCCGGATCGCTCACCGGTTCCATGGACAAGCTCGTCGACCAGCTGTGCGGGGATTCCGCGGTCGAGGTCAGTGGGATCACCGACGCCGGATTCCGACAGGACCTGGTGGGCGAACTCGAGTCCGTGCCGGGAGTACGCACCGTGGTGCCGATGGTGCGGATGCAGATCGGGTCGAACGAGAATCGCGCGCTACTGGTGGGGGCGGATGCCCGGATCACGCAGTTGGGCAGTTCGCTCACCGATGCGTTCGCCGCCGACGCCGGGAAACTGCTGTCCGTACCCGACGGAGTCCTGGTCGGCGCGGCGATGGGCTACCGAGTCGGCGACACCGTACCGCTGGCCGATGGGAAAGCCACGGTGGCGGGCGTCGTGAACGATGCCGGGGCCGGTGCACCGAACAATGGGCACATTGTGGTGACGACCCTCGCGACCGCGCAGCGACTCACCGGCCGTATCGGGCAAGTGGATTCGGCGCAGATCATCGCCGCCCCCGGTACGGACATCGGGCGGTTGCGCACGGCGCTGTCCGACGTGGTGAACGGCCGGGCCGTGGTCGCCGACCCGGGCATGCGGGCCGCCCAGACCGGGGGAGTCGTTGCGCTCATCCGATATTCGAGCCTGATGACCGCCGCTGCGGCGCTGGTGGTGTCGGCCTTCCTCACGTACAACGCGATGGCGATGGCAATTGCCGAGCGGCGTCCGACCTTGGCGGTGCTGCGGGCGATCGGGGCCGGGCGCGGCCCGATGGTGCGGGATCTGTTCCTGGAAGCCGTTCTGGTCGGACTGTGTGGCGGTCTGGTCGGTGCGGGGATCGGCGTCGTGGCGGGGCGGATCGCGATCGGTCAATTGCCGGCGGCCGTCGTGCAATCGATGGAGGCCCGGACGGAATACCTCGTGCCTGGCTATGCCGTGCCCGTAGCGGTCGGATTGTGCGTGCTGGCGGGCGTCGTGGCGGCGGCGTTCGCGGCGCGGGCGGTGTATCGGGTGCGGCCGATCGAGGCGCTGACGCCGGTGGCGGTGGCCAACGCCGAAGGCATCCGGCCGGTCTGGCGCCGGGCCGCGGCCGTGCTGGGGCTGGTGCTGGTGGCGGCGGTGATCTTGGTCGCGGCGACCGTTCCGGGATTGTGGTCGCTGGCATCGGTGTCGCTGGCATTCGGAGCGTTGATCGTGTTGTGGTTCGCGGCGAGCGCGCAGGTCGTGCGGGCCGCCGCGGGGATCGCTCGTCGGTTCGGTGGCCCCGGGGCGCTGGCCGCCACCAACCTCGAACGGGCTCCCCGCCGGGTGTGGGCGACCGCGATGACCGTCCTGATCGGAGTATCCGCGGTGGTTTGCACCGGCAGCGCCACCCGAATCGTGGTCGATTCCGCGGGTCAGAGTTTCGAACATCTCGCGTCGGCCGACTTCTGGGTGACACCCGGATCGATGGACCAGTTCCCGACCGGCCCGCTGTTGCCGAACGGCCTGGCCCAGCGGATCGCGGCCGTGCCCGGGGTCGCGGCCGTCAGCCCCGTACAGCTGGCGTTCGCGAATGTGGGCTCCGAACGCGTGATGCTGCAGGGAATTCCGGTGCCGGGGCAGGGAGCTCCCGCCGATCCGCGGCGGCTGAATACGGCGGTCACCGCGGAAGCGGCGCAGGCGGTGGTATCGGGAAAGGGCGTGGTGATCTCCCGCGACATCGCCCGCACCCTGCGGGTATCGGCGGGGGGTACCCTCACCCTCCCCACTCCGACGGGGCGGCATCAGGTCCGGATCGTCCAGGTGATTCCGTACTTCGCCGCCATCGCCGGGACCATCATGCTGGATCTGCCGCGCATGCGGGAGTGGTATCAGCGGCCCGGGGAAACGATGCTCGGGGTCGAGCTCGCGCCCGGCGCCGATCGGGAAGCCACCTGTGCCGAGCTGCGACGGGTGGTACCCCGTGAGCTGTCCATCGATTCCGGCGCGGAGGCCGTGGCGGAGACCTCGGGCAGTCTGCGGCAGGGGACCGCGCTGGCCACGAACACCTCGTGGATCGTGATGGTGGTAGCCACCGTCGCGCTGCTCAATACGTTGATGCTGGCGGTGCTGGATCGGCGGCGCGAGATCGGGGTGCTGCGCGCGATGGGCACAAGTCGGCGCTTTCTGCTGCGCTCGGTGCTGGCCGAGGCGGTCGGGATCGGCGTGCTCGGCGCCGCAGGTGGGTTGCTGGGCGGCGCCGCAATCCAGTATCTGGGCGCCGTGGCGATCGGGCGAGCGATGGGAATAGATATTCGCTATGAATTCGGTCCCATGCTCGCGGGTTACGGTGTGATAGCTCTACTTCTGGCACTGGCGGGGTCGATTCCTCCGGCACTGCGGGCAACTCGCATGCCGGTTGTCGAGGCGCTGGCAGTCGACTGATCGCTGGAGCCACACCTTCGGCCGCGAGTCGATCATCGATGCTTGCTGTGCGGCTGCGGGACTCGGGAGTACTCCGAAAAAGTTCGGGAAACCCGCTGTGCCGCTGCCTGTTTCCCATGACTGAGACCACAATTGCGATGTTGTCGATATGATAGCCGGGCGTTGTGTCGCAGTGCGGAAACGGAGGGCCGGGATATGTTCGGCACGAGGTCGGCTGTCGCTCTCGTGCTGGTTCGTTTTTCTCGGCGCCGGAACTCGGGCCGGTATCCGTTGAGCTGGGGGGGCCGTCGGGAACGGGTTGTTGCCCACTGGTGCCGGCGGGCGAATGTCGTCGGTATGAAACCGATATTCGTCTCATCGACCGCATGTCGCGCAGCGTGGTCGGGGCGGGAGTTCGCGTCGGTGCGCGCCGCGTGCTGCCCGCCGCGGCTTGCCTGAACAGCTGCGTGACCGATCGGTGGATTGCGGATTGTCGAACGAGGAAAAGCTCAGGGCCTACCTACGTCGCACACTGGGTGAGGCGCGTGAGGCTCGAGGCGAGGTCCAACGGCTGCGGGCGCAGCAATCCGAACCGATCGCGGTGGTCGGTATGGCATGCCGACTGCCGGGCGGCGTGACGACACCCGACGAATTGTGGGATCTGGTCGACGGCGAACGCGACGCGATCGGTTCCTTTCCGACGGATCGCGGCTGGGATACCGCCGCACTCTACGATCCGGATCCGGACGCGCCGGGGCGGACCTACTCGTGTGCCGGCGGATTCCTCGACAACGCCGCCGATTTCGACGCCGAATTCTTCGGAATATCGCCGCGCGAGGCTTCGGCGATGGATCCTCAGCAGCGGCTGCTGCTGGAAACCGCCTGGGAGGCCGTCGAATACGCCGATATCGATCCGCTCTCACTGCGGGGCAGCAGGACCGGAGTATTCGCCGGTGCCTCCGCGAACGACTACGGGGCCCGGCTGCTCGGCAGTGCGCAGTGGCCGCGGGTCGAGGGGCACTGGCTGACCGGTAGCGCGCTCAGTGTCGTCTCCGGCCGCATCGCCTATCACCTGGGGCTGCACGGCCCCGCGCTGTCCATCGATACCGCCTGCTCGTCCTCGCTGGTGGCCGTGCACGAGGCGAGTCGCTCGCTGCGGTCCGGGGAATGCGATCTGGCGCTGGCGGGCGGGGCGACGGTCATCGCGACGCCCGCGGGCTTCTTGTCCTTCGCGCGCCAGCGGGCACTGGCCGCCGACGGCCGCTGCAAATCGTTCGCCGCCGCGGCCGACGGTGTGGGCTGGGCCGAAGGCGCGGGCATGCTGCTGCTGGAGCGGTTGTCCGATGCCCAGCGCAACAACCGCACCATCTGGGCGGTGATCCGGGGCAGCGCGATCAACCACGACGGTGCGAGCAACGGCTTGACCGCGCCGAACGGGATTTCGCAGCAGCAGGTGATCCGAGCGGCACTGGCATCGGCGGGGTTGTCCGCTCGCGATATCGACGTGGTGGAGGCGCACGGCACCGGCACCCGGTTGGGGGATCCGATCGAGGCCCATGCCTTGCTGGCCACCTACGGACAGGATCGGCAGGGCCGCCCGCCGGTGGTGGTCGGTTCGCTGAAGTCCAATATCGGGCACACTCAGGCCGCGGCCGGGGTGGCGGGCATGCTGAAGGTCATCGTGGCCATGCGCCATGCTCGCGTGCCGCGTTCGCTGCACATCGATGAGCCGAGCCCGCATGTGGACTGGTCGTCGGGTGCGGTGGAGCCGGCGGTGGCGGCGCGGCCGTGGGACAGCGACGGGCGGCCGCGCCGGGCGGCGGTGTCGGCGTTCGGGATCAGCGGGACCAATGCGCACGTCCTCGTCGAGGAGGCGCCGCCGGTGGAGAGGGCCGCCGCTCGTGGTGGCGGCGGTGTACCGGTTCTGCCGTGGGTGCTCTCGGCCCGCGATGCGCCGGGACCGGCTCGGCAGGCCGGGCGACTGGCGAGTTGGGTGCGGGCGCAACCGGGAGTGTCCGCCGCGGATGTCGCGTGGTCACTGGGTAATCGCCCGCAGCTCGAGCACACCACGGTCGTACTGGGTAGCGACCGGGACGAGCTGGTCGCGGGGCTGGCGGCGGTGGCGCAGCGGCGTCCTTGTCCAGCTGTTGTCGACGGGGTGGCCCGACCGGGGAAGACGGCCTTCGTTTTTCCGGGGCAGGGCGCCCAATTCGCCGGGATGGGGCGGGAACTGTACCGGACCTTCCCGGTCTTCGCCCAGGCCTTCGACGAGGTGGCCGCGGCACTGGAACATGCAGGCGTGCCGTCGGTCTCGGCCATGCTGGACGGCGACGCGGACGGCCTCGACCGTACCGATCGCGCGCAGCCGACGCTCTTCGCCGTCGGGATCGCGCTGTATCGGCTGCTCGAATCCTGGGGCATCCGAACCGATTTCGTGATCGGGCATTCGATCGGTGAGCTCGCGGCCGCCCAGGTCGCCGGGGTGTTCGACCTGGCCGACGCGGCGGTGCTGGTGGCCGCTCGCGCACGACTGTTGGGCGCCCTGCCGCCGGGAGGTGCGATGGCGGCGGTGTCGGCGGCCGCGGCCGAAGTGCGTTCGGCGCTGGTCGACGGGGTGGAAATCGCGGCGGTCAACGCGCCGGAATCGGTGGTGGTGTCGGGGACCGCGGACCGGGTCGAGGAGGTGACCGCCGCCTTGCGAGCCGGCGGACACCGTGTCGATCGCCTGGCGGTGTCACATGCCTTCCATTCGGCGCTCGTGGCGCCGATCCTGGACGAGTTCGCGGCGGTCGCCGAGCGGATCGAGTACCGCACACCGGCGATTGCGATGGTCGGCGCCCGCACCGGTTCGATCGCCGGCCCGGAGCTGACCCGTCCGGACTATTGGGTGCGTCAGATTCGGGAGCCGGTCCGGTTCGCCGAGGGCGTGCGGGCCCTGGTCGATGCCGGCGCTGTCCGGTTCGCCGTGCTGGGGCCGGACGGCGGGCTGTCCGGACTGGTGGCGGCGGCCGCCGGCAGTAGGGACGTGCTGGCGGTGGGCGCGTTGCGGAAGGGCCGCGACGAGGTCCGTGCGACGATCGAATCGGTGGCGGCGCTGTACGTCGATGGCGCCGAGGTGGATTGGCGCGCGATACTCGCCGGCGAATCCGCCGCATACGTACCCGTGCCGACCTACGCCTTCGCGCATCAGCGCTATTGGGCCGAAGCGACTCCCGCTGCGGGCGATCCCCCTGCGGCGCACGGTCACCCGTTGACGAATGCGGTGGTGGCACTGCCGGATTCCGGCGGCGTGGTGTTGCGAGGCCGCCTGTCGACTGCCGCGCAGGCCTGGTTGGCCGACCATCGGATCGGCGAGCGGGTCGTACTCGCGGGCTCGGTCCTGGTCGAATTGGCCGTGCGCGCCGGTGACGAGGCCGGCTGCCCGAACATTCGCGAACTGTCCATGGCCGCGCCGGTGCCGGTGTCCGAGGCGGGTGTGGACGTGGAGGTGATCGTCGGTGCGGCCGACGAGGCCGGGTGCCGTCCGGTGGCGGTGTATTCGCGCGAGCTCGCCGACGAGGACGGGTGGCGGCTGCATGCCGAAGGGACGCTGACCCCGAACAGCCTCGGCGCGCCGACCGATCCGATCGACTGGCCACCCGAGGACACCACCCCGGTCGACCTGACGGACTGGTACGAACGGCTGGCGGCGGCCGGATACCACTACGGGCCGGCGTTCCGGGGGATGACCGCGCTGTGGCAGCGCGGCGCCGAACTGTATGTCGAAGCCGCCCTGCCGGATTCGTGCGGTTCCGCGGGATTCGGGCTGCACCCGGCGCTGCTCGATGCGGTGTTGCACGCGCACCTGGTCACCCGCGGCGTCGACGACCCGGTGCTGATGCCGTTCACCTGGCAGGAGGTCGCCCTGCACGCGTGCGGCGCAACAGCGGTCCGCGCGCGCATCACGCCCGGGGCGGACGGCGGACTGAGGGTGGAGATCGCCGACCCGCAGGGTCGGCCGGTCCTGTCGGTGGGCACGTTGCGTGCGCGGGAGGCGCCTGCCCCGACCGCCTCGGAGATACCCGTCCGGGCCTTGGAATGGCAGCCGGTGCGGACCTCGCGGGCGTCGGTGCCGTATGTCCGGTGGGACGATGCCGTGGCGGACACGGCGCCGGAACATGTGGTTCTCGATCTGCGGAACATCGGCGACCGAGCCGATGTCAGCGGCGAGACGCACAGGGCGCTGGAGGCGACCGTCGCCGTCCTGCAACGGTTTTCGCGCGAGGAGAGATTCGCCGAGCGCACGCTGCTGGTGTGTACGCGCGGCGCGGTCTCGGTGACCGATGCCGATGCGGCACGTCCCGCGGCGGCGGCGATCTGGGGTCTGGTGCGTTCGGCGCAGGCCGAGGAACCGGGCCGGATAGTGCTGTGTGACGGTGACCCGAGCGCGGCTACCGTCGAGCTGGTCGAGGTGGCCGCCGGCGTGCGGGAACCACAAGTCGCGGTGCGCGGCGGCACCGGATATGTGCCACGACTGGTCCGCGCTCGCGCTGCGAACGCACCGGCACCCGACCTGACCACCGGCACGGTCCTGATCACCGGCGGCACCGGGGGATTGGGGGCCGTGCTGGCACGGCATCTGGTGCAGCACTACGGTGTTCGGCACCTGGTATTGGCGAGTCGCCGCGGGCGGGAGGCGCCGGGAGCGAACGAGCTACCCGGTGAACTCGCCGAATTCGGCGCGATGGTGTCGATCGCGGCCTGCGATGTCGCCGATCGAGAGTCCGTCCGGGAGTTGGTGGCGGCGGTGCCGGACGATGCGCCGCTCGTCGGGGTGGTGCATGCGGCCGGAGTGCTGGCAGACGGTCTGGTCGGCGCGCTCACGCGGAACGCGCTCGACCGTGTCCTGCGACCCAAGGTCGAGGGGGCATGGCATCTGCACGAGCTGACCGCGGACCGCGATCTCCGGATGTTTCTGCTGTTCTCCTCCGCGGCCGGAGTGGTCGGCGCCCCCGGGCAGGCGAATTACGCGGCGGCGAACGCGTTCCTGGACGGGTTGGCCCGGTATCGGCGCGGGATCGGGCTGCCGGGCGTATCGATCGCGTGGGGGCCGTGGGCCGCCGATCGTGGGATGACCGCGACACTGGGCGCGCGTGAGCTCGCCCGGCTCGGCCGAGCCGGTTTCACACCCTTGTCGGCAGCCGCGGGACTGGAGCTGTTCGATGCGGCGGTGCGCACCAGCTGTCCCGATATCGTTGCGGCTCACCTCGATATTCAGGCGCTACGGGAACACTCCCGGACGGGGACGGCGGCGCCGATCCGGAATTTCCCGGCCCCCACAGGCCCGGCCGTCGCGCACCGTGACGGCGGGTCGGTGGAAGCTGTAACGGGCCGGTTCGCTGATCCGAACGATGCCGATCGCCGTGCGATGGTGCGCGAGCTGATCATCACCGAGATCGCGGCGGTTCTCGGTTACGACGGGCCCGACCGCATCGATGCCGATCGAAACTTCCGGGACCTCGGATTCGATTCCCTGACGGCGCTCGAGGTTCGCAATCGAGTCCGGCGGGTCACCGGCGTTTCCGTGCCGGCGACGGCGATCTTCGATTATCCGACGCCCGCGTCGCTCACCGCGCACGTACTCGAAAAGCTCGGCGTGGCACGGCCTTCGCGACCGCGGACCGCGGTGCGGGAGCGGGTAGGGACCGCGGAGCCGGTGGCCATCGTCGGGGTGGGCTGTCGCTATCCGGGCGGGATCACGTCCCGCGCCGGATTGTGGGATCTGGTGGCCGAGGGCCGCGACGCGGTGCACGAATTTCCGGACGATCGCGGATGGGACCCGGAGATATTCGATCCGGACCCGGCCGCTGTGGGGAAGTCGTATACGCGCTCGGGCGGATTCCTCTACGACGCGGGCGATTTCGATGCCGAGTTCTTCGGTGTCAGCCCGCGTGAGGCGCTGGACACTGATCCGCAGCAGCGGGTATTCCTCGAAGTGGCCTGGGAGGCGCTGGAAGACGCCGGAATCGACCCGGCGACGTTGCGGGGCAGCGACACCGGGGTCTTCGCAGGCGTGATGTATCACGATTACGGGTCGCCGACGAGCGCTGGTTCGCTCGTGTCCGGCCGGGTGGCGTATGCGCTGGGCCTGGAGGGGCCCGCGGTGTCCGTGGACACGGCGTGTTCGTCGTCGCTGGTGGCGATTCACCAAGCCTGCCAGGCATTGCGGGCCGGCGATTGCGGACTCGCGCTCGTCGGCGGCGTGACCATCATGGCCACGCCGGCGGCATTCGTCGAGTTCTCCCGGCAGCGTGGGCTGTCCGTCGATGGTCGGTGTAGGTCGTTCGGTGCGGGTGCTGATGGTGTGGGGTGGGGTGAGGGTGCGGGGGTTGTTGTGTTGGAGCGGTTGTCGGTTGCGCGTGCTCGGGGTCGTCGGGTGTTGGGGGTGGTGTGTGGGTCGGCGGTGAATTCGGATGGTGCGTCGAATGGTTTGACGGCGCCGAATGGTCCGTCGCAGGTGCGGGTGATTCGGGCGGCGTTGGCGAACGCCGGGCTGGGGCCGGCTGATGTGGATGTGGTGGAGGGTCATGGGACGGGGACGGTGTTGGGTGATCCGATCGAGGCGCAGGCGTTGTTGGCGGTGTATGGGCGGGGTCGGGATCGGGATCGTCCGTTGTGGTTGGGGTCGGTGAAGTCGAATGTGGGCCATACGCAGGCGGCGGCGGGTGTGGCCGGGGTGATCAAGATGGTTGAGGCGATGCGGCATGGGGTGATGCCGCGTTCGTTGTACGCCGAGAGGCCGAGTCCGCATGTGGATTGGGGCTCGGGTGCGGTCGAATTGCTGAGTGACGCGCGGGAGTGGGTAGCCGCGGACGGCCGGCCGCGGCGGGCTGGGGTGTCGTCGTTCGGGATCAGTGGCACCAATGCGCACCTCATCCTGGAAGAGGCCCCGGCACAGCCGGTCTCCTCCGGCCCGAATATGCCGGTGGTGCCATGGGTGGTGTCCGCACGGTCTGCCGCCGCGCTGCAGGCACAGATCGCGCGGCTCCGGCACTGGCTGGAAGCCCGTCCCGAGGTGTCCGCGGCCGACGTGGGGTTCTCGCTGGCGAAGCGGTCGGTCTTCAGGTATCGCGCCACGGCGGTGGGCGTCGACCGGAGTGAGTTGATCGCCGGGCTCGCCGGGGCCGGAACGGGTTCGGCGGCGACCGGAAAGACCGTCTTCGTCTTTCCCGGACAGGGCGCCCAATACGCGGCGATGGGGCGGGAACTGTACGACGCGTTCCCGGTTTTCGCCGACACGGTGCGCGGCATCTGCGACCCGGGGTGGCTGTTCGATACGGGCACGGACCTGGACGCGACCGAGAACACTCAGACGGCATTGTTCGCAATCGGTGTGGGACTGTTCCGGTTGCTCGAATCCTGGGGTGTGACACCGGATCTGGTCCTCGGGCATTCCATCGGGGAGGTAGCTGCCGCGCACGTGGCGGGAGTACTGTCGCTCCGCGACGCACTGCGGGTGGTGCATGCTCGAAGCCGGCTCATGGCCGCCTTGCCGGCGGGAGGCGCCATGGTGGCCGTGACCGCCGATGCCGCCGAGATCGCCGACCTTCCCGCCGACGTCACGGTGGCGGCGGTGAATGCGCCCGCCGCGCTGGTACTTTCCGGCCCGGAGGCGTCCATCGAGCAGGTCACGGACACTTTTCGCGAACGCGGACAGCAGGTCTCCCGGCTGCGGGTATCGCACGCCTTCCATTCCGCGCTGATGGATCCGATCCTGCCCGGTGTCGCCACCGAGATCGGCGATATCGAATTCCACACTCCTCGGATCACTCCGGTCTCCACCGTGACGGGGGACCTCGCGGACGACGACTACGGCAGTGTGGACTATTGGACGCAGCAGATCCGCCGGCCGGTGCGCTTCGCCGATGCGGTCGCCACAGCTCTGGCCGCCGGCGGATCCCGATTCGTCGAACTCGGTCCCGGAAGATCGGCGTCGGCCATGGTGGCCGAGAACATCGGCGAGCACTCCGCGATCACCGTGCCGTTGTTGCGCGCCGGGCAGGATGAACGGCGGACGGTGCTCGCCGGACTGGGGCGGTTGTTCACGGCCGGTGGTCGTGTGGACTGGGAGCGAATATTCGACGGCTCCGGGGCGACGTTGGTGGATCTGCCCGCGTATGCCTTTCAGCGGGAACGATATTGGCGCCCCGCCGCCGCGATCGGCGATTCGCCGGCCGCGGGGCTCGCCCGAATCGAACACCCGATACTGGTGGCCGCGACCCAGGAGCCGGACTCCGGTGGCCTGCGGTTCAGCGGCCGGCTGTCGCTCGCGGCAACACCCTGGCTGGCCGACCATCGGATAGCGGGCAAGGTACTGTTTCCCGCCGCGGCGATGGTGGAACTGGCCATCCGCGCCGGCGACGAGGTCGGATGCGGGCTGCTCGACGAACTGACCCTGCGGGTGCCGCTGGTGGTGCCCGAGACCGGCGGCCTCGCGGTCCACGTGCACGTCGGCGCGGCCGGTGACGCGGGACGGCGCCCGGTCACCATCCACGCGCGCGGACAATCGAATCCGGCGGAGTGGACACTGCACGCCGAGGGTGTGGTGGCTCCGCAGGGTTCGGCCGCGGCCACGGCCGAACCGGGCACCTGGCCGCCGCCGAATGCGGTGGAGGTCGACCCACGCGACCGATACCGACGCCGCGCCGATGCCGGGTACGGCTACGGTCCGGCCTTCCGCGGCGTGCGAAGTCTGTGGTGCGACGGAGAGCACTGGTTCGCCGAGGTGGACCTGCCGGATTCGCTGAGCGACAACCGATTCGGGATCCACCCCGCCCTGCTCGATGCCGTCGTGCATGCTCGGGTCCTGGCCGTCGACGATACGGCCGCCGATGCGCTGCTCCCGTTCGTGTGGGAAGGGACGCGGCTGTGGGCGACGGGCGCGCGGCATGTGCGCGTCCACGGCCGTCCGAGCGGTCCGGACGGCGGGGAGACTATCGAGGCGTTCGATGCCGCCGGCCGGCCGGTGCTGTCGGTTCGGCGACTGCTGGCGCGGCCCGCAGCGCACGACGACGTGCGGGCCGAGACGGCCGACGAAGTACCGAAACTTCGGCTCCTGCACACGATTCCGATCGCGGCACCGGCAGGTGAGTCCTCGGGCGAAGGTGAGGTCGAAGTCCTCGGCCTGGCGGCCGCGCGCGCCGTCGTCGCGGGTTCGGGCCGAGCTCCTGAGGTGCTGGCCGTCGACTGCGGAAGTCCGGCGGTCGATTCCGAGGTACCGGACGCCGTCGCGACCGTGTTGGACGGAATGCTCGAATTGCTCCAGGGCTTCCTCGGCGCACAACGATTCGAGCGGACGCGCCTGATGGTGTTGACCCGCGGGCTGACCGGAGGCGCGGTGCGCGCTCTGGTGCGGTCCGCCGCTGCCGAGGAACCCGGGCGGATCACGCTGGTGGACCTCCGCGGCGACCTCGGCAGCGTGGATATCGCCGCCCTCACCCGCCTCGACGAGCCCGAGCTCATCGTCCGCGACGGCGCGCTGTCGGTGCGGCGGCTCGCGCGCGTGGACGCGCTCGAGCGGTCCCGTACGCCGGCTACGGACGCCGACCCGGACGCGGCCGCCGGCCAGGCGCCGGATCCGAACGGAACGGTGCTGATCACCGGTGGCACCGGTGGCCTGGGGGCGGAACTGGCGCGCCACCTGGTGACCGCACACGGCCTGCGCCACCTGATCCTCGCGGGGCGGCGGGGCCCGCGGGCGCCGGGGGCCGCGGGCCTGCGCGACGAGCTGACCCGGTTGGGCGCGCACGTCGACATCGTCGCCTGCGACGTCACGGACCGGTCGGCTGTCGCGGACCTGCTGAACAGCATCCCGGCCCGGCATCCACTGACCGCGGTCGTGCACGCCGCGGGCGTGCTGGACGACGGGATCCTGGCCCGACTCACCTCCGAACGCATGCGACATGTGTTGGCGCCCAAGGTGAGCGGCGCGTGGCACCTGCACGAACTCACCCGCGCGCGGAAACCCGCCTGGTTCGTGTTGTTCTCCTCCGTCGCTGGAACGATCGGCACGGCCGGGCAGGGCAATTACGCGGCAGCCAACGGATTTCTGGACGCCCTCGCCGAATACCGCCACGAACAGGGACTGCCGGCGGTTTCGATCGACTGGGCGCTGTGGGCGGCCGATTCCGGGATGGCCGGCGCCCTCGGCGCGGCCGAGGCCGCCCGGATCGGCCGCATCGGCCTGCGGCCGCTGCCGACCGCGGCGGCGCTGGCGCTGTTCGACGCGGCCGTCGCGCAACCCGAACCGGTGGTCGTCGCCGCGGACTTCGACCGCGCGGCCCTGCGCGAGTCCGGCCGCACCCGGCGGTTGCCGCCGATCCTGGCCGACCTGGCAGGGCTGCGCCCGGCCGCTGCCGCGGCGTCGGTCGTCACGCTCGAACTGGCCGACCTGCCCCCGGACCAGCAACGTAAACGATTGCTGGAAACGGTGCGTTCGCAGATCGCCGTGGTCCTCGGGCACCGCGGCTCGGAGCGCATCGACCCGGACGCGAACTTCCGCGACCTCGGCTTCGACTCGCTGGCCGCGGTCGAACTCCGCAACGCCCTCGGCGCCACCACCGGCCTCCGGCTACCGGCCATCGCGGTCTTCGACCACCCCACACCGGCGGCCATGGCCACCTATCTGCATCGGCAGCTGTACGACTCGGGACCGGAGGCGGTACTCGCTGACCTCGCGCGCCTGGAGGCGCGGCTGCGCCGCCTCGAATCCGGTGACGTCGCGGCGACCGAAGTCCTGGCCCGCCTGGAGGAGTTGACCCGTAGATGTCGCGAATCGACCACAGCTGCCCCGCCGGCGCGCGACGACGACGATCTGCAGACGGCAACCGCCGCCGAACTCGTCGAACTGATTCAACAGGAATTCGGCACATCATGATCGGCCCGGTCGCGGTGGGGAACAGGAGTGCACGGTAATGGTCAGCAACGAACAGCTCGTCGAGAACCTCCGGTTCGTGACCGCCGAACTGCGGAAATCACGTCGGCGCGAACAAGAATTGCTCGATGCCGCAAGCGAACCGGTGGCGATCGTCGGGGTCGGCTGCCGATTCCCGGGGAACGTGCGCTCCCGGCAGGAGCTGTGGGATCTGGTCGCCGAGGGACGGGACGCGATCACCGAGTTTCCGGTCGACCGAGGCTGGGACGAGAACCTGTACGACCCGGATCCGGAAGCATCGGGGAAGTCCTACACCAAATGGGGCGGGTTCCTCGCCGACGCCGACCGGTTCGACCCGGCGTTCTTCGGCATCGGCCCGCGCGAAGCCCTCGCCATGGATCCGCAACAGCGCATTCTGCTCGAAGTGGCGTGGGAGGCACTGGAGGACGCCGGGATCGATCCGATGTCGTTGCGGGGCAGCGATACCGGAGTGTTCGCCGGGGTCATGCATCAGGACTACGGCTTCGCGGGTCTGCGCAGTGAACGCCGCGACGAGGTTGAGGGCTATCTCACGGTAGGGAGCACCATCAGCGTCGTCTCCGGCCGGGTGGCCTACACGCTGGGTCTGCGCGGGCCCGCGTTGACCGTGGACACCGCGTGCTCGTCGTCACTGGTGACTGTTCATCAGGCATGCCAGGCGCTGCGCACCGGTGACTGCGGAATGGCACTGGCGGGCGGTGTGTGCGTGATGGCCACGCCGGAGCACATGTTCGTGGAGTTCAGCCGGCAGGGCGCCCTGGCCCCCGATGGGCGGTGTAAGGCGTTCGCCGAGGCCGCCGACGGCGTGGCATGGGGCGAAGGCGCGGGAATCGTTGTGCTGGAACGTCTGTCGGACGCGCGGCGGGCCGGGCGCCGGATCCTGGGGGTGCTCCGCGGCTCGGCGGTGAATCAGGACGGCGCGTCCAACGGGCTGACCGCCCCCAACGGTCCGGCGCAGGAGCAGGTGATCCGCGCGGCGCTCGCCAACGCGGGCCTCGGTGTGGCCGACGTGGACATGGTCGAAGCGCACGGCACCGGTACGCCGCTGGGCGATCCGATCGAGGCCCGGGCACTGTTGGCGACCTACGGGCAGGGCCGCGAGCCGGACCGGCCGCTGTGGCTGGGCTCGGTCAAATCGAATCTGGGACATTCGCAGTCCGCGGCCGGTGTGGCGGGCATCATCAAGGTGATCGAAGCCATGCGGCACGGCACCATGCCGCGCACCCTGCACGTGGATTCGCCCACCTCCCACGTCGATTGGGACGCCGGGCAGGTGCGGTTGCTGACCGCCGCCCGCCCCTGGGCGGCGGTGGACGGCCGACCGCGGCGCGCGGGAATCTCGTCGTTCGGCATTTCCGGCACGAATGCGCACGTGATTCTGGAGGGGCCGCCGCCGGACCCGGAACCCGAGGCGGCGCTCGCTCCGGTCCGGGCGTTGCCCGCGCTGCCGTGGCTGATCTCGGGACGGTCGGAGGCGGCGGTGGCCGCCCAGGCCACGCGGGTGCGGAAATGGGCGGCCGAGCATCCCGACGCGGATGCGGTGGATATCGGGATGACGCTGGCGGGACGCGCCGCCCTGGAATACCGCGCCGTCGTGGTCGGTGACGACCGCCAGGACCTGCTGGCGCAACTGGCCCTCGTCACGGGAACCCGGGGGCCGGCGGGGGAGACGGTCTTCGTCTTTCCCGGACAGGGCGCCCAGTGTCCCGGGATGGGGCGCGAGCTCTACGACTCGTTCGAGGCGTTCGCCGCCGGATTCGACGACGCCCTGACTGCGGTGCAACCGCACGTTCCCGGAGTCGCGATTCGGGAGCGGCTGTGGGCCGGCGACGAGCAGGCGGTGGCCGCAACGGAGATCGCCCAGTGCGGATTGTTCGCCGTCGGAATCGGATTGACGCGGCTGCTGGAGTCCTGGGGTGTGCGGCCCAGCCAGGTGCTCGGGCATTCGATCGGGGAGATCACCGCGGCGCACGTGGCGGGCGTGCTGTCGCTCGCGGATGCCGGTCGGGTGGTGGGGGTGCGGGCCCGGTTGATGGCCGAACTGCCCACCGGCGGAGCAATGGCCTCGATCGGGGTGAGCGAGGCGGAACTGGGCGAGCTACCCGAGGGCGTCTCGGTCGCGGCGGTGAACGCGCCCGGATCGGTGGTGGTGTCCGGGCCTCAGGCCGCGATCGCGGCGCTGGAACGGCGGTGGGGTGATCGGCAGCCGCGGCGGCTGCGAGTTTCCCATGCGTTCCATTCCGCGGCGATGGAACCGATCCTCGACGAGTTCGCTGCCGGAATCACCGGAATCGAACCGAAGCCGGCTCGGATTCCGTTGCTGTCCAACGTTACCGGTCGTGTCGCCGACGCATCCTTCGGCACCGCTGCGTACTGGGTGCGGCATCTGCGCGATGCCGTTCGCTTCGCCGACGGTATCGGCGCGGCGGTAGCCGCCGGCGGCAGCCGGTTCGTCGAGATGGGTCCGGGCGCCTCGGCGTCGGCGATGATCGCGCAGACGGTCGAATCGGAGAGCGTGGTGGCGGTGCCGCTGCTGCGGCGCGGGGAACCGGAGGCGCGGTCGCTGCTGACCGGGCTCGGCCGGCTGTGGTGCGCCGGTGGGGAGGTGCGGTGGCCGGCCTGTTTCGCCGGCACCGGGGCCCGCCGGGTGGATCTGCCGACCTACCCGTTCACGCGACAGCGGTACTGGCTCACCGCGGGACGGACCGTCGGCGATGTCGCGAGCATGGGCCTGCGTCCGATGCGCCATCCCGTCCTTCGCGCGGTGCTGGCGGTCCCCGGCGGGGACACCGTGTTCCCGGGCCGGCTGACCCTGCGGAACCAGGCATGGCTGGCCGATCACCGCATCCTCGATCGGATCCTGTTCCCCGCCACCGGTTTCGTGGAACTGGTGCTGCACGCCGGATCGGAGACCGGATGCCCGGTGCTGCGGGAACTGACCTTGCGCGCGCCGCTGGCCCTGTCCGAGACCCAGGGGGTCGCGGTACAGGTGGTGGCCGGTCGCGACACCGGCGGCGAGCGGACGGTGTCGGTGTACTCGCGGGGCGACGACCCCGATGCCGAATGGGTATTGCACGCCGAGGCGGTGGTGGCCGCGCAGCGCCCGGCGCTGGCTGCGCAATCCGCTCCCTGGCCTCCCGTCGGCGCGGTCACGGTGGACGTCGATGCGCAATACGCGCGGCTGGCGGAACGCGGCTACGGTTACGGCCCCGCGTTTCGTGGTGTGCGGCGGGCCTGGCGCCTGGGCGAGGAGGTGCTGGCCGAGGTCGAGTTGCCGGAATCGTTGGGCGCCACCGGCTTCGGTATCCATCCCGCGCTCCTGGATGCGGTGGTCCATGCCGGTCTGCTGGCCGGGGGCACCGAACTCGCGCTGCCGTTCCTCTGGGAGGGCACCGCGCTGCTGGCCGGCGGCGCACGGCAGTTGCGGGTACGGATCCGTCCGGAGGGGGAAGGCAGCGCCGGCGTGGTCGCCTTCGATGTGGCCGGGAATCCCGTGGTTTCGGTGCGGCGGCTGGTCACGCGTCCGATCACCGCGGAACAGCTCGGCCGGGCGACCGTACCGGAATCGTCGCTGCTGCGGCAGGTGCGGTGGGTTCCGGTACCGGAGGTGCGTCCCGAGACCGTCGGCGCCGAGCCGCCTCGGGTGCTGGATCCCGCGGCCGCGGCGGCGTTGCTCGACGATCCGGCAGCGACGGTACCCGCCCTCGTGGTGGTGAATTACGGTGGCCAGGGCCATGATTCAGGTCTGCCCGACACGCTGGAGACCGTTACGGCGGAGGTGCTGCGCCTGGTGCAGGCGTTCTGCGGTGATACGCGGTTCGCGCATTCGCGGCTGCTGCTGGTGACCCGGGGGCTGGTGGGCGCCGCGGTGCGCGGTCTGGTGCGTTCGGCGCAGAGCGAGGAACCCGGCCGCATCGTGCTGGTGGACGGCGATGTGCACGAGCTGAATCCGGCGGAGCTGTCGACCCTCGGTGAACCGGAGATCGTCGTCGGCGACGGTGAGATCCGGGTGCCTCGGGTGACCGCCGTCGACGACGGACCGACCCTCCCCGACGGCGCCTGGGTGCTGAAGATCGTCGAGCCCGGAATTCTCGACGGTATCGGCGCGGTCCCGTACACGGTCTCCGTGCCGGACCTGCCGCCCGGTCTGGTGCGCATCGGGGTGCGGGCGATGAGCGTGAACTTCCGGGACGTGATGATGGCGTTGGGCGTGGTCACCCTGGACGATCCGCGGCTGGTCACCGATATCGCGGGTGTCGTTCTCGAGGTCGGTCCAGGGGTGACCGATCTGGCCGTGGGTGACGCGGTGATGGGAATGGCCCCGAAAGGCGGATCGGATGTCTGGACCGATCGCCGTCGGGTGACCCGGATCCCAGCGGGCTGGTCGTTCGCGCAGGCCGCCGCCGCCCCCACGGTGTACCTGACCGCCTGGCTCGCCCTGGTCGACACCGTGCGGCTGCAACCCGGTCAGCGGTTGCTGGTCCACGCGGCGGCCGGCGGTGTGGGCATGGCCGCGGTGGCGCTGGCCCGGTATCTGGGCGCCGAGGTGTACGCGACCGCGAGCCGCGCGAAATGGGCGGCGGTCCGCGCCGCGGGGGTGGATCCCGCGCGCATCGCCGATTCCCGCGCTCTCGACTTCGAGGAGCAGTTCCGGACCGCGACCGGCGGTGCCGGTATGGACGTCGTACTCGATTCGCTGGCGGGCGATTTCGTCGACGCCGGGCTGCGGCTGTTGCCGGCCGGCGGTTGGTTCGTGGAAATGGGCAAGACGGATATCCGGGTGCCGGAGGAGGTGGCCGCCGGCTATCCGGGGGTGCGGTATCGGGCGATCGATCTGAACGACGTGTCCCCGGACCGCATCGCCGAGATGTGGGACGCGGTGGGTGAGCTGTTCGAGTCCGGGGACCTCCCGCCCCTGCCGGTGACCATCCGCGATGTGCGGCAGGTCCGCGAGGCCTTCCGATTCGTCGGTCAGGCGCGGCATACCGGCAAGGTCGTGCTGACGGTTCCGGCCCGCCCGGACCCGGACGGCACGGTGCTGATCACCGGTGGGACCGGTGGACTGGGTGCGGTGCTGGCCCGGCACGTGATCACCGCCTACGGAGTGCGGCGACTGCTGCTGGTGAGCCGGCGCGGTCCCGATGCCCCGGGCGCGGGCGCCCTGCGCGAGGAATTGACCGAGCTGGGCGCGCAGGTACGGATCGTGGCCGCCGATATCGGCGACCGCGCGGACTGCGACCGGGTGCTGGCCGAGATCGACCGGGAGCATCCGTTGACCGGCGTCCTGCACGCGGCCGGTGTGCTGGACGACGCGGCACTGGCGGCGCAGACCCCGCAGCGGCTGCGGACCGTGCTGGCGCCGAAGGCGGCCGGCGCCTGGCATCTGCATGAAGCGACCCGCGGCCAGGATCTGGCCTGGTTCGTCCTTTTCTCCTCCGCCGCAGGCGTTTTCGGCGCGCCGGGCCAGGCCAATTACGCGGCCGCCAACGCGTTCCTGGATGCACTGGCCGAGTATCGCCGAGCGTCGGGGCTGCCGGCGGTGTCGATCGAGTGGGGTCTGTGGGCGGCCGAATCGGGTATGGCCGGTGGTCTGGCTTCCGCCGACGCCGCCCGGATCGCGCGCAGCGGGATGCGCCCGCTGGCCACCGAGACCGGTATCGCGCTGTTCGACGCGGCGCTCGCCCAGCCCGGCCCCACCGTGCTCGCCGCGCAGTTCGATCCGGCGGCGTTGCGGGAGGCGGCCGCGGTGACCGACCTGCCTCCGATGGTGCGTGAGCTGGCCGGCAGCCGCCCCGAGGCCACGGCCGCGCCGACGGCCCAGGTGACGCTGGACCTGTCCGGAATGACCGCGGATCAGCAGCGCAAGCGCGTGCTGGAACTGGTGCGATCGCAGATCGCGGCCGTGCTCGGTCATCATCGGCCCGAGCAGGTCGAGCCGGAGGTGAATTTCCGAGACCAGGGGCTGGATTCGCTGACCTCGATGGAATTGCGCAACCGGCTCAAGTCCGTGACCGGCTTGCCGATCGCGGCCGCGACCATCTTCGATCATCCGACGCCGGCCGCCATCGCCGATCATCTGCTCGAACATCTCGGCCACAGTGACGCCGACGACGCCGCCGATGTGCTTGCGCTGCTGGACCGGACGTTGGCGGCGGTCCGGGAGCGATCGGCCGACACCGAGTTCCGCAAGGCCACCTCGGCCCGGCTGCTGCGGGTATTGCAGGACCTGGAGGGCGGCGGGGCCGCCGACGGCGCGCGGGTCTCGGCGGAATCGATCGAACGAGCCGACATCGACGAGATGTTCGAGCTCATCGACGAGGAGCTGAAGTAGATGGATCGCGAAGCCAAGACGCTGGACTACCTGAAGCGGCTGACCCTCGAACTGCAGACCGCGCGGCGGCGGCTCGAGCGCTACGACGAGCTGCACGGTCCGATCGCGATCGTCGGCGTGGGCTGCCGGTTTCCGGGTGGGGTGGCGTCGCGGCACGAGCTGTGGGATCTGGTGACCTCGGGGCGGGACGTGGTGGGCGAATTCCCGACCGACCGCGGCTGGGATACCGACCTGTTCGATCCGGATCCCGAGGCTCCGCGCAAGACCTACGCGCGGTCGGCCGGGTTCCTGTACGACGCTGCCGAATTCGATGCCGGATTCTTCGGGATCGGGCCGCGCGAGGCGATGGCCATGGATCCGCAGCAGCGGATTCTGCTCGAGGTGGCATGGGAGGCGCTCGAGGACGCCTGGATCGACCCGATGTCGTTGCGGGGCACCGCTACCGGAGTGTTCGCCGGAGTCGGCGGCTGCGTGTACGGCGTGCAGAACGATCACGAGTTCGAGGGGTATCGCCTGTCCGGGACCCTGGCCAGCGTGGTGGCGGGGCGGGTGGCGTACGCGCTGGGTTTGGAGGGCCCCGCGGTGTCGGTGGATACCGCGTGTTCGTCGTCGCTGGTGGCGGTGCATCAAGCGTGCCAGGCGTTGCGTTCCGGCGAATGCGCACTTGCGCTCGTCGGCGGTATCACCGTGCACAACGTGACGATCATGTTCACCGAGTTCGCGCGGCAGCGTGGGTTGTCTCCCGACGGCCGATGCCGGTCGTTCGGCGCCGCGGCCGACGGCGTGGGCTGGGCCGAGGGGGCGGGCATGCTGGTGCTGGAGCGCCTGTCGGATGCGCGGGCGGCGGGGCGCCGGGTGCTGGGGGTGGTCCGGGGGTCGGCGGTGAATTCCGATGGTGCCTCGAACGGGATGACGGCGCCGAACGGTCGCTCGCAGGTGCGGGTGATTCGGGCGGCGCTGGCGAATGCGGGATTGTCGCCGGGGGACGTGGATGCGGTGGAGGGGCACGGAACCGGTACCACGCTGGGCGATCCCATCGAGGTGCAGGCATTGCTGTCGGCCTACGGCCCGGATCGGGATCGGCCGCTGTGGCTGGGTTCGGTCAAGTCGAATGTGGGCCACACCATGGCGGCGTCCGGTGTGGCGGGTGTGATCAAGGTCGTCGAGGCGATGCGCCACGGTGTGCTGCCGCGCACGTTGCACGCCGAAAACCCTACGCCCCACGTGGATTGGGATTCGGGTGCGGTGAAACTGCTGACCGAAGCGCGGCAGTGGCCGTCGTCGGCGGGCCGGCCGCGGCGCGCCGGGGTGTCGTCGTTCGGCCTCAGTGGCACCAATGCGCACATCATTCTGGAGGAGGCGCCCGACGGGGCGGACGGAGGTGATCCGGGCTCCGTTGCGGCGCCGGATGGCCCGGCGCTGCCCGTGGTTGCGTGGGTGATTTCCGGACGGTCGCCCGGCGCCGCGGCCGGGCAGCTGGATCGGCTGTGGAAGTGGCTGGCGGCCCACCCGGAACCTACCGCCGCGGATATCGCTGTCTCCCTGGCCGGGCGGGCGGCGCTCGAATACCGCGCGGTCGTCGTCGGGGAGGACCGCCACGAACTGCTGGGCCGGCTGGACGGACTCGCGGGCGGGCGCGGGCCCTCCGGGGAAACGGTGTTCGTCTTCCCGGGACAGGGCGCGCAATACCCCGCCATGGGGCGCGAGCTGTACGAGACCTTTCCGGTTTTCGCCGATACCCTGCGTGAGATCTGCGATCCGGCGTGGCTTTTCGATCCCGGCACCGATCCGGACGCGACGGACAACACGCAGCTGTCGGTGTTCGCGATCGAGGTCGCGCTGTTCCGGCTGCTCGAATCCTGGGGTGTGACACCGGATCTGGTGCTGGGTCACTCGGTCGGGGAGATAGCCGCCGCGCACGTCGCGGGGGTGCTGTCGCTGCCCGACGCGGTCCGGCTGGTTCGTGCCCGGGGACGATTGATGGCCGCACTCCCGCCCGGTGGGGCGATGCTCGCGGTGGATCTCGGTGCCGACGCGATCGGAGACCTTCCCGCGGCGGTGTCGGTCGCGGCGGTGAACGGCCCGGAGTCGGTGGTGGTCTCCGGTCCGCAGGCCGATATCGCCGAGCTCGAACGCCGGTGGGACGGCCGCCGCTGCCGCCGCCTGCGGGTGTCACATGCCTTCCACTCCGCTCTGATGGACCCGATACTCGGCGAGTTCGCCGCGGTATGCGCGGAGCTGGACTGGCACGCACCCGGTCCGACGATGGTGTCGACGGTGACTGGGCGCGTCGAGTCGGAGCTGTTCACCGATCCGGGGTACTGGGTGCGCCAGGTCCGCGAGACGGTCCGCTTCGCCGATGCCGTCGAGACGGCGCTGAGCGCCGGTGCGGCACGCTTCGTCGAGGTCGGTCCCGGCGCGTCGACGTCGGCGGTGATCGCGGACATCGCCGGCCGGACATCGGAGTCGGCGGTTGCGGTCATACCGCTACTGCGGCAACGGGATCCGGAGGCCCGATCCCTGCTGACCGGACTGGGCAGGCTGTGGACCGCGAACGGGACGGTCGACTGGCGGCGGGTACTGGCCCGTTCCGGTGGCCGTCGCGTGGACCTGCCGACGTATGCGTTTCAGCGGCAACACTTCTGGCTTCAGCCCTCCCACAGCGCACGCGCCGATGCCGGGCTCGCGTCCCTGCCGCATCCGGTGCTGACCGCGCTGGTGGTCGAGCCCGACACCGGTGGATTGCGCTGCACCGGGCGGCTGTCGGTGGCCGATCAGCCCTGGCTGGCCGATCACCGCATCGCCGGACACCTGCTCTTTCCGGCAACCGGATTCGCGGAGCTGGCCGCGGCGGCCGCGGCCGAGGCCGGATGCGATTCGGTCCGTGAACTGATTCTGCGCGAACCACTCGTGATCCCCGACCACGGCGAGGTAGCGGTACAGGTCGTCGTGCGCGGCGAGGACGGCACCCGGACGAGACAATTCGAAATCTATGCCGCCCGGGACCACAACGGTCCGTGGACCCGTCACGCCGAAGGGCTGCTCGCCGAGGACGCCGCCGAACCCACAGCACCCGAGTTGCCCGCATGGCCACCGGCGGGCGCGGTGGAGATCGCCGTGGACGACCTGCACGAGCGGCTCGCCGCCGCCGGCTACGAATACGGTCCAGCCTTCCGCGGCCTGCACCGGGTCTTCACCCGCGGCGACGACCTGTTCGCCGAGGCCCGGCTGACCGGGAACACCTCCGCCGCCGACCGGTTCGTGCTCCATCCCGGACTGTTCGACACGGTGCTGCATGCACTGGCGGCCGATGGCCCGGACGCGGGCGCCACCCCGCTGGTGCCGTTCGTCTGGGAAGGCATCGCGGCTCGATCGACCGGCCACACCACAGTGCGTGCGCGGATCAGGGGCCGCGAACGGGCCGCTGTCGATATTTTCGACGAGGGCGGTCTGCCGGTTCTGTCGGCCCGTTCGCTACTGCTCCGCCCCGCGGCGGCCGCCGCGGCCGAGCCGGCGATCGAACGAATCCTGCACACCGTCGAGTGGCAGCCGACGGGCCGGATCGATCCGACGCCGATGAGCTGGGCCGGATGGTCCCCGGACACACCCGATCCGGCCGCTCCGGAAGTCGTTGTGTACGAATTCCGCTGTGCTGCTGAGGAAGCGGATCAGGCCGCTGCGGTGCGCGAAGCCACGACGGGTGTGCTGCGGATGCTGCAGGCGGCGATCGGTGACCCGCGCTATGCGCGCACCCGCTTCGTCGTCGTCACCCGCGGCGCGGTCGTTGGGCCCGATCACGTGGTCACCGATCCGGTCGCTGCCGCGATCTGGGGTCTGGTTCGGTCGGCGCAGAACGAGGAACCGGGCCGGTTCGTCCTCGCGGACATCGATGTCGCGGTCGACGATGGTGTGATCGCCGCCCTGGTGGGCGCGGGAGAGCCACAAGTGCTGCTGCGCGACAACGAGTTTCGGGTGCCGCGCCTGATTCCGGCACCCTCGATCGGCGCGGGCGGTGCATCCCCGCTCGCCGACCGGCGCCGTGCCGGGACCGAGCCTGCGGCACTCGACGGTGCGGTACTGATCACCGGTGGGACCGGTGTGCTCGGCGCTGCCGTCGCCCGGCATCTGGTCGCTGTGCACGGTGTGCGCGATCTGGTGCTGACGAGCCGACGCGGTGACGGTGCTTCCGGCGCAACGGAACTCGCGACCGACCTGGCCGCGGCCGGCGCGCGAGTCCGGATCGAGAGCTGTGATGTCAGCGATCCGGCCGCCGTGGAGCGCTTGATCACAACCGTCGCCGCCGACGGCCGGCTGGCCGGTGTCGTCCACGCCGCCGGTGTGTTGGACGACGGGATCGTGACCACACTGACTCCCGAACGTCTCGGCGCGGTGCTGGCCCCCAAGGTGGCCGGTGCCTGGAATCTGCACCGCGCCACTCGCGCCTTCGAGCTGTCGCTGTTCGTGCTGTTCTCGTCGGCCGCCGGTGTACTCGGCGCCCCCGGGCAGGGCAACTACGCCGCCGCGAACAGCTACCTGGACGCACTCGCCTCGTACCGCCGGGCGCGAGGCCTGCCGGCGCTGTCGCTGGCCTGGGGACCGTGGGCGGGTCCGGGCGGGATGGCCGGTCGGGTCGACGAGACGGCCCGGCGGCGCACCGCACGCGGTGGAATCGGCGAACTCGAACCGGCCGCGGCGCTGGCCGCCTTCGATGCCGCCGTGCGGTCGGGGAACGACCTGGTGGTTCCGATCCGGGTGAATCTCGCCGCCGCCGAATCGGACCGTCCGGTGCCGCCGATCCTCTCCGCCCTCGTCCCGGCCCGTCGTCGGGCGAGCGGTACGGGAGCACCGGTCCGCGCCATCGATCTCGCGGGGCTGCCGCCGGACCAGCGGCGCGTGCGGATCATGGACCTGATTCGGGGATCGGCCGCGGTCGTCCTGGGCCATACCGGTCCGCAGGCGATACCGCCGGACCGCTCGTTCCAGGAGCTGGGCTTCGATTCGCTCGGTGCGATCGAATTCCGCAACCGGATCCGGGCGGCGAGTGGCGTGGATCTGCCCGCGACCGTCATCTTCGACTACCCGACCCCGCAGGCGATCGGTGAGTATCTGACGGGCCGATTCCCGGACGGCACGGACGCATCGGATCTGTCCGAAGACGAACGCATTCGGGCGACCATCGCCTCGATTCCGGTGCAGCGACTGCGTAGCGCCGGACTGCTCGACCCGTTGCTCGATCTCGCCGCGGGCGCGGACCCGAGCCACCCCGGGCGCGACGACCGAGCCGACCGGATCCGGGATATGGACTCCGACAGCTTGGTTCGGCTGCTGCTCGGCGAATCGGACAGTGAGGGTGCGTCATGACCCGATCAGAGGACCGGATGACCGAGGCGCTGCGGCGCGCGGCGCTGGAACTGGACGCGCTGCGTGAGCACAACGCGCGGCTGGTCGCCGCGGCCACCGAACCCATCGCGCTGGTCGGCGGCGCATGCCGGCTCCCGGGCGGGGTGCGCTCGCGCGAGGAGTTGTGGGATCTGGTGTCCGCGGGTCGCGACGGCATCGGTGGCTTCCCACAGGACCGCGGCTGGCCCGCGGATCTGTACGACCCCGATCCGGATGCCGTCGGTCGATCGACCGTGTGCGAGGGCGGATTCCTCTATGACGCAGGCGATTTCGACGCCGGATTCTTCGGTGTCAGCCCCCGTGAGGCGGCCGCGATCGATCCGCAGCAGCGGCAACTCCTGGAGACCTCCTGGGAAGCGCTCGAGGATGCGCGGATCGACCCGGTGTCACTGCGCGGCAGCGACACCGGTGTCTACGCGGGCGTGATGTACCACGACTACGGGCACCGCAACCAGCTCGGGTCGGTGGTCTCCGGCCGGGTGGCGTACGCGCTCGGCCTCACCGGTCCGGCGCTCACCATCGACACCGCCTGCTCCTCGTCGCTGGTCGCATTGCATCAGGCGGCCGCGGCGCTGCGAGCGCGGGAATGCGGTCTGGCACTGGTGGGTGGGGTGACCGTGATGGCCACGCCCGCGGTGTTCGTCGAGATGTCGCGGCAGCGGGGGCTGTCCGCCGACGGCCGGTGCAAATCGTTCGCGGCCGCCGCCGACGGGGTGGGCTGGGCCGAAGGTGTCGCGGTCGTCGTCGCGGAACGCCTGTCCGACGCGCTGCGCAACGGTCGGCGGATTCTGGCCGTGATCCGTGGCTCGGCGGTGAATCAGGACGGCGCCAGCAACGGGTTGACCGCACCGAACGGGCCGTCGCAGGAACGGGTGATCCGGGCCGCGCTGGCGAATGCGGGCCTGACCGCCGCCGATATCGACGCGGTGGAGGGCCACGGCACCGGCACCACGCTGGGCGATCCGATCGAGGCGCGCGCGCTGGTAACGGTCTACGGCCGCGACCGCACGGCACCGCTGTGGCTGGGCTCGGTGAAATCGAATATCGGGCACACCCAGGCGGCCGCGGGAATCGCCGGCGTGCTGAAGATGGCCATGGCGATGCGACACGGCGTGCTGCCGCCCACCCTGCACGTCGATGCCCCGAGCCGACATGTGGACTGGTCGGCGGGCACGGTCCGGCTGCTCACCGAAGCGCAGCCGTGGGTGCGCGGGACACGGCCGCGGCGTGCGGGGGTTTCATCGTTCGGAATCAGCGGCACCAACGCGCACGTGATCGTCGAGGAGCCGCCCGTCCCGGCGGAAACCGGCGGGGCAGAGCCGGCTCCGCCGCTCATACCGTGGGTGTTCGCCGGTCGGACCGTCGATGCGGTGCACGCCCAGGCCGACCGCATGCGCGCGCTGGTCCGGTCGAATCCTGATCTGGATGCCGCGGATATCGCTGTGTCGCTTGCCGATCGGGCCGCCCTCGACTACCGCGCCGTGGTTGTCGGCGCCGATCGGGACGAGTTGCTGGCGGCGCTGCCGGAGATGACGGTGCGGCGGGCGGTTGCCGGGCGGACGGTGTTCGTGTTCCCGGGGCAGGGCTCGCAGCGCCTCGGCATGGGGCGTGAATTGTATTCCGCATTCGGCGTCTTCCGGCGAGCATTCGACGAGGCTCTGAGCGCGGTGTCGGCGCATCTGCCGGTTCCGGTGTTGCCGGTGCTGTGGGGCGACGACGCGCAGGGCGTGGCGGACACGGCGGTCGCGCAGACCGGCCTGTTCGCACTGGAGGTCGCGCTGACCGAACTGCTGGCCTCCTGGGGGGTGCGGCCGGACCTTCTGCTCGGCCATTCGGTCGGCGAGATCGCGGCGGCCTGGGCCGGCGGTGTGCTGTCGCTCGCGGATGCCGCGCGCGTCGTCGCCGCGCGCGCACGGCTGATGCGCACGCTTCCGGCCGGTGGCGGGATGCTCGCGGTCGCGGCCGGCGAAGCCGAACTGGTTCCGCTGCTTCCTAGCGAGGTCGAGATCGCGGCGGTGAACGGGGCCGAGGCCGTGGTGCTGTCCGGTCCGGCCGAGGTCCTGACCACCCTCGCCGGGGAACTCGCGCGCCGGGGCCGTCCGGTGCGAAGCCTGCCGGTGTCGCACGCCTTCCACTCCGCGGCAATGGATCCGATTCTGGACTCGTTCACCGCGGAGATCGCCGACATCACCGTCGCGGCGCCGTCGCGGATCATCTCGACGGTCACCGGCGATCTCGCCGGCGACGATTTCGGAACCCCCGACTACTGGCGACGGAATCTGCGGCGGCCGGTGCGATTCGGGGACGCGGTGGGAACGGCCGCGGCGAGCGGGGGCACACATGTCGTCGAGGTGGGGCCGGGAACGGCATTGTCTGCCATGGTGTCCGGTGGGAGCGACGGCGTCGAACCGGTCGCGCTGCTGCGCGGCGAGCACGAAGTGGACTCGATGATCCGCGGGCTGGGCCGATTGCACGAGACGGGCGGAACCGTCGGGTGGTCGCGGTACTTCGAGGGGACGCGCGCTCGCCGGATCGACCTGCCGCCGTATCCGTTTCGGCATCAACGGTATTGGATCACCGGCACCGATGCCGCGGGCGCGGGCCTGAGTGCCTCCGGTCATCCGCTGACCGGCACAGTGCTGGAGACGCCGGCGTTCGGCGGGGTCGTGCTGACCGGGCGGTTGTCGCTGGCATCGCACCCGTGGCTGGCCGATCACCGGGTCTTCGGTCACGCGGTGCTCCCGGGTGCCGGATTCGCCGAGCTCGTGCTGCGGGCATCGGACGAAACGGGCGGCGCGTTGGTGCGGGACATGACGATTCAGGCCCCGCTCGTCATCCCCGAGACCGGTGGGGTCGCGGTGCAGGTCGCGGTCGGTGGGACGGACGCGGGCACCGGCGATGAGCGCACGATCGCGGTGTACGCGCGGCCCGACGGTGCCGGCGAGCGCTCGGCGTGGACCCTGCATGCCGAAGCCACCCTCGCCGAGGAGCAATCACCCTGTCCCGCCGCCGATTTCGGACCTTGGCCACCGCCCGGGGCGACCGCCGTGGACGTGGCCGAGCGCTACGACCGGCTGGCCGGCCGGGGATTCGGTTACGGACCGGCCTTCCGTGGCGTCCGTCGGCTGTGGCTCGCCGGGTCGGAGGTGTTCGCCGAGGTCGTCCTGCCGTCCGGGGTGGCCGATCCCGAGGGGTTCGGGATCCATCCGGCGCTGCTGGACGCCGTCCTGCACACCGCTCTGCTGGCCACCGACGGTGAGACGACGATGTTGCCGTTCGCCTGGCAGGACCTGGCGCTACATGCCACCGGCGCGACCGCCGTCCGGGTCCGGCTGACACCCGAAGGGGTCGACGGGTTTTCGGTCACGGTCGGGGACGAGGCGGGCCGGCCGGTCCTCACCGCACGTCGAGTGCTGGGGCGGGCGATCGCACCCGACCAGTTGACCATTCCTGCTCCGGAGAACAATTCGCTGTGGCGCGTCGAATGGAACCCGATCGAGCCCGGAAGCGACGCCGGCACCCCGTGGGCGACGTGGGAGACGGTCACCGAGGGTGGTGACGTGACCCCCGTCCTGGTGCTGCGCTGCCGTGGCGATGCGGGCGGGGTACCGGCGCGGGTGCGTGCGATGGCCGGTCGTGTGCTCGCAGTCCTGCAGGCATTCGCCAGGGAGGAGCGGTTCGCCGACAGCCGGCTGCTGGTGTTGACCCGCGGGGCGGTCGCGTTACCCGGCGAGGATGTCACCGATCTGGCGGCGGCGGCCGTGTGGGGACTGGTCCGGTCGGCTCAGGCCGAACAACCCGGCCGGATCATTGTGGCCGACACCGATTCCGAGTCCGACGCCGGTATCGGCGCGCTGATCGCGACGGCGGAGCCGGAGATCGCGGTGCGCGCGGGCCGGTTCCTGATACCGCGACTGGCGCCCCTGCCCGAGCGGGCGCCGGAACCGGACATCGACCGGATCTGTTCCGCCGGAACGATTCTCATCACCGGCGGCACCGGAGTGCTCGGAGCCTGGATGGCCGAGCATCTGGTCCGCGACCACGGCGCCCGGTGCCTGACGCTGGTGTCACGGCGCGGCGTCGAGGCGCCCGGCGCGGCGGAACTGTGCGCGCAGCTGACCGACCTCGGCGCGAGGGTGAACCTGGTGGCCTGCGACGTCGCCGATCGGGAGGCGGTCCGGCGAATGCTCGACGACCTTCCCGCCGACGCACCGCTCGCCGGTATCGTGCACACCGCGGGCATCTTCGACGCCGGTGTCATCGACTCGCTGACCGCGGAGCAGCTCGACCGGGTGTTCGCCGCCAAGGTCGACGGCGCCTGGAATCTGCACGAACTCACCGCGGACACGGAGATCGAACTCTTCGCGCTGTTCTCTTCGGCGGGTGGGCTGATCCTGGCCTCCGGTCAAGGTGGCTACGCCGCGGGCAACGTATTCCTCGACGCACTCGCCGCGCACCGCCGGGCGCACGGAGCCGCGGCGACCTCGATGGCGTGGGGCCCCTGGGCGGGTGCGCTGATGGGCCTCGAGGTCACCGAGACCGGAATGCGGCGCATTCGCCGCAGCGGAGTACTGCCGTTGGCCCGGGAAGGCGCATTGCGGTTGTTCGACATCGCCGCCACCGGACCCGACGCCGCGGTTGTGCCCGTCCGGATCGAACGCACCGCGATGCTCGGCGACCCGGCCGAATTGCCCGCCCTGCTGCGCGGACTGGCTCCGGCCACGGGCCGCCGCCGGGCGACGGCCGCGGCATCGGCGGACAAGGACACACTCGCCGCCGTGGCGCCCGAGCAGCGGCGTGACTATCTGCTGACCGAGCTGCGCCGCCTGGTGGCCGAGGTGCTGGGCCACGCCGCACCGGCGGATATCGATCCGGACACCGCGTTCAGTGACCTCGGATTCGACTCGCTGGCCGCGATCGAACTGCGCAACAAGCTCCGGGCCGCGACCGGGACGACGGTCGGCATCGCCACGGTCTTCGACTATCCCACCATCGCGAAACTGTCGGACTGGCTACTCGACAGCCTCGGCTTCGGTGTCGGCGAACAGGCTCCGCGGGTGCCGGACGAATCCGAAATTCGCCGCCGATTGGCCACGATCCCGATAGCCGAGCTGCGCGGCAGCGGCTTGCTCGATTCGTTGCTGCGCCTCACCGACACCGCCGCACCCGCGCCGGAGCCACTCGCAGGCCCGGTCGACTCGGCGATCGACGAGATGGATCCGAGTGAACTGGTGCGGCATGTGCTGGCCACTCGCAGTCGTCCGGAACGGGAGCAAGCATGACCTCGAACGACGAACTGCTGCACGCGCTTCGGGTGTCGGCGAAGGAGAACGCCCACCTCCGGCAGGAGCTGGCCGCGATGCGCGCCACCGAACCGATCGCCGTCGTGGGCACGGGATGCCGGTACCCCGGCGGGATCGACTCGCCGGACACCTTCTGGGAGATGCTGGCGACCGGACGCGATGTCGTCGGTGAATTCCCCACCGATCGCGGCTGGCCCGCCGACCTGCACGACCCCGTTCCCGGACGGAACGGCAGGTCGTCCACTCGCTTCGGCGGATTCCTCTACGACGCGGCCGATTTCGACGCCGGCTTCTTCGGGATTTCGCCGCGGGAGGCGGCGATCACCGATCCGCAGCAGCGGATCCTGCTCGAGGTGGCGTGGGAGGCGCTGGAACGCGCGGGAATCGACCCGACATCGTTGAGCGGCACCGCCACCGGAGTTTTCACGGGGATCATGCATCACGACTACGCCGGCATCGGCGGCGCCGGATCGCTGGCCTCGGGCAGGCTGGCCTACGTGCTGGGTCTGGAGGGGCCGGCGGTGTCGGTGGATACGGCGTGTTCGTCGTCGCTGGTGGCGATTCACCAAGCGTGTCAGGCACTGCGTGCCGGGGAGTGCGATCTGGCGTTGGCGGGCGGGGTGACGGTGATGGCCACGCCCTGGCTGTTCGTCGAGTTCTCCCGGCAGCAGGCCTTGTCGCCGGATGGTCGGTGTAGGTCGTTCGGTGCGGGTGCTGATGGTGTGGGGTGGGGTGAGGGTGCGGGGGTTGTTGTGTTGGAGCGGTTGTCGGTTGCGCGTGCTCGGGGTCGTCGGGTGTTGGGGGTGGTGTGTGGGTCGGCGGTGAATTCGGATGGTGCGTCGAATGGTTTGACGGCGCCGAATGGTCCGTCGCAGGTGCGGGTGATTCGGGCGGCGTTGGCGAACGCCGGGCTGGGGCCGGCTGATGTGGATGTGGTGGAGGGTCATGGGACGGGGACGGTGTTGGGTGATCCGATCGAGGCGCAGGCGTTGTTGGCGGTGTATGGGCGGGGTCGGGATCGGGATCGTCCGTTGTGGTTGGGGTCGGTGAAGTCGAATATGGGCCACGCCCAGGCGGCAGCGGGCGTCGCCGGCATCATCAAGATCCTCGAGGCCTTCCGGCACGAAACCCTGCCGCGCACCTTGCATGTGGACGCACCCAGCCCGCATGTGGACTGGGCGGCCGGTGACGTGCGATTGCTCGTCGACGAGCAGCCGTGGCCGGTCGAGGCCGGACGGGTGCGGCGGGCTGGTGTGTCGTCGTTCGGGATCAGCGGTACCAATGCGCATGTCATCGTGGAAGAGGCTCCGGCGGACGTAGTCTCTCGGCCCGAGCCCGCGCCGACGGCAAACGGTCACGCGGCGGACGCCGCGGTGCCCACTGTGGTGCCCTGGGTGGTCTGCGGGCGATCACCGGAAGCCGTTGTGGCGCAACGTTCTCGGCTCCGGGAATGGGCCGTGGTGAAT
>NZ_BAGM01000077.1 GCF_000308855.1 Nocardia veterana NBRC 100344 | reverse complement strand
GGCGACATCGATGCGGTCCACATAGCCGCGCAGCGGTGAGCCGTCCGCGAGCCGGACCTCGACCAGGGATTCGCAGGATTCGGGGTCGAAAGCGGTCGGGTCCTCGAGCGTGTAGTAGGCGCGCACGAGCCGGGACACCTCGTCGAGAAACGGTGCGAGACCGCCCGCTTCGAGCACCACCTCGACTTCCGGGCGATCGCTCAGCAAACGCTGCCAGGCCGGTTCCACCAGCTGCGCGGCCCGCGCCGGGACCCGTTCACCACTCGGTAGCCCGTACAGGGATTCCAGTACGGCGTGTACCACCGTGCCGCGGACGGCGTCGCGGCCGGGAGTTTCCGGAATCCGGTCGATCGCGCGTAATCGGTATTTCAACGGGCATTGTTTGAAATCCATTGCCCGCGAGGGCGACAACGCCGGCCCGCTGGAAAGGGCCGGTAATTCGGACGGGGTCGCCGTCGGTGGTGCGGACATACCTGGCAGGCTATCGGCGGGTACCGACAGATTCGGCGGCGCGATACCGCCGCGGAAATGATGCGCAGGAGAACGGAGATACATGACGGCCAGACGGACCGGCCCATTCACCACGGGGGACCGGGTGCAGCTGACCGATGCCAAGGGCAGGCAACACACCGTCGTCCTGGAGCCGGGTAAGGAATTCCACACCCACAAGGGGCCGATCCGCCACGACGATCTGATCGGCGCCGACGAGGGGTGTGTGGTCCAATCCGCCAACGGCACACCGTATCTCGCGCTTCGGCCGCTGCTGGTCGACTATGTGCTGTCGATGCCGCGCGGCGCGGCCGTCATCTATCCCAAGGACGCCGCGCAGATCGTGCACGAGGGTGACGTGTTTCCGGGCGCGCGGGTGCTGGAAGCGGGCGCCGGCTCGGGCGCCCTGACCTGCTCGCTGCTGCGCGCGGTCGGTCCGGAGGGCAGCGTGCGCTCCTACGAGATCCGCGAGGACCACGCCGAGCACGCCGTGCGCAATGTCGAGCGATTCTTCGGCGAACGCCCCGCGAACTGGTCGCTGACCATCGGCGATGTCGCCGACTACGACGACGGACAGGTCGACCGCGTGGTGCTGGACATGCTGAAACCGTGGGATGCCCTGCCCGCCGTGGCGAAGGCGTTGATTCCGGGGGGCGTGCTCGTCGTCTACGTCGCGACGGTCACGCAGCTGTCGGAAGTGGTCGAAGCGCTGCGGCAGCAACAGTGCTGGACCGAACCGCGGTCCTGGGAATCGCTGGTGCGGCCGTGGCACGTGGTCGGGCTCGCGGTCCGTCCCGAACACCGGATGCAGGGCCATACGGCCTTCCTGGTGAGCGCTCGGCGCCTCGCGGACGGGGTGGTGGCCCCCAAACCGCAGCGCCGCCCCTCCAAGGGCTGAGCGGGCGATTCGGGGCCGCTCGGGACATGCCGGTCCTCCCTCCGGAACGACCTTCGCCCGAGAACGACGTCGCCCCGGTTCGCGGGTAGTGGAACCGGGGCGACGGCGGCGTGGTGACGAGGGGCCGGGGCTGCTCAGGGCTGGCAGGGCGCCATTCCCATGGCGAGGATCTGGCAGGCCGACGCGTCCGACAGCTGCCATCCGGCGGCGGAGTGCTCCCAGGTCATCGGCATGGGTCCGGCCGGGCCGTGCGGCGAGGTGATGGTGACTTGGCCGGTGGCCCGATCGCCCTCGGTCTTGATGTCGGCGACGGTGAAGGTGATGGTCCCGTAGTTGGCCAGGCCCTTGGTCATGGTGTCGATGTTGGCGGCGCGCTTATCGCCGCCGACCACCAGTTTCTCCTTCTCGGCGGTCGGCTTGGCCGGGTCCACGAATCCGTTGAGGGTGGCCTGCAACTCCTCCGCGGTGGGGGCGGTCGCGGCGGCGGCGCTCGTGGTGGTGGCCGAGGCCGAGGTCGCCGTCGTGGCGTTCGTCGGCGTGGAGTCCTCGGAATTGTCGGACCCGCATGCTGTCATAGCGGTAACGGCGAGCGCGGCGAACGCGGTAGCCGTAGCAAGACGGAACGCCCCGGCGCGGCGAAGTCCCGAACGTCGCGCACCGGAAACACCGGCGGCCCGTGTGGCGTTGCTCCCGGTGCGGGTAGTGCCACTGTAGGGAGCAGCGCTGTGGCGGGTAGGAAGGAGCATCGACTAGACCTTTCGGTTCGGTCCGGCGAATTCGCTCGCCGAATGCAGGTTAGGGCAGGCTAACATGGTTGCCCGGGCCGGTAGACCGCAGCTGAGATGTGATCACGACGAAACCATGTCGGAAAGCGAGAACGGTTCGCGCCCGGTAGCGTTGATAGACCGGGACTGGGAGGAGCAGCATCATGAGCCCCATCGAGAATTCGGATTCGGCGGCCTGGAGAGAACTCGAGGTGGTACGCGCCGAGGCGGCTGCACTCCGTAGGCAACTCGCCGACTCGCCGGATCGTTCAAGGGAATTGGAAGCTCGTATCGATTCGCTGACGATTCGCAACACCAAGCTGATGGACACCCTCAAGGAGGCCCGTCAGCAGTTGGTGGCGCTGCGTGAGGAGGTCGACCGTCTGGGCCAGCCGCCCAGCGGCTACGGCGTGCTGATCGGTGTGTACGAGGACCAGACGGTCGACGTGTTCACGTCCGGGCGGAAAATGCGCCTGACGTGCTCGCCGAATATCGACACCTCCGAATTGCACTACGGCCAGACCGTGCGTCTGAACGAGGCGCTCACGGTGGTCGAGGCCGGCACCTTCGACCAGACCGGTGAGATCGGCACCCTGCGCGAGGTCCTCGACGACGGGCGGCGCGCACTCGTGGTCGGCCATGCCGACGAGGAGCGGGTGGTGTGGCTGTCCGGCCCGCTGTCGGCGCTGGTCGACGCGGACGACACCGAGGACCCACTGCAGCCCACCCGGCGCCTGCGCCCCGGCGATTCGCTGCTGGTCGACACCAAGGCCGGATTCGCCTTCGAGCGCATCCCCAAGGCCGAGGTCGAGGATCTGGTGCTGGAAGAGGTGCCCGATGTCGGATACGAGGACATCGGTGGTCTCGGACGCCAGATCGAGCAGATCCGCGACGCGGTGGAGCTGCCGTTCCTGCACAAGGATCTGTTCCGCGAGTACGCGCTGCGCCCGCCCAAGGGCGTGCTGCTGTACGGCCCGCCGGGCTGCGGTAAGACGCTGATCGCCAAGGCGGTCGCCAACTCGCTCGCCAAGAAGATCGCCGAGGCGCGCGGTGAGGATGCCAAGGAGGCCAAGTCCTTCTTTCTCAACATCAAGGGCCCGGAACTGCTGAACAAGTTCGTCGGTGAGACCGAGCGCCACATCCGGATCATCTTCCAGCGCGCTCGGGAGAAGGCCTCCGAGGGCACCCCGGTGATCGTGTTCTTCGACGAGATGGACTCGATCTTCCGCACCCGCGGATCCGGTGTCTCCTCGGACGTGGAGACCACGGTGGTGCCGCAGCTGCTGTCGGAGATCGACGGTGTCGAGGGACTCGAGAACGTCATCGTGATCGGCGCGTCCAACCGCGAGGACATGATCGACCCCGCGATCCTGCGGCCCGGCCGCTTGGACGTGAAGATCAAGATCGAGCGTCCGGACGCCGAAGCGGCGCAGGACATCTTCTCCAAGTACCTGACCGAGGATCTGCCGCTGCACGCCGACGATCTGGCCGAATTCGCCGGCGATCGCTCCAAGTGCGTGAAGGCGATGATCGAGCGGGTCGTGGACCGGATGTACGCCGAGAGCGAGGACAACCGCTTCCTGGAGGTCACCTACGCCAACGGTGACAAGGAGGTCCTGTACTTCAAGGACTTCAACTCCGGCGCCATGATCCAGAACATCGTGGACCGCTCGAAGAAGTACGCGATCAAATCGGTGCTCGAGACCGGTAACCCCGGCCTGCGGATCCAGCACCTGTTCGATTCGATCGTCGACGAGTTCTCCGAGAACGAGGACCTGCCCAACACCACCAATCCGGATGACTGGGCACGTATTTCGGGTAAGAAGGGCGAACGGATCGTCTACATCCGGACGCTGGTTACCGGTAAGAACGCCTCGGCGAGCCGGGCGATCGACACCGAATCCAATACGGGTCAGTACCTCTAGGAGTACCGCACGACACGAAGGCCGCGCCCGCATCGCGAGCGCGGCCTTCGCCGTATCCGGTGTCAGCGCCGGGCAGTGGCCACCGAGTCGAGCACAATATCGGCGGCCGGTGCGCCGTCGCCGGATCCGTCCTTGGTACCACCCGCGGCGATGTTCTGCAGCACATCCATGCCACCGGTGATGTGGCCGAACGGGGTGTAGTTGGGCGGCAGTTTGCTGTCGGAGTAGACCAGGAAGAACTGGCTGCCGTTGGTGTTCGGTCCGGCGTTGGCCATCGCGACCGTGCCGGCCGGGTAGGTGGCGCCGGCCAGGTTCTCGTCGCCGAATCGGTAGCCCGGGCCGCCGGTTCCGGTGCCGGTCGGGTCACCGCACTGCAGAACGAAGATGCCTTCGGTGGTCAGCCGGTGGCAGCGGGTGTGGTCGAAGTACTGTTCGCCGGCCAGGAACGCGAACGAGTTCACCGTGCGCGGAGCATGGGCCGCGTCGAGCTCGACGGTGATTGTGCCGCAATTGGTTTCCAGATTCGCCGTGTAGCCGGCGTTCGGATCCACGGTCATCGCGGGTTCGGCCGGCCACTGCTTGCCGTTGGGCTGGGCGTCACCGGGCGTCATACAGCCCGGCGCCTGGGTGTGCACGGGGATCGGACCGGCAGCGGCATCGGCGCCGGTGAGGGTCGCGGCGGTGCCGCCGGCCACCAGCGCGATCGCCGCGCCCGCCGCCGCGAGGCCGCCGCGCAGCGGGATTCTGCGCGAGCGGCGGGTGGAATGAGCGGAACGGTCGAGATCGGGCTGCTGGTCTTGCGCGTCGATATGCACCGGGGCGGGCCTCCGAGATTCGTGGGTTGGATGGTTCGCCGCTCGGCCGGTTCGGGCCCGGCCGTGCCGCGATGCCCGGCATCATCGCATGCCCGGCGAGCGGGTGCGGCTGAATGGGACATCCGCGCGCGGCCGCTGCTAACGTCGCGGACATGAAGGTGGTGTTGCGGCACAATCCGTCGTCCACGGTCGCCCGCTGTTTTCTCGCGGGTGGGGAGCCCATGCGTGCGGAAACCGGTGCGATGGTGGCTCATTCGGCCGGAGTCATGCTCGCGGCGAAGGCCGAGGGCGGAATTCTGGCCGGTCTGAAGCGTTCGGTTCTGGCGGGGGAGTCGTTCTTCGTTTCGACGTTCACGGCACCGCCGCAGGGCGGTTGGGTGGACGTGGCTCCGGCGCTGCCGGGAGACATGCTGGCTCTGACGATCGCTCCCGATCGCCCGTACTTCATCAGCCGGGGCAGCTGGATCGCCAATTCCCATGGCGTACAGGTGGAAGCGAAATGGGGCGGGTTCGCCAACATGTTCGGCGGCGAGGGCGGGTTCGGCCTGCGCGCACACGGCCAGGGAGAGGTGGTGGTCGGAGTATTCGGCGCGATCGATGTGATCGATCTGGGGCCGGGGGAGTCGGTGACCATCGACAGCGGACATGTCGTGGCGTACGACCTGGCGATGAAATTCAGTATCCGCCGGGCGGTTTCGGGGCGGTCGCTGCAGTCGTTCACCTCCGGGGAAGGACTGGTCTTCGACTTCGCCGGGCCCGGCCGGGTCCTGCTGCAGACCCGCAACCCCGGAGCCTTCGCCGCCTGGGCGGGCGCGGCCACCTCGTCCGGCTAGG
>NZ_BAGM01000078.1 GCF_000308855.1 Nocardia veterana NBRC 100344 | reverse complement strand
GGGGTTCGTCGGCCACCGGCGCGGGCGGCAGCGCGCCGCTCGGCAGCCCGCACCCCAGCGGGCAGCTCACGCCCACACCGGCCCCGAGCGGGAGCGCTGCGCCGGCCCCCGGCGCGGTCCCGCCGCCGACGAGCACACCCTTCGGTCCTGCGCGCTCGGCCGATATCGCGAGCTTCATCGCCGGCTACTACGGCATGCTGCCGGGCAATACCAGCGGTGCGTGGGCGGAGCTGGCCCCGTCGTATCAGTCCCAGACCGGTGGATATGCGCAATACGCCAGCTTCTGGTCGACCGTGTCCTCCGTGCGGGTCGGTGGCGTGACGCAGAGCGGTCCGGGCCGGGCGGTGGCCACGCTCACCTATACCCTGAAGAACGGGACCGTCACCTCGGAGAGCCGCTGGTTCACGGTGGATACGGCCTCCGGCCGGATGCTCATCACCGCGTCGGGAACCTGAGGGCGGGATCGGAAGGAGAGCTCCGGATGGCGGTGGCCGCGGTGCTGTGGGATATGGACGGCACGTTGCTGGATTCGGAGAAGCTCTGGGACATCGGGGTCCGGGAACTCGCCGAGGAGCTCGGTGGGCGGATGAGCGACACGCTGCGGCACGCGCTCATCGGTGCCGACGGGCCTACCGCCGTGCGCATCCTGTTCGAGGGCTTGGGCCTGCCACCCGATCCGGCCGCGATGACGGCCGCCGGCGTCTGGCTGGAGCGGCGGGTGACCGAACTGATGGCCGGCCCGATTCCGTGGCGCCCGGGAGCTCAGGAGGTGCTGGCCGGCCTCCGCGCGGCGGGCCTGCCCAGCGCTCTGGTCACCAATACCAAGCGCACGCTCACCGAGCTGTGCCTGGAAACCCTGGGCCGCGACATGTTCGACGTCTCGGTCTGCGGTGACGAGGTCGACTACGGCAAACCGGCGCCGGATCCGTATCTGCGTGCGGCGCGACTGCTCGGGGTGGACCCCGGAGAGTGTGTGGCCGTGGAGGATTCGCCCACCGGATCCGCGGCTGCGCTGGCCGCGGGATGCCGGGTCCTGGTGGTGCCCTGCGAGATCGCCGTCCCGCATCGGCCCGGGCTGACCTTCCGGGAATCACTGATCGGCCTGACCGTCGAGGAGCTGGGCCTGCTGCCCGCCGAACTGATCTGACCTGCGTCGCGCTCGTTGTGGCGGCGAATATCGCTGGCGCACTTGGCTACTCGAGGGTTTGTGACCTTTCCCAACGATATCCCGGAATCGGCTGTGCAATGTCGTCCGGCGGGTCACAATGATCTTCATGGCGGCGACAGGGGGTTGTGGCGACGTGGGTGCACCAGGCCGAACCGGCGGCGAAATCGGTGGAATCGAGCAAACTTCCGAGCAGACGAGCGAGTCCGGGACCCGGCCGCACCTGGCCGAGATCGTCGACCTCGAACGCTATCCGCTCGACGCGCCGGGCAGCGCCCGCTGGGACGAGGTGGTGCAGCGCGCGCGTGCCGAACTCGCCGCCGACGGCTGTACCGTCCTGACCGGATTCGTCCGCCCCGATATGCGCGCAACACTGCGCGCCGAGGGGGCGGAGCTGGCGCCGCATGCCTACTACCGGGTGGAGAAGGTCAACGCCTACAACATTCCCCTCGACAGTGAGCTCCCGCCCGATCACCCCGCGACGATCGTCCTCGAACGCGGAAACGCCTTCGTCGCACGCGATCTCATTCCGCGCACCGCCCTGATCCAGGTGCTCTACACGAGTGCGTCGTTCCAGCGGTTGATCGCCGACTGCTTCGGGCTGCCCCGATTGCACGAATACACCGACCCGCTGGCCGGATTGTGCCTGAACGTGGTGGCGCCCGGGATGTCGCATCCGTGGCATTTCGACACCAACGAGTTCACCGTCTCGATGCTGACCCAGGAACCGGATGCGGGCGGGGTGTTCGAATACTGTCCGCGCATCCGCACTCCCGAGGCGGAGAACCTCGCCGATGTGCGGGCGGTGCTCACCGGCGCGGGGGATCGATTCGTCCGCCGGCTCACATTGCGCCCGGGCGATCTGCAACTGTTCCAGGGCCGTTTCTCGCTGCACCGAGTCTCACCGGTGGCGGGTACCGGCCAGCGTCATACCGCGATCTTCGCCTACAGCGACCGTCCGGGCATCGTCGGCGCGGTCGAGCGCACCCGGCAATTGTTCGGCCGCGTCCTGCCGGACCATCTGGCCGCGGCGGGCAACGCCGTGCGCGGCGACCGACTACTCGACTGATCACTCGTTCGACTCAGGAGGATCGCCCGTGACGGTTTCGATGCACAGCACCGGAAAAGCCTCGTTCGACGACATCTACGACCGCCCCGATCCGAGCGCCTATTGCCGCCGGATGGCCGAATTGGACTACTGCATACCGGAGTTGGCGAAGCCGGCCTTTCTGGATCTGTTCTGTGAATACGAAACAGCCACCGGGAGCGCACCGACCGTTCTGGACCTCGGTTGTTCCTACGGAGTCAACGCCGCGCTGTTGCGCTTCGACACCACCATCGCCGAACTCGCCGAACATTATCGCGACGCCGACACCGCTACTTGCATCGCACGCGACCGGGCCCGGCTCGCCGCCGACGACCGGTTACCGCGGCTCCGCTTCATCGGGATGGACGCCTCCGCGCCCGCACTCGACTACGCGGCCGCGACCGGGTTGCTCCACGAGACGGTCCACGCCGATCTGGAAAGCGCCGATCCCACCGAAGCGCAGCGCCGCATCCTCGCCTCGGCCGATCTGGTGATCTCCACCGGCTGCGTGGGTTACGTCACCGGCCGCACCCTGACACGCGTGGCCCGCGCCCACGCCACGCGACTACCGTGGATGGCGCACTTCGTGCTGCGGATGTACCCCTTCGCCCCGATCGCGGAGGAACTCGCCGCGTTGGGATACCGGACCGAGCGGCGGCCCGGAACCTTCCGGCAGCGCCGCTTCGCCTCCGCCGCCGAACAGCAACAGGTACTGAATACCCTGGCCGCCAACGACATCGACCCGACCGGGTACGAATCCGACGGCTGGCTGCACGCCGAGCTCTACATCTCCGTACCCGAATCGACCCCCGAGGACTGCCCGTGACCGACCGTACCTTCGCCTTCGACGATCAGCTGCCGCGGGTACCGCTGCCCACCCTCGAGGACAGCTGTGCCCGCTTCCTGGAGTGGTCGCGACCGCTGCTGTCGGAGGACGAATACGCCGCCACCGAGCGCGCGGTGGCGGACCTGCTGCGCGCCGACGGGCCGGCCCGGATTCTGCACGCCGATCTGGAGCGATTCGACCGCACCCCGGGCGTCGGCAGCTGGCTCGACGAATTCTGGCCGTCGCGCTATCTGGGGCGGCGGGACCGGATCGCGGTGAACGCCAACTTCTTTTTCCTCTTCCGCGACGACACCCCGCTGGCGCGGTCGACGTCGGAGCAGCAGGCCGAGCGTGCGGCCGCGCTGATCACCGCGGCGGTCGACTACAAGCTGCGGCTCGATCGGGAGGAGATCCCGCCGGTCGTGCAGCGCGGTGCGCCGTTGTCGATGGCGCAGAACAAATCGCTGTTCTCCGAGACCAGGATTCCGGGCGACCCGCAGGACACCGTGCGCATGCCCTACACCGACGAATGGCCGGGGCCGTCGCAGGCGCGGCATATCGTCGTGTTCCACCACGGTGTGATGTTCCGGATGGAGGTGATCGGCGCATCGGGCGTGCCGCACGCGACCGCCGATCTGGCCGACGGCCTGCGCGCCGTGCTCAAGGCGGCCCCGGAGCAGGCGCCGGTGGACACCTCGGTCGGGCATCTGACCACGCTGGCCCGGGCCGAATGGGCCGGTGTGCGAAGCGGTTTGGCCGCCGACCCGGTGAACGCCGCGGCTCTCGACACCATCGAGACGGCGCTGTTCTGTGTCTGTCTCGACGATGTGGTTCCGGCCGATCGGCTCGCCGCCTGCGATCAGCTGCTGCACGGTGACAGCGGCAACCGGTGGTTCGACAAGGCGGTATCGCTCATCGTCTTCGCCGACGGCAGCGCCGGCATCAACGTCGAACACTGTGGCCTCGACGGCACCACCATTCTGTCGTTCGTCGACGCCCTGCTCGAGCAGACGGCGGCCGAGCACGCGGCCTCGTCGGGAGCGCAACCGCAAGGCCTGCCGTCCGTGGAGCCGATCGAATTCCGGCTCGACGACGAGCTGCGGGGCACCGTCGCCGCGGCCGCCGCCGACTTCGCGCAGTTCGTCGCCGACAATGCCACCACCACGGTGTCGTTCGACCGGTTCGGCACCACGCGCGCCAAACAGCTCGGGATCTCGCCCGATGCCTTCGCGCAGTTGAGTTATCAGCTGGCCCATCAGCGCAGTAAAGGCATGCTCGGGGCGACCTACGAATCCATCGCGACCCGCCAGTACCGCAACGGCCGCACCGAGGCGATGCGGGTGGTCACCCCGCAACTGCAGGAATTCGTTGCCGCCATGGACGATTCGTCCGCCGATGCGGCGGCGAAACTGACTGCCGCCCGGGCCGCCGCCACCGCCCACGTGGAACGCGCCAAACAGTGCCAGCGCGGTGAGGCGCCGGAACAGCATCTGTGGGAACTGCAGTGGGTGCAGCGCCGCCGCGGCGCCGAACTGGGGGCGACCGAGCCGATGCCCTTCTTCGACAGCCCCGGCTGGATCATCACCCGCGACGACTACCTGAGCACCAGCTCGGCGCCCTCGGCGAACATCGAGTACTTCGGCTTCGGTTGCACCAGCGAGAAGTGCATCGGGGTCGCCTACGTGCTGTTGCCGGACCGGTGGAACATCTACCTCGCGACCCCGAAAGCGGTTGCGGCGCAGATGTATCGGTTCGCCGAGGAGTTGCGGCGCGCGGTGGCCGAACTGGAGGAACTGCTCGCCTCGGCGTGACGGGGCGGCTACTGTCGCTTCCGTGGTCGATCCGGCGTCGCCGCGGTGGTCGTGGCGCACACTGACCCCGGCGGATTTCGCTCTGCTCGGGCAGTGGTTGGCGCAACCGCACGTCCGCCGGTGGTGGTATCACGACGTCGACGCTGCATCGATCGAGCGCGATTTCGGGCCCACCGCACGCGGCGAGGTCGCCGCGGAGGATCTGCTGGTCAGTGCCGACGACGTGCCGGTCGGGCTGGTGCAGCGGATTCGCTGGGCGGACTGGCCCGAGTACGTCGCCCAGGTGCGGCCGATCCTGGCGGTGTCCGCCGAGGCGGTGTCGCTGGACTATTTCATCGGTGACCCGAACCGGGTCGGGCGCGGGCTGGGCACGGCGATGGTGCGCGCGATCATCGCCGCGACCTGGGTCGATCACCCACGGGCCGACAGCATCGTGATTCCGGTGGCGGCGGCCAACCGTGCCTCGTGGCGGGCGTTGGAGAAGGCGGGCATGGTGCGGGTGGCGGAGGGAGAACTGCCGCCGGACAATCCGATCGACGACGGCCGGCACTACGTCTACCGGATCGAACGCCCGGACGCCGCGACCGGGTGACCGCGGGCACAGCTGCGGGAAGCGCGGCGGGCCGGGCCGATAACCGATTGCGGGACATATGCGGTCGTCTGAAAGAATGGCCTCCCGTGAAGACTTTCGAAACCTTGTTCGCCGAGCTGCAGGATCGTGCGGCCAACCGTCCGGAGGGTTCCGCAACCGTGGCGGCATTGGACGCCGGCGTGCATGCGCAGGGCAAGAAGGTGATCGAAGAGGCCGGTGAGGTGTGGATCGCCGCCGAGCACGAGACCGACGAGCGGCTCGCCGAGGAGATTTCCCAGCTCCTGTACTGGGTGCAGGTGCTGATGGTGGGCCGGGGCCTGCGGCTCGAGGACGTGTACCGACATCTGTGACAGGTGATCGCCCGGCCGTGACGGCCCCGGGCCCGGCGGTTCGACCGCTCCCTGACACATCCAGTCCGCTACCCGTCCCGAAAGGACATCCATGCTTCGCGTCGCAGTCCCCAACAAGGGCTCCCTGTCCGAATCGGCCGTCGAAATTCTGACCGAGGCCGGCTATCGCAAGCGCACCGACTCGCGCGATCTGTCGGTGATCGACAACGCCAACCAGGTCGAATTCTTCTTTCTCCGGCCCAAGGACATCGCCATCTATGTCGGCTCCGGGCGGCTCGATCTCGGCATCACCGGCCGCGATCTCGCCTTGGATTCCGGCGCGCCCGTGCAGGAGCGGCTGAGCCTGGGCTTCGGCCGCTCGACGTTCCGATACGCCGCGCCCGCCGGCCAGGAGTGGAAGGTCGAGGACCTCTACGACAAGCGGATCGCCACCAGCTACCCGAACCTGGTGCTCCGCGATCTGCAGCGGCGCGGAATCGAGGCCGAGGTGATCCGGCTCGACGGCGCGGTGGAGATCTCCATCCAGCTCGGCGTCGCCGACGCCATCGCCGATGTGGTCGGCTCGGGCCGTACCCTGCGTCAGCACGATCTGGTGGCCTTCGGCGACTCGCTCTGCGATTCCGAGGCCGTGCTGATCGAGGCCGTCGGCTCCGATCACGGCGACAAGGCCCGCAACCAGCTCGTCGCCCGGGTCCAGGGCGTGGTCTTCGCCCAGCAGTATCTGATGCTGGACTACGACTGCCCGAAGGATCTGCTCGATCGGGCGGCCGCCATCACGCCGGGACTCGAATCTCCCACCGTCTCCCCGCTGACCGATCCGGACTGGGTGGCCGTCCGCGCGCTGGTACCGCGCAAGCAGGGCAACGAGGTCATGGATCAGCTGGCCGAACTCGGAGCCAAGGCGATCCTGGCGACCGACATCCGGTCCTGTCGCGCGTTCTGACCCGGCGCCACCGGAACCGGGCGGCTACGGTCGCGGCACGGTGGCCGCGGCATCGGCCGGCCAGCCCGGATACGGCGGCGGCGTGCCACCGAACGCCGGGCACAACGGGCGATACTCGCAGAATCGGCACGACCATCCGGGCCGCGGCGGGAAGTCTCCGTTGCGCCCGGCGGTGGTGATGGCGGTCCAGAGCGCGGAGACGATGCGCTCGAATCGCGCCAGTTCGTCCGCATCGGGCGCATAGGTCAGGACCTCGCCGTCGCGCAGATAGAGCAGGCGCAATTGGGCGGGCGCGACGCCCCTGGTTCGGTACACGATCAACGCGTAGAACTTCAGCTGGAACAGCGCGCGCTGCTCGGCATCGGGCGCCGGGGCGCGGCCGGTCTTGTAGTCCACCACCCGTAATCGCCCGTCCGC
>NZ_BAGM01000079.1 GCF_000308855.1 Nocardia veterana NBRC 100344 | reverse complement strand
CCGCTCGGACTCCTCGGCCCGCTGGTCGGCGGCCTGCTGTGCCTTGGTGGCCTTGTCGCGGTGCACCGCCGCGGAGGCCTCCAGCCGGCGCACCGCGTCGGCCAGGTCGTCGAGTTGCTGTTTGCCCTCGTAGGCGCTGGAGCGCTGCAGCGTCTCCCGATCCGTCAGGGCCTGCTCGTAGGCGCGGTCGGCGTCCTCGGCGCGTTGTTCGGCGGCCGTGCGTTCGGCTTCGCGACGCCGGCGCAGCGCGGTGGCGGCGAACAGCGCGGTACTGCCGTGAGTGACCGCGTCCAGCCGGGACCGGACCTGTTCGACATCCGATTTCGCCTGCACGGCAAGGTATTTGCGGTAGACGCCGACGAACGCGCGGGTGGCGGAGTCGGCGGCGACCAGCCCCTCGAGCGTGCGCCCCACCTCCTCCATATCGCTGAACGAGCGGGCCGCGTCGAGGATCAGCTGATCGTCGAGCGGGCGCAATCCGTCGGTGAGCGCCTGGGACAGGCCGCGCGGGTCGAGGTTCTTGGCCAGCTGCGGCCGCCGCAGCGTCAGAATCAAGTTGATGAGCTGGTCGTAGCGCTGCAGGCCGAGCCCGAACATGCGCGCGTCGATGGCGGCGCGATAGTCCACCGGCCGGTCCACGATCGCGTCGGTGCCGATCTGCTCGGCCAGCTGTTTGCGGGTGAAGGGGCGGTCGTCCGGGCCGATCAGCGAGAAGTCCACTCCGACCCGGCCGTCGGCGACGAAGTACCAGCGGGTGACCTTGTCCGAGGAGCGGGTGGCGCGCATGCCGATGCCCACGGTGACCACCTCGGGATCCGACCAGCGCCCGCGCGCGAACTCCATCCACACGTAGGAGTAGGCCGAATCCTGTTTGCGGTACAGCAGATTCGACTTCATTGTGCGTTCCTCGCCGGCGAACGGGTTCAGCCGGCGCGGTTCGATGCGCCCGTCGAAGACGAACGGGAACAGGACTTCGAGCGCCTTGGTCTTTCCCGAACCGTTCGGCCCCCGCAGGACCAACCGCCCGTCGGCGAAACAGAATTCCTGGTCGCGGTAGTCCCACAGATTGACGATGCCGGCGCGGGTGGGAATGAAGCGGACGCCACCGTGTATGAGGTCCATGGGTTACTCCGTCCCCTTTCCTGAGATGCTCGAGGCCGCGGGCTCCGGTTGCCGGGCGTGCGCGCCCAGCGACCGGGCCGAGGCGAACAGTTCGCTTTCCGCCCGCGTGCGCACGGTGACCACGGCGCCGCGGTAGCGGGCCAGCGCCGGCAGCGCGAGCAGCCCGCCGTCGACGATCTCGACCAGCGCCAGCCGAGCCAGCAGCGCGATCACCTCGGCGGTGAGACCGGCGACGTCGGCCTGCCATTGGGCGGCGAAGGTCGACCCGTAGCGCTCGGTCAGCGCCTGCACGGTGGCGCGGATCCAGCCGTCCTCGACGAACGGGTGGGTGACCGGCTCCGCGGCCTCGTCGCCGGTGTCGACATCCGGTTCGTTCGCCTCATCCGGCGGCGAGGCCACCAGCGGTGCGAAGACCGTGGCCGCCGGGATCGCCGCGTCCAGGCCGTCCGCGAGTTCGGTCGAGGCCGGCGGCCGGGGGCGGCGCGGCAACGGGTGGTCGAGATCGAGGACCAGATCGGCGATCTCACCGATCAGCAGCAGTGCCACCTGGGCGAGCGTTCCGGTACTCGGGAAACGCACGTCCGAGAATCGGCCGGAGGTGTCGATCAAGGCCACCCCCTCGCCGCGGCGCTCGGCGCGCAATCCGGTCAGCAGTTCGACCTCGGCGACCACCTTGTCGGAGCCGAGGACGACTTGTTCTGCGGGGGTGAGGGTTTCGGTGTAGACGACCGGAAGTTCGATCAGCGCCCGGCGCACGCGCCGGGCGGCGGCGCCGCGTGCCGGGCCGGCGGTGTCGGCGTCGTCGGCGAGCAACGTGCGCACGCTGTCCAGATGTTGAAGCGCGCGCGGCGGCCGGAAGATCGCGAACACGACCGAGCGGTCGATGTCGTAGAGCGCCTCACCGGCCTCCGGGTCCGCGGCCCAGCCACCGGCGTCACCGTCGGCGAGCGCGAGTGCGCCCCGGGCCGCGAGCCAGGCCACGGCATCGACGAAGGCGTCACGGTCGGCGGCCCGTTCCGTGGACAGCTCCAGACCCGGCACCCGGCCCGCGTACGCGGCCACCTGGTCGGCGAGTTCGGACAGCGTGATCTGATCGCCGGCTCGTCCGAGCGCGGCCAGGGCCAGCGCCAGATATGCGTAGCGACGCCGATCGAAGATCCGGTCACCGGGGGTACGCGCGGGCCGGCCGGGATCGAGCCGATCGGGCAGCGGGAAGAGGCGGGCGGTGGTTTCGGTGACCTCGAGCCGGTACCCCAGCAGCTCGGCCAGGTCCTCCCGGAGTTCGGTGGCCCACCGGCGGATCAACGGCAGGGCGATGCGGTCGGGGAATGTGCGGGTGACCAGATGGTTGGCCAGCAGGACTCGTGCGGCCCGCTGATAACTGTCCAACGCCAGCGGGTCGATCTGTCGGGCGTGCATCACGACCGCCCGGAAGTGCTTCGGGCACGCGAGTTTTCGCGGACCTCCAGGCGCCGATGGTCGAGATGGAGCACGCCGTGCACGGTGCGCACCGTCGTGGAGCCGGGATGTTCGGAGACGGTGAGGGTGACGCCGCTGTCGGAGCCGCTGGTACCGCCGACCCGGCCGCTCACTGGTACCCACGCCGTAGACGCGGCGTCGAGCAGGCGCAGCAGCACCTCGGTTTCCCGATCGTCGAGAACCCGCTCGTGCACATCGGCGGCGGCCAGCGACATCGCCGCCGCCGCCCGGGCGCGCTGGGTCTCCAGCTGTGCCTGCCGCAGCCGGCGCACCCCGGCGTCGTTGCGCACCAGCCGCGCCGGCGCACCGGGACTGGGTTGGCGCCCGGTCTCGGCGAGCGTGCGCGCGATCTCCAACGGCGGTGCCTCCCACCAGGATCGGTAGGCGGGGATGACATCGGCATCGGGATGCTCCATCGACAGATGGCGCGGCCGGCCCAGGCCGAAGACGACATCGAACAGCGCGTGCGCGCTGTCGGTGGTGGGCGCCGCGGCGAACCAGCCGGCCAGATGCCGCAGCGCCGACTCCCGGCTCACCCCGCCCTTGCGGGTTTCGGTCACTCGGCGCAGCAGCGACAGCACGGCCGCGATGGCGCTCATGGTCGCCTCCCGCAGCCGCTCGGCCTCGGTGGCCGGCGCACCCTCGGCGCCCGGTTCGGCGGTGCGGTCGCGAACGGCGACGAACCAACCACGCAAACCCTGCCAGCGGGCCCGCCAATCGGCTTCGCGGTCGGCGAGATCGAGCAGGACCCGCTCGTCACAGGACGCCGCCCGCGCGATCAGCCGGTCGGCGCCGGTATCGTCGACCTCGGCGATCGCGGCGGCCAGCCGCGGTGCGTACCGGGCCAGATCCATACTGAATTCGCGCATGTGGGCCAGCAGCGCATCCTTGTGCGCGAGGAAGGCCTCCGGCGTCGCCTCGGTGGTGCGGACCAGATCGCCGAGGGTCAGGTAGAAATGCGCGGCGCGATCGGCGAGTTCGGACAGCGCGGCGTCGAGCCGCTTCAGGATGCGGTACACCCGTTCCGCGTCGCCGTCGCGGTTGGCCTGGGCCAGCGCCTGGAGATCGGCGAGCAGTTCCGGCAGCACCAGACGCGACAGCGACGCCTCGTCCAGCCGGGCGCCCAGCACCTCGTTCACCGCGCGATAGGCCTGATATCCGGCCTGTGAGAACTGGTAGACGTAGTGGCGGTTGCGGTATTCGGCGAGAGTCGCCGCACGGGTGCCGTCGTAGCTGCGTTCCAGGACGCCCCAGGCGTGTAACTGTTCGAGCAGCGCGCCGATCTCGGTCGTGGTCGGCTGCGGTGCACCGGGCATCCGGGCCAGGGTGTCGGCGACCTCGCCGGCGTGCAGCAGCACGACATAGGCGGCGCGGGCCTGATCGAAGGCGCGCAGCACCCACAGATAGTCGGCGCGTTTGTCGGCGGTCGCGAAGGAGAACAGCCGCAGCCGGTCCGCGCCGTCGAGATCGGCCCCGCCACGGTCGTGGGAGACGCCGTCGAACAGTGCGGGTTCGGCGGGCAGCAATCGGTCAGCGGACTCGGTCACCGGCACGAGCGTAATACCTGCCCGCGGGCGGTGGCGGCGCACCCGGGCATCGGCGTGCCGTCAGTTCGCGGCCTCGGCCGCGGCCGCGCGTTCCACGGTCAGCAGGCTCTCCTCGCTGTGCTCGGCGTGATAGGCCGCGCCGCCGCCGTTGAGCCCGAACAACCGCTTCGACCACAGCAACCAGATCACCGCCGCGATGTTGATCAGCAGCGCCCCGGCCCGCACCACGGTGATGCGCTCGGTGAGCTCGTAGATCTCGAGCGGCAGGAACAGCGAGGTCGCGATGACGGCGAAATATTCGCCCCAGCGTTGGACGTACCACAGGCCGACGGCCTCGACGAATTCGATCAGGGCATAGGCCAGCAAACCCACCGCGATCCAGATCAGCGCGGTCGGCGACAGAGTCCATCCCTTCTCGATGAACGCCACGATCCGGGAATCGTCCGGGTTCCAGCCGATCTGGTCGGCGAGCGGGCGAATCAGCGGCAGTTCCCGGTCGAAGGCCGCGTGCAACTGCTGCTGGGAATTGCGCACCTTGAACACGCCGGCGGCCAGGACGACGAAGACCAGACCCCGGACCACTCGTTCGGCGGCCAGGAGCCGCATGATCAGCCGGTCGCGCAGCAGCCGACCGCGGGGTACCTCGGGCGCCGCATCGGCGGGTCCGTGCCCGCGTGCTTCACCGATCACGAACGTCCCGCAGCGCAGGCAGCGCCACGCCTCCCCGGCCGCCGTCGAAACATGCAGGCGCGCAGCCAGTTCCGGCTCGTCGGGAGCGTAGGTGGCATGACCGTGCCAGGAGCAGCTGCGCAGACTGAAGTCCATTCGTCGCAGCGTACAACCTCACCGGCGCAGTCGGATCCGATGCGGCCGGGAGCCCTCGACGGCGGGGCAGCGGCCGTCGGTCAGCTGAGCGACAACACCCGCATCTGTTCCAGATAGGTTCGGGTGCGCGGGTCCGAGGGGTAGCGCTCGATCATCTCGCGCGCGGCCTCGCCGGCGATCCACAGCAGCGACGGCAGGGACCGGCGCTTGCCCGCCAGCGCTCGCATGCCCTCGTCCACCGCGAGTTCCAGATCGCGATCGCGCACCGCCACCACGGCCAACGTCAGCTGCGCCTCGGAAACCCGCATCGGTTTGCGCACGCTGCCGTCCAGGCCGGTGGAGCTGCGGATCACTTGACGGGCATAGGTTTCGGCCGGGCGGTCGTCGCCGGCGACTCGGCAGCAATCCATCGCGTAGAAGTCGAACTTCTGCGCATCGACCACGAAGTGGTTGTCCAGATTGGCCGGATTGTCCAACCGCTGCAGGATGTTCCGGCCGCGCTCGAGGGCTCGTTCCATCGCCTCGCGGTCCCCGATGCGGGCCCACGCCTTGGCCTGCTGTGCGGCCAGCTGCACCCCGACGCCCAGATTGCGGCAGTTGTCGAGAGCCGCCTCGGCCACGTCGATCGCGCCACGGTAGTTGCCCTGGGTGATCGCGAACCAGGCCGCCATTTCCGCACCCCAGCCGACGATTTCGGGGTGTTCGGCCTCCTGTCCCAGCGACAATGCGGCGCGCCGGGTCGCCTCGGCGGCGGTGCGGCGGCCCAGGTCGTAATCGACGCAGCCGACCAGCAGGGCCACCCAGCCGGCGAGGACCAGAACCTCGCGATGCTGTGCCAACGTCAGCCTTCCGTCCAGCAGCGAGGTGATCCGGCGCAGCCAGGCCGTGCCCTCGGTATGCAGTTCGTGCGGGTCGGCGAAGGGATATTCGCAGCACAGGCGCTCGGCGGTGATGCGAATGGCATCCAGTGTGGCCGTGGAGATGTCGGACATCCGGAGCCGGCCGATGAACTCCAGCGTGTCCATCCCGGTTGACGACAACAATTCGTCGTCGCGATTCGGTCGCGCCTTGGGAAAGAACGCCGCGGTGACGGTGTCGAACGCCGCGGCGATGATCGGTGCGTAGAAATCGTCGGGGCGCGACTCGCCGGATTCCCAACGGCGCCAATTGCGTAGGAGGGTACTGTCGGTCGGCAGGTTGTGGGATGACTTCGCGCGCATGGCACGAACGGCATCGGCTTGAGACCACCCCCTGGCATCGCGTTCGGAGCGCATCCTGACAGCCCATACGGGTCGATCATCACTCACGGCCACGGCTGTAGTATCCCACCAGTTAACGCGAGATGGACCCGATAGGGCACGCAGATGTCCGTCATTGACATCTGCAATTGCATTTGCAGATGACGGATGCTCGATTCGGGCGGTTCTCCGCTCACTGCGGTACCGACGTAGTACGAGATTCGACGCAAGACGAGATTCGAAGTGCAGTAACTCGTTACAGCAGTACCTCGCCTCGCGGGGTGATCCACAACAGAACAGCGAGTCCCTTACACATCCAAACGGAGGTTCGGGTGGAAGCGTTGATCTATGGATACGTGCGTGACGATTTGGCCGACGGTCGTGCCGCCGAGCTCGAGGATGCGATGTGCACCCTCGCCAACGAGGTCGGCCTCTGTTTCGCCGCAACGTTCCATGAATCGACCCAGGGTGACGGCACCGCATTCGCGGAGCTGACGGCCGAACTCAAGCGGGCCGAAGCACACCATGTCGTGGTTCCGTCGCTCGATCATCTTGCGGGCCAGACCATTCCGCGCGACGTACTGATCGCGAAACTGGCTCACGACGCGGAAGCCCAGGTGTTGACCATCGACAGCTGACTCCCGAGGAACCCGGTGGGCCGGACACGGTCCGCGCGACCGGCGCGGAAAACCGTGTCCGGCACCGCCGCCGGCTACAAACCGAATCCCCCCTTGCCGCCGCCGCGGCGGCGCAGGTACTTCTCGAACTCCGCGGCGATCGCATCGCCGTCGATCTTGGCCATCGCATCGTCGAGATCGACCGCGGCGTCCCCGCGCTCCTCCAGCGACCGCACGTATTCGGTGACCTCTTCGTCGCCCTCGGTCATCTCGTCGACCGCGGACTCCCAGTCCTCGGCCTGGGCGGGCAGCTCACCGAGTGGCACCTCGAGATCGAGCACGTCCTCGACCCGGCGCAGCAGCGCGATGGTCGCCTTCGGATTGGGCGGCTGTGAGACGTAGTGCGGGACCGCCGCCCAGAACGAGATCGCCGGCACCCCGGCCCGCACGCACGCGTCCTGCAGGACGCCGGTGATGCCGGTGGGGCCCTCGTAGCGAGTCTGTTCCAGATTGAACTGTTCGGCCGCTTCCTTGCTGTAGGCGGTGCCGGTGACCGGTACCGGCCGGGTGTGCGGGGTGTCGGCCAGCAGGGCGCCCAGAATCACCACGGTTGTCACCTGCAACTGCTCGATCAGCTCGATGATGTCCGAGCAGAACGCTCGCCAGCGCATATTCGGCTCGATACCGTGCAGCAGGACGACATCGCGTTCACTTCCGGGCGGTGAGCACACCGACAGTGTGGTCGAGGGCCACTGGATCTCGCGGGTCACGCCGTCGACCTGCCGGACGGTCGGCCGATTGACCTGGTAGTCGTAGTAATCCTCGGAATCCAGTTCGGCCAGCGGTTCGGCGTCCCAGATGAGTTCCAGATGTTCGACGGCGCCGCTGGCGGCGTCGGCCGCGTCGTTCCAGCCTTCGAAGGCGGCGACGAGAACCGGATCACGCAACGTCGGCATTGCCGGATCGGATGAGGCACTGGGGTTCACCCGGTCAGCCTACGGCGTGGTGGCGGTGTCGTTCACCGGATATCCGGGGATACCGCGTGTCGGGTGCGCTGTGGTGCGGGCTCCCGGTCCGGTGGTCGGGATTGTCGGGGGCTCCCACTACTCTGGAGTACATGTCTGTGTCCTCCCGCGCCGAGTTCGATACCACGTTTCTCGACACGCTTGCCCGGCGTGTCGTGATCGGCGACGGTGCGATGGGCACCATGTTGCAGGCCGCCGACCTCACTCTCGACGACTTCCGCGGCCTCGAGGGCTGCAACGAGATCCTGAACGAGACCCGGCCCGACGTGCTGCGCGGCATCCATCGCGCCTATTACGAGGCCGGCGCCGACGCGGTCGAGACCAACACCTTCGGCTGCAATCTGCCCAACCTGGCGGACTACGGCATCGCCGATCGCATCCGCGACCTATCCGAGCGCGGCACCCGGCTGGCCCGTGAGGTCGCCGACGAGATGGGTCCGGCCGCCGACGGGTCACCCCGTTACGTCCTGGGATCGATGGGTCCGGGCACCAAGCTTCCGACGCTCGGCCACGCGCCCTACGTGGCGCTGCGCGACGCCTACACCGAGGCCGCCCTCGGCATGCTCGACGGCGGCGCCGACGCCATCCTCATCGAGACCTGCCAGGACCTGCTGCAGGTGAAGGCCGCGGTGACGGGTAGCCGCCGGGCGATGGAGCGGGCGGGCCGCCGGATCCCGATCATCACGCACGTCACCGTCGAAACCACCGGGACCATGCTGGTCGGCAGTGAGATCGGCGCGGCGCTGACCGCGATCGAACCGCTCGGGGTCGACATGATCGGTCTCAACTGCGCCACCGGCCCGGACGAGATGAGCGAACATCTGCGTCATCTGTCCAAGCATGCCCGGCTACCGGTGTCGGTGATGCCCAATGCCGGACTGCCGGTGCTGGGCGCCAACGGCGCCGAATATCCGCTCACCCCGGGCGAATTGGCGACCGCGCTGCACGGATTCGTCACCGAATACGGGCTCGCGCTGGTCGGTGGTTGCTGTGGCACCACCCCGCAACACATTCGCGAGGTGGCCGACGCGGTGGCGAATGTCGCTCCGGCGGTCCGGGATCCGCGCCACGAGCCGAGTGTGTCCTCGATGTACACCGCGGTGCCGTTCGAACAGGACGCGTCGATCCTGATGATCGGCGAGCGGACCAACGCCAACGGCTCCAAGGCGTTTCGGGAGGCGATGCTGGCCGGTGACTGGCAGAAGTGCCTCGACATCGCCAAGGATCAGACCCGCGACGGCGCGCACATGCTCGATCTGTGCGTCGACTACGTCGGCCGGGACGGCACCGTCGATATGGCCGAGCTGGCGAGCCGGCTGGCGACCGCCTCGACCCTGCCGATCATGCTGGACTCCACCGAGCCGCCGGTGCTGCGGGCCGGGCTGGAGCACCTCGGCGGCCGCTGCGCGGTCAACTCGGTCAACTACGAGGACGGCGCGGGACCGGATTCGCGGTTCCAGCAGATCATGCGGCTCGTCGCCGAACACGGCGCGGCGGTGGTGGCGCTGACCATCGACGAGGACGGTCAGGCCCGCACGGCCGAGAAGAAGGTCGAGATCGCCGAGCGGCTGATCGCCGACATCACGGGCAACTGGGGGCTGGCCGAGAGCGACATCATCGTCGACTGCCTCACCTTCACCCTCGGTACCGGGCAGGAGGAGTCCCGGCGCGACGGCGTGGAGACCATCGAGGGCATCCGTGAACTCAAACGCCGTCATCCGCAGGTCCAGACCACTCTGGGCCTGTCGAATATCTCCTTCGGCCTGAACCCGGCCGCCCGGCAGGTGCTGAATTCGGTGTTCATGCACGAATGCGTGGAGGCCGGTCTCGACTCGGCGATCGTGCACGCCTCGAAGATCCTGCCAATGAGCCGGATCCCCGAGGAGCAGCGCACCGCCGCCCTGGACCTCATCTACGATCGCCGCCGCGAGGGGTACGACCCGCTGCAGGCGCTGATGGCCATGTTCGAGGGGGTGTCGGCTGCCTCGGCGAAGGCCTCGCGTGCCGACGAACTGGCCGCGCTGCCGCTGTTCGAGCGGCTGGAACGGCGCATCGTCGACGGCGACCGCAACGGCTTGGAAGCCGATCTGGACGCGGCAATGCAGGAGGTGCCGCCGCTGCAGATCATCAACGAAACACTGCTGGCCGGGATGAAGACCGTCGGTGAGCTGTTCGGCTCCGGACAGATGCAGTTGCCGTTCGTGCTGCAGTCCGCCGAGGTGATGAAGGCCGCGGTGGCCCATCTGGAACCGCACATGGAAGCCACCGACGACTCGGGCAAGGGCCGCATCGTGCTCGCCACGGTGAAGGGCGACGTACACGACATCGGGAAGAACCTGGTCGACATCATTCTGTCCAACAACGGCTACGAGGTCGTCAACCTCGGTATCAAACAACCGATTTCGGCGATCCTGGACGCCGCGACGGACAAGAAAGCCGACGTGATCGGCATGTCGGGGCTGCTGGTCAAGTCGACGGTGGTGATGAAGGAGAACCTCGAGGAGATGAACTCCCGCGGGGTCGCCGATCAGTTCCCGGTGCTGCTCGGCGGCGCCGCACTGACCCGCGCGTACGTGGAGAACGATCTCACCGAGGTCTACGCCGGCGACGTGCACTACGCGCGCGACGCTTTCGAGGGCCTGCGCCTGATGGACGACATCATGACCCGCAAGCGCGGCGGCGCGCTCGACCCGGACAGCCCGGAGGCCGTCGCCGAACGCGCCAAGGCCGCCGAACGCAAGGCGCGGCACGAACGGTCCAAGCGGATCGCCGCCGAACGCCGCGCCAAGGAGGTGCCCGTCGAGGTGCCCGAGCGTTCGGACGTGGCCGCCGATCTGCCGGTCGCCGTGCCGCCGTTCTGGGGCACACGTGTGGTCAAAGGCCTTGCCGTCGGCGAGTATTCGGGTCTGCTGGACGAGCGGGCGCTGTTCCTGGGGCAGTGGGGCCTGCGCGGGCAGCGCGGTGGCGAGGGGCCCAGCTACGAGGAACTGGTCGAATCCGACGGCCGGCCGCGGCTGCGGTACTGGCTGGACCGGTTGTCCACCGAGGGCGTGCTGCAACATGCCGCGGTGGTCTACGGCTATTTCCCCGCGGTCTCCGAGGGCGACGACGTGGTCGTGCTGACCGAACCGGATCCCGCTGCGCCGCAACGGTATCGGTTCACCTTCCCGCGTCAGCAGCGCGACCGGTTCCTGTGCATCGCCGATTTCGTGCGCTCGCGTGAGCTGGCGCAGCAGCGGGGGCAGGTGGATGTGCTGCCGTTCCAGCTGGTGACGATGGGGCAACCGATCGCCGACTTCGCCAACGAGCTGTTCGCGGCGAACAACTACCGCGACTACCTGGAAGTGCACGGTATCGGTGTTCAGCTCACCGAGGCGCTGGCCGAGTACTGGCACCGCCGGATTCGCGAAGAGCTTGTGCTGGAAGGTCATTCGATCGCCGATGAAGATCCGGCCGAGGTGACCGACTACTTCAAACTCGGCTACCGTGGTGCACGGTACTCCTTCGGCTACGGTGCCTGCCCGGAACTCGAGGATCGCGCCAAGCTGGTGTCGCTGCTCGAGGCGGACCGGATCGGGGTGTCGCTGTCGGAGGAACTGCAGCTGCATCCGGAACAGTCCACCGACGCCTTCGTCCTGCTGCACCCGGAAGCCAAGTACTTCAACGCGTAGGCTCTTAGTGTTTCCGTGCGTCACACATAGTGGTGGGGTGCTCGGTGTGTGAGCGCAGGAGGGGTTCGACACCATGAGTTCAGATCGGCTGATCGCCGGACGGTATCGACTCGCCGATCCGATCGGCAGCGGGGCGATGGGCGTGGTCTGGCGGGCCAGCGATGTGCGTCTGCGGCGCACCGTCGCGGTCAAGCAGCTGGTTCTGGCACCCGGACTGACCAAGGCGCAGGCGCTCGAGGCGAAGATGCGGGCGATGCGCGAGGGGCGCATCGCCGCGCGGCTGCATCATCAGAACGCGGTCACGGTCTTCGATGTGGCGGAGGAGGACGGCCAGCCCTGGCTGGTGATGGAATACGTCGACGCCCCGAGTCTGGCGGCGCTGATGCGCGACAAGGGCCCACTCGAACCCCGCGAGGTGGCCCGGATCGGGGCGAAGGTGGCCGCGGCGCTGGCCGCGGCCCACGAGGCGGGCATCGTGCACCGCGACGTCAAGCCGGCCAATATTCTGGTCGCCGACAACGGAACCGTGAAGATCACCGATTTCGGCATCTCGCGCGCGGTCGGGGACGTCACCGTCACGTCCACCGGATTTCTGGCCGGCACCCCGGCGTATCTGTCTCCCGAGATCGCGCGCGGGGAGGATCCCGAACCCGCCTCCGACGTCTTCGCGCTCGGATCGACGCTGTACGCGGCCGTGGAGGGGGCGCCACCCTTCGGTGAGGGCGACAACCCGCTGGCCGTGTTGCATTCGGTGGTGAGCGCCAAGGTGCCCGAACCGACCCGGGCGGGGCCGCTGGGCCCGGTGCTGATGAGTCTGCTGGCCGCCGACGGAGCCGATCGGCCCGGGATGCGGGAGGCCCAGCGCGCGCTGGAGGCTGTCGCCGAGGGCCGGTCGGTGCCCGGCCCCGCGGCGACCAAAGTCCTGGCGCAGCCGACCGCCGACGCC
>NZ_BAGM01000080.1 GCF_000308855.1 Nocardia veterana NBRC 100344 | reverse complement strand
CCGATCGGCGCGCCCGGCTGGTGCCGGGGGAGGAGCTCGGTGATCATCCGGCCGCGGAGGCGGCCGCGTTCGCGGCGGCCGTGCGCGCGGAAGTGGATCGGCGCAAACGACTGTCGGGGCTGCGCGATTTCGACGACCAGCTGGTGCTGCTGCACGATGTGCTGGCCGACCCGGTGCACGGGGAACGAGCGTGCCGGCGGATCCGCGCGCGGTTCCGGGTGACGCTGGTGGACGAATTCCAGGACACCGACCCGCTGCAGTGGGACATCCTGCGCCGGGTCTTCCACACCCACACCACGCTCGTCCTGGTCGGCGACCCCAAACAGGCGATCTATGCCTTCCGTGGCGCCGAAGTGCTGAGCTACCTCGACGCCGTCGCCCACGCCGACGCGCGCCGGGAACTGGACACCAACCGCCGCAGCGATGCCGGTCTGCTGGCGGCGCTGCATCACCTGCAGGGCGGCGCGGCGCTCGGACATCCGGAGATCACCGTGCCCGCGGTCCGAGCGGTCCGGCCGCACAGTCGGCTGACGATCGGCGCGACGGCCGCGGTTCCCTTACGGCTCCGGTGTTTTCCGCGGCAGGGAGCCGGCCCGCTGAACGGCAGCGGGTTCCCCGTGGTCGGCCGCCAGCGCGACCGGGTCGCCACCGATCTGGCCGCCGATATCGTCGCCACGCTCGAATCGGGCGCGCGGATCGACGATCGGGACCTGGGCCCCGGCGATATCGCCGTGCTGGTACGGACCCGCGCGCAGATCGATGTCGTGCGTGCCGCGCTCGACCGGGCCGGGGTGGCCTCCGTCCTGGCCGGCGGCGCCAGCGTTTTCGACACCGTCAGCGCCACCGACTGGCTGTGGGTCCTGCGCGCACTCGAACAGCCGCATCGCGGCGACCGGGTGCGGCTCGCGGCGACCACCCCGCTGCTCGGGCTCTCGGCCGCCGACCTCGACGCCGGTGGCGCGGATCTGGTGGGGCGGTTGAGCACTCAGCTCCGCGACGCCGCCCGATTGTTCGCCCGCGCCGGGTTCGCGGCCGTATTCGACCGGCTCAGCGCGCAGGCCCGGCCCGCCCCGCGATTGCTGGCGCAGAGCGGTGGCGAGCGTCGGCTCACCGATCTGCGGCATATCGCCCAGCTGCTCGACGAGGTGGCCGCCCGGGAATCGCTGGGGCTGACCGCGCTCACGCGCTGGCTGGCGGATCGAGTCCGCGATCCGGCATCCGGCACCGTCTCCGGCCGCAGTCGCCGGCTGGATCGCGACGCGGCCGCGGTCCAGATCGCCACCGTACATGCCAGCAAGGGGCTGGAATTCCCGATCGTCTATCTGCCGTTCGCGTGGGACGGCGCGAAGAATCCGAACCCGGCCACCCTGCTGTTCCACGAGGACGGCGAGCGGGTGCTCGACGTCGGTGGCCCCGAGGCGCCCGGGTATGCCGACCACCGGCGCCGCTGCGAGGCCGAGGAGGCCGGGGAGGAACTACGCCTGCTCTACGTCGCCCTGACCCGCGCCCAATCCCAGGTGGTGGCGTGGTGGGCGCCGGCGTACGGCACCGCCGCCGCCCCGCTGCACCGGATGGTGCTCGGTCGTACTCCCGGCAGTGCGGAGGTGCCCGCCCGCAGCGAGGTTCCGCCCGATCCGGTGGTCCTGCACCGGTTGCGGGAATGGGCGAGTGCGGCCGGGCCCGGCCTGATCGAGATCGAGCCGGTGCGCGCGGCCGCCGCGGCGACCCTGCGGTCGGAGCGGGACCGGCCCGGCGCGGTCGAACTCGCCGCCGCCCGGTTCACCCGCACCATCGACCACGACTGGCGGCGCACCTCGTATTCGGCGCTCACCGCCTCGGCCCACGATTCGGTACCGGGACCGGCGGATGTGGTCGACGGCGGCACCGACGAACCTCTCTCGCCCGCACCGGAATTGGAGCCGCCCGTGCCCGCGGCCGAATTCACCGAGGCGACGCCGTCGTTGATGAACGGCCTGCCCTACGGCGCGGAATTCGGCACCCTGGTGCACGGGGTGCTGGAACTGGTCGACACCGATGCGCCGGATCTGGCGGCGGAGGTGCATCGTCGGTGCGAGCACGCGGTGGCCGAGCTGATGGCCGATATCGACCCCGCGGAGCTCGCCCGCGCCCTGCACGCGGTGTTGCGCACACCGTTCGACCCGGTGCCGCTGGCCGAGATCCGGTCGCGGGACCGGCTGAACGAATTGGAATTCGAACTACCGTTGGCCGGCGGTGACGATCCGGTCGCCACCCGAGTGACGGTGCGGCGAATCGGCGATCTGTTACGCGCGCATCTGCGCCCCGACGACCCCTTCGCCGGGTACGCCGATGCCCTCGACCATCTCGACGACGTGCCGTTGCGAGGCTACCTGACCGGCAGCATCGACGCCGTATTGCGCACTGCCGGACCGCGTTTCGTGGTTGTCGACTACAAGACCAACCGGCTCGGCAGCGGAGATCTGACCGTCGCGCACTACCGCCGCGACCGGATGGCCGAGGAGATGACGCGTTCGCACTATCCGCTGCAGGCGCTGCTGTATTCCGCCGCGCTGCACCGCTATCTGCGCTGGCGGCTGCCCGACTACGATCCGGACCGGCATCTGGGCGGGGTGCGGTATCTGTTCGTACGCGGCATGGTCGGACCGGCCACGCCCCCCGGGCACGGCGTATTCGACTGGGATCCGCCCGCGCCGCTGATCGTGGCGCTGTCGGATCTGCTGGCCGGGGGGAGTCCACGATGACGGCGATCGGCATCGCGCAACGCGCCACCGGGTTGCTGCGCACGTTCAATGCCGCCGGGGTGTCGTCGGCCGCGGATGTGCACGTGGCGCTGCGGCTGGGTCGCCTCGGCGGCGAATCCGGCGAGCAGGTGTTGCTGGCGGCCGCGCTCGCGGTGCGTGCAGTCAGATCCGGCTCGGTCTGCCTGGAGTTGCGGCGCATGCACGAAATCGGCGTCGACGGTGAGGGTTTCGATCTCGGCGCGGTGGAGCCGGTGGATCCGGCGGCACTGCCGTGGCCCGACCTCGACGAGTTGTGCGCGGCGTTGCGGGTGAGTCCGCTGGTGTGCGGGAGCCCGGCGGGTCCGCTGTGCCCGCTGCGGCTCGTCGAATCCGACGGCGGGCCGCTGCTGTATCTGGACCGGTACTACCGGCAGGAGCAGACCATCCGGGACGTGCTCGCGGAGCGCGCCACCGGCCATCCGCTCGTCGATCCGGAGACCGTGCGCCGCGAACTGGATCGCCTGTTCCCCGGCACAGGGGGGCCCGGGGCGGCGCCCGACCGGCAGCGCATCGCGGCGGCGGTGGCGGCCACCAGCTGGACCACCGTCGTCGCGGGCGGTCCGGGAACGGGGAAGACCCACACCATCGCCCGCATCCTCGCGCTGCTGGTCGCGCATCACCGGGCGATGAAACAGACCACGCCACTGCGCATCGCGCTCGCCGCTCCGACCGGAAAGGCCGCGGCGCGGCTGCAGGAATCGGTGCGAGAGCAGGCCGCCGACCTGGATCTGCCGGAGTTGACCGCCGCCACCGTGCACCGCCTGCTGGGCTGGCAGCGCGGGGGCACCACCCGCTTCCGGCATCATGCCCACAATCGCCTGCCCTACGACGTCATCGTGGTCGACGAGACATCGATGGTGTCGCTGACGATGATGAGCCGGCTGCTGCCGGCCGTGCGTCCCGACGCCCGGCTGGTCCTGGTGGGCGATCCGGATCAGCTGGCCTCGGTCGACGCCGGCGCGGTCCTGGCCGACCTCGTCGCCGGGCCGGTGCTGGGCCCGGCGAATCCGCTGTTGGAGCGGATTCTCGGCACCGAGGCGGCAAGCGTCGGCGCCGCCGGTGAGGGATTGTCCGATCGCGAACGTCATCGCCTGCGCGGCGGCATGATTCGGCTCACCCGTGGTCGCCGGTTCGGCGGCCGGATCGCCGAGCTGGCGGTCGCGGTGCGCGCCGGCGACGCGGACACGGCGTTGGCGCTGCTCGCCGACGGCGGCACGGAGCTGGCACTACACGAACCCGACGAGATCGCCGACGTCCGTGCCGATGTGGTGCGGGCGGCGCGGGAGTGCACGGCCGCCGCCGAGATCGGCGATGCCGCGGCGGCATTGCGGGCGATGGAATCGCACCGGTTGCTGTGTGCGCACCGACAGGGCCCGTTCGGGGTCGAACGCTGGGACCGGATGGCGGGCGCCTGGGTCGCGGCCGCCGGCATCGGCACGGAATCCGTTGCCGGGCAGTGGTTTCCCGGGCAGCCCCTGCTGGTCACCGCCAACGATCACGAGGCCCGCATCTACAACGGCGACACCGGCGTCATCGTGCGCGCCGCCGACGGCGGGTTGCGCGCCGCACTGCAGCGTGGCAGCGAACCCTATCTGGTGCACCCCACCCAATTTCCGAGCGTGACCACGGTGTACGCGATGACCATCCACCGCAGCCAGGGCAGTCAGTACGGCGCGGTCACGATCGTGCTGCCCGGTCCGGAATCCACCCTCCTGACCCGCGAACTGCTCTACACCGCGATCACCCGCGCCCGGCAGCGGGTGCGGATCATCGGGACGGCCGAGGCGCTCGAGGCCGGCATCTCCCGGCGCGTGCTGCGCGCGAGCGGCCTGCGCGGCTGAGCCGTGCTCACCCCTGTGCGGGCGCGAAGATCCCCGGAATCGTCAGGGCGAGTTCGACATCCTCGCGGCGCCCGAGGGTGACCAGGACGGTGCGGATCATCGTCAGCCGGGCCGCGGCCACCGCCTCGGGATCCGGATCGGCGCCCGGCGCGGTCGCCAGCGATATCTGGTAGACCACGAAGGCGCACACCTGCAGGGCGGTGTCGAGGTCGAGTGGGGTGGGCAGCTCTCGGCCCAGTGTCCGGAATTTCGAGCGCACCAGCGCGCGGATATCCTCGAAGGCCCGTTCGCGGTAGCTCGACACGGGTGAACTCGGGTCGTGCAGTTCGGCGAAGACCGGCCGCAGCATCGGGCCGTGGCCGCGCGCCCAGTCCAGATAGGCGTCGATGATGCCGATGCCCAGCGCCACCGGCTCGTCCGAGCGTTCCAGTGCGGCGCGGATACCGCCCACCAGACCCTCGTTGGATCGGGTGAGGACCACGTCGAGTGGTGCCGTCGCATTGGCGAAGTAGCGGTAGAACGTCGGCCGGGAGATGCCGGCGGCGCGGATGATCCGGGCCACGCTCAACCCGTGCGAGCCGAATTCGGTGAACGCCGCCGCGGTCGCCGCGACGATCCGGGCGCGGACCTCGTCGGCCTGTTCCGGGGTCTGGGGCGGGCGGCCGCGGCGATTCCGGCCGGCGGTGCTGACCACCGCGTCCTCGGGCATCCGCATTCCTCCTGGTCGGCACCGGTGGGCTTGACACCGCCCGGTGTCACCCCATTAATCTAACACCAGTGTTAATCTAACACTGGTGTTAGAGAAAATGCCGGACATGCACCGATCGAGAAGGCTGCTATGACGACCGCCCCGGAACTTGCTCCCGCCACGGCCCTGCCGCGCGACCTGGTGGACCGATTGATCGCCCGCGCCGTGGCCGGCGGCGCCCCCTCGGTGCCGGTGTTCGCCCCGGCGACGGGTGCGAAGATCGCCGACCTGCCGCAGTCGTCCACCGCCGATATCGACTCCGCCTTCGCCACCGCCCGGGCCGCTCAGCGAGAGTGGGCGGCCGTGCCGGTGCGGGAGCGGGCCGCGGTGCTGCGGCGCTTCCACGATCTGGTTCTGGCCGAACAGGACACCGTCCTCGATATCGTGCAGACCGAGGCGGGCAAGTCCCGAGTGCACGCATTCGACGAGGTCGGCGATGTGGCGGTGAACGCCCGCTACTACGCCGCCACGGCCGAACGGTTGCTCGCCACCCGCACCCCGCGCGGCGTGCTGCCCATGCTGACCCAGGTCGAGGTGCACAACCGGCCCAAGGGCGTGGTCGCGGTGATCTCCCCGTGGAACTACCCGCTGGCGTTGGCGGCCTCCGATGCGTTGCCGGCGTTGCTGGCCGGAAATGCCGTCGTCGCCCGGCCCGACAACCAGACCGCGTTGACCGCGCTGTGGGCCATCGACGCCGCGGAGCGGGCCGGTCTGCCCGCCGGCCTGTGGCAGGCGGTCCTGGGCCGCGGTGCGGCGATCGGCGGTGAGGTGATCGCGCGTGCCGATTACGTCGACTACACCGGTTCCAGCGCCACCGGACGCACCATCGCACAGCAGGCCGGCCGGCGATTGATCGGCTACTCGCTGGAACTGGGCGGTAAGAATCCGCTGCTGGTGCTGGCCGATGCCGATGTGCGCACGGCCGCCAGAATCGCGGTGCGGGCCTGTTTCGCCTCGGCCGGGCAGCTGTGCGAATCGATCGAGCGCATCTACGTTCACGACCACGTCTACAACCGCTTCGTCGACGAATTCGTCGCGGCCACCAAGGCGGTGCGGCTCGGCTCGGCACTGGACTACTCCTACGAGATGGGTTCGCTGACCTTCGCGCGCCAGCTCGACACCGTCACGGCCCACGTCGAGGATGCGGTCGCCAAGGGCGCCACCGTCCTGGCCGGCGGCCGGGCGCGACCGGATCTGGGCCCGTACTTCTACGAGCCCACCGTGCTCGCGGGCGTGCGGCCGGGGATGACGGTGTATCGCGAGGAGACCTTCGGGCCGGTCGTGTCGGTCTATCGCGTGCACAGCGACGACGAGGCCGTCGAGCAGGCCAACGACACCGCCTACGGCCTCAACGCCAGTGTGTGGAGCCGGGATACCGCCCGCGCCCGGGCGATCGCGGCGCGCATCGACGCCGGCTCGGTCAACGTCAACGAGGGCTTCATCGCGGCGTGGGGCAGTGTCGCGGCGCCCTCCGGCGGGCTCGGCATCTCCGGCAGTGGGCGCCGCCACGGCCCCGAAGGATTGCTGAAATACGTCGACACCCAGACCGTCGCCGTGCAGCGCGCGCTGCCGATCGCGCCGCTGCCGGGGATGTCGGAGGCACTGTGGGCGAAGACCATGACGCTGTATTTCGGCGTGATGAAAGCGTTGCGGCAGAAGTGATCTCGCCCGGATCGGGCATCTCGGAAAGGAACGGATATGGATACGGTCGCGGGCAAGCGGGTACTGATCACCGGCGCGGCGATGGGGCTGGGTAAGTCCTTCGCGCAGCGGGCGGTGCGCGAACAGGCCGCCGATGTGGTGCTGTGGGATATCAACGAGGCCGCGCTGAAGCAGACGGCCGCGGAGTTGTCCTCCGGTGCGGTGAGCCGGGTCCACCACTACGTGGTCGACGTCTCGGATCAGCAGTCGATCATCGACGCCGCGGCCGCGGTCCGGTCCGAGGTCGGCGATATCGACATCCTGGTCAACAACGCGGGCATCGTGCGCGGCAACGGCTATTTCTGGGAGACCGAGAACCGCGCCGATATCGACAAGACGATGGCGATCAACTCGCTGGCGCCCATGTACGTCGCGCTGGAATTCCTGCCCGCGATGGTGAACCGCAAATCACCGGCGCGGATGCTGAACATCGCCTCGTCGGCGGCGCTGGTGTCGAATCCGCGGATGAGCGTGTACGCCGCCTCCAAATGGGCGGCGCTGGGCTGGTCGGATTCGGTGCGTCTGGAACTCGAGCAGTCCGGCAACGACCATGTCAAGGTCACCACGGTGTGCCCGACCTACATCAACACCGGAATGTTCAACGGCGCCAAGGGTTTCTGGTTCACGCCGATCCTCGAGCAGGAAGAGGTCGTCGACACCGCCTGGCGGGAGATGAAGAACGGATCGGCGTTGGTGGTGCTGCCGTGGACCTCCCGGCTCAACCGCGCCATCTCCGGGTTGCTGCCGCTGAAGGTGCGTGACTTCTACCTGAACAAGGTGGGCGTGTACCACTCGATGGACGAGTTCACCGGCCGCACCTCCTGATTCGGTTCAGGCGGTTTCACCGGCCCGGTCGCGCCAGGGCAGGGTGACCGGTTCCGGTGGAATCCGCCCCGCCAGCAGGTCACCGAGCAAGGCGGCCAGCCCGAGCGGGTAGACTGTCTGGTCGGTGCCGGCCAGTTCCGCCCTGCTCCACCAACGATATTCGTGAATACTCGCGGTCTCGTAGTGCAGTAGGTTGCTGGTGTCCAGCGCGGCCCCGGTGGTGGTCAGGCGGTGGAAGAAGTAGTCCTCGCGGAACAGGCCCGACAGCCAGCCCGGGATGTCGAGGTGTCCGGAGGCCACCGCCACCTGAGGGCCGAGCTCGTCCGGAGTGAGGTGTAATCCGGTCTCCTCGCCGAGTTCACGCGCGGCCGCCTCGGCGGGTGTTTCATCCCCGTCGAGGCCGCCGCCGGGGGTGATCCAGTACAGCGGATCCACGGTGCCGCGGTAGGCGATGAGCAGTATCCGATCCTCGGCGTCCGCGAGAATGACCCGGCCCGACCGCCGCACATATCGCTGCTCCACACCGAGCGATGCTACTGGTTCGGTCGAACACGTCGTCGCCGTGCGGTGCCGCCCGCGGCTCGGCGCAGCGGCAGGTGACCGGATCACCGGGTGTGCGACCGTGTTCCGCAGACGACGGTGGCGCCGTAGTCGTCGGACCGGGCGACCTCGGCCCGCAGGCGGCCGCCGTGGACGATCCCCACCGCCGTCTCGATCTGGTCGGTGCCGATCTCGACCAGCAGGCAGCCGCCGACCGTGAGCCACGGCGCGGCCGTCGCCGCCACCCGGCGCAGCACGTCGAGCCCGTCGGCGCCACCGTCGAGGGCGACCCGCGGCTCGTGTTCGCGAGCCTCCGGCGGCATCCCGGCGATCCGCCCCGTCGGGACGTAGGGGGTGTTGGCCAGCAGCAGATCCACCCGGCCGACGAGTTCGCCCGGCAGGGCCTCGAACAGATCGCCGTGGAAGACGCGGCCGCCCAACGGCTCCAGATTGCGGCGGGCGCAGGCGACGGCGGTGGGATCGATATCGGAAGCGACCACGTCGACGTCCACCCCGCGGGCCCGCAGTGTCGTGGTGGCGGCCAGGCCCAGAGCGCCGGAGCCGCAACACAGATCGACCACGGTGCGCCGGTCCCCGGATCGCGCGCCGGTGCGTCGCACGGCCTCCTCGATCAGGAAGACGGTGCGTTGCCGCGGGACGAAGACTCCGGGACCGACCGCGACCCGCACGCCGCCGAATTCGGTCCAGCCGAGCAGGTATTCGAGCGGAACACCGGCGACGCGCCGATCGACCAGAGCGGCGAGTTCGCGCGGCGAGGTGGCCGCCTGCCGCAGCAGATCGGCCTCCTCCTCGGCGAAGACGCAGCCCGCGGCGCGCAGGGTGGCGACGAGCGGGTCGGCGGTAGCGCTTTCGGACGGATCACGGCTCACCCGACCATTCTGGTCGGTCGATCGAGGACCGACACCCCTGCTATCGGGAGGCGGGCAGCAGGAAGGTGCGGGTGGCGTCGAGGTAGATACCGCGCTGGGCGGCCTTCGACGGCGGCGGCAACTGCGATACCAATTGATCCAGCGAGGTCGTCGCGCCCACCACCCGGGTGCCCGCGACGATGAAATCGGCCACCGCGCGGCGAATGTGGTTGGGCGAGGTCACCACCACGGCACTGGTCGCGCCCGCGTCTCGCAACATCCGGCTGGCGAACAGCGCGTTCTGCACGGTGGACGTGGCGCGGTCCTCGACCAGTACGCGGGTGGCCGGAATACCGTGGCCGATGAGCCAGCCCGCCATCGCGGCGGCCTCCGGCACTCCGTTCTGCGGATTGCCACCGGTGACCACGATCGGCGAGAACGGCGCGGCGATGGCCTGCAACCAGGCGGCGGTCAGCCGATTGACCAGCTCCGGCCGCATGCTGCCGTCCGGCAGCAGCCCGTAGCCGAGGACCACGATGCCGGTCTGCGGGCCGATCAGGGCCGGCAGGGGATTGGGCAGCGTGCCGACGGCGGCGCCGATGGCGCCGATCAGATTGCGTGCGCCCTGCGCCATCTCGGGATCGATGGCGGCGAGGCGGTTGAAGGCGGTTTCCCGGGTGATCAGATCGCCGGTGTAGTCCGACCAGATGCCCTGCAGGGCCAGCGCCTGCGCGTCGTCGGGAGCCTGGTCCAGCAGCGCGCGCAGGTCGGCGAGGCCGGCCGCGTCGTTGCCGTTGACGAAATTGGTCTGAGCCGAGTTGTACAGCGGCGCCGGTCCGTCGGCGGCCGTCGCGGTCGCGGTCACGGGCCCGACCAGCAGGGCGGCGGCCGAGGCCGCGACCAGAAGATGCTTCACACGTCTTGCGATGTTCACTGCAGTCGACACCTTTCCGGGCGAGCGGGATCACGCATGGGTGGTATTGGCACAACCGAGCCCACGATACGGCGCGATTCGGCCGACACCCCGGATTTGCGCCGTCCCGGTCCGGGTTCCGGGCCGGTGGTGGCGGGCGTCGCCGCTGGTGCGCGGCCCGATAAGGTGACCGGGTGGACACCATTTCGCTGACCGGCAAACAACTCGCCGCCGACCTGAACGCCGAGACGAAACAACGCGCCGCCGCGCTGGCCGAATCCGGAGCCGCGCCGCGCCTGGTTCTGGTCGTCGCCAACGACGATCCGGCCAGCGGATGGTATGTGAATTCGCTGCAACGCGCGGCGAGCCGACTCGGAATCGACTGTGAGACAACCGATCTCGGAACACAGGCAAGCGCCGAGGAGATCCGTGCGGCACTGGCGAAACTGAGCGAGGACCCGGCCGTGCACGCGGTGATGCTGCAGACCCCGCTGCCGGACGGCGTGGATCTCAACGATGTCAGCTCGGCGATCGCGGCGGCCAAGGATGTCGACGGGGTGAGTCCGCTGTCACTCGGGCTGCTGGCCGCCGGTCTCCCGGGATTCCCGCCGGCAACCGCCCAGGCGGTGGTCGAACTCGCCAAACATCACGACATCGACCTGGCGGGTCGGCATGTCGCGGTGGTCGGCCGCTCCAATGTGGTCGGCAAACCGCTGGCACAACTGCTGCTGGCGGAGAACGCCACCGTGACGGTCTGCCATTCGCGCACCACCGACCTGCCCGCGGTCACTTCGGCCGCCGATATCGTGGTCGCGGCCGCCGGACGGGCGGGGCTGATCGGCGCTGCGCATGTGCGCGAGGGCGCGGTGGTGATCGATGTCGGCACCAACGAGGGACCCGACGGCAGCATCGTCGGCGATGTGGATGCGGCCGCGGTGCAGGGTCGCGCCGCGGCGCTCAGCCCGGTGCCGGGCGGCGTCGGCCCGGTCACCACCGCCCTGCTGATGCGGCACGTGGTGGCGGCCGCCGAAGCCGCGCGCTGATCACCAGTGGGTGGTCACCGGATCACCCACACTCACGTTGTCGTAGTACCACTCGGCATCGGCGGGTGCGAGATTGATGCACCCGTGGCTGACGTTCGTATTGCCCTGCTGGCCCACCGACCACGGTGCCGAGTGCACGAAAACGCCGCTCGAGGTGAGGCGTTCGGCGAATTCACCGGTCAGGTAGTAGCCCTCCGGATCGTCGAGCGGAATGCCGATGGTGCGTGAATCGAAGATGATGGTGCGGTCCTTCTCCATGACGGGGAAGGTCCCAACCGGGGTCTCGCGGCCCGGTTTACCCATCGACGCCGGCATCACGCGCGGCGGCTGGCCGGGAATGAAGACGGTGAAGGTGTGCGCCGACATGTCGGCGTCGGCGGTGGTGCCGCCGTCGGTCCGGAATTCCGATCGGGCATTGCCCGCGGTCACGGTGAACCGCGAGTCGGCCGGCAGGAATCCGGACGAGGTCCAGACCAGTTCGCGGTCGCTGGTCCACGAGAACGATCCGGGCGCGGCACCGACGTGCACGGAACGTTCGGCCCGGGCGCGATCGGGCACCGGCGCGGTGAATCGGACGGTGACCGGGCTGGCGATCCCGACCACGGCGCCGTTCGCCGGTGAGATCGAGGCCACGGATGCGGTCTGCGGTGTCACGAGCACCGCGGTCGCGGTGCCGGATGTGACCGCGGCGAGTAGTGCGATAACTGCCGCCAGGAACAGTTGACGCATCATGTTCCTCATGGCTCCACCCCCTCAGGTGGTTTGCGTTCGGACCCTCGATTCTATGTCCGGATGATCATGAACCCCGGAATAGTTCTCGCTTCGTAATGACAGTTACGGCGTGGCAAACCAAGGGTTGCGGGGGTGTGTGGTAGTGCCGATCAGCCCACGACGGCGGCGAGGACGTCGGTGTGCAGGGCGTCGGCGCGCGCGAAGATCTCCTCCACGCGGCGCAGCGCCGGCGCGAACTCCTCGGCCTCGTGGTCGCCGAGCGAGGCGACGTTGATGGCGATATTGAGTTGTGAGCTCGCTGCGGCGGCCCGGGCGGCGTCGGCGGCGGCGCCGATGTCGGTGACCACATTCGGATTGCCGATCGGCAGCAGATCGGCCGCCAGTGACAGCACCTCGTCGGCCTCGGCGACTACCGTCGCCGGAACGCGCGCGGCCTGCAGCAGTGCCGCGGTGATGGCCTCCTTGCGGGCGGCGATCTGTTCGTCGGTGTCCTTGGGGAGCTTGTAGGCGTCGCCCACCGCCGTGAAGGCCGCGGCATCGGCGTCGGCGAGGGCCAGCGCGCGCTCGCGGGCGGCGTCGGCGGCGGCGATGATCCGATCGATGGCCGGGCGATTGTCGGCGTCCTTGGCCCGGGTGGTGTAGCGGGCGACCATGGCGACCAGGGCCGCGCCCTGGGCGGCGTGCAGTGCCGCGACCGCGCCACCGCCGGGGGCCGGGATCTTGGCGGCGAGATCGTCCAGGTAGCGGCCGATCGTCGAACTTCCGAACGTCGTGGTGTCCGGCGACGATGCGGTGTCCTGAGACATGCTGCGGGGCCTCCCGTTTCGAAGGATCGGTGCGATACGCCGACCACCGTACCGGGCCGGCGGCCACGCGACCGAGTCGGCCGGTGCCGCCCTGTCGACGCGGGCGTGCGGGCGGTGTGCAGGATGGAACCCGGGCCGCCCCCGGCGGTGGTCGTGCTTGTTTACGCGTGGCGCAGTGGGTTACTGTCACTGCAACTGGGTGCATATGAACGGAGTTGCATAAGATGCGGATCGGGTTGGGCATCAACTATGCGGGGGGCTTCAAGGAAGTCGCGGCCGAGGTCGCCGATCTGGAACGAGCCGGGCTCGACATCGTCTTCGTCCCGGAGGCCTACTCCTACGACGCCGTCAGCGGCCTGGGTTATCTCGCCGCAAAAACGGAACGGGTACAGCTGGCCTCGGGCATTCTGCAGCTCTACACCCGCACGCCGACGCTGACCGCGATGACGGCGGCCGGACTGGACTACGTCTCCGACGGCCGCTACATCCTCGGCCTGGGCGCCTCCGGGCCGCAGGTGATCGAGGGTTTCCACGGCGTGCCCTACGACGCCCCGATCGGGCGCACCCGGGAAGTGGTCGAGATCTGCCGCAAGGTGTGGCGGCGTGAACGGCTGGAATACCAGGGCAAGTACTACACCGTGCCGCTGCCCGCCGAGCGCGGCACCGGCCTGGGCAAACCGCTGAAGCTGATCAACCACCCGGTCCGGGACCGGATCCCCGTGCTGCTGGCCGCGCTCGGGCCCAAGAACGTCCAGCTCGCGGCCGAACTCGCCGAGGGCTGGCAGCCCATCTTCTTCCTGCCGGAGAAGGCCCGCGAGGTGTGGGGGGACGCACTGGCCGCCGGTCGGGCCGAGCGCGCCCCGGAGCTGGGTGAACTCGACGTCTACGCCGGCCCGGCGCTGGCCATCGGCGACCACGTGGAACCGCTGCGCGAATTCGTGAAGCCGCATCTCGCGCTGTACATCGGCGGGATGGGCGCCAAGGGCAAGAACTTCTACCACACCCTGGCCACCAAATACGGCTACGGCGCCGAGGCCGACCGCATCCAGGAGCTGTATCTGGCCGGCAAGAAGGACGAGGCGGCCAAGGTGGTGCCCGACGATCTGGTGCGTGACATCTCGCTGATCGGCTCGGCGGGATTCGTAAAGGAACGGGTGGCCGCGTTCCGTGAGGCCGGTGTGACGGTGCTCAACGTCGTTCCGCTGGCCGCCACGGCGCCGGAACGGGTGAAACTGATCGAACAGCTGCGCGAACTGGTCTGAAACGGTCGTTGCCGGCGGTCCGGCTCTCGGACCGCCGGCAACGAGAATTCCGTGCGGATGTGCGGGTCAGCCCTGATGCAGCGCCGCCAGGGCGGCGTCGAGCGTCGGATGCAGGGCGAAGACCTGATCGAGATTGGTGAGTTTGAGCTGTCTGCTGGTGGCGGGCCCCTCGGCGACCAGGACGATGCGGGTCGCGGAGCCGGCCCGCTGATGGGCGGCTACCAGGGCGGCCATCCCGGCGGAGGCCAGAAAGCTCACCTGCAGCAGGTCGATGATCAGCGCCGCGGGTTTGCCGCCGAGGGTCGCCTCGATGGCATTCTCGAGTGCGGGGGCGGTCGCCAGGTCGACCTCGCCGGCCACCGTGAGCACGGTCGCATCGTCGTGCACGGTGACCGAGGTGGTCATCGCGTCGGCGAGGGGATACGCGTCTCCGGAAGTGTTGGTCACGGCTGCCAATCTACCCGGTAGCCGTGACCGGGGCCGGGTCGCGGGGCAATTGCTTTGCGCCGCAACGAGTTCGATGGTCGGACCAGGTATCCGTGCCGGTGTGTAATCGGCTCGGCAGCGGGTAGTCGCCGCGAGTATGCAACCGATCGATCAGCCGCGGCCCGAGCGGCCGGGCGGAGGAGGGTGCCGATGCGGACGGTGACGTCGCTGCCGCAGCAGATCACCGTGGACGAACACGTGTGGATTCCGATGTCGGACGGCGTGCGGCTCGCGGCCAAGATCTGGCGGCCGATCGCGGCCGACGACCGGCCGGTACCCGGAATCCTGGAATACATTCCTTACCGCAAACGTGATCTGAGTGCGGTCCGCGACTCGATCCACCACCCCTATCTGGCCGGTCACGGGTATGCCTGCGTGCGGGTGGACCTGCGTGGCACGGGTGAGTCCGAGGGCGTGCTGGTCGACGAATATCTCGACCAGGAGCACGAGGACGCCGAGGACGTGCTGGCTTGGATGGCCGAGCAGCCCTGGTGCAACGGCCGCCTCGGCATGATGGGCATCTCCTGGGGCGGCTTCACCGCGTTGCAGGTCGCCGCCCGCAAACCGCCGGGTCTGCAGGCCATCGTCATCTCCTCGTTCACCGAGGACCGCTACTCCGACGACATGCACTACATGGGGGGTGCGCTGCTGTCGGACAATATCGCCGAATCGGCCACCATGTTCGCCTACAGCACGCTGCCGCCCGACCCGGCCCTGGTCGGCGAGCGCTGGCGCGACATGTGGCTGGACCGGTTGCAGAACTGCAGCCTGTGGGCGGCGAACTGGCTCGAGCATCAGCGTCGCGACGAGTACTGGCGGCGCGCCTCGGTCTGTGAGAACTATTCCGACGTCCAGGTCCCGGTGCTGGCCTCGAGCGGCTGGGCCGACGGCTACTCCAATGCCGTCGCACGCGTGCTGGCCAATCTGGACGTCCCGCGCAAGGGCCTGATCGGCCCGTGGTCGCACAAGTATCCGCATCTGGGGGAGCCGGGCCCGGCGATCGGGTATCTCCAGGAGGTCGTGCGCTGGTGGGACCATTGGCTCGCCGACGCCGACAACGGGGTGATGGACGGCCCGATGCTCTACACGTGGATGCAGGAGAGTGTGCCGCCGTCGACGTCCTACGAGGAACGGCCCGGTCGCTGGGTCGGTGAACCGAGCTGGCCGTCACCGCATGTCCGGACGGTGTCGCATCCGCTGGGCCGGCATCGGATCGCGCGGCCGGGGGAGAACCCGGCGCCGGCGCAGCTGTCGGTCGAATCGCCGCTGTCGGTCGGCCAGTTCGCCGGTAAGTGGGCCTCCTACAGCGCCCCGCCCGATCTGCCCTACGACCAGCGCGAAGAGGACGGCGGCTCGCTGGTGTTCGACACCGACGAGCTGACCGAACGCTGCGAGATCCTGGGCGCGCCGGAGCTGACGCTGGAGGTCTCGGCCGACAAACCCGTGGCGATGATCGCGGCCCGGCTCTCCGACGTCGCACCGGACGGGCGCGCCACCCGCGTCACCTACGGTCTGCTCAATCTCACTCATCGCGACGGGCACGACGATCCACGCCCGCTCGAACCCGGTCGCCGCTACCGGGTCACGCTGCAGCTCAACGCGGTGGCGCAGGCCTTCCCGGCGGGGCATCGGATCCGGCTGTCGCTGTCGAGCTCGTATTGGCCGCTGGCCTGGCCACCGCCCGAACCGGCGCTGGTCACCGTGTACACCGAGGGCAGCGGTCTACGGCTGCCGATCCGGCCGATCGCCGAGGCCGACGACATCGTGGCACAACCGTTCGGCCCGCCCGAGGGCGCGGAGCCGATGGCCACCACCCAGGTCCGCCCCGGCGAACAGAAATGGACGGTGTGGCGCGATCTGATCGAGTACCGGTCCGCGCTGGACATCGTCAAGGATGCCGGCCTCGTCCACTTCGACGAGCACGATCTGGACGTCGACCGCCAGGTCCGGGAACGCTACAGCTGGCAGGCCGACGACTTCTGCTCGGCCACCGCCGAAACGGCGTGGTCGATGAGCTTCGCGCGCGGCGACTGGCGCACCCGGACCGAGACCCGCACCCACGTTACTTGCACCCCTTCGGATTTCGTCGTGCACGCCGAGCTGGACGGTTTCGAAGGGGAGCAGCGAATCTTCTCGCGCAACTGGACCAGGACGATTCCCCGTGACCATGTATGACCGACCGCCGGTGTTGCCGGTGAACCTCGGCAAACCGAGTCTGCGTAGCCGGATGATGATCGCCGCGCTGCGGGTGACCCGGGCCAAGAAGACCTTCGCCGATGTCGACGCGCTGCACGAGAGCATTCCGAAAAGTCAACGGCCCGAACGCGACAGCCCGCCCGCGGAGGTGCATCTGCATCACTGGGTGACGCGCCGCGTCATTCGCGGCAGACCGGTGTACACCCTGCGCCCGCAGTACGGCGGCAGCCGCCGGCACGTGCTGTATCTGCACGGTGGGGCTTACGTCCATCAGATCCAGCACGATCACTGGACCTTCCTCTCCCGGCTGATCGACCGCACCGGATGTACGGTCACCGTGCCGCTGTACCCGCTGGCCCCGGGCTGCCACGCCGAGGACACCGTCGCGATGGTGCGCGCGGCGCATGCCGCGACCTTCGCCGGCACCGCCTCGGAAGACACTGTGTTCATGGGGGATTCGGCCGGTGCGGCGCTGGCGCTGGTGCTGGCCCGCACCGCCCGCGCGCCGGAGACCGCGGCGCCCAAGGAGGTGGTGTTGATCTCCCCGTGGCTCGACGTCACCATGTCCGATCCGATGTCGGCCGAACTCGACCCGTGCGATCCCTATCTCGGTATCGCGGGGCTGGTCGAGGCCGGACGGCTCTACGCGGGACGCCTGGATCCGCGCGATCCGCGTATTAGTCCGCTGAACGCCCCCACGGCGACGCCCGGCCGGCTCAGTCTGTTCGTCGGCACCCGCGACATTCTGCTGGCGGACGCGCGCCGGTTCCGGTCCCGGTGCGCCGACGAGGGAACCGAACTCGACTACTACGAATACCCGGGCATGATTCATGCCTGGCATATCGCCGATATTCCCGAGGCTCGGCACGCCCTTCGAGAATTGGTTCACATCGTGCAACGTCCGGCCCGAGTGTAAGCCGCGGTTGCGGGGGTAGCACGCAGCCACCACTGCGAAATTCGAAAAGAGGTACCCCGTTGAACGCAATCGACATTTTCGTGCTCGGTCTGGACGAAGGGAATGTGCGTACGCTGGAAAAGATTCCCGGTGCCGACCGGTTCCGCTTTCATCCGCTGCTCGGTATCGACGAGACGCAGGAAGGTGAGATCCCGATCGAGGATCTGCTGCACAAGGCGGAAAAGGAATTGGCCGATTTCGACGGCCGAATCGGCGCGATCGTGGGGTACTGGGATTTCCCGGTGACGGCGCTGGTGCCCATGCTGTGCCGGAAGTTCGGGCTGCCCGGCCCGAACCTCGACGGGGTGGTGCGGTGCGAGCACAAGTACTGGAGCCGGCTGGTACAGCGCACGGTGCTCGACGATGTTCCCGGCTTCGGCATCGTCGACCTCGACGGCGAGCCGCGACTGCCGGACGGGTTGCGGTACCCGGTCTGGCTCAAGCCGGTCAAATCCTTCTCCTCGGAATTGGCCTTCCACGTCCACGACGACCAGGAATTCGACGAGGCGGTCCGGCAGATTCGTGAAGGTATCTCGCGGGTCGGTAAACCCTTCGAATTCGTCCTCGACCAGGTCGACCTACCGCCGGAAATCAGCGCGATCGGCGGGCAGGCGTGTCTGGCCGAGGAGACGCTCACCGGGGTGCAGGCGGCGACCGAGGGATATGTTTACCAGGGTGAGGTGACCGTCACCGGCGCGCTGGATTCGATCAATTATCCCGACACCCCCTGCTTCCTGCGTCATCAGTATCCGTCGCAGTTGCCGGCCGACATCGTGGAGCGAATGTCGGATATCTCGCGGCGGGTGATGCGCGAAATGCGATTGGACAATTCCACGTTCAGTATCGAATTCTTCTGCGATACGGAGACCGGGCGGGTGTCGGTGCTGGAGATCAACGCCCGGCATTCGCAATCGCATGCGGACATGTTCCTCGCCGTCGACGGCGTCCCGAACCATCACTGCATGGTGCAACTGGGCCTGGGGCGGGATCCCGCGCTCCCGCGCGGTAACGGTGACTACGAGATCGCGGCCAAGTGGTACCACCGGCGGTTCGCGGACGGTGTCGTGACCCGGGTACCGTCCGCGGCCGAGATCGAGGAGATCGAGCGTGAAATCCCCGGCGTGACAATCGACATCGTGCCCGGTGTGGGCACTCGGCTGTCGGATATGCCGGCTCAGGACAGCTACAGCTACGAATTGGCGGATATCTTCGTCGGCGCCGACAGCGAAGCGGAGATGATCCGGAAATTCGAGCGTTGTGTGGCCGCGCTGCATTTCGAATTCGACGAGACGGGTCTCGACGGGAACAACGGATAACAGCGAGAACCGCGGACAGCAGTGCCTGAGCGAGCCCGGCCGAATCGGTATCGGCCGGGCTCGCTCGGTGTCCGCTAGGGCCGGAATCAGTCGGGAGGTTCCTGGGCACCGGTTTCGGTACCCAGGTCCTCGGCCGGCTCCGGGGTGATCCGCTCGTCGTCCCGGTCCTCCGGTTCGGTACGGCGGCGGGTGGGCTGGTCGGCGTCCACGTCTGAGTGGTTCGGCTCGGTCATGGGGGCTCCCTTTGCTGGGGGACTCTTGCGGCTGCGCTATGCGGCGTGTCGGCGGGACCGGCGGGTCGTGCTCGCCGCGGGCTCGGTATCGGCGAGCGCCTGTTCCCGCAGGGAGGTGAGGATCCGGGTCAGCAGGCGCGAGATCTGCATCTGCGAGACGCCGTGCAGTGCCGCGATCTCGGTCTGGGTCTTGCGTTCGAAGAACCGCTGCACCAGGATCGTGCGGTCGCGCTCCGGCAGCGCCTCGAGCAGCGGCCGCACCGTCATGGCGTTCTCCATCAGCTCGTAGCAGGGCTCGCTCACGGCCAGCCGGGCCCCCAGCGGGGTGGGTGCGTCGTCCTCACCGTCGAACGACTCGTCCAGGGAATCGCACAGGTAACTGTGCGATGCGATGAACGCCTGGCTGACCTCCTCCACCGAGACATCGAGCTCTCGGGCGAGTTCGTGGGCGCTGGGATCGCGGCCGAGACGCTGCGCCAGTACCGGGGTGAGCCGGGAGATGTCCCCGCGCAGCTCCTTCATTCGCCGGGGGACCTTCACCGCCCAGGCGGCATCGCGGAAATAACGGCGTACCTCGCCCATGATCGTCGGCACCGCGAAGGAGGTGAAGGAGACGCCGCGGGTCACGTCGAAGCGGTCGACCGCCAGGACCAAGGCGAGGTTGGCGACCTGTCGCAGGTCCTCGGCGGACTGGCCGCGCCCGGCGAAGCGCCGCGCGATGTGTTCGGCCAAGGGCATGCAGGTGGTGATGATCTGCTCGCGCAGGGCCTCGCGCTCCCGGTCGTCGGCGTCGAGGGCGGCCAGTGCCCGGAACGACTCCTCGATCCCGTCGTACGGGTCGTTTCCGCGGCGGGCGCGATCGGCATCGGAACGAGGTGCTGTCGGCGTTGTGGCCATATTCTCGCAAACTCCGTTCACGTCGTGCTGGTGAAGTCGTGTTGTCGAACTGTCGTCGACTGTTGCGGCAGTGGTATCCGTGTCGCGGGGACTCAAACAAGAGCCTCGGGCCGGCGGGGCGGGCGACGCCGGCGGCCGAGCGCGTGTTGCGGATGCGTCGGTGGGTATCGCGGAGACAACCGGAGTGTGCGGCAGGCCGCGCCGTGAGCGGCCCTCCGCACCCGATCACCGACCCGGAGGAGTGGTTCGAGATGTCACATATCGACACTGCCCGACCCGGCACCGCCCGATCCGGCGCCGCGCGACCTCAGGAATCCGCCACGGTCGCCGAATTGGTCGGCACCGCGAGTGAGCAACTGAGCCGGCTGGTGCGCGAGGAGATGAGGCTGGCGGCCGCGGAGGCGCAGGGCAAGGCCAAGCGGCTGGGCGCCGGCGCCGGGCTGGGTGGCGCGGCGGCCGTTCTCGCCCTCGCGGCTCTCGGCGCCTTCGTGGCGGCGGCCATCCTGGCGCTGGCCCTGGTGGTGCCCGCGTGGGGTGCCGCGCTGATCGTCGCCGGGGCGCTGTGCGCACTGGCCGGGCTGTTCGGTCTGGCCGGACGTGCGAATATCCGCAAGGGCACGCCGCCGGTGCCGGAGCATGCGGTGGCCGATGTCCGGCAGGACCTGACGATGATCAAGGAACGGGGCCGGCGGTGAGCGGCCCGGCCGAGGTGGAGCAGTTGCGCCGCGACCGGGACCGGACGCGGGCCGAACTGGGCCGATCGGTCGAGGCGCTGAGCGAGCGACTCGACGTCGCCACCCGGACGCGCGACCGCATGCACCGCGCGGCCCACTCCGCTCAGGACAACGCGCAGCGGGCCGGTGCCCGGGCGCAGGAGAATGCGATACCCTGGCCATCGGCGCGGCGACGCTCCTCACGATCGTCTGGGTGGTGCGCCGAGCGCGCTCGGCGTGACTTGTGCTCGCACTGCGAGCCCGGGCCGCGCTGCGGTCAGACGCGGCTGGCAGCCGAGAAGGTGACCGAGGGCAGCTCGGCCGTGAGCCGCACCCGGGTGCCGCCGCCGGTGTGATCGATCGCCATCTCGTCGGTGAGCGCCCGCATCATCGCCAGTCCGCGGCCGCGGTTGCCGGGGTCCTCCGGTAGCGGGCGCCAGGTTCCGGAGTCGACGACCTCGATACACACTGTCCCGCCGACGCATTCGGCCGTCAGTTCCACATGGCCGGCCCGATCGTGCGGGTACGCGTGTTCGATGCTGTTGGTGCAGGCCTCGTTGGCGGCGGCCACCAGATCGGCGGCCAGATCGTGTCCGACCGCTGCCGCCGCCAGCCACCCGGTCAGCGCACGGCGCAGTTCGGCCAGCCGCCGCGGTTCGGCCGGAACGTCGAGCCGCAGCGGCCGCGGCGGCTGCCGGTAGACCACCATCGCGATGTCGTCGTCGTAGCCCGCGTCCGGGCGCAGCCGCGACAGCACGGCGTCGGCCACCTCCCGCGGTAGATGTGTTGCGGCACCGGACAATTCATCCGCCAGCTGGTCGAAGCGAATATCGATGTCGATACCGCGCTGTTCGACCAGGCCGTCGGTGAACAGCACCAGCGTCGACCCGGGTTCGATCGCGGTGGTGGCCTCGGGTCGCTGCGGAATGTCGAAGGTCGCGAGCGGCACCGCCCGACCACCCTCGAGCAATCGTCCGGTCCGATCCGGTGCGGCCAGCACCGGCGGCATATGGCCGGCACTCGAATAGCGGACCAGCCCCCGCACCGGATCCAGGATCGCCGCGCACACGGTCGTGCACATGGCGCCGGGAATGCGCGCGGCCACCGCGTCCAGTTCGGCCAGCAGCTGGGCCGGCCCCGCACCCCGCAGCAGCAGAGCCTGTGCGGCCGTGCGTAATTGGCCCATCACCACCGCGGCGGACAGACCACGCCCCACGCAGTCGCCGACGACCACGCCGAGCGTGCCGTCGCGCAGCTTGACCACGTCGTACCAGTCGCCGCCGATCTCCAGCGGTGGTAACGCGGGTTCGTAGTGCACCGCGAAACCGGGCGGCAGCTCGATGGGACCCAGCATCGCACGCTGCAGCGTCAATGAGGTCGACCGCGCCTGATCGAAGTTGCGGGCCCGCTGGACCGCGAGACTGAGATGTCCGACCAGCAGCGAGAACAGCGACCAGTCGCCCGGGCTGATTGCGCGCGGCGCCGCGAAGCGCACCCACAGCGCGGCGTCACCGGTCTCGCCCAGCGGCGCCACGATGCCCTCGGAGCGCGCCGCGCCCTCGGGGATGGCGAACATGGCCCGATGCGGTCGCATCCGGGTGCGGTCGAGCAGTGCCCGGGCCCGTGCGTCGAGCACCTGGCGCGATACCGCCGCACCGCCGGAGTCACCCGCCGGCGAGCCGGAAGACGCAGGAGCCGAATCGGTTTCGGTCCCGGCCACCGGACCCGACACGTACATCTCCGGCGCGGTCTGGCGATTCGCCCACACCGACACCACGGCCGTTTCGGCGCCGATGGCCCGGCGCAGCTCCTCTAGCCCCACCGCGAGCACCTCCGCCACGCTGGTGGCGGCGCCGACGGCGGTGGCGAGCCGGGAGACCGCCTGATCGCGTGCCTGTGCATCGTGTTCGGCGGTGACATCGCGAATGGTGCCGACGAAGATCCGTTCGTCGTCCTCGGGATTGCGCAGTGAGGACGTGCTGACGGCCAGCCACACCCGGCGGCCGTCGCGGTGGCGGGCCGGCATCACGAAGCGGGCCGCCACGGTGCCCAGGGCGGGATACCGGGCCTCGGCGTCGTCGGTCCAGGGATGTGGCAGGGGATAGGGCGCGGTTTCGGGGCCGTAGCCGGTCAGCGCGCCGAAGCCGGAGTTCACCTCGGTGATGGTGCCGTCGGCGGCGGCGACGAAGAATCCGTCCTGCAGCGATTCGACGAGCGCGGTGCGGAAGGCGTCGCGGCCCTCGAGGTCCTCGGCACGCAACCGCTGCAGTTCGTAGCTGCGGGTGCTGTCGAGAAAGCCGCGCGTGGCCACGTCGAGCGCGGCCAGGGTCTGCAGCAGGAATTCCAGTGCCGCCTGTGCGCGCGGCCCGGCGTCGGGATTCGGTTGCGCCGGTGCGGAACTCGCGACGAGCCCCTCTTCGTCGAGCAGCCGGAAGTGGTGTTCGGTCAGATCCAGGATGCTGACGCCCTCGACCAGGGCCCGGCGCCCCAGTTCGTACCCCTCCGCGAGCGTGTTCTGCGTCGGCGAATCCATATGCAACCGAAGCGCGTTCGCATAGGCCTCGCGAAATGCGGCCAGTACCGCACTCATCGGACCCGCTCCCGGATCGCTCGGTCCGGATCTGTCCGCGTGCGGTATGCGCGAGTCCGGGGACCGGCGGTCACGAGGCACCCGCCGAGGGGCCGCGATGGCGGGCGGCGAGCACCAGGGCGTCGTCGGTGTCCTTGACGTAGCGGCGCAGGATGTCGTCGGCGATCTCGCCCGCGGGCTTGGCCAGATCCAGCGTGTCGACGAAATCGCTGGCGATGCCGTCGGTCGACATCAGCAGCACGTCGCCGGGTCGGATCGCGACGGTCTGGGTCTGCAGATTCGGCGGCAGCCGATAGCCGACGATGCCACCGGTGAGCAATGCGGTCGCGCGCACCGCGGGTTTGCCGGGGCCGATGGCGACCAGCCGGGATTCGACATTGCCGACCCCCAGCCACTGCAACTGGTCGTCGCCGGAGAACAGCACCAGCGAGACCGCGGCGCCGCGGGTGTCGGCCATCGCGCGATGGCACAGCACCATCAGCACATCCAGGGGTTCGGCCCGATTGTCGGCGAGCACCTGGGCCGCGCGATCGGCGGCGTCGGCGGCAGCGGACCCGTGACCGAGGCCGTCGAGCACCGCGAACAACACCGACCCGTCGCCGGCGTCGAGTACCACCGACCGATCGCCGGAGACCCGCTGGCCCGGAAGCGCCCGCCCCGCGACCGCCCATTCCACGGTGCCGACCGATCCGTCCTCATGCACCGGCGGGTACCCACTTCCACATCTCCACCAGCGTTCCCTGTCCGGGCGCCGATTCCACGATCAATCGGTCCATCAGCCGGCGAGCTCCCGGCAGTCCCAGCCCGAGCCCGCGGCCGGTGGAATAGCCGTCCTCGAGCGCCCGCGGGATGTCCAGAATTCCCGGCCCCTGGTCCTGGGCCTGGACGACCAGGGCCCGGCGGCCCTCCCGTTCCTGTACCGTCACCCGGATCTCGCCGGTGCCCGCGTAACTGGTGATATTGCGGGCGACCTCCGAGATCGCGGTGGAGATCATGGTGATGTCGGTCAACGTGAAACCCAGCTCGGCCGCGAGTTCCCGCCCTGCCTGACGCGCGGTCACGATGTCGCCGGACACCTTCACCGCGATCACCACGTTGTCGGAGGCCACGATCACCGACCGTCTCGCCGGCCGTTGGGCAGCTGTCTGTTGAGCCAGGCCAGCCCTTCCTCGAGGTCCAGAGCGGTATGCATGTCCTCGAACGTCAGACCGAGCTGCACCATCGCGAACGCGACTTCGGGCTGCAGGCCGACGATGACCGTCTCCGCGCCGCGCAGCTTGGTCATATGGGCGATGGTACGCAGCGACCGCGCGGCGAAGGAGTCCATCACATCGATCGCGGTGACGTCGACGATGATGCCCTGGGCACGATACTTGCTGACGTAGGTCATCAAGTCGTCCTGCAGGCGTTCGGTATCGGCGTCGGTGAGCGCCGACTGGACGGACGCGATGAGGTAGGTGCCCTGTTTCAGAATGGGTACCGGCATGGGCGCGCGCCTCGACTAACGTCCGTCGCGTTCGGTCAGTCGCGAGATCTCATAGCCGAGAAGTCGCTCCGCCTCTTCGATTCCGCCCTGCAGGTCACCGACGGCGTTCATCTTCGTCAGATCGAGGCCGATGGTGACCAGGGTCAGCGCGATCTCCGAGGACAGACCGGTGATGATCACGTTGGCGCCCATCAGGCCGGACGCGTCGACGGTCTGCACCAGGTGGTTGGCCACCGTGGAGTCGATCATCGGCACACCGGTGATGTCGATGACGACGACCTTGGCGCGGTTGGCCCGGATGGCCCGCAGCAGCTGTTCGGTCAACTGCCGTGCGCGCTGGGAATCCAGCACACCGATGATCGGCAGGATCAGCAGCTGCTCACGCACCTGCAGCACCGGGGTCGACAGCTCGCGAATCGCCTCCTGCTGCTGGCGGATGACGCGTTCGCGCTCCTGCACGAAGGAGATGGCCACGGTGTTGGCGATCCGGTTGGCGGCGGGCTCGTAGGCGTCGAGCACGTTCTTGAGCAGTTCGAAGTCCGATTGGTACTTCTCGAACAGGCTGCGGGCCAGCACATCTCGCAGCAGCAGCACGATCCCGACGACCTCGTCGGTCTCGACGCCCCGCGGGATGATGCGTTCGGACAGATCGCGGGCATAGGCCTGCAATGCCTCGACGCTACCGGTCTCGAGCACCTCGACGTAGTTGTCGTAGATCGAGGTGGCCTCGGAGAAGACCTCCTCCGGCGTCATCGCGGTGAGCAACTGGGCGTCGGTGATGCGGCGGGCCCATTCCTCGCGCAGTTCGGTGCGGTTCTGACGCAGGTGTTCGACCAGTTGCGGCAGCAGGTTGTCGACCGGGCCTGTCGGCAGAGAATCCGGCGAGAGGCCGATGGACACGTCGGACATGGAAACTCCTGCCCCTCTCGTAAGGGTAGGTCGGTTACTGGTCGGTGGTGGCTCGGTCGCGGCCGCCGTCGTGGCGCCGCAGTCGAGCCTAGTCTTACCCGGTACCCGCTGGTGAACAAATCAAACACGCGACCGGGGTGTGTGTTCGGCCACGTCGTCGACCGGGGTGCGGATCGGTTCGGTCCGAACCGGCCCGCCGGGGCCGCGGTGATCGATACATCCCTCGCCCCGGGATCCTGGTGCGCGGTGGTGGGTGAGCAGGGTGTCGTAGATGTCGGCCAGGGCGGCGAGCTGGTCGCGGTCGAGTACGTCGATCATGTGCCGCCGGACGCTGTCGACGTGGGCGGGGGCGGCGGTGGCCAGCACCTCGGCGCCCTTGGCGGTCAGCACCGCCGCGGTGCGCCGGGCGTCGTCGGGGATCGCCTCGCGCGCGACCAGGCCGCGCTTCTCCATCCGGGTGATCTGATGGGAGAGGCGGCTCTGCGACCACTCCAGCACCGCGGCCAATTCGGCGAAACTGCGCCGGTGATCGGGGGCGTCGGCGAGCCGGGCGAGCACGGTGTATTCGACGTAGGTGAGATTGGAGGTCCGTAGCGAGTCGCGGCCGACGGCGGCCGCGATGAGATCACGGGTGAATACGAAGCCCAGCCAGGCACGCGTTTCGAGATCGTCGAGCCAACGGGGTTCGGTCACGATTCCTCTCCAGGTCTGTGCGTGGTCATGCTATTGCCTTCCCGCTGTCGGAGACAGTCGATGTCGCGCCTGCCGGCGACAGCGGATCGCCCCTGCCGATACCCGTAGTCGCCATATGGGATCGACACCTACACCCACCATATTGAAGGTGCAACCTTTGCGATCGGCAATGAAGATTAGGCTGGCCTGGCCTCGGAGGCGTGCGGTGCTCTGATTAGAGTCGGATCGTTGTTTCGGCCGATCGCGAGGGACCCGTGCGGCCGAGTGCACCCGCAGACACACAAGGAGTGCGATTCGTGACCGCGCCTGAGTTCCGCTATTCGGATCTGCTGCCCATCGGAGCCGACGACACCCCCTACCGGTTGCTGACCACCGAGGGCGTGAGCACATTCGAGGCCGGGGGCCGCACCTTCCTCCAGGTCGAGCCCGACGTGCTGCGGCTGCTGACCGCCGAGGCGATGCACGACATCAGCCACTATCTGCGCCCGGCGCATCTGGCCCAGTTGCGCAAGATCATCGACGATCCGGAATCCTCCGGTAACGACCGCTTCGTCGCCCTGGACCTGTTGAAGAACGTCAACATCTCCGCGGGTGGCATTCTGCCGATGTGCCAGGACACCGGCACCGCGATCGTCATGGGTAAGAAGTCCGAGGGCGTACTGACCGGCGTGGACGACGCGGAATGGATCTCGCGCGGCGTATTCGACGCCTACACGAAGCTGAATCTGCGCTATTCGCAGCTCGCCCCGCTCACGATGTGGGACGAGAAGAACACCGGATCGAATCTGCCCGCGCAGGTCGAGTTGTATTCCACCGCAGGCGATCCCGGGCACCCCGCGTACAAGTTCCTGTTCATGGCCAAGGGTGGCGGATCGGCGAACAAGTCGTTCCTGTACCAGGAGACCAAGGCCATTCTGAATCCGACGCGGATGCTCGAATTCCTCGACGAGAAGATCCGTTCGCTCGGCACCGCCGCCTGCCCGCCGTATCACCTGGCCGTCGTGATCGGCGGCACCAGCGCCGAATTCGCGTTGAAGACGGCGAAATACGCCTCCGCGCACTACCTCGACACCATGCCGACCGAGGGGTCGATGGCCGCGCACGGCTTCCGCGATCTGGAATTGGAGGAGGAGGTCTTCAAACTGACCCAGTCCTTCGGTATCGGCGCGCAATTCGGCGGTAAGTACTTCTGCCACGACGTGCGCGTGATCCGGCTGCCGCGCCACGGCGCCAGTTGCCCGGTCGCGATCGCGGTGTCGTGTTCGGCCGACCGGCAGGCGCTGGCCAAGATCACTCCCGAGGGCGTCTTCCTCGAGCAGCTGGAACGCGAACCCGCGCAATATCTTCCGGAGCAGACCGACGAGATCCTCGGCGGCGACGTGGTGAAGATCGACCTGAACCGGCCGATGTCGGAGATCCGCGCGGAGCTGTCGAAGTATCCGGTCAAGACCCGGCTGTCGCTGACCGGCCCGTTGGTGGTCGCCCGCGATATCGCGCACGCCAAGATCAAGGAACGCCTCGACGCCGGCGAACCGATGCCGCAGTACCTGCGCGATATGGCCGTCTACTACGCCGGCCCCGCCAAGACCCCCGAGGGTTACGCGTCCGGTTCGTTCGGTCCGACCACCGCCGGCCGCATGGACTCCTACGTCGACCAGTTCCAGGCCGCCGGCGGGTCGTTCGTCATGCTCGCCAAGGGCAACCGTTCGGCGCAGGTGACCAAGGCGTGCAAGGAGCACGGCGGGTTCTACCTCGGCTCCATCGGCGGCCCCGCCGCCCGCCTGGCCCTGGACTGCATCAAGAACGTCGAGGTCCTGGAATATCCGGAGCTCGGCATGGAAGCGGTCTGGAAGATCGAGGTCGAGGATTTCCCGGCCTTCATCGTGGTGGACGACAAGGGCAACGATTTCTTCGCCGAAACGCAGAAGCCGATCGCGCTGCGCGTGCGGACGCGCTCCAAAGAGCGGGTCTGAAGTAACTGCCCGGGCCGCTGTCGACAGCGGCCCGGGCAGTCATCAGTGGCTGAAGGGGACTGCGAGGGCCCCTGCCGCCTCGGCGGGCGGGCCCGAGCCTCGGACGGGAATCGGCTACGGCGAATCGGCGCACGTTCCGTTCGTCCGGAAGAATCGGCGGGTCGCGAGATCGGCGGGGAAATAGGCTTCGATGGCGATCTCGTCCAGCGTGATGTCGAAGGCCGCGCCGAACGTGGTCACCGTGTTGACCAAGCACAGTTCGGTCCCGCGATGCGCGATCCGGATGGGCAGCGCGATGTCGGTGGGGTCGGGAGGTGAAGGCTCAAGTGTGGGACCGAATTCCGCCAGTTCCTCGTACCACGCGTGCAGGTGCGGATCGCCCGTGCGCGCAGCCTGACGGGCGAGCCGGGGGAGCAGGTACCCGCGCACATGTTCCAGGTTGCGGAGTCTCGGCGCCAGCCCGTCCGGATGCAGCCCCACGCGCATCATGTTGATCGGCGGCGTCAGCAGCGCCGGATCGGCTCCTTGCAGGAATACGTCGACGGCGCTGTTGGCCGCCAACAGATTCCATCGACGATCCACCGCGAGCGCCGGATACGGTTCGTGCCCCAGCAATACTTGCTGGACCGTTTCGCGCACGCGGGCCAGATCAGGATCGGGCAAGGGATGGTCGCGGAACACCGGCGCATGCCCGGCGGCGACGAGCAGCCGATTGCGTTCCCGCAACGGCACACCGAGCTGCTCGGCAAGATGAAGGACCATCGCGCTGCTGGGAATCGTGCGACCCGTCTCGACGAAGCTGATGTGGCGCGGCGACACCTCCGCCTGAATCGCCAGGTCCAGCTGACTCAAGCGACTGCGGTGCCGCCATTCGCGCAGCAGTTCTCCGATCGTCCGGTCGCTCGTCATGCCCAGAGTCTGCTCGATCACCGCGCGCCGCCGCCATTACATGGCATGTAATCGACGCGCACCGCGCACGTCCGCGACAGTCGTCCCATGGACAGAACGAACAAGCAACTCGTCGTCGACGGATTCCGAGAGTTCGCGGCAGGAAATGTCGACGTGCTCCGCACGCTGCTGCACGAGAACTTCATCGAACACAGCCCCGGAAACCCCAGCGGGCGTGACGATTTCATCGAATTCATCACCACCGCCCCGGTCGCCGGCGCGGCTCTCGAACTCGTGCGAGTCATCGCCGAGGATGACTACGTGGTGCTGCATTACCGGATGTCACCCGGCGGTGATGAGCCCGATGTCGCCGTCGTGGACATCTGGCGGCTCGAGGACGGGCGGATCGTCGAGCATTGGGATGTGGTCCAGCCCGTTCCGGATCCGGATCAGATCCCCAACGGAATGTTCTGAATCAGTACCTGGTCTGCGCGACGGATGCCGAGCCGAACCGCTTCTCCGTTGCACGGAGCGGGCAAGGCCCGTACCCGGCTCGGCGGTGGCCTACCGCAGTCCGGCCGATGAGGTGGTCGGTGGTGTGGCTGTGATCCCCGAGCCGGGAACCCCGTCGTAATCGGGCAGTTCCAGGGCGCCGGCGGGTCGTTCGTCATGCTCGCCGCGGGCAACCGCTCCGCGCAGGTCACCAAGGCGTGCATGGAACACGGCGGATTCTACCTCGGTTCCATCGGCGGCCCGCCTGGCCTGGACTGCATCGAGAACGTCGAGGTCCTGGAATATCCGGAGCTCGGCATGGAAGCGGTCTGGAAGATCGAGGTCGAGGATTTCCCGGCCTTCATCGTGGTGGACGACAAGGGCAACGATTTCTTCGCCGAAACGCAGAAACCGATCGCGCTGCGGGTGCGCACCCGCTCCGAGGAACGAGTCCGAGTGCTTGCCCGGGCCGGCCGTCCGGCGCGGCCCCGGGGATGAAGCGTCAACGCGGGACGACCACGCCGAAACGCGCCTTGGCCCGGGCGGCCCGGTGCCTTCCGGTCGAGGCGACGCCGCCTTGGCGTACCAGTCGACGCCGGGTCAGCTCGTCGGCGTGGGCCGGGATCCGCCGGGTCCGGCTCGGCGCCCGGGTGGCCAGTGCGACCAGCGCGCTGGCGCCGAGCGCCGCGGCCAAGGGCACCAGCGTATTCGCGGTGAGCGGAAGAGCCATCACTGCCTCCTCGTCGTAGGGCGACCGGGCACACGACCGCTTCGCACGCTATCGGGTGCCGGCTCGGCCGCTGCCCACCGACACGCCAGGGGCACGGCCGGACAGGCGCGTCCACGTTCCCGCCCCGAAAATTTTGGAACGTGTTCTAATTCTGTCGTGACGGGAGTGCAGGTGCCGAATCTGCGCCGCGACTGGCTCGCGGGCGATCGGCGCGCCTTCGATCTCGTCGCGGCGGTCTACCAGGCCATCTGACCGGGCATCTCACCCCTGGTCGCCGGCCTCGCCGGCGGCGCGGCCGACCGGATGCGCGGCGCAGGACGGGTCGCTGGTTACGATCGCGGGCATGCTGCGAGGACTTGCTGGACCAGTGATGGCGGTCGGTGTGGCCCTGGCCGGAGCGGCCGCACCCGTCTTCGCCGAGCCCGCCGAGTCCGGCTCGGCCGCCGGCACCGAGGGTCTCGATCCCGTCCTGGCCGGCGCCTACAGCCTGGCCGAACGGCAGGCGCACGAGCAGGGCGTGCCGCTGTGGATCGTGTCGGGACACCGGACCCGAGACGAGCAGGAACAGCTGTGGCAGCAGGGCATCGCCACCTACGGCAGCCCGGAGGCCGCCCGGCAGTGGGTGCTTCCGCCCGACGAATCCACGCACGTCACCGGCAAGGCGATCGACGTGGGTCCGCGCGAGGGCGCTCAGTGGTTGGAGGACAACGGAAATCGCTGGGGCCTGTGCCGCACCTTCGACAACGAATATTGGCACTTCGAGATCCGGACGGTACCCGGCGGCACCTGCCCGCCCCGCTGGCCCGATGCCGGCGTGCGGCCGCGGGACTGATTCTCAGTCGGCTCTCGATCCTGGGCAGTGGGCGGCTGCCGCGGTGGTAAGGAGCGGTCTTTTCGGGCAGGGCGTGGCCCGCGCGGACTCCGAGACCTAGACAGGTAGGAATCTTCCTACCCTTGACAGGTAGGTGATTTCCTACCTATTGTCGGGGCATGGTGCGTAGGCTCGAGGCCGGTCCGGCCGACCAGGTGTTCACGGCCCTGGCCAATCCGACCCGGCGGGAAATCCTGGATCTGCTGCTGGATGGGGAACAGACCGTACAGGCCATCGCCGAGCGGTTCGATATGACCCGGCCCAGCGTGTCCGAGCACCTGAAGGTGCTGCGCGACAGCGGCCTGGTCGCCGAGGACAAGCGTGGCCGCTACCGCTACTACCGGATCGAACCGGAGCCACTGCACGAGTTGCAGTTCTGGCTCAGCCCGTTCGAGCGGTTCTGGCGGCAGCGACTGCGCGCCCTGGGTGACCTCGTCGCCACCCTGGACGACAACGAAAACCCCGCGAACGAAACGGAATCCGACCGATGAACGACGATCTCTCGACCATCGAACTCGACCAGTTCTCGCCGTACCCGCCGCAGCAGGTGTGGCGCGTGCTCACCGACCCGGAGTTGTTGGGCCGCTGGCTGATGCCCGCGACCGGCTTCCGGCCGGTCGCGGGCACGACCTTCCGCATGCAGACCCCCGCCATGCCCGGCGTCGGCTTCTCCGGCACGGTCGACGCGACGGTCCTCGAGGCGATCGCGCCGAAGCGGCTCAGCATGACCTGGAACGATGCCGAATCCGACCGCGAAACCGGGTGGGTGATCACCTGGCAGCTCGAGCCGGAGGGCGACGGCACCCGAATCCTGTTCACCCACACGGGCTTCGACCCCGACGACGCCATGGCGCAGCGAGTCCGCGCCATGATGTCGAAGGGCTGGTCCGGTATCCACGCCGCCCTGGCCACCCTGCTCGCCGAACAGTAGTTCCCGGCTAGGCATCCGGCAGCCGATCGGTGACCCACGCCGCGATGTTCCCGGCCGCCGTGGCCGCCATCGTGGTGGGGCGAAAGGTGAAGGCGTGGCCGGACTCCGGGTAGACTCGTATGTCCACGTCGTTGCCGGCGGCGGACAGCCGGGCGGCCATCGCCAGATTGTCCTCGAGCAGGACGTCGCGGGCGCCGACCATCAGCAGGGTCGGCGGTAGGTCGCGCAGATCCGCGTACAGCGGAGAGATGTCGGGGTGGGTGCGGTCGGCGACATGGCCCGCGTAGGCCTGAATGAAGTACTCGTCGGCGTACAGCCGCCCGCCGGGTGATCGGCCGCTCAGGTCGTAGGCGCCGAACTGCAATACCGCGCCGGCGCACCGGAAGGCCGGACCTCGGTCCCGCAGCCGGAGCAGGGTAGTGGTGGCCAGGGTGGCCCCGGCCGACGCCCCGTTGATGACGAATGTTGGTGTGCCGAACCGGGATTCGGCCTGCGCCAGCAGCCACAGCGCGGCGGTTTCGCAATCGTCGGGCGCCGCGGGCCACGGATCCTCCGGTGCCAGCCGGTAATCGACGCTCACCACCGCCACCCCGGCGGCATCGGCCAGATCGGCGTTACGGCCGTCGTTGCTCGCCGCCGAGCCGAGGTAGAAACCTCCGGCGTGAATATCGAGGCAGGCGCCTCGGATCCGGCCGTCGCGCGGAACGGTGATCCGCACGGGTACACGCCGACCGCCCACCTCGGCGACATGACACACGGCCCGCCCGCCGGGCCGGGTCGCCGCCGCATCCCTGGCCCGGACCTGCCGGAGTTCATCGACGGTCCTCGGTCCTGCCGCGGGTCCCGCGGCCGCCTCGAACGCCCGGCTCTGCTCGGCGTGCGCCGCGAGCTTGTCGTCGATCAGCGCCTTCAGCCCGATTTTCATATATCTCCTGTTCCGAGGCGGCCCCGCGCAGCGGTCGGACGAGTCGTCCGAACCCGCCGATCACCGGGTGGTGACCGAGAACAGGCAACCGAACGAGTCCGCGAATGGCAAACAACCGAACCGCTTGTCCGGCACAACCATTGGTGGAACGCGCAGGTGAGGGGGACCGGCCGGCGGTTCGCCGGATGCGACCGAGTGGCGGCCGACCGACCGGTACCCGGCAAACTTGGAGAGACACGCCGAATGTCCTGCCCATAACCGGTGTGGCGCAGTGGCGGATGGGGCAATCTGGGGCCTGGCGGTATCCCGGCAAACGGCCGGGACGCTCGAAACGATGGAGGTTCGGGTGCGAGGGCGGGTTCCGGTGCGGCGGGTCGGGTCGGCGACCGCCGGACCGTGGGCAGGATCCGGATGCCGGACGGCGGGCCGGCACGGCGCGACGGTACGGCCACGCGGGAATCCGGCACTGCCCCCGTGCGGTACCGCCCGCGGCGGTGCCGGCATCCCCACCGTGCAGCTGGTTCCCGAGACCGGACTGTCCTCGATTCCGGCCGGGTGGTTGCTGCTGGAACTGCCCACCGCACTGCTGGTCGCGGTATTCGTCGGCACCGGCTGGCTCGGTTATGCCGGAACCGACCGGCCCATCCCGGATCCGCCGCTGACCGTGGTCGTCGCCCCCGGCGATCCGGATTCGCTGTCGATCACCTTCGGCGACAACTGATCAGCGTCAGCGGCCGCACGACGGCCGCTCGCCCCGCGAGCGTCGCGTTCAGCCCGCGGTTTCGAGGGCTTCGTCGAAGGTGATCCCGCCCTCCACCGTGTGCGGAGTGCGGCGGCGGTTGGGCGAACCCAGAGCGGTGGTCAGGTCGGAACCGTCGTGTTCGGCCAGCAGCGCCGACGAATCCCAGACCAGCAGCGTGGCGCTGACCGTGTTCTCCGCCGCCGAATGCGCGAGGTCGTAATGCGCACAGGCCGGGACGTGATCGTAGGTGATCCACAGGTCGTAACCGGTCATGAACAGATCCAGATCGAAATCGACCGACAGACCCAGCAATTCGCTGCGGCCGTTGTCGTCGACACCGGCGAACGCCTCGTCCAGCGCCAACAGTCGGGGTGCCTGGGGATCGGCCGAATCCAGCATCACGTGGGCGGCGGCGAACAGCGGAAGATGCAGCGATACCGACTGTTCGCCGCCGGAGAGCGCGCTGTGGCGGGCCACGGTCAATCGATCCTCGGACCCGTCGGCGGTCACCAGAGTGAACGAGAACACCCGCCAGGTGCGATAGTCCAGGGTCGTGGCCAAGATCTCCGGATACGAACGTTCCGGATGCGCGGCACGCGCGGCGCGGATCTCGGCGGCGAAATGCGCACGCACCGTGGCCAATTCGTCCGGTCCGAGGTCGGCGGCGGCGCGGTCGAGCAACTTGCACACCGCACGCGCCGACTCCGACAGATTGTCGGCCAGCACCCAGTGCACCCCGATCGTGTTGCCCGACGACATCCGCCGCTGCTTCATCTCCGCGCCCATGCGCGCGATCAGATCGCGGGCATCGCAGGTACGCTCGTGAATCTGCTGCGCCAGACCCGTGAGCAGCGCGTCCTCGAGGATTCGACGTTCGGCATCGGTGAGCAGCAATTCCTGGTCGGCCCGGGCGGCCGCGATCCGCTCGGCGAAATCGGCCAGCGTGGCGACACCCTGATCGTCGTGCACCTGCACCACCGTGAGTCCGTCGGCCGCATCCCACTGCAACCGATAGTCCTGACGGGCGGAGGCGAGGGCGGCGTCGAATTCCTGCAGCGCCGCGGTCACCGCGCTGCGGGTGGATTTCCGGGCGGCCTCCCCGGCGCGCACCGATGTCGTTGCCGCATCGAGGTTGTCGAACAGTTCCCGGACCTCGGGCGGCAGCACCGCAGTGTCGGCGTCGGGTCCGCCGGATTCGATGCGATACAGCAGCTGATCGGCCGTCGACCAGGCCGCCTCCGAACTCGGCCAGCGGCTGTCGGTGGGCGCCCCCAGCAGCGCCAGCAGATCCGGCCGGGCGTACGGCGCCAGTTGTCGCACATCGGTGAGCAGTTCGGTCAACGCGGTGCCCAGGGCCTCGTGCGCCGCACGGTACGCGCCCTCGGCCGACCCGACCGCTTCGATCGCCTCGGCCGCGGCTTTGCGCGCGGCGCGCTGTTCGGCGCGCGCGGCGTCGATCCGCTCGCGGGCCTGCTCAAGTTCGCGGTCGATATCGGCGGCATCGGCGCCCAGCGCCTCGCGCAGCGTCTCGAGTTTGCGCAACTGCTCCTCGTAGCCGGCGCGGGCCGCCTCCGCCTCCTCGGCGAACGCCTCGGCCAGATCGCGGGATTCGGCCAGCCGATCGTTCGCCTCGCGCGCGCGTTCGGCCTCGCGCTGCTGGTCGCCGCGCAGCCGGAGCAGCGCGGTGCCGGTGGTCTCGAAATGCCGGACCGCCGCGGCCAGCGCATCGAGTTCCGCGGCGTCGCGGGGGGCGTTGTGAGCCGCGGCCACCGTGCGGACCTTTTTGTCCGCGGCGGTCCAGGCGGCCACCGCCTGATCCAGGTCGTGTTCGGCGTGTGCGACCGCCTCGGTGTGCGAGCGCAGGACACCCCCTGCCTCGGAGACGGCGCGCAGGGCCGCGGTCACCGCACTGCTGCGCGGCAAGTCCTTGGCGGCCGCCGCCAGCCCGGCCAACTGCGCCGAGGCCTCCTCGGCCTCCGCACGGGCACTCTGCTCCGCCTGCTCGACGGCCGCGATCTCGGCGGTCAGCTCCGCCACCCGCCGTTCCCGGCGCCGGGCGCGCGCGGTGGCGCCGATGAATTCGGCGTGCTGCTTGATGTCGCGGCCAAGCTGCACGCCTTGGCGGAAGGTGCCATCGTCGCCGACCGCGACCAGATCCTCGTCGGATCGGGAGTCGTTGTTGCCCAGCGCGATCGAGGCGAGAATCGCCTCGAGGTGGGTGCGGGGGACGGCGCCGATCGATGAGCCGGAACCGTCGCCGACTCCGTCCTCCACGACCAATACCTGCGCCAGCGTCGGTCCGTCCGGGCGGTCGGCGGCCGGCAGCGGGACCAGCACGGTATCCGAATCCGGCGGCGATTGGTCGCCCGCGCTCACCCAGGCATCGAGCAGTCCCGCGGCCTGCAGGGCCGCCTCGATCCCGGCCGCGCGCTCGGCCTCGACCCCGTCGGCGAAGCGCACCAGCTGCCACAGCGGTGCCCCGGCACGGCGCACCCGGTCGTCGGCGCGGCCTCGCGGAGCCGGCGGTGCGTCGTCCTGCTCGGCGGCGATCACCTGCTGCTCTTTCCGCAGCGCGGCGATCCGTTCCCGCGCCGCCTCGGCGCTCGCCCGGGCCTGGCGGCGCCGGTCCCGAAGGGCCTCGGTGAGCGGTTCGGTGTGCTCGGCGAGCACCTGCGCCAGCGGCGGTGCCTCGTCGCCGCCGGCCTCGGCCAGTGCGGCATCGAGCGCGTCGAACAATCCGGTCGCCACGGGGGAGTACAGGTCACGCTGGGCGTCCCACCACGCGCGCAGCGCCGCCGCGGTATTCGCCCGCGCGAGTGCCACCGCCGCCTCGGCTTCCGCCAATTGGGCGGTTGCCACATCGCGGTGGTGGCCGGCGCGTTCGACCGC
>NZ_BAGM01000081.1 GCF_000308855.1 Nocardia veterana NBRC 100344 | reverse complement strand
ACGGGCCGCGGAACTGGGCGCCGGCCGCCGCCCGCACACCCAGCTCGACAACGCTCCGCCGCCGCGCCGATCGATGTCGACGCCCAGCCGGCCGAGCGGTAGCCGCGCCGAGCTCATCGAAACCGTGGTCGATCGCGCGATGTCGCAGCTGGGCGTCACCTACGCCTGGGGCGGCGGGGACGAGGACGGGCCGACCAAAGGCATCCACGACGGCGGCGTGGCCGACTCCTACGGCGACTACAACAAGGTCGGATTCGACTGTTCGGGCCTGATGATCTACGCCTTCGCCGGCGTCGGGATCTCGCTACCGCACTACAGCGGTTACCAGTACACGATGGGCACCCGGGTCGAGGTCGCCGAGCGCGAGCGCGGGGACATGCTCTTCTGGGGCGCCAACGGCAGCGAGCACGTCGCGCTGTATCTGGGTGACGGCAAGATGATCGAAGCCCCCGAATCCGGTGATGTGGTGAAGATTTCGCCGGTTCGGGAGGGCGGGATCATGCCCTATGCCGTCCGCCTGATCACGTAGCCGATCACCTCGTGCCCCCGGCCCGGAAAACTTTCCGGCCCGAATAGGTCGAAAATGTGGCTTCTGCTCCGTCCCAGAGACAGAGGTGGCCGTCCGCGGCCACGCGGAACCACCGTCATCAGGGAGGAACAGTCATGGAACCGAACGAGATCACCGAAGTCCTGAACCGGCCGCTCAGCCGGGAACTGCTGGCCCGCGATCTCACGCGGCTGGCCTACGTGGCCAAGGACGGCACACCCCGCAACGTCCCGATCGCGTTCACCTGGAACGGCACGCAGATCGTGCTGTGCACGGCCAAGAACGCGCCCAAACTCCATGCGCTACGCGCGAATCCGATGGTGGCGCTGACCATCGACACCGAGGTACACCCGCCGAAGATCCTGCTGCTGCGCGGCCGCGCGGAACTCGACGTCGTCGACGACATCCCGGCGGAGTTCCTCGAGATGAACGGCACCTACGCGATGACGCCGGAGCAGCGCGTCGAATGGGAGGCCGAGGTGCGCTCGCTCTACGACGGCACGGTACGCATCGTGGTGACTCCGACCTGGGCGAAGTTGATCGACTTCGAGACCACCCTGCCCAGTCCGGTGGAGGAGCTCGCGCGTCAGCGCGCGGAGCGTCAGCGCGGCTGAGCTCTGCGCCGCGTCCGCATTCCGGACCGGGCGCGGTGGGCTCGAATGATCTTGGCTACCATGCGAATCGGCACAAATCGTGCCGGTCCGTTCGGCGGTGCGCCGAGAGTTCGGCAGTAGTTGGGGTATTGATGAGGCAGATCCTGTTCTCGGCGGCGATCGCACTCGCGGTCTCGATCACCGTGACGCCGTTGCTGATCAGGTTGTTCGCGCGCCGGAATCTCGGCCAGCAGATCCGGGTCGAGGGGCCGCAGAGCCATCAGGCCAAACGGGGTACCCCGACGATGGGTGGTATTGCGATCATCGCCGGGCTGTGGGCAGGCTATCTGGGCTCACATCTGATCGGCCTGCGCTACGACGCCGCCGGACCGTCGGCCTCGGGGCTGCTGGTTCTCGGTCTGGCGACGGCCCTGGGCGTGGTGGGCTTTCTCGACGACTTCATCAAGATCCGCAAACACCGCAACCTCGGCCTGACCGCGACCGGCAAATACATCGGCCAGATCGGGTCGGCGGTGATCTTCGGAGTGCTGGCGCTGCGCTTTCCCGGCAGCACCGGCCTGACCCCGGCCAGCCGGCAGGTCTCCTATGTCCGGGACTGGCCGACGGTCGCCTTCCCGCTGATCGTGTTCCTGCTGGCCGTGTGTTTCGTGGTGGTGGCCTGGTCGAACGCGGTCAACATCACCGACGGGCTGGACGGATTGGCCGCCGGCTCGATGGGTTTCGCACTCGGCGCCTACGTGATCGTGACCTTCTGGCAGTACACGAACTCCTGCGCCGCGCGCGCCCTTCCGGGGTGCTACAGCGTGCGCGACCCCTTGGACCTGGCAGTCGTCTGCGCGGCCGGCGGTGCGGCGTGTATCGGATTCCTGTGGTGGAACGCGGCCCCGGCGAAGATCTTCATGGGCGATACCGGATCACTGGCGCTGGGCGGCCTGCTGGCCGGCATCTCGATCACCACACGCACGGAATTGCTGATGATCGTCGTCGGTGCCCTGTTCTTCGCCGAAATTCTGTCGGTGGCGTTGCAGATCCTGGTTTTCCGCACCACCCGGAACCGATTGTTCAAGATGGCGCCGTTCCATCATCATTTCGAACTCGGCGGCTGGCCGGAGACCACCGTGATCATCCGATTCTGGCTGCTCGCCGGGATCGCGGCCGCGGTCGGGCTGGCGTTGTTCTACGCGGAATACCTGGCCGCCGTGGGGTGACCGGCCCCGGCGACCGACCGTCCGGCGGCGATTCCGAATCGGCGCATTCCGGACAGCCACGAGCATCCGTCGATCCGCCCGGGATGCTCGGGCCGCGACATTGTGCGAGCCCAGTTGCGGCAATCTCGCTCGATACCTGGAATAGTTGGGGCGGCACGCATGGAGACCGAAGCGAAAGCGGGGAGTTTGGTGACTTCGACGGACGATGTGAGCGCTGGGAGTGCGGTGAAGCAGGCGGAGGGCGCCTCGGGCACTTTGGAGCGTGACGTCGCGACCCTGGAGAAGGCGATCTACGAAGTCAAACGGGTCATCGTCGGTCAGGATCGGTTGGTCGAGCGGTTGCTCGTCGGCGTTCTGGCCCGCGGGCACGTGCTGCTCGAGGGTGTGCCCGGTATCGCCAAGACGCTGGCGGTGGAGACTTTCGCGAAGGTGGTCGGCGGCAGTTTCTCGCGCGTGCAGTTCACTCCCGACCTGGTGCCCACCGACCTGATCGGTACCCGCATCTACCGTCAGGGCCGCGAGGAGTTCGACACCGAACTGGGCCCGGTCGTGGCCAACTTCGTGCTCGCCGACGAGATCAACCGCGCTCCCGCGAAGGTGCAGTCGGCGTTGCTCGAGGTCATGGCCGAGCGCCATGTGTCGATCGGCGGCAAGACGTATCCGATGCCCGATCCGTTCCTGGTCATGGCGACCCAGAACCCGATCGAGAGCGAGGGCGTGTATCCGCTGCCGGAGGCGCAGCGCGACCGCTTCCTGTTCAAGGTCGTCGTCGACTATCCGACCGTCGAGGAGGAACGCGAGATCATCTACCGGATGGGTGTGACCCCGCCGGAGCCCAAGCAGATCCTCGAACCGAGCGAGCTGATCCGGCTGCAGAAGCTGGCCGCGAACACCTTCGTGCACCACGCGCTCGTCGACTACGTCGTGCGGGTCATCGCCGCGACCCGGAAGCCGGCCGATTTCGGCCTCGACGACGTCGCCGGCTGGATCGCCTACGGCGCCTCCCCGCGCGCCAGCCTCGGCATCATCGCCGCGGCCCGCGCCGTCGCGCTGATCCGCGGCCGCGACTACGTGGTTCCGCAGGACGTGGTGGAGGTGGTCCCGGATGTGTTGCGCCACCGGCTCGTGCTGTCCTACGACGCCCTCGCCGACGAGATCAGTCCCGACGACGTGATCCGCCGGGTGCTGCAGACCGTCGGTCTGCCGCAGGTCGCCACCCAGGCCAACGCGCCCGCGCCGAGTGCTCCGGCGCCCATGCCGGCTCCGGGCCCGCAGGGTGCCGCGCCGCAGCCGCTCGCCCCGCATCCGGCCGGTCAGCCGCAGAACGGTCAGGGCGCCGGGCAGCCGCAGCGCCAGTGAGCGGGGCATCGGATTCGGTTGCGCCAGTGACGAACTCAGCACAAGTCCCCGCCCATCACCCGAGTGCCCCGCCGTCGTTCCGATCCGGTGATCTGCGCGATCCACGGTTGTCGGCGGCGCTGAAGACGCTGGAGCTGACGGTGCGCCGCCGACTCGACGGCGTGCTGCACGGCGACCATCTCGGTCTGATCCCCGGACCCGGGTCCGAGCCCGGGGACGCCCGCATGTATCAGCCGGGTGACGATGTGCGCCAAATGGATTGGTCGGTCACCGCGCGTACCACGCATCCGCATGTGCGGCAGATGATCGCCGACCGCGAACTCGAGACCTGGCTGGTGATCGACCTGTCGGCCAGTCTCGATTTCGGCACCGCGTTGTGCCAGAAGCGCGATCTGGTGGTCGCGGCGGCCGCAGCCGTCACCCATCTGACCAGTGGCGGTGGTAACCGGGTCGGTGCGGTCGTCGCCAACGGTGAACGGCTGTACCGGATTCCGGCGCGCAGCGGCCGCGTGCACGCCCAGTCGCTGCTGCGGCGCATCGCGACCACACCCCATGCGAGCGACGGCGTGCGCGGCGATCTGCGCGGCGCCATCGAGTCGCTGCGCCGGCCACAGCGCAAACGCGGTCTGGCCGTTGTCATTTCGGACTTCCTCGGCGAGATCGATTGGCAGCGTTCGCTGCGTGCGATCTCCGGCCGGCACGATCTGCTCGGTGTGGAGATCCTGGATCCGCTGGATCTGGATCTGCCCGATGTCGGCGACGTGGTGCTCCACGATCCCGAAACCGGCCGCACCCGCGAATTCACCGTCACCCCCACGCTGCGTGCCGATTTCGGCCGTGCCGCTCAGCAGCATCGCGAACAGGTCGAGGCGGCGCTGCGCAGCTGCGGTGCCCCGGTGATGACCCTGCGCACCGATCGTGACTGGATCGCCGACGTGGTCCGCTTCGTGTCCACTCGGCGCCACACCTTCGGCGCCCCGACCGGGCGGGTACCCCGACAGTGAGTATTTCGCATTTCACCTCCGCAATCTGGCTGGCCTTCCTCATCGTCGTCGCGGCGATCGCCCTGCTCTACGTGGTGGTGCAGCGGCGGCGCAAACGGCACATGCTGCGGTTCTCCAATATGGAGACCCTCGAGCAGGTGGCGCCGAAACGGCCCAGCGCGTGGCGGCACGCGCCGGTCGCGCTGATGCTGGTGGGCCTGGTGCTGCTCACCGTGGCCGCCGCGGGCCCGCAGGCGGCGAAGAAGGTGCCACGCAACCGGGCCACCGTGATGCTGGTGATCGACGTGTCGCTGTCGATGGAGGCCACCGACGTGCCGCCGTCGCGGCTGCAGGTCGCGAAGAAGGCCGCCACGGATTTCGTCGACGGACTCACCCCCGGCATCAATCTGGGGTTGGTCACGTTCGCTGGAACGGCATCGGTCCAGGTCTCGCCGACGACCAACCGCGAGGCCACGAAGGCCGCGATCAACAATATGAAGCTGGCCGAACGCACGGCCACCGGTGAGGGGATCTACAGCGCCCTGCAGGCCATCGATACGCTCGCCTCGGTGCTGGGCGGGGCGCAAACCCCGCCGCCGGCCCGGATCGTGCTGATGTCCGACGGTAAGCAGACCGTGCCCGACGACAAGGATGTCGACAACCCCCGGCACGGCTTCGTCGCGGCCCGGGTGGCCAAACAGAAGGGCATCCCGGTCTCGACCATCTCCTTCGGCACGACCTGGGGATCGGTGGAGATTCCGGATCAGGACGGCAAGGGGTCTCAACGCGTCCGCGTGCCGGTCGACGACGACTCCCTGCGCGAGATCGCCAAGATCTCCGGCGGCGACTTCTACACCGCGTCCACGCTGGAAGAACTCAGCGCCGTCTACGACACCTTGGACAAGCAGATCGGTTACGAGATGCAGATGGGTGATGCCAGCCGGCCGTGGTTGCTGCTGGGTCTGCTGATAACCGCTGCGGGCGTTGTGGGCGGTTTGGTCTATCGTCAACGCCTGCCATAACGGGTACCGCGCAACCCGGCCACGACAGTCGAACTCGAACAGATAGGTTGACATTCATGTCGAACTTCACTTCCCGGTCGGTCCTGGTGACCGGTGGAAACCGCGGTATCGGTCTCGCGGTCGCGCAGCGGCTGGCCGCCGACGGGCACAAGGTGGCCGTCACCCATCGCGGATCGGGCGCGCCGGAGGGGCTCCTGGGCGTGAAATGCGATGTGACGGACTCGGATTCGATCGACCAGGCGTTCGCCGAGGTCGAGGCGAAACAGGGTGCGGTCGAGGTGCTGGTGGCCAATGCCGGCATCGTGGACAACACCCTGCTGATGCGGATGAGCGAAGACCAGTTCACCCGGGTCATCGACGCCAACCTGACCGGCGCGTGGCGCTGCGCCAAGCGCGCCAACCGGGCGATGCTGCGGGCGCGCTTCGGGCGGATCATCTTCCTTGGCTCGGTCGTGGGCCAGATGGGTGGCCCGGGTCAGGTGAACTACGCCGCGGCCAAGGCCGGCCTGGTCGGTATGGCCCGCGCGATCACGCGCGAGATCGGCTCCCGCAACATCACCGCCAACGTGGTGGCCCCGGGCTTCATCGACACCGACATGACGCGGGAAGAGATGACCGAGGACATGCGCGAGATGGCGCAGAAGCTGATTCCGGCCGGCCGCATCGGTCAGCCCGACGAGGTCGCCGCGGCGATCAGCTTCCTGGCCTCCGACGACGCGTCCTACATCAGCGGGGCGATCCTGCCGGTCGACGGCGGTATGGGCATGGGTCACTGACCCGCCCGGTCGCCACTCACCCCGAGTTTCCCGAGGAGAATTCACCACCCATGAGCGGAATCCTGGCCGGAAAAACCGTCCTGATCACCGGTATCATCACCGATTCGTCGATTGCCTTCCACGCGGCCAAGGTGGCCCAGGAACAGGGCGCCAAGGTCATCATCACCGGTACCCCGGAGCGACTGCGCCTGATCGACCGCATCGCCAAGCGGCTGCCGCAGGAAGTGCCGCCGGCGATCGGCCTCGACGTCACCAACGAGGAGGACCTCGCGGTCCTCGCCGACAAGGTGCGCGAACTCGCGCCCGAGGGCCTTGACGGCGTTCTGCACTCGATCGCGTTCGCGCCCCGCACGCTGATGGGCCCCGAGGCGCTGCCGTTCCTCGACGGTCCGGGCGCCGACGCCGCCAAAGCGTTCGAGATCTCCGCGTGGAGCTACGCCTCGCTGGCGCGGGCGGTCCTGCCCGTCATGAACGAGGGCGGCTCCCTGGTGGGCATGGACTTCGATCCCCGCACCGCCATGCCGTACTACAACTGGATGGGCGTGGCCAAGGCCGCGCTGGAGTCGGTGAACCGGTATGTGGCGCGCGAGGTGGGCGAGGCCAAGCGCGTGCGCTCCAACCTGGTCGCCGCCGGCCCGATCAAGACCCTCGCGGCGAAGGCGATCGCGGGCACCGCGACCGATGACGCCAAGCAGCTGAACATGCTCAACACCTACTGGGACGGCGCCTCGCCGATCGGCTGGGATGTCGACGACCCGACCGTGGTCGCCAAGTCGATCGTCGCCTTGCTCTCGGACTGGCTGCCCGGCACCACCGGCTCGATCATCTACGTCGACGGCGGAGCCAGCCACAACACCTGGTTCCCGGAGAACTGGTCGGCCAACTGAGCCCCGGAGGTAATCAGCCGTGACCGGGACCGTCGACGCACTGCTCCTGCTGTCCTTCGGCGGTCCCGAACGCCCCGAGGACGTGATGCCGTTCCTGGAGAACGTCACCCGGGGCCGGGGCGTGCCCCCCGAACGCCTCGCCGAGGTCGCCCAGCACTATCTGCACTTCGGCGGCGTCTCGCCGATCAACGCGCTCAATCGCGAACTGATCACCGCCATCGAGACCGAATTCGCCACCCGCGGAATCGATCTGCCGGTGTACTTCGGCAACCGCAACTGGCATCCCATGGTCGAGGACACCGTCGCGGCCATGCGTGCCGACGGAATCGCCGACGCGCTGGTGTTTCCCACCTCGGCGTGGGGCGGCTACTCGGGCTGCCGGCAGTACGACGAGGACATCGAACGCGCCCGCGCGGCCGTGTCCGACGCGCCGCGGTTGACCAAGCTGCGCCAGTACTTCGATCATCCGCTGCTGATCGAATCGTTCGCCGACGCCATCCAGGCGGCGGTCGACCGATTGCCGGCCGACGCCCGGGAGCGGGCGCGCCTGGTGTTCACCGCGCATTCGATTCCGGTCGCCGCCGATGCGGCAGCGGGCCCGCCCGCCGACGGTGGGCGCCTGTACAGCCGGCAGGTGGCCGAGGCGGCGCGATTGTGCGCGGCGGCAACGGGTTTCGACGAGTTCGATGTGGTGTGGCAATCGCGCTCGGGCCCGCCGCAGGTGCCGTGGCTCGAGCCCGATATCGTCGACCACCTCGAGGCGCTGGCCGGACGCGGTGTCGACGCGGTGGTGGTCTGCCCGGTCGGCTTCGTCTCCGATCATCTCGAGGTGGTCTGGGACCTCGACAACGAAGCCGCGGCGAAGGCCGCCGAACTGGGGATGTCCTTCGCGCGGGCCGCGACCCCGGGTCCGGATCCGCGCTTCGCCCGCATGGTCGCCGAACTGGTGGCCGAGCATCTGGCGGGCATCGCGGCCCGCCGGCTGGGAACGGTACCGGGCTACGGCTGCACCCGCGACGGCGCGATCTGCGCGCCCGAATGCTGTGAACCTGTACGCCGCCGAAAGTAACTGCCGCCGAGTGGGTATGTCGCCGGTATGAACGACGGGTGCCGCGGGCGATGATGGTGACCCGCCGGATGCGTTCGATCCCAGCGATGCCACACCAATCAGTGCCCGGTCGGCGTCGCCACCCAGGATCCGCGCCGCGCCCGTGCTCTCGACGTCGCCGACAAGGCGGAACGGGTGGAGCGGTATCAGCGCGCCACGGTGCGGCACGCGGTTCAGCTGATGGCGTCGATGGGCGTCTGCGAACCCGCCGACCCGGATACCGGGATGTTGCGGAAGAAGGTCTCGCCCACCGAGATTCGCTCGTATGCCGAACTGTACGAATGGCTCGCGCCGGGGCAGCTGCTCGACCGTCCGCCGGCGAGTTGGCGTGCCGACTGGGCGGCCGCGGATCCGGACTCCTTCCGCCCGGTCGCCCGGGAACGATCGGACCGGTATCAGAAATCGAGCGCCGGCACCCGGGCATAGACACCCGGGAACCCGGGTTCACCTACGCCCTTGCCCCAGGAGGTGATTCCGGCGAGTTTGCCGTTCACCAGTAGCGGTCCGCCGCTGTCGAATTCACCGGTGTCGGCGTCGGGCGAGCCCGCGCACACCGCCTCCGCCGGATCGAATTCGACGCCGTAGGCCGCGGCGCAGTCGGCATCCGACACCAGCGGTACCGATGCGGCGCGCAGCGCGGTGTTGGAGTCGTCACCCTCGGAGGTGGCGCCCCACCCGACGATCGTGGCCGAATCCCCCCGTGGGGCAGCGAGTTCCACGGTGGGTAGCTGGACCGGGGCGGTGAGGACGAGCACCGCGACATCGTGGTGGTAGGTGAGGTCGGTGCCGAACAACCCCACCCGGAACTTCGGATGGATCCGCACGTCGGCGATACCGACCGTGAGACCGCCTCCGCCGGCCGTGTCGGTGCGGCCGAAAGTGACCGTCGTTCCGGGCAGGGCGCGCGCGACCAGGCCGCAATGTGCGGCGGTGAGCACGCGGTCGGGGGCGATCAGCGTGCCGGCGCAGAACTGGCCGCCCGGCCGGGTAGCGAAGGCCGGGCTGCCGATGGCGGCCAGCCAGGGATAGTCGGCGGCATCGGCGGGGGAGCCGCCGGCCACCGCGTGCGCGGCCGTGGCCTGGCCGAGGAGGACGGCGATCGCGGCGGCGGCCGTGCCGACCGCCCGGCGCGGAGATATCTGCATGACGACCTCGATGCTGTGTTGTCGGCTCGTCGAAAGTTCTACCGTATGACGATGCCGAGCCGCCCCGGATTCACCGCAACGGGATACCGCGGCGGGGATGCTCCGCGAGCAGTGAGCCGCTGTCGACGGCGGTGATCTTTTCCGGCGGCAACTGCCCTGCGATCAGCTAATTCACCGCTATTGTGCGGAGGTGGACATCGCGCTGGAGTGGGACCAGCACCCGGGAACGGGTCTGCGGCTGGCCGCCGAGCTGGCGGGCCGCACCGGCTTGCCCCTGCTCGAAGACATCTCCGTGGCCGACGGCACGGCCGATCTGCTGGGTGTGATCGCCGCGCGCGGTGGCGGGGAACTGCTCGGCTGGGCCGAACTGCGCGACGCCGGACTCGGCGAGGCCTGGGTCCAGGCGGTGTCGGCGCAGCGGCTGGTGCATTCGCTCCAGCTGGGCCGCGCCGACGAATCGGCCCCGCACGCGGCCGAAACGGATCTGGTCTGCCGGCTGACCGCCGAGGCGGCGCGCCGCGCCGGTGCCGCCGGATACCGAGTGCTGCGCTGGCAGGGCACCGATATCGGGCCCTCGGGCCGGGCCGCGGCCGCGCTCGGGGCCCGGCGTGTGGACGAATACGCGCGGCTGTGGGAGCTGGATCTGCGCACGGCCGATCCGGCCCGGACCGCATCGCTGGGCCGGCTGGTGCATACCGTCGCGGAGTCGGCGGATCCGCCCGGCCGGGTGCTGATCACCACCGTGCTGTCGGCGCGGTCGAAGACCGAACCGGTGGCCACGGTGACCGCCTTCCTCGGCGCCACCGAGGCCTACATCAGTGCTGAGGAGGGGTTCCCGCATCGAGAAGCCGACGGCGAACTGCTCGCCGCGGTGTTCGGCGCGGTGGTCGACGAACTGCGCGAGGTCATGCCCGAGATCGCCACGCTGCGCGTCTTCGAATTCGACGACGAGGAGTTGCGGACGGCGCTGGCCCGGATCGGGATGCGGATCTGCGGACGCTACAACGACTACGAGCTGGCGCTGGCCGACGCCTAGCGTGATCCGGCCGCGGCGTTCACCGCGGCCAGGCGGGCGGCGCGCAGCGCGTTCCACAACGGCCGAAGCAGGGTCTCCTGCGCCTGCACCGCGCTGGCCGAACTCGGTGACGACGGCGCCGTCTGCTGCGCGACGGTCAGAATGGCGGCCACATGGTCGGCGGAATCGAGAATGCGCCGGGCGCGCAGCGGCGCGGAATCGGGGTAGATGTGACGCGAGCAGTCGGCGAGTTCGGCCTCGATCATTTCGCGCGGATCGTCGTCCCCGTCGCCGACGGCCGTGGTGTGCAGCCGCATGAGCGCCTCGGCCGCCTCCCGCACCGCCTCTCGCATCGTGTACTCGGCCTCGCCGAGGGACATGTCCGGGGTCGGGACCGGCACCGCGGTATGGAAGACCGTCCACTGCAACGCTTCCTCGTCGGTCCATTGCGGAACCAGCGCCACACCTTCCCCGCCGGGCACGCCGGCGATCACACCCTCCTCGGCATCCATTGCGGCGGTGGCGAATTCGGTCCCCACCGGCAAGCCGCGAGCATCGCCGGGCACCGGGAGAACGAGCCGCAGTTGGGCACCCGGTTCGGCCATCGCTTCGCGAATGACCTTGAGCAGCATCATGATCCCGGTGCCGGCCTCCAGCGGCTCCGCGCTGGGCCAGGGCAGCCCGGTCCGGCCGCCGGTGACCGGGTCGCCGGCAGCCACGCTGTGCTGGGGCGACCAGGCGCGCAGCGCGTCCAGCACGTCGTCGGGTGCGCTGCGGCCGGCCAGCCACGAGCCCGCCCACACCGTCAGCGTGGCACTGGGAGAACACATGTGATCGAGCATAATCGCGGAGTCGAACCTCCGTGGCGCAGGTGAGCCAACGGCGGGCAAGTTCCTGTCCCGCGCGACCGCCGGCCGGCGCCGGACCGGCCGAGGGCGGCACCGCGCCGAGCATCATGCAGCAAGTCCGCGCGCCGGCGGGTGCCCGGCCCGATCGCCGGATCCGAGCGATCATCGCTATCCGACCGCGACTACGGTCCGACGCGCGCATCCGGCGTCGAGTCCGCGGCCACCGGAAGCTGCTGCGCGGCAGTGGTATTCGCCGGTTGTCCGGCCGTCGGAAAGCCGGGCAAGCAGCGTCGGGCAACCGGAATCAGCAGGTGGATCAGCGGTCCGATGCCGAATGCGTAGACCAGGGTGCCGATACCGACGCTCCCACCGAGCAGCCAGCCGACGGTCAGGACGGTCACCTCGATGCCGGTCCGGATCGCCCACACGGGGTGTCCGGTGCGGCGGACCAGGCCCGTCATCAGACCGTCGCGCGGCCCGGGGCCCATTCCGGCGCCGATGTAGAGCACCGTCGCCACGGCGTTGAGTGCCACTGCGGCGATCATCGCCGCCACCTGCACCAGCGCCTGCCGAACCGGCGGCAGCAGCCATAATCCGGCGTCGACCGACAGCGCGATCACGACGACATTGCTGATCGTGCCCAGACCCGGGCGTTGGCGCAGCGGAATCCACGCCAGGAGCACCGCGACGCCCGTGGCCGCTGTCACCGCTCCGAAGCTGAGCGGGGCATGCGCTGCCACGCCCTGGTGAAAAACGTCCCACGGGTCGAGCCCGAGAGCCGCGCGCACCATCAGCGCCATCGAGAATCCGTACAACCCCAAGCCGAAGTAGAGCGCGCAGAGGCGGCGTAGCAGCATGCGGCCAGCATGGTCGACAACTGGCACCCGGTGACAGCGCCAGTTGCCGACTACTGGCTATTCGACATCACGCCACCGTCGGAAGATCTGTGGCGCACCTGCCCGGGCAGCCTCAGGCTTGATGGACGGTCTTCCCCCGTCCGAACACCTTGCCCAGACCCCGCTTGGGCGGAGCGGCCGGGGCGCCGGTGGCCGGCACGGTGGTGCCGCGCGGGGCCTCGGCCGTTGCGTCGGGACCGTAGTAGATGGGGGAGTCCTGGCGGGCCTTCAGTTCCTGGCGAGCCGCACTCGCCCGACGCGAGGTCCGGCGCGCGCCCGCCAGCAACAGGCTGAGCCCCGCGATCCCGACCGCGCCGACGACGATGCCGGCCAGGAACAATGCCCCGGTCGAGCCGGTGACGTGATAGCCGAAGATCGAGAAGTCACTGTTCAGGGCGTGGCTGCTCCCGCTGTTGGCGACGACGCCGACGACGCCGACGACCACGGCCGCGATGAGGATGACGAGTCCGAGGATGACGAACATGGCAATTCCTTTCCCTGTCAATCCTTGACCTCGGAATGCCGCGTCCGAACCGTCCCAAACATCCCGTGTCGCCGGGGTGCGGGGCCGGCGGTCGATCAGGGTTCGGTGACGAAGTCGATCAGTTGTTCCACGGCGCCCAGCAGCGGTGCTTCGAGATCGCGGAAGCTGTCGACGGCGTTGTAGACCCGCCGCCAGCCGTCGGCGGGCGTTCCCCACCCGAGACGTCGGCACACCCCCGTCTTCCAGTCCTCGCCCCGGGGCACCTGCGGCCACGCGTCGATGCCGACCGCCTGCGGACGCACCGCCTGCCAGATGTCGATATAGGGGTGGCCGGTGACCAGAACGTGCGGGCCCAGGCCGGTGGTCAGCGTGGTCTCCTTGGATCCGGTGACCAGGTGGTCGACGAGTACGCCCACCCGCCAGCCGGGTTCGGGCGCGAAGTCGGCGAGCCGTTCGGCCAGGTGATCGAGACCTTCGAGCTGTTCCACGACGACGCCTTCGACCCGCAGATCGTGGCCCCAGACTCGCTCCACCAGCGCCGCGTCGTGTACGCCCTCCACCCAGATCCGGCTGCCGCGCGCGACCCGTGCGCGCAGGCCCTCCACCCGGGTCGAGCCGGACGCCGACCGGGACGGGCGGGCCGGAGCGGTCGGCTTCGGCCGGACCAGGGTCACCGGTTGCCCATCGATGAGGAAGGCCGCCTCGCGTAGGGCGAACAGCCGGACCCGGCCGCGGCGGTCCTCGAGTTTGACGAAGTCGCCGTCGTAGGTGCGCTCGAAACCGACGACGGCACCGCAGAATCCGGTGGCCGCGTCCTCGGCGACCAGATCGCGTTCCGCGATCACCTGCGGTACCGCGCGCTTGCGGGTTCGAGCATGTCCGGAATAGATATCGCCGTAGTCGCGGGTACTCACCGGGCCGAAACTACCTGCTTCGCTTGTCCTTTGGTGGGAGGCTCGGCACCGGGCCGGCGCCGCGAACACCGGATCACGCCACGCGCCCAGGCGATCTGGACCGCTGACCGGCGCCGGGCCGCTCGACTCGTCCCGCTTAAACGCGCGGAAAAACGGACAGGCACGGTACGGTTGACTCGTGGCCGCAATCGTATGGCTGGTCGCGGGAATTCTGCTCGCCGCAGCCGAGATGCTCACCGGTGACTTCACGCTGCTCATGTTGGGCGGAGCGGCGCTGGTCACGGCCGGGGTGGCCGGGATCGCCCAGACGTCGGTGGTGGTCGACGCCGTGGTCTTCGGCATCTCGGCGCTCGCGCTGCTGTTGCTGGTTCGTCCGATGTTGTTGCGCCGCTTCGCAACTCCTCCGCCCACGCCGACCAATGTCGACGCGCTGCCGGGGAAGACGGCGCGGGTGCTCGAACCGGTGAACGAGAACAGCGGTCAGGTGAAGATCGGTGGCGAGGTGTGGAGTGCACGCCCGTTCGATCCGGCCGAGGAATATGCCGAGGGTGAGACCGTCTACGTCATGAAGATCGACGGCGCGCACGCCGTCGTCTGGAAGGGGCCGTAATGGCTGTACTGATCGTCGCGATCGTTATCGTGGTGCTGGTCGCGGTGGTGGTCTTCAAATCGATCGCGTTGGTCCCGCAGGCCGAGGCCGCGGTGATCGAACGGCTCGGCAGATATTCGCGCACCGTGTCGGGGCAGCTGACATTTCTGGTGCCTTTCGCCGACCGGATCCGAGCGAAGGTCGACCTGCGCGAACGGGTCGTCTCCTTTCCGCCGCAGCCGGTGATCACCCAGGACAACCTGACCGTACAGATCGACTCCGTCGTCTACTTCCAGGTCACCAGCCCGCAGGCGGCCGTCTACGAGATCAGCAACTACATCGCCGCGGTCGAGCAGCTGACGATCACCACACTGCGCAATGTGGTCGGTGGTATGACGCTGGAAGAGACACTGACCTCCCGCGACCAGATCAACTCGCAGCTGCGCGGTGTGCTCGACGAGGCGACCGGGCGCTGGGGCCTGCGGGTCGCGCGAGTGGAGCTGAAGGCCATCGATCCGCCGCCGTCGATCCAGGAATCGATGGAGAAGCAGATGAAGGCGGACCGGGAGAAGCGGGCGATGATCCTCACCGCCGAAGGTAACCGCGAGGCCCAGATCAAGACCGCCGAGGGTGCGAAGCAGTCCCAGATCCTGGCGGCAGAAGGTTCCAAGCAGTCGGCGATCCTGTCGGCCGAGGGTGAGCGGCAGAGCCGGATCCTGCGGGCCCAGGGTGAGCGCGCGGCGGCCTACCTGCAGGCGCAAGGCCAGGCGAAAGCGATCGAAAAGGTCTTCGCGGCAATCAAATCCGGTAAGCCGACCCCGGAACTGCTGGCCTACCAGTACATGCAGACCCTGCCGCTGGTGGCCAAGGGCGACGCCAACAAGGTGTGGCTGGTGCCCAGCGATTTCGGGAAGGCGCTGGAGGGGTTCGCCCGCAATTTCGGCACTCAGGGCGAGGACGGCGTGTTCCGGTACGAGCCGCCCGCCGACGGTGACGGCGCCTCCGCGCCCGAAGACGATTCGGACGAGGTCGCCGACTGGTTCGACATCAAAACCGATCCGGCTGCCGAGCGTGCGGTCCGGGCCGCGGAGGCGGCGGCCGCGACTCCGGTCGACTCGCCGCTGGTCGCGCCGAATCAGCCCCGGCATCTGCCGCCGCAGAGCGCGCCGATTCCGCCCTCGCCGGCACCGCAACAGCCGCAACAGGTTCCGCGGCCCGACCAGGCCCGGCCGTGGCAGCCGCCGGAATACCCGGGGCGTTGACGGGGTAACCCGTTCGCAGCGATGATCGCAATGCCGGTCCGCGACAGCGCGGGCCGGCATTGCGGTTTCGGTGCGCGGCACCGGAACTCGGCACATGGGGGTGGCGATGGCGACACGACGGACGGCTCTGCGGGCCGCCGCGCTGGCGCCGGTGCTGGGCGGCTGTGCGCCGGGCGTGCTGTTCGGGCGTTCCGCGTCCATCCGGATCGCGGTGCCCTGGAGCGGATCCGAGCTGAGCGCCTTCCGCCGCGTCCTGGCCGATGCCGGGCTGGGGGAGACCGTGGCGGTGCTGCCGTTGGGCGACGATATCGACACCGCGCTGCTGGCTCGCGGGCGTTCGGCGCCGGAACTGGTGATGCTGCCCGAGGTGGGCCGGATCCGCGAACTGGCGGGCGGGGCCTTGCGCGAGCTGCCGCGCACTCTCTGGGAAGATGCGGCCGGCCCGCGATACCCGGACCGGTGGCGGCCGCTGCTGTGGAAAGACGGCGTTCCCTACGGTATTCCGTTCAAGGCCGCGGTGAAATCGCTGGTGTGGTACGACCGCTATGCCTTCGGCGGCTCGGCTCCGCGCGACGATCCGCGGGAGTGGACCGTCGAGCAGTGGCCCCAGCGGGTGGGCGCGGCGACGACGCGCAGCCCGCTGGCGCTGGGTGCGGCCGACGGCTGGGTGCTCGCCGATCTGTTCGGCAATATCCTGTACGGCGAAGCACCCGCGGATTATCGGGAGCTGACCCGCGCCGGCGCACCGCGCGAGTGGGACCGCGCGGGGGTGCGGGCCGCTCTGCGCCGTCTGGCCGCACTGTGGTCGCCGCGCGGAACCTTTCCCGGCGGCGTGGCGGCCGCGCTGACCCGCCAGTTCCCGGATGCGGTACGCGAGGTGTTCGAACACCGCTCCGCGGCGATGGTGGTGGCACCCGATTTCGCGGAACCGATCGTCCGCAGTTGCCTGCGCCGGGCGGGCCGGCCGGCGGACGCGGTCGGGGTGATGCCCTTTCCGGCGACCCGGCGCGGCGGGGCGCGCCCGGCGATCGGGGGCGCGGATGTGATCGTCGCGACCTCGGCCGGCGCCCACGACCCCGTTCCGGTGATCAGCGCCCTGACCGCCCCGGCCGCCGTCTCCGGCTGGATCGGCGACTACGGCGGCTTTCTCGCGCCCAGCCCACGCACGGTTCCCGACCACGCGCCGATGCTCGATCCGGTTGCCGCCGAACTGCATTCGTGGTCGGCGTTCGATTTCGCCGATCTCATCGGGGCCGCCGGACGCCGGGACGGGCTGTGGCGGGTGCTGACCGATCTGCTCGTCACGGTCGGTGACGGGAACGGTGACCGGATCGACGCCGCGGTGGACCGAGCGGTGCACGCGCTGAACGAATTCGAACGGAGAACGCGGTGACCTCCGGCCGGATCCACGCCCACGGCCTGGACCTCGAACTGGCGCCGGCGCGGATCGCCGGCCCGGTCATCCCCGGCCGCCACCCGCGCCGGTGGGCGATGTGGCCGGCGCAGCTGCCCGCACTGCTGCTGTTCCTGGTTCTGCTCGTGGGCCCGGCCGCGACGACGGTGTGGACCGCCGCGCGCGCTCGCGGGGAGATGGTGCTGTGGTGTTCGCTGCTGGTGGTGCTGGTCGGCGCGGCCACCGCGCTGTGGCGCGGGGACGCCGCGGCCCGTGACCTGGTGTCCGCGGTGGTCCGCGGGCGGCGCGCGTCGATTCGGAAGCGGCTGCGCGACATGGTGTTCCGGCCCGGTCCCGGCCCTCGGCTGCGACGGCTGCGCCGGCGAACCGGATGGTGGGCGGTGCTGATCGTCGCGCTCGCGGTGACGGTCGTGGGGATCGGCGGCGAACTGGGGCCGGCCGGGCGTGGTGCCTACCTGCGCACCCTGCTGTGGGTGCTGTGTGCGCCGGCGCTGCTGGTGGTGGCTCTGGAACTGGCCTGGCGCAGCCGGCGCGGCTGGTGGCCGTGGCAGCCGTTGATCCTGCCCTTCGGGGTCTCGTCCTTCGTTGCCGGACTGGCATTCCGGTTGTCGGCGGGCGCTCCCGGCGTCGCATCGCCGCTGCCCGGAGTCACCGGGCTGCGGATCTGGTTGACCGCGACGCTGTTCGCCGCTTTCGTCTGGTGCTGGCTCGGGGCGTTGTTCGTGCTGTTCCGGGCGGCTATCGCCGCGATCGAGGCCGACCCGGTGCGGCGCGGCTATCTGGAGGATGCGCGGGGCCCGGGCCACACGCGGGCACGGTTGTTCGAGCTGGTCCGGCCGGTCTTCCTGATCCTCGGGCTGGTGGTCGCCGTCGCCGCGGCCCGCATCTTCGACATCATTCTGGTGTCCGTGCCCGGATCGCTGCAGTATTCGCTGGACTCGGTGACCGTGCACTGGTGGCGGCTGGCGAGCGATCCGGACACCGATCCCGGTGTGGCGGCGGCCTATTCGCTGCCGTTGGCGGTACTGGTCGGATTCGCGGCGTGGATCATGCAGACGAAAGTGCGGCGTCACCGCGTCGGCTGGATGCGCCGACCGGCTGCCGAACCGATGCGCCGGCAGCGAGATGCGCGTAGCCGGCTGCGGGTGATCGTGGCCGCGCTGCTGTCGCTGGGACCGCTGCTGGTGCTCGCCGCGTTCGGGTGGGCGGGCGCGGACGGCCCGGCGTTCACCGGCGCCGATTCGGTATGGCGGCACCGAGAGTTGTTGCGCGCCATGGCCGATACCGGTTGGGTGGCGCTCTGGGCGACCGTTCTGGTGCTCGGGGCCGCGTTGCCGGTGGCGCATCAACTCGCGGCCGTCCCCGCGGATGCGGTGCGTTCGCGGATCGCGGTGGCGGTGACGGTGATCTTCACGGTGCTGCCCGCACAGCTGTACGTGGGCCCCATTCGGCGGGTCATCGAAACCTTCGGTCTGACCGGTACGTCGTTCTCGTCGCTGATCGTGGTGCACGCCGCGATCGGGCTGCCCATCGCGATCCTCGTCCTGCGCGGCGCGCTGCTGGCGCCCTCGGACACCCCCGCCGCCGATGCCCTGCACGGACTGGCGAAGCCGTGGACGGTGCTCGGTCGTGTCGTGACCACCGCATGGCCGGCGATGGGCGCGGTGGCGGTGCTCGAACTCGTGCAGGTGTGGAACGACTTCTTCGTCGGCCTGATGGTCAGTGGCGCCGACATCAGTCCGTGGTCACTGCTGCTGTGGGGTGACGCCCGTCAGTTCCGGGAGAACGCCGCCCACCTCGCGGCCGGTGCGTTGCTGTCCACGCTGCCGCCGATGCTGGTGCTGCTGGCGACCTGGCGCCGGTTTCTGGTGCCCGGCCTGACCGGCGGGTTCGTACGATGAGCGAGCAGTCCCGGCGCCGGGCCGAACACGAATCCGTCGCCTCGTTGATCGCCACTCCGAAATCGTCTGTCTGGCAAGGCTTTCTGGGTGCGGCATGGGTGGTGTCGTCCTCCCTGCTGCTCGAGGTGATCGCGAAACTGCTGGAGGGCTCGGTCGGCCAGAGCCCGCTGCTGAACTCGCTGGCCGGGGTGTTGCGCTGGGTGGCGGTGGCGGTCGTGCTGGCCGCCGCGCTGTATGTGGTGTGGCGCAAGACCATGGATATGCGCGAGGGGGCGCGGATCCGGCGAGAACTGGACTTGACCGCCGATCTGGTGCAACCGCCCGAGGTGGTCGGCCGCACCGTCGCGGCGCCGCCGGCCAGAGTCCCGAGCGCGACCCGTCCCTTGGACCCGGGCGACCTGCCGGTGGTTGCCGTGCTGTGCGCCCTGCCCTTCGACGAGTACGAGTCGGCGGCGCTCTACGACATGGTGTCGGCGATGCTCGGCAGTGCGACCGTCCTGCCCGGCGATCGGACGGCGGCGCCCGGCAATGCGAGCGACCTGCTCACGCGGCTGGCGGCGCACGATATCCTGCGACATCGCGACCACGACCGATTCGCCGTCGTCCACCCGCACGAGCGACCGCCGCTCGAGGAGGTCCGCCGGACACCGCAGTGGCGCGCCGCGCTGCCGGCTCTGGTGGCCCACTACGCCGATCGCGCGGGCCGTTGGGCGGTAGCCCTGGACTCCGACCGGCTCGGCGCCGGCGCCGACCGCTGGTTCGCCGCGTCGGCGGATCGGCTGACCCGGCTGCTGCAGGCCTGCGCCGAGGTCGACCACGGCATCGAGCTGGACATCACGGTCGCGGCACGGATCGCCGATGCGCTCGATCTCTGGTACGCCCGTACGGGTCTGCCCGCCGACGGCGCCGCGGCGCGGGCGATGCGGACGCTGGCGACCGCCGGTGATCCGGAGATCCGGGAACTGGCGGCGATCCGCTGTGGGGACCCGATGCCGACCCGTCGCGGCCTGCGGGCGCGAGTGCGGAT
>NZ_BAGM01000082.1 GCF_000308855.1 Nocardia veterana NBRC 100344 | reverse complement strand
ACATCGGCGGCACCGTGCGCGGCATCCAACGCCAACTCCACATCCGCGGCCGACGACCGCGCCACCTCACAAAAGGTCTCCCCGTCCACCGGCGACGGATTCTCGAAATAGCGGCCTTCCACCGGTGCCTTCCACTCGCCACCGATGAAGTTGTCGTAGCGGCCGGCGAAGTCGACAATACTGCCGCTCGTCCCGGGCTTCGCGTAGATCATGTTCGCTCCCTGACGGATTCGTTGTGACAGCAGCCACTGTGCACCGCGTGGGTTGGCGAAAGGTTTGATCGAGACTCAGCCGCGCAGGGCGCTGTGCAGGCGGGCCGTTGCGATCGCCCGGCGGGAGTCGTGCGGTGGGAGCGAACGCAGCGCATGCTCGTGAATCTCGATGTCGTCGATCGCCCGTTCTCCGTAGAGCAGCGCATGCTCGGGATCGGGACTGGTCAACACCGCCGTCCGCATTCCGACCTCGAGGTACTCCCGCCACTGCACGATGCCCGGGGTTTCGGAACCGGGAAGCAAAGGCCCACGGTACAGGCGCACCGCGGTGTCGGTGTCGCCCGCCTTCAATGCGGTCAACAAATCCACGGCATCGCAGCCGAGTGGCGTCTGCAGCCGATACACGCGATTGGAGATCTCGCCTCCGGTGGCCTTACGCAGATGGGATACATCCGCTTTGAGGGTGCTGGTTACGACCGGCCGGTCGCCGTAGATGGCGAAGTGCAGCTGTTCGGGAGTCAAGCCGTCGGGCTCGAGCGCCAACAACGTCAGGATTTCCAGTTGCCGCGGACGCATCTTGATCTGGCGCCCGTCGCGAACCAAGCGCGCGGTGCCGAGACAACTCAGCTGAACACCGGAGGCCGAAGCCGGGCTGCTGTGCAAGCGTGCCTCGATGGTGCTCACCAGACTCTGCACGGTGGCCATCGCCAGGGGATGCGACCGGTCCCAGGTCGACGACAGGTCGAGGACACCCAATTGCTTACCGTCGGCGCCGCGGATCGGCGCGCAGTAGCACACCCAGCCATGGAGCGCGGCGACCAGATGTTCTGCCGAGAAGACGGTCGTCGCCCGTTGCGTCGTCAGGGCCAGCGACAGCGCATTGGTACCCATATGGGCTTCGTCCCACCGCCCGCCCGGTGAGAAGTTCACTCGCTCGGCGCGGCGCTGCATGATCGGGCCACCGCAGGACCACAGGATCGTTCCGGACTCGTCCGTCACGGCCGCGATGTAGCCCGCGTCCTGCGCGATACTGTGGAGTTGATCCGACAATTCGGTGACCGGGCGGCGCAGCGGGGACTCCGCCCAACGGGTTTCGACATCGCTGGTGGTCGGTGCACTGTCCCGGGCCGGGTCGACCGTCCGCAACGAACGCTGCCACGATTGCGCCACCTCACCGCGAACCGACGTAGTCGATCGGGGTGCCTCGTTGCCGACGGATTGTGGCACCCAGCGAGCCCATTCTCGTTCGAGAGCCGCTCTGCGCTGTGAAAGAGTGGCATACGTCACTTCGCAGACTCCTTGTAACTACGATCACGGTACTTCTGGCACCATCATGGCACGGATCTGAAAAGTCCTGATCAGCCCATGGTGCGCAGCTGCCGCCGGTCCGTGGGCGGCCCGGTCTGTTCGTGCGAGGCGAGGCGACGATCGAAGGACTCACGGCTCGTATGCCGTACCTGGGGCTCCTGCGGCAAGGCCCGGCCGGCCACCGACAGCAGAACGCCGCCGGGTGGTGTTCCCGGCGGCGTTCGTATGAGGTCGACGTCCCACAAGCGCCTCTCGGCGAGTGGTCGCTCGTAGCGACTGAAGGGTGCGGCCCGGGGCTGTCCGGACGTCGACAGTGAGTTCAACCGACACTGGCGGCGCGGTATTTCCAGCCGGCCTGTGGCGTAAGCCACCGGCCTCACCTTCGCTGTTCGGTGGTGTCGTCGCCGCCTTCGCGCAGCGCCTTCGTCCGTTGTTCGTGGGCGGCCTCGCGGTCCTGCGCCGCCGCGGCACGGTGGACGTCGGCGGCGCGCCGGGACAGTTCGGCGCGGTCGATTCCCGAAGCGCCGTGGTGGACGGCAGCGTTGTCGTGGGCCGCGGCCGCGCGTTCGTGTGCGCGAGCTGCCGCCTCGTGCCGGTCCGCGGCGGCGCGGTGGGCGTCCTCCGCACGCTCGAGTGCCTGTCGAGCCCGCTCGGCCGCCCGGTCGACGTCCCTTTGCGTCACCGGACGGCCTGCGGTCAGTTCCGCTTGCCGCGCGGCCAGCTCTTCGGCCCGCTCGGCCGCCTGTGCGGCGCGCTCACCTGCGCGCCGGGCAGCAGAGTCTGTCATGCTCACACACTAGGCCCGCGGCGCCCACACCGCCGGTCCAGGACACCGGCCGTCGCACCCGAACACCGGCGCATCGACATCCGGCTCACCGACTGCGGGTGGACGGCACTCAGGCGGCCGCCGAATGTCGATGTGCGGAGGAGTCGGACCGGCGACGAGTACGGGTCGGGAGGTGGATGGTGGTGCCGGCGCGGACGTGCGTGGGCGGAATGGCGACGGGATAGGCGACGACTTGGGCGGCTTCGGGCCCCCTCGGCGCGTCGACGGTGGTGAACACGACGCGCTGGCCGGCGGTGAGCGTCTTGTAGCCGGGGGATGCGATGGCGCTGTATTCGACGAAGACCGGCGTGCCGTCATCGGAAGTGATGAATCCGAAGCCTTTTTCGGCGTTGAACCAGTCGACGCGGCCGTGCTGCCAGCGCGGCAGCTCGGTGGCGGAGTGGGAATGCGGGTCGGCGTGAGCGAGCTCGCTGCCCGATTCGGTAGTTGTCAAGGCGGATCTCCTTCCTCGGACGACAACGGCGGACCGAGTTGTCTCGGCACACAACGACGCTGCCGGAGTCGGTCCGGCAGCGTGCGAGGGCGGGTGGGCGCGGCGCGTTTCGCGCCGAGCCCACCCTCGAGGGAAAGAACATGTGCAGGCCGCAGATTCACCGCGACGCCTCGGAGAAGCGGAGCCGGTTGCCGGGCATGCCACGAGGGTGGCGCTGCGCTCGACTCGATCGGGCTCAGCCGCGAAGCGAGTCGATGGTGCCTGTTGCCGGCTCGTGGGGCTCCGCGCCGGGTCGTCGCGGAGGGCCTGGTCGATACTCGCTGACCGGCATCACCTCCTCGGTGCTGGTACTGCTGCGAAGCGTGGTGGCCATCCGGCCGCGGGGGTCCGCGCTGGCAGGCCTGCCTCGGCGGCGGTCGCCACGCCGGCCGCATCGGACTCGCCCGCTCGGTACCCGGCGTGGGCCGGCGATGCGGCCGGCGGGGCCGGTGCGCGTAGCCGGGCCGGGGGCCGGTGCCGGTCAGGATCCGATCAATGTCGGCGAAGAGTTCTTCGACATCGGGATCGAGGAGCAGTAGCCGGTCATCCAGCCAGGACAGTTCCTCGTCGACCAGATCGGCGGCACCGCCGGCGCACGCGCTCCGATACGGACCGGAAGGAGTCAGGACGTGAGCGCCTTGGCCTCCTGCTCCGGACGTTCGATCTCGATCTTGCGGGGTTTGGCCTTCTCCGCGATCGGGATCCGCAACCGCAGCACACCGTCGCGGTAGTCGGCGTGGATCCGTTCGGTATCGAGGTTCTCGCCGAGGAACAGCTGCCGGCGGAACAGCCCACGAGGGCGTTCGGCCGCCACCATGGAACGGTCCGAATCCAATTCCGGCCGCGACGCTCGCACGGTGACCACATTGCGTTCGACGTCGAGGTCCAGCGACTGGGGATCGACACCCGGCAGATCGAACTCGACCAGGAACTCGTCGCCCTCCCGCCAGGCATCCATCGGCATCGCCGCCGGGCGCGCCGCAGTCCCGAACACCTGCTGGGTCAGACGGTCCAGATCACGGAAGGGGTCGGTGCGCATCAGCATCGTCATCACCTCCAGCTACCTCGTTCTTCTCCAAAGTAACCAAGGAAACCTATGTCAACTGACACAGATAATTTTTAGCACTCGAACAGGGAGAGTGCAAGATGATGCCGATCCGTCGCGAACTCCCGACCAGCTGCGGACCAGTAGGGGCGCAGCGGCCTGGTTACGCCGATCGGACGCCGGCGAGGGGGAGCGGATCGGTGGCGGGATCGTGCCGGGAGTGTGGGGCTCCTCCGGGACGTGGACGCTCGCTCAATACTCGTGTGGGACGCGCGAATTGGGCGTGCCACATCCACCGAAGGTGTTCCAGGCGGGCCGTGGTGTCGATGAGCAGCCTGCGTGTGGCGGGGTCCGCGGCGCCCGTGACGGCGATGCGATGGCGGAACTGCCGGACGAGCGCGGTCAGCGTCGCCGCGATCGCTTCGGCGACATCTCCGTCGGGGTGCGATCCGGCCGGGAACCGTTCCGCACTCGACCGTTCGGCCACCGTGGCGGCGCGGCCGTCGGGGCAGCTGCCGAGGGTGGCGGCCCGGTCGGCTGCCGTTTCGGCGAGCTCACGAGCGATCGCGACGAGTTCGTCGGCCTGCTCCCGCACGGCACGCATGTCCGGGCCGTGGACGCAGACGCGGGCCTGCGCGCCGATCAGTCCCAGGTCGACGAGATCGACCACACAGGCCTGCAGTACCTGCTGCACGATCCGGGATTGTTCGACGGTCGCGGGCGGGAGGCGTCGCTCTTGCGAAATCAGGGCTACCACGAGACCTCCTCTCCACCGCGTCGGTGACGATGCAGACGGTTGCCGACGTGGCTGCGTCGTACCCGTCGCACCCACCCGCAAACAAGGCACGATGCGCACGCCGACCGGCGGCAGCCCGTGCATCGATCGGGGGCGCGGCCCGAACGGTAGCGTTCGACGACATGAGCAGAGCGGCCTCCGTGTTCGCGCCGGCGGCGGGTGCGGTCGTCGCGGCAGGCTGTGCGAGTACGACGCCGTGGCCCGACAAACCACCGACCCCCGTCCCGGGCGCCACCGCTCCTGGTGTCGGCCACAGCCGATTCCACCGCTGTCTGCGGTACGCGCGACGAGTGTGCCGGTCGATTCGGGAGCGATCAGCCGTCCACCGGTGTGCTGGTGACGGTTTCGGAGCCGACCGGTTCTGCCGGAACGGCGGGTGCCGGTGCTCGGGTGAGGACGAAGTCTCGGTCGTCGGGTTCGGTGAGCATGGCCGTCATCGTCGCGCGGTCGAACGGCCACAGGTCGATGGTGTTGTGCTCGGTGAAGTACCAGGAGTTGCAGCCGGTGTTCCACACCGTCGGGCCCATCGCGCGGGCGACTGCGTCGGCGAAGCGCTGGGTGGCGGCCTCGGTGACCTCGACGGTGTCGAACTCGCCGGCGCGGAACCGGCGCAGCCAGCCGGTGATGTAGCGGGCGGTGAGTTCGGCGGAGTACTGCAATGAGATCGACCCGGTCGGCGAGTTCGGCCCGAGCACGGTGAACAGGTTCGGGAAGCCCGGGATCGCGGTCATGCGGTAGGCGCGCGGGCCCTGCTCCCACGCTCGGTCGATGGTGAGCCCGTCGCGGCCCCGCAGGTTCATCGGACGCATGTAGTTGTGCGGGTGAAAACCGGTGGCGAACACGATGACGTCGACATCGTGCTCGCGCCCGTCGGCGGTGCGGATGCCGGAGGGAGTGATCTCGGTGATCTTGTCGGTCACGAGCTGGGCGTTGGCTGCCTGGATGGCCCGGTAGTAGGTTCCGGACACGACCTGTCGTTTGCACAGCGGTTGGTAGTCGGGGGTCAGGCGGTCCCGCAACTCCCGGTCGCCGACCTGCGCTCGCAGCGACCATCGCGCAAGTTGCTGGACGGCGGTGCGCCGCCACGACGGATGCAGTACGACGTCGGCGAGAATCCCCGATGCCCACAGCGCGACGTCGTAGAGCCGGCGGTGTACGGCGGGCGCCGCGGCGAGCGCCTTGGCAACCACGGCGGGCTGGCGCAGGTCCATCGGCGCCCAGAGCACCCACTGCGGGGTACGAGTGAACTGGACCAGCTTCGCCGCACTGGGCTGGAGGGCCGAAACCACTTGCACGCCCGTCGATCCCGACCCGATCACCGCGATCCGTTTGCCTTCGGTGACGAGCGTCTCGTCCCACCGCGCGGTGTGCACCGTGGCGCCGGCGAAGCTGTCCAGGCCCGGGATGTCGGGGGTGAACGGGTGGTGGAGCACACCGGTGGCGGCGATGACGAAGTCCGCGCTCAATCGGGTGCCGTCGGCGACGGTCACCGTCCAGCGGCGCCCGTCGAAGACCGCGTCCGTGACTTCGCTGTCGGTGCGCAGGTGCGCCCGCAACCCGAACGCGTCGACGACGTCGGCGTGGTAGCGCTGAATCTCGCTGCCGGTGGCCCAGATTTGGCTCCAATCGGATTTGGGAGCGAAGCCGAACTGGTAGAGCTGGGAGGGCACGTCGCAGGTCAAGCCGGGGTAGCGGTTCCAGAACCACACCCCGCCGACATCGGAACCCTTCTCCAGGATCACGAAATCGTCGAAGCCGGCCTGCTTGAAGGTCACGGCGGTCGCGATGCCGGCGACGCCCGCGCCGACGATCACGATCGACGGTTCACGAATCGGCTTGGTTGCCATCGAGTTTCGCCCTTTCCGGAGCAGAGGTCACGACCGCACGCGCAGTTCGTTCCGCAACACCTTGCCGCTGGCATTGCGCGGGATCTCGTCGAGCACGATGAAACGTTTGGGCACCTTGTAGCGTTCGAGTCCGTCGCGAACATGCCGCTTCAACTCGTCCTCGGTGGGGACCGCGGCGTCGGCGCCGAGGACGATGAACGCGTGCAGGACCTGCCCGAATTCGGCGTCGGGGACGCCGATCACGACCGCCTCGGCGATGTCGGGGTGGGCCGCGAGGCGGTCTTCGACTTCGCCGGGGAAGACGTTCTCGCCACCGGAGACGATCATGTCGTCGGCGCGTCCGTCGATGAACAACCGCCGACGGGCATCGAAGTGTCCCATATCGCCGGTGCTGACGTGCCCGTCGACGATCTCCTTCGCCGATACCCGCACGGTGGTGTCGGGCGTATAGCCGGTGTACTCCAGGCCGCTGCGGACGAAGATCTCACCGGTTTCTCCGAGGGCGGCTTCCGATCGGTCGCGGCGCAGGACGCGCACCGAGACGCCCAGGGCGGTGCGGCCGACGGTATCGGGCGCCTCGACCAGGTCGGGCGCGGTGGCGATGGTGACCAGTCCGGCCTCGGTCGAACCGTAGCCGTTGACCACGATCGGCCCGAACGCGGCGATCAGGGCCGACACGGTGGTGGGCGAGATCGGCGCGGCGCCGGTGACCACGAGGCGCAGTGCCGCCCGCGCCGAGGCGGTGTCGCACAGCGCGGGGTGCGCGAGCATCCGCTGCCACATCACCGGCACGGCCATCGCCACGGTCACCCGATGGCGGGCGATGTCGTCGAGGGCGGTCGCGGCGTCGAATCGGCGGCGGCAGATCGCGGTCGCGCCGAGAGTGAGCGGGCCGAGCAGCGAGAGCAGCCCGAACCCGTGGAACATCGGCGGCGCCACCAGCACCCGATCGGTGGATCGCAGCCGCACGATAGCCATCGCGGTCACGGTCAGCAGCACGATCGCGCGCGGCTTCACCGCTCGCGGGACGCCCTTGGCCAGACCGGTCGTCCCGGAGGTGAGCAGGGTCAAGGTCACCGCCCGCCGCACCCGCGGCGGCGCCGGATGGTGTTGAACCGCGAGCTCGTCCAGCGTAGGCAATGCTGCGGGCCGGGTGCCGGGTTCGCACCAGGCCAGCACGCGCAGGCCGCGATAACCCGCCTGCTCGACGGCGTCGTCGTACTCGTCGTCGTAGATCAGCACGTCCGGGTTGTGCCTGGCGAGAATCGCCTGCAACTGCCGGTGCGGCAGTTCGGTATTGACGAAGATCAACTCGGCGCCCAGCTGTGCGCCGGCGGCCATCGCCTCGGCGAATCCACGATGATTGCGGCAGATGACGGCCACCGAGTTCGGCGGCGTCGCCGAACGAGCGAACAAGGCGGCCGCGATCGCTTCGGCGCGCTGCTGCAGTTGCCTGTATGTCGATTGCCCCGAGTCGTCGATGATCGCGACCTTGTCGGGATGGCGAATCGCGGTGGCCGCCAACAACATCGCAGGGGTGGGGCCGTAGCGATGGAAGCTGCGCGCCAGCGCCACGGCTTTGCGCGGTCCGACCGGGGCGAGCATCCCCGAGGCCGCGATGGCGGGCAGCGCCGAAAGCCACTGACGCAGACTCTGTCCGGACTCAGTGCGCATGCGCGTCCACCCGTGTCTGCTTCGCCGCGGGAGGGGTGAGGCGGGCGAGCGATGCCTGCGTATCGCCGAGGCGGCCGAAGATGCGTTCCACCAGCGGCTCGAGCGGTATCCGGAACAGTGTGGCGAACACCGCGGAGGGGAATCCGTAGAGCGGAGTCATCGTGCGGGGCTTGTTCACCACCGCCTTGGCCAGCACCTGGGCCGCGTCCTGCGGGGTCTGGCCGGGCAGCACCCGCATCCAGCGGCTCGGGGCGCTCATCCTGGTGTGCAGCAGCCCGGCGTAGAAGGTCGTCAGGGTGACGCCGTCCGCGCGGGCTTCGGCGCCGACCGCGCGCATCCACCAGTCGAACGCCAGCTTCGACGACAGGTAGAAGCCCCATTTCGGCGCGTTCGGAAACATGATCCCCACGGTCGACACGTTCACGATGTGGCCGCTGCCCCGTGCGCGCATCCCGGGCAGTAGCGCCAGCGTCAGCCGCATCGGGCCCAGATAGTTGGCGCCGGACGTGGCGGTGATGTCCTTGGGGCGGTCGTAGGACAGGTGGATCGAGCGGCGCAGCGACTTACCGGCGTTGTGGATCAACACGTCGACCTCACCCAGGTCGTAGCGCACCGACGCGGCGAACTCGCTCACCGACTCCGCGCTGGTCAGATCCAACCGATACGGATGGGCTTCACCGCCCGCCGCGGTGATCTCGTCGGCGATCTCGCGCAGCCGCGACATCGTCCGCGCGGCGAGAACCACCCGCGCCCCGGCCCCGGCGAACCACTTCGCGGTGGCTTCGCCGACCCCGTAGGACGCACCGGTGATGACCACGACCTTGCCTTCGACCTCGCGGCGCAACGCGGCCTGGTCGCGCAGGCCGCGCGGGCCGATCAGCCATGCGGCCGCCCGGGCGAGCGGTGTCTCCACGATCCGCGACGGTCGGCTGGGTAGAACGTCAGACATCGTTGCTCACTCCGTTGTGTCCGAGGAAGGTGCCCAGCCCGTGTGCGTCGCTCAGCAGGGCATCGATGGCGCGTTGGCTCAGTTCGATCGAGGGATCCACGCGCAAGGCGCTCAGGCCGGCGCCGAACAGGTTGCCGACGATGAGGCTTTTGACCTGGTCGCGGCTGATTTCGGCAGTGTGCAACCAGTGCACGACCAGTCCCTCCACGAGCGCCACGAACCCGACGATCGCCGTGCGCAGCACCGGCGAGGAGTTCGATCCGGTCAACTCGACCGCCAACGCCTCGATCAAGCGGGCTCGATGCCGATCGTGGATGCTGCGCACTTCCGCGTCGGCGACGTCGGCGATCAGCGCCTCGAAGGAGGCGGGTTGCTGTTCGGCTTCGTCGAGCAACCGGTCGATGCCGCGATTCAACCGATCCAACGCGGGACCGCGCAACGCCAGCAAATCACCCCAGAACTGTTCGGCCGCCGCTTCGAGCACGGCGAGGTAGAAGCCGCGCTTACCGCCGAAGTGATAGCTGATCGAGCCCGTCGCCACGCCGATCGACCGCGCCAGATCCACGATCGAGACCTCTTCGTAGCGGCGGCTGCTGAATGCGGACCTGCCCGCCGCCAGCAGCGCGGCCCGGGACGCCTCACCACGCCGATTGCCTACCACCCAGAGCCCTCCAGATTTTGAATTTGATTCAGTAATCGATGCTAAGGGCGGCCGAACCCGCCGTCAACGGTGTTTTGAATCTGGTTCAAGATATTGCCTCGAGCCGTCGATGGACGCGCCACCCGCCGATCCCGCGGGCCGTGCTCGAAGGCAGTGCCGTGATCGACGGCATCGCCCCCCGGCGTCCGAACGAACTCGCCACGACCTGCGTCGCCGAAGCCGGATTCCGCACCTTCTTCCGGCCTCTCGAGTTTCGGCGGTCGGCCCCCGGGCACTCGCCGGCCATGCTCACCTCGTTGCTGCGTGGCGCCGCGGCCGGTGCGGCGGGTACGACCGCCCTGAACGCCACCACCTATGTGGACATGCTGCTGCGCGGCCGCGACCCCAGCAGCACGCCGGACGAATCGGTCGAGAAGCTGGCCGGCCTCGCCCATCTGTCGATTCCCGGAACGAAACCGCAGCGCGCCAACAGGATCCAGGCCGCCGGGTCCGTGCTGGGCATCGTGACCGGCGTCGGTGTCGGCATGGCGGCCGGTGCGGCCCGCTCGCTGGGTTGGCGTCCGTCGAAACCGGTCGGCACGGTCGTCACGGGAATTGCCGCCATGGTCGGCGCGGCAGCGCCGATGGCTGTTCTGGGCGTGAGTGATCCGCGCCGGTGGTCGGCCGCGGACTGGCTCAGCGACGTGGTGCCGCACCTGGTGTACGGCGCGGTGACGACCGCGACGCTGCAGAGTGAAGCCGGCTGAGACCGGTTGCCGTGGGTGAACTCAGCCCGGGGAACGAGCCCCTCGTGGCCTGCACCTGTCCAGACGACGTCGCCGGATCACGGCCTCGTACGTCGGCGAGAACATGGAGTTCGCCCCGCCGGCATCCGGCCGGCGAACCGGACTGTTTCCGCAGGGCGGTCTCGCCGAACGGTTGCGCGCCGTTGGGGTCGGAATCCACCAGGCCGGGTTTCGAAAGCCTGGAGCCGTGCGGGATCGACCGGGCAGGATGGGGTCGTCGATCGAGAGGGGAACAGATGACGATCCTGGTCACCGGTGCCACCGGAAATATCGGCCGGCTGCTCGTCGATCAGCTGCTCGCCCGCGGGGCGACGAATGTCCGGGCGCTGACCAACAATCCGGCCAGGGCGGCACTGCCTTCGGGTGTGGAGGTGGTCGAGGGCTATCTGCGGCGGCTCGACACCCTGCCCGCCGCGTTCGCGGGCGTCGAGCGGATGTATCTGGCCCCGACCCCGGAGACCGCGACCGAGGTGCTGGCTCTGGCTCGGCAGGCCGGTATCCGGCACGTGGTCGATCTGTCCGGAGAACCGGAAAGTTGGTGGGGCGGTGTGACCGCCGCGGTCGAGGCGAGCGGACTGGCCTGGACGCACCTGTGGCCGGGCGATTTCATGGAGAACGTCCGCATATGGGCGCGGCAGATCCGGGAGATCGGCGCGGTGCACGAACCCTATCCGGACCGGGCGAGCGCGCCGATCGCCATGGCGGACATCGCCGCCGTGGCCGCGGTGGCGCTGCTCGGGACCGGACATGAGGGTGAGTCGTATTCGCTTGCGGGGCCGGAAGTTCTGACCCGGGCCGAACTGGTGCGTCAACTCGGTGTGGCCATAGGCCGCGAGATCCCGTTCGTTCAGGTGTCCCGTGAGCGCACCATCGAGGTGTTGACACCGACCATGGGGGACACCGCCACTTGGTACGTCGACAGCGTGCTCGGGGGAATGACCGAAAATCCCCAGGAGCCAGTGCATTCCGTCGCAGAACTCACCGGGAAGCCCGCGACCTCCTTCGCCGAATGGGCGGCCACCCACGCCGAGAAGGTAATCGCCTAGGCCGTGTTCCGACGGTGGCGAAGGGCAGGGTTGCCGTCCTCGCCGCTGTCGGAGCCGCCGCCCGGCGGCCGCGATGCGACCGTGTCCATTGCGAAGGTCCGCTCGGTGGCTGAAGCCCTGGAACGTTACGCGTTCCGGCGGCCGGCGGAGCCGCTGTGATCGGCCCGCTCGAGATCGTGCACGGTGTGCAGGATCCAGTTGCCCCGGGCGCCCGTTTTGGCGTCGTAGAGCGAGGTGTCGGCCGCGTCGAGTAGCCATTCCGGATCCTTGCCGGCGATCGGTGTGACGACGGCGCCGATGCTGGCCGAGATGTGCAACCGGTGTCCGCCGACGATCAAGGGATGCGAGAGCGCGCCGCGGAGGCGATCCGCCACCGCCGCGACGCGCTGGGTGTCGGCCGGGGGCGGGATGAGGGTGACGAATTCGTCGCCGCCGATCCGGGCGACCAGGCATCCGTCGTCTTGCAGACTGTCGTGCAGGCGGCGAGCGACCGTGGCCAGTACCTGGTCGCCCACGCCGTGCCCGTATCTGTCGTTGACCTCTTTGAAGTGGTCCAGATCGGTGAAGCACATGCCCATCAGGTCGTCCGTCCCGGCCGTGGAGATCATCGTCCGGAGGGTGTCGAGAAGATGCCGGCGATTGGGCAGTTCGGTGAGCGCGTCGTGGCGCGCCTGGTAGTGGAGTTGCTCCTGCAGCTGGTGGCGTTCGGTGACGTCCTCACCGATGGCGAGCAGATAATCCGGCCCGAAGTGGCTGCGGACGTAGGTGATGGCGAAGGTTGCCCATCCGGTACTGCCGTCCGCGCGCTGGAGTCGTCGTTCGATCTTCACGGTGCCCGCCCGGCCCGGGACGAGTTCGTCGTAGACCAGCGCCCGGATCGCGGCCTGATCGTCGGGATGGGCGAAGTCGTAGACGCTGATTCCGCGCAGCGATTCGACGGGTACGCCGATCATGGCGGCCAGGTGGGGATTGGCTTCCAGCAGGACACCATTGGTATCGCCGATGGCGATGGCGATGGAGGCGTGGTCGAAAACGAGCCGGAACCGGCGTTGACCTTCCTCGACGTCGTCGGCCTTCATCGCTTCGGCGAGGAAATGGTGACCATGACCGAACGCCGCGAGCAGCGCGTTCATCCGGGTCCCGGCCTCGGGGTGGTCGCTGTATTCGGTGAGCCGGTGCAGTACCGGGGCGGACAGGACCGGGACGGCCGGATCGGTGAGCTCGGCACCGGCCAGCGCCGCGCCCGCCCGGGATCCGGCCGCCGCGTCGAAGGTCTCCGCGGTGAGGCTGTCGTGCAGTTCGTGCACCAGGTTGCGCAGGAACGCTATTTCTACAGTGGCGTAGGAAGGGTGCGTAATGATCGTCGACAATGCACGCTGCCACTGCTGGGCGAGTGCCGTGCTCAGGTCGTCCACTACAACTCCCCACATCCGATGCGCTTCTGGCGCTACGTCGGGCCCGGTGATCCTCCCCGGCTGGTACTGCTGTTCAAGACGCGGTAATAAAGGTACTGCATGCCCGATTCGTCACCTCATCGGCGGATGCTCAGGGGTGGTGGTGGGCCTCGGCGAATATCGACCGGCCCTTGTAGCGCGGGGTGGCGCACTGCCACACCCAACTGGCTTGGACGCACTGGTCGAGGTCGTCGGCGTGCGCGGTGACGGCGGTGGCCAGTTGCGGGCCGAGTGCGGGGCAGCGGTCGAGCAGGTCCCGGCGCAGCCGGCGAAATTCGGTCAGTCGCTCGCGCACGATCCGCGCGGCGCCGAGCACGGCGTCGGCCAATGTCGTGCCCGGTGAATTGAGCAGCAGAATCGAGATGAGGTTGAAATCCGATCGGTCCACGATGACCTCCTTCTCGAAGGAGAAGACATCGTTCATCAGGGCCCCGATTTCGGCGGTCAGGCGTTCCAGCGTGCGCAGGTCCGCGGCGATGTCGGCGCCGAGTCGGTCCCAAGGCAGCGTGGTGTCGCGGGCGAACTCGCACAGTTGGATGGCGGGGAACATTCCCGAGACCTCGTTGCGCAGCGTGATGTAGTCGTCGACGCTCAGCAGGTCACCGCGCGCGCCGACATTCTGATCGCGGATCGCCGATCGCAGGTGGTCGATCGTCGATGCTCGAAAGCGCTGCAGCCACACGGGTTCGGCTCGGTCGACGAGGGTCGCCAAGAATTCGGTGGTCGCCTCGATGATGGGGGTGGAGTAGTCCGGCGGGATCCGACCGGACTCGAATAATCGGCACAGGTGGTCGACCTCCCGCTGTGCCTGTGCTCGTTCGGCCTCGGACAGATGACTGAACTTCTCCCGGCCGACGGTGTCGTTGAGCGCGAACAGGATTGCGTTGTAGATACCGATGGTCGTCATTCGCGCGAGGCTCACCGTCCGCGGGTGCAGATAGGGCGTCATCGAATTGTAGGCGGCGCCACCGGCTTCCAGCCAGATTCCGTGTTTGCGACAGAAGGCCTCGACTTCCTCGCACGCCTGCTCGCCGAACGGGCTCGGCGTGAAAGTGCGGCAGTAGTCGGCGATATCGCAATCCTGGGTGCTGAACAGAGTACGCAGCGACCAGCGATCCCCGTGTAGAAGTTTGCGGTATTCGGCGTGCATAGCGGCGATATCCGATTCGATCTGCGGCATGTACTGCACAAACATCTCCCAATCCATGAGCGGCATCAGCCGACCCGAAAGCATCGCCGACGAAGGGCGATACCGGCTACGAGTATTTCATCGGCGCGGCCGAATCAATGGCGGTCGCGGTGGTCGACTCGGGCCGCCGACGTGACCCTACAGGGAGGTAGCTGTTGGGTAACTGAGTGGTCCCGCGAGTCGTACCTCTCGACCGGTTCGTGCTTGTGGCCGATCCTTCGGACCGACCCTGCGGGAGGCGGTTCGGCCGCGCCCGCGGACTGCGGGAACGGCGCCCGGGAGCGATGGAGTTACCACGATTTCGGCCCGTGCCGCCACGCGCGTGACGGCCGGCGCTCGTCGGGGATCAGGCAGAACTCGACCGGCAGCCGCGTCGGAGGGTCGCTCCCGGAGTTTCGACGGTTGTTGCGGCACGGGAAGATCCCGGTGCCGTGCTCACCTCGGCAGCGACGCCGAGAGGAATGCCAGCAGGTGCGGTTCCACCGCGTCCGCGTCGGTGAGCGACAGGAAGTGGGCGCCGCCATCGATGATCACCGGAGCCGGGGCGTTGGGCAATGCCGCAGCCAATTCGGCGGCCCGCTCGACCGGATAGGCGGCGTCCGCCGAGCCGTGCAGAACCAAAGCGGGGCAGCGGATCTCACCGGCCCGGTCGAGGATGCTGTCCCGCTCGACCAGCGGGCTGAGGACCCGGTCGATGTGATCGCCGGATAGCTTGCGCCACTTGGCCTGCCAGTGTGCGGCATCGTGTTGGCCCAGGCAGATCGTGGCATTCATGTCGAGCAGCTCTCGGGTCGGACCGAGTTGCCGCCAGGCTGCGGCGGCCTGCCGGTAGGCGTCGGCAGCCTGCGGATCCTCGGCCGCGCCCGAAGTTCCGAGCAATGCGAGCGCGGCCACCCGGTCCGGTGCCAGCAGGGCCATGCGCAACCCGATGAACCCGCCTTGGCTGGTACCCACCACGGCGCACCGCGTGATTCCTAAGTGATCGAGTAGACCGAGCGCATCGCGGGCCACATCCCAATAGGTGAAGGGACCGTCCGCCGGCGTCTCGCCGTGGCCGCGCTCGTCCATGGCGATCAACCGGTAGATGGGGCCGAGTGAGCGGAGTTGCGGGGCGAACATGTCCGCATCCATCAGGTAACTGTGCAACAGCAGGACGACCGGGCCGGAACCGCCGTGGTCGATATAACTCACGACCTGACCGCTGTCGAGCTTCACCGCTGTCCGCATGGGGCCCAGTCTATTCGGCGCCGCCGATCTCCAGATCGGTTCCGGCGGGGACGGACTCGAGGCTCGCCCCGGCGTCCGCAGCGGCATGCCGGCCGGGTGCGTGGCCCGAGTGCGCCACGCCGAATTCGGCATGGCCGAGTCGCGGGCACCGTAGGATTGCGCACCGTATTCCGGTCGGCGACAAGGAGCTCCGGTGAGTGATGTCAGCGTGTTGGTGGCGGGGGCGAGTATCGCGGGGCCCGCGCTGGCGCACTGGCTGCGCCGCCGCGGAGCCGAGGTGACCGTGGTGGAGCGGGCCCCCGAATTGCGTCCCGGTGGGCAGGCCGTCGACGCCCGTGGGGTGACCAAGGAGGTCATCCGGAGGATGGGCTTGGAGCCCGCGGTGCGCGCCGCCTGCACCGAGACCGCCGGCGCCTGCATCGTGGACGCGCACGGGAACGTGTTGGAGACCTTCCGAGCGGACGCCGACGGGGGCGACGGGTACATCTCGGAGATCGAGATCCTGCGCGGCGACCTGGCCCGGGTGCTCTACGACGACACCCGCGACCAGGTCGAGTACCGCTTCGGCGACCGGATCGCCGAACTCGCCCAGGATGCGGACGGCGTGGACGTCACCTTCGCGGCAGGTGATCGTCGGCGGTTCGATCTGGTGATCGGGGCGGATGGACTGCACTCGGCACTGCGGGCGCTGGTCTTCGGGCCGCACGAGCAATTCATCCACCACCTCGGGCACGTGCTGGCGTTCTACAGCGTGCCCAACGCGTTCGGGCTCGATCGGTGGCTGGTCGAGTACCAGGAACCCGGCCGGTCCGCCCTGCTGCGGCCCATCCGCGACGCCACCCGGGCGATGGCCATGTTCTCGTTCGCGTCGGCCGACTTCGACGTCGACTACCGTGACGTTCCGGCCCAGAAGCGGCTGCTGCGCGAGCGCACGGCGGGCCTGGGCTGGTTGACCCGAGACATCCTCGGATACCTGGACGAGTCACCGGACTTCTACCTCGACCAGGTCGCCCAGGTGCGGATGGACCACTGGTGGCGCGGCCGGGTCGGGCTGGTGGGGGATGCGGCGTACAGCTCGTCGCCGCTGTCCGGACAGGGCACCGGACTGGCCTTGGTCGGGGCCTACCTGCTCGCCGGTGAGCTGGCCGCGACCGGCTGGAATCCCGAGGCCGGCTTCGCCCGCTACGAGGCGCGGATGCGCTCGTTCGTCGAGGCCAACCAGGAGATCGGCCGGTTGAACGCGCGCAGCCGCGACGTCCCCGGGCCGCAGGCCGAGCCGGTGCCGGATTTCACGGGGCAGTGGTTCACCGAGTTGGTCGGGCGTGCGCTCAACGGCGTCGACCTCCCCGAGTACGCCGGTGTGCCGGACGCGGGGGCTCCGGCCGCTGCCGCGCCGGAGTCGTAGCCGCTCACGTCGTCCCGGCGCACTGCCGTCCAATATTCGCTATCAATTTGCTGTAATTTGGCGTAGTGCGGCCGACGGTCGGACGGGGCGCTGTCGCCATGTCCTGCGTGGTGACTCGACCCAGTATCGGGGGCGGACATGCGGCGGCGGTGTAAGTGTCCTGTCGTCCCTTCGTGTGCCGCCGAACGTCACGGCAGTGGTAGGTCGAGCCCGTCGTGTCGGCCGGAAGATGGCGGCTCACCGGCAAATCCGAGCGGACACGAGGGTCTGACGCGCCGACGGCCGCCGGTTGCCTGTGGCGGCGAGCGCTCCTTAGCCTGAAGTTTGCTGAATGGATGCTATCGCTCGTGGCTCGCGTCGTCCGATCGTCGTGCCCGGTGGTCTTCGAGGAGGGCAGCGATGAGTTTTGTCGCCCTGGGATTCCTGCACGTCGAAGTGTCGCGGCTGCAGCAAGAATGGGACAGTGCCCAAATTCGCTGTCTGGCACGGCGTTTGGGATATGTGCTGGCCGACATCGTGGTTTTCGCGGATCGCACCGACGACCCCGTCCAGTACCTGATCGGCGCCGTGATCGCCCTGGACGCCGAGGCGGTGATCGTACCCAGCCTCGATCACTTTCCCGGTGGCACCGTTCCCGCCGAGCTCGTCGAGATCACCGACATCGTCACCGCCAGACCACATCACACCTACGCGCGGTGGGCCACCGGCGCACCGCCGGACGATATGCCCACCTGGTGAGACGTCGCGGTCGGATCAGTCCTGGTCCGGATACTGCCATTCCAGATCGATCTCCGCTGCGGGTGCGACCGAGCGAATGGCGGCGGTGATGTCACGCTCGAAATTCGTGCTCCACTCGCCGAACCCGCGAACGATGATCGGGCCGTTCTCGCTGGAGATCTTCACCCAGGGCGGATCGTGGAAGACGCCGACCACCGTCCACGGGTCGATCTCGTGTTCCGCCAGCACCTGCTCCACTGCGGCCTCGACGCTGTCGGCTTCCGCTGGGGAGGAAAGCTTTTCGACATACATCGAGAGATGAACGTTCACCGACACGTGCACACCCCCGGGTATCCGACCGAACGCCGACCATAGCCGCGGCCGGCACCGACTCGCAAATTACTTTCGCACACCGGGTTTTCGAGAGGTCACGGTGGCCCACACCGATCGAGGCCCGGGGAGCGAGCGGGAGCGAACTCGGGAAGGCCGACGGCGGATGCCAGGTGCTGTGATCAGCATCGTTGCCGATGCCGCAGGGTGCGGGCACTATCGAAGACGATCGATCGAGGATGCTCGAGCAGGGCCGCGGGGGCACCGGCCGCCGGATCCGTCGAATCCGTTATCCGTCGAATCCGTTGCGGACGCGAGCGTCTCACGCCGAGGCCATGTGCGCCGCCGGATTCTCGTGCGGCGGCCGGCCGGCCGTCACTGCTCGGCGCCTCGGCGACAGCCGTAACCGATTCGTCGCGGAAAGGAGCGAATGCGATGACCGATACCCTGACCGATATTCCGCTCGCGCCACTGCGGCTCGCGCGCCCGGTCCCGATGGCCCCGGCACCCGCGCACCGCTGGGATCAGGCGACCGGAGCAGCGCGCGAGTGGCAGCAGGCGAAGACGGTGCTCGTCACCCGGGTCACCGGTCCACGCCGGTTGGTGACGGTGCCGCGGCTGGTCGTCCCGGTGGGTGCCCACCAGCTGGCGTTTCGGGTCTGCTCCCAGTCGCCGGAGACCGGTGACCTGATGCGCGACGGCCGAGTGCTGGTCCAGGCCGGCGATTGGCTCGGCCACCCGGCCCTCGGATCCCATCAGCGCCAAGGGCACGCGCAGATCGTGACCGCCGGAACGCTGGTGTCGTTCGTGCAGGCCGAGATCGACGCCAAGTATCGGTGGCGGATTCCGCTGGCGAAGTTCGGTCATCGGCTGGCCCGGGGCAGCGCACCGTACGGCGACGTCGTCGTCCTGGTCACTGTTCAGGACCACCCTGCCCAGTTGTTGCCGCCCGTACCCTGACCCGCACGGTAGCGCCCGGCGGGCGAGGTGCCGACCACCGGGTCCGCGGGCAGGACAGGACATTCCCCGTTGTACGCGGCCTCCCGATCGCCCCGGATTCGGCGTACCGCTCAGCCGGCCCAGACGTCCTTCAGGCGCGGCGCGATGTCCCGGCCGCGCCGCACCCCGGCCTCGTGCGCGGGGACCACCGCGGCCGGGGCGAAGACGTCGGGGCCGATGTCCTCCGGTTCGGGGATGATGGAAAAGACTGTGCCGCTCCCCAGTTCGTTGTCGACGGCGGAGCGCGGGAACAGATGGGCGAGGGGTTCGATCACGACGATCACCGTGGCGTTCGCGGCCAGATCGGCATTGACCGGCGAGCGCAGCCCGCCGTCCATGTAATGGTGGCCGTCGATGGGGATCGGCGGGAAGACGCCGGGTGCGCATGTGCTGGCCGCGACCGCGCGGTCCAGAGGTACGCCGTCGAAGCGGGTCAGCGCGCGAAAGCGGCCCTCGGTCACATCGGTGGCGGTGATGACGATGTCGCCGGCGGGCCATTCGCTGGTGCCGATCAGCCTCGCCATGCGGGCGACGTGATCGTCCGGATCGCCGAGTGACATCTCCAGCGCGCGTGCGCCGCATCGTCGCCATGCTTCCGGGGCGCCCAGTCCGGGAGTCATGAGAATCCCGATGAGCTCGGTGAACGCAGCCGGGTCGGCCGTGCCGGCCGGGGTGTCCGACGCCCGCGGCTGCAGGATCCGCGTGAGGTCACCACCGGCGGCCAGGACGGTGCCGACTATCGATCCGGCGGAGGTGCCGATGATCCGATCGGCGTCCGCCAGTTCCACACCCTCGTCCCGAAGTGCGGTGACCAGCCCGGCCATCCAGCTCAGCCCGACGACACCGCCACCACCGAGAACCAGAGCGCGGCGAATTCCATCGGGTGATATCGGAGCTGCCATGCGAACACTCTATCGAGTCCGCCGACCGGGAGCCGGACCGGCGCAGCGGACCGGTTACCCACCGGAATTCGTCACCACGGCCGCGCCGATTCTCTGTGGGAAACACAACGTACCAGCCGAATCGCCTTGGCTACCATCGTATTTGCCCGATCATCGAGCGATCGGCGGCGGGCCGCCGCCGCACTCACCAAGGAGGGTCGCCGATGCGAGCCGCCGTAGCCGAGGGCGACCGCCGGGCATCGCCGGCGGATCTGCCCGCACTCGCCCTGCCGGAGCTGTCGATACTCGCGGCCGGCCTCCTCGTTCTTCTGACCTGGCGGCTGGGCCGGTACCCGCTGTGGGGTGACGAGCTGTACATGGTCCCGGCGGGCCGGCGATTGTCGTGGAGCTACGCCGACCAAGGGCCGCTGGTTCCGCTGCAGGCATCGCTGTCGGATCTGGTCGCCCCGGGTTCGGCGGTGGCACTGCGGCTCCCGGTGGTGGCGTTGACGGTCGCGACGGTCGTACTCGCCGCGCTGATCGCGCGGGAACTCGGTGGGGGACGGGCAGCCCAGCTGGTGGCGGCGCTCGGATACACGTGCACACCGTTCGCTGTGCAGCAGTCGGCGGCGCTGAGCACGTTCGCCTACGACGCCGCGCTGACCACCTTCGTGTGCTGGCTGGTGATCCGCTGGGTGCACACCCGGCGCGACCGGCTGCTGATCGTGGCGGGCCTCGCCTCGGCGGTCGATTTCCAGGTCAAGTGGCTGATCGTGGCCGTCTGGGGGCTCCTGGCCGTCGGGGTGCTGATCTGGGGACCACGGTCGGTGTTGCGCCGGCCTGCCCTGTGGTCGGCGATCGGCATCGTCGCGGTGTCCACGATCCCGGCACTGCTGTGGCAGGCCCGGCACGGCTGGCCACAGGTCGCGATGGGCGCGGCGATCGAAGCGGAACAGACGACCATGGTCGACGGTCGATTCCTTTCCGCGGCACGGGAACTCGTGCTGACCACCGGGCCCGGTGGAATTCTGCTGTTGATCGGCATCGCGGCCGTGTGGCGGGCACCGGAATTGCGGTCGGTGCGCTTTCTGATCCCCCTGGGCGTGCTGCCGTTGGCGGCAGTTCTGGTGGCGGGGCTGCGCCCGTACTACCTGGGAAGCGGATTCGCGCTGTACTTCGCAGCCGCTGCGGTCCGGCTCGTCGGCGACGGCCTGCACGGCCGCATCGGCAAGCCCCTCGGTGCGTATCTCGCGGCCGGCGTGGTCGTCGTCGTGGCAGCGGTCTGCGTGCTGCCGCTCCCACAATCCCTGCTGCACGGGCCCGCGATTCGCAACGGTGACATGGCGATTCGTGCCCAGTTCTTCGGTCTGCGCGGATGGCCGCAACTGGTCGAGGCGGTCGATCGCGCGAAGGCCTACTTCGGGCCGCCACCCGACAGCGCCACGCGCGTGCTGTACGTCGGCGGTGCCCGCCTGGGCGCAGACCTACCGACTCGCTTCACCGAGGTCACCGCGGTCGGACGTCTGGACGAGGCCACGGGGTTCCAAGGTGTGAACTACGGAATCCGGCTCTGGTTCTGTTCGCATCCTCGGCAACCGTGGTCGCGAATGTGGCCCGAGCTGATGACCTTGCGCATCGAGCACGGCACCTGACGGCCGGTCGCACGCGGTGCGCCCGCCGGGATCGACGGGCCGGGATCGCCCTCGCCGCGGAAGGCGAACCCGGTCACGGGATTTGCCCCGCCTCCCGACGACGACTCCGGTCGGCGCCGGGGCGAGTTGCAATTCGACGTCGGGCCGGACCAGTTTCGGTCACGCGGTGACGGCCCGCTGATAACCCGCCTCGACACGGGCACGCACCGCGACATGTGGCCGGCCGAACGAGATTGGCTACCTGCGCGTTTCGCGGGGTGCCGGCGAACCGGCCGCTCGAGCTCTCGAGATGGAATCGAAATATGTTCGCCACCAACGAATTCGGATCGTCCCGGGACGAGCGGTTTGTCGGAGCACCCGAGTAACTTGGCGGTTATCAGGGCCCCACCGGTAGTCCGCGGGGCAACGTTCTAAGGGGGCGGAGAGCAATGTCGAACATCGACGAGCGTATCCGGATGGCCGTGGAATGGCTGCGCGGCAGCCAGATCCCGCACCTCAGCGGGGGCGCGGGATGGGGTTGGATACCCGATGTACCACCCAACCCGCAGAACACCGCGGAAGTGGTCTGCGTGTTGCACGGGGCCGGCTGTGAGATCCCGCGTGCGGCAAAGGTCACCGCGCTGGTGCGGGCAACTGTCGTGCAACGGCCGAACGGAGACGAGTGGTATTTCCGCACCCCGATCGATGTGGCGTGGCGGATCCGCGCACTGCGGTGCCTGGGGGTCGCCGAGTGCGATCCGGGTCTGGCGGGAGCCGTGCGATCGCTACTGGATCAACAGGATTCGGAAACCGGCGGCTGGCGGATGTCGGGTTTCCTGGGCCCGGTGTCGATTACCGCGACCGCCGCCGCCGTCGAGGCGCTGATCGGTGACGGCGGCTTCGACGGGGAACGGCACCAAGCCATCTCGCGTGGGATCGGCTATCTGGTGGCGGCGATGTATCAGGAACCGCGATCGCTGCCGATGTACGCGGCAGCCCACATCGCGACCGTGCTCGCCCGCCCGGAAATCGTCCGGATCGGCGACAAGCGTGCCGAGCGGGCCTGCGAGTTGGCGGTCAAGCGGCTGCTGACCGGACTGCGCCGCGGCGAATACGAGATCGAGACCGAGATCTTTCGGCGCGACGACCTCGTCGACACCTGGCGGCACCTGACGCTGCATCTGGCGGTCGGTGCGGTGATAGCGGCCGACAGCCGTACCATTTTCGATCCGGCGGTGCGGGCGGCGATCGTCGCGCTGCTGGATATGCAGGAGATGGACGCGATGGCGATCTATCGTGGCGGATTCCGGATCTCCGACGAAGGCCCGGTCACCTCGTACGCCACCACTCAAGCGCTGGAAGCGCTGCTCCAGGTGCGCCCGGCGATCAACGAGCGCGTCAATCCGGGGAAGGTGTACGACGAGATCTGCCGGGCCGACGGGACCCATCGCACCGATCCCCAGGCCGTCGCGACCGTGCGCGGCCACCGCATGCTGATGAATTCCACTGCCGGACAAGCGCTGCTGTTGGTCGGGGTGGCGGCGGGAGCCACGGTGTTCGGATTGGCGGTCGCCTTCGAAAGCGTCTACGGCACCGTCGGCAGTCGCGCGCTGGTGGTGTGGGGCACGGCGCTCGTCGCCCTCGGCACCTACTGTGGGCTGGCCACCCGGTTCCCGCGGCTGCCCAAACGCCGGGTGGCGAGCGCGGTGTTCGCCGCGTTCACCGCGTTCGTGTTGCCGGTGGTCACCTATCTGCTGGCCTAGACCGATGGGCCCCCCGATTGCGGTGATGGTCCTCGTGACCTGTCTGTGGGGCACCTCGAGTGCCCTGCTGGCGGCGTTGGCGGCCCCGGCGACCGCGGGGCTGGTCGCGCTCGGCGGGGCGGTTCCGCTGCTGGTGTCGGCCAGGCTGCGTGGACAGCATCCCTGGGCAACGTTTCTGGCCCAGCCGGCGCTGTATCTCCGGCTGGGCACGCTGGAGGCCGCGAATCTGGCGCTCTACATCGCGGCGCTGCGGCTGGGCCCGCTGCCGGTGGTGGTCGCGCTGCACCTGACAGCGCCGGTGCTGATCATCGCCGCGGCGTTGGTGCGGGGACGGCGGGCACCGACCCTGCCGGTGCTGCTCGAACTGCTGCTCGTCGCCCTGGCGATCTGGCTGGTGGCCACGCCCCACCCGGGCGGTTCGGCGGCAGGAGCGGCGGTCGCGGGATGTGGGTTGGCGCTCGGCAGCGCCGCGTGCGTGGCGCTGCTGGTGAGTGTGATCGCCCGGCAGCCGGGGCCGAACCATACGGCCACCGCGGCGGCACTGCAATTGCTGCTGGGTGGAATCGCCAGCAGCCCACTGCTGTTGCTCGATCCGCCGCGGGCGCCGGTCGCGGCCGGCCTGCTCGCGGTGGGCGCAGTCCTCCTGGGTCCGGGCTTCGCCCTGTATTGGCAGGCGCTGCGATGGCTGGATGCGGCGACGGCGAGCGTCCTCGGGCTGAACGAGGCAGTGGTCGCGACGCTGGTAGGGGCGGTCTGGACGCAGCGCCCACCCACCGCCGCCACCGCCGCGGCGGGTGCGCTCATTCTGATCGCGGTCGGGCTAGAGCAGCGTTCGGCACCACGACACCGTGTGCCGCCCTGACGAATTCGCAGCACGACGCGGGATCCTTGTCGCCCCGGGAATCGTCGACGCCGGAGTTCACATCGACCCAGGCCGGTCCCACGGTTTCGATCGCGGCGGCGACGTTGCCCGGGTGCAGTCCGCCGGCGAGCATGACCGGAAAATCCGATCCGGCGAACAATTCGACGATGCGGGCGCTGATCGTCCAGTCATGGGTGCGCCCGGTTCCGCCGAGCCGGTGCGCCGACCTCGAATCGAGCACTATCCCATCGCAATTCGGCGCCGCCCGCACGGCGGCGCCGACCGCCTCCGGCCCCGTCACATGGACGGCGCGGATCACCCGCCGGCCGGCGGCGCCCCGGCGGACCGCGCGCACCGTGTCGAGCGAGATCAGCCCGTGCAACTGGATGCAGTCCACCCCGATCCGGTCGGCGCGGCGCAAGATGGCGTCCGCATCCGTGAGATGGGTGACCAGGACGCGTTCGATCGACGACGGCGCCAATCGCGACAACCGCCGCGCCCGTTCGACGTCGAGCTCGTCTTCGCTGAAATGTGTCGTGCCCGAAATGAATCCGGCCGCGTCGGCGTCGGCCGCGACGACGGCCCGGAGGTCGGATTCGCTCCGGATGCCGCAGATTTTCGCTCGGACATTGATCATCGGCACACGATACTGCTCGGACTGTGCCGATCCGGCGGAGTGCGCGTTATCGGATGTAAACCCAGTATGAACGCTGTCGGCGCGGGCCGAACTATGAACGCTGTCGGCGCGGGCCGAAATCGTCGATCCGGGTTCCGCGGCAGCAGGGGGTCCGGCGCGGCCGCAGTGGCGACTGGCACACTGCAAGGGTCCCGTCGATCGTTCGCGGGACAACGCGGTCACCGGCGGACGAGCCGGTGCGGAGGTGCGTTCGGCCGGCGTTGGTTCGCCGGTCCGGCGGGAGAGTGAGAATCGACTATGGACGACCACGCGGTGGCCGCCGAGCTCGCCCGAGAGGCCGGCGAGCTCCTGCTCAAGATCCGTGACCAGGGTGGCGCGGTGGGGGACAGGCGCTCCGACGAACTGCTGCTGAAGCGGCTGGCGGAGCTGCGGCCCGATGACGCGGTCCTGTCGGAGGAAAGTACCGACGACCCGATTCGCTTGTCCCGCAGCCGAGTCTGGATCGTCGATCCGCTCGACGGCACCCGTGAATACGGACAGCCGCCGCGCGCGGACTGGGCCGTGCACGTGGCGCTGGCCGTGGACGGGCGAGCGGAGGTGGGCGCGGTCGCGCTGCCGGTGCCCGGCCTGGTTCTCGGCACCGGTAGGCCACCGGTGCTGCCGCCGCCCGGCGGCGGGCCGCTGCGCATCGCCGTCTCCCGCAGCCGCCCGCCGGCCTGTGTGCACCATCTGGTCGCCGCCCTGGACGCCGAGGTGGTCCCGATGGGCTCGGCCGGCGCCAAGGCCATGGCCGTCGTACGCGGCGAGGCCGACATCTACGCCCACTCGGGCGGACAGTACGAATGGGACTCTTGCGCCCCGGTAGCGGTCGCCGCCGCCGCGGGCCTGCACACCTCCCGTCTCGACGGCTCCCCGCTGCGCTACAACCAGCCCGACCCCTACCTCCCGGACCTGCTCATCTGCCGCCCGGAACTGGCGGACCGAGTCCTGAAAGCCCTGCGCGATTTCGGCATCTGAATCGCGACCCCCGCTGCTCACCCGGTGCGATTCGCGAAGGGCCGTCGGTACCTCCGTCGAAAGCCGTGTGCCGGATCCTCGTCCGTCCGGCCGGTACACGCCCGAAATGCCGAGTTGCGTCGGCGGGTCGGTCCGGGTGTGCGATGGTTGGGAGGCCAGATCCCGATAGACGGGCGATGTGCGTGGTCGTCCTTCCGAGGAGGAGCGTGATGAGCACCAGCGGATATCAACCTCAATTCGGCGCGGCGGCGGGGGTGGCCCCGGGCGGGCTCGGCAAGCGCGCCGTGGCCCGGTTCATCGACTGGATCATCGCGGGCATCATCGGCGCGATCCTGTTCTGGTTGCTGAACAAATCGGCGCACACGCCGGACTGGGTATCCATCCTGCCCGGCGCCGGTTTCGGTTTCCTGTACTTCGTCGGTTTCGAGATATCGACCGGGGCCACTCCGGGCAAGAAGATTCTGGGGCTGCATGTCAGGGGCTCGAACGGGGCGGACAAGCCGAACATCAAGGATTCCGCACTGCGGAATGGGTACATGCTGCTCAATCTGATTCCCTATGTCGGCGGGCTGCTGTGGTTCATCGCCGCGATAGCGATTGCCGCCACGGTGAGTTCCAGCCCCACGAAGCAGGGCTGGCACGACAGATTCGCCGGCGGCACGCAGGTGGTCGAGGGCTGAATTCGGTTCGTCACCGGAATCGGCGAATTCGGCTGGGTATCATGCCCACTCATGTCCATCAAACTCGAGAACGTCGGCATCGCCGTCCGTGATCTCGAAGCAGCGGTTGCCTTTTTCACCGACCTCGGTCTCACCGTGATCGGGCGCGACACGGTCAGTGGCGAGTGGACCGACACCGCTGTCGGTCTCGACGGCAATCACGTCAAGATTGCGATGCTCCGGACGCCGGACGGTCACGGTCGCCTCGAGCTGTTCGAGTACATCCATCCCGAAGCGATCGAGTCGAATCCGACCCGCCCCAACGAAATCGGCATGCACCGCGTTGCCTTTTCGGTGGACGACCTCGACAAGGCCCTCGAGATCGCGGCGAAGCACGGATGCCATCCGCTGCGCGGCGTCGCGACCTATGCCGATGTCTACAAGCTCACCTACCTGCGCGGCCCCAGCGGCATCCTCGTGATGCTCGCCCAGGAGCTGAAGCAGAACTGACGGCGGATCGACGGGACCGTGCCGCCGACCCCGATACGTCACCGCCCGGCCGCGGTATTCGTCCCGGCCGGGCGGTGAGCCGGCGTCAGTCGCCTTCGGGGGTATCGGTGTAGCGCTGCAGATACAGCTGCTCGCCGAGCGCTCCCAGCAGTGCGATCTCGGTTTCGAGATAGTCCACGTGGCTTTCTTCGTCCTCGAGGATCGATTCGAAGATCCGCGCGGAGGTCACATCACCGCGCGAACGCATCAGCTCGATGCCGCCGCGCAGCCGGGTCACGGCCTCCATCTCGATCTGCAGATCGGCCCGCAACTGCTCCGGCACGGTCTGGCCGATCCGCAGCGGATTCAGCTTCTGATAGTTCGGCAGGCCGTCGAGGAACAGGATCCGATCGGTGAGCACCTCGGCGTGCTTCATCTCATCGATGGATTCGTATCGGGTGTGCTTGGCCAGCTTGGTGTAGCCCCAGTTCTCCTGCATCTTGGCGTGCAGGAAGTACTGGTTGATCGCCGTGAGTTCGGCCGTCAACTGCTCGTTGAGCAGCGCGATGATGTCCTTGTCGCCTTCCATGATCTGTGATCGTGGCACAGATCACAGATCAGCGGAATGAGCGGGGTGCGTGTCGGGTCTCAGGCAGCAGTCGTCTCGGCCGTGGCCTCCATGCGCGCCCGGCCTATCGCCTCGGCCAAACGGGCAGTACACGAGCCACAGCCCGGTTTCCAGCCACAGGCCTGCTTGACTTGTTTGGTCGAACAGGCACCGGCGGCGACGCAGGTGTGCACGTCTGCTTCGGAGACGGCATTGCAGATGCAGATGTACACGGTCGGCCTCGGAACGCTCGGAACGACAACAATTCGGGGTCGAGAGGGAGGTAAGCCTCGCCTAAAGAGGTAACCCTTGCCTAAGGTAGCACCCGGGTGGCGGGGGTTGTCAACGGGTCGGCGTGAGGTGTCGGCGGACCGGCGGAACCGGCGCGGGCCGGACATCGCTACCGCGCGGTTACGTCCCGCGTGCCGGGCTGCCGGAACGTTCTGCGATACGCGATCGGCGCGACTCCCAGCTGAGTGCGCAGGTGGTGGCGCAGCGAGGCGGCGGAACCCATCCCCGCTGCCCGCGCGACCTCGTCCACCGGAAGGGTGGTGGTCTCCAGCAGATGCCGGGCGTGGCGCAGTCGCTGATGCAGGATCCAGGCGCCGGGCGCCATCCCGGTCTCCGCCTTGAAGCGCCGGGTGAAGGTGCGCACGCTCATACGAGCATGGGCCGCGAGCGTGGTGAGGTCCAGATCCTCGCCCAGTCGTTCCAGCGCCCATTCCCGCGTCGGCGCGGTACCGTCCGCGCCCGGGTCGGGAACCTGCTGTTCGATGAACTGGGACTGCCCGCCTTCCCGCCACGGCGGCACCACACAGTAGCGGGCGGCTCGATTGGCCGCCGCGCTGCCGTGGTCGGAGCGGATCAGGTGCAGGCACAGATCCACACCTGCCGCGAGACCTGCTGCGGTGCAGACGTTTCCGTCCTCGACGAACAACAGATCCTCGTCGAGGAGGACCTTCGGATACAGTGCGCGAAAGTCTGCTGCGTACGCCCAGTGCGTCGTGGCCCGCCGGCCGTCGAGCATCCCCGCCGCGCCGAGGACGAACGCGCCGGTGCAGATCGACACGATGCGCGCGCCGGGGCGAATCGAGGCGAGTGCGGCGGCCACCTCGGCGGGCAGCGTGCCCGCCCGGCGGGGCCCGGGCATCGTCGTACCCGGCACGATCACCGTATCCGCCTCGGCCAGCACATCGGCATCGCCGGCCGGGACGATGCTGTAGCCGGTGGTAGCGGGGATCGGAGCCCGATCGAGTCCGCAGATCCGCACGTCGTAGAGCGGCGTGCCGTCGTCCGCCGTGGCCGCGCCCAGCACCGTCGGAGGAATCGTCATATCGAAGCCCACGGTGGGCGCGAGGACGAACACCGCCACCAGATGGGGCACGGGCATCGGCGGTCTCCTCGGCTCGGCGGTCGAATTGGCTTGATCTTTACGCATTATGGCATTCAGGCCACTCGTCGCGAGCATCACGATTCCGGCACGCTCAGCCGGTGACCGAAATACGTATCGCCGACCACAATCCGTCACTGCCGCCCGAGCGGCCCGCCGCCCGTTCCGGTCGAGGACCGCACCCGGCCTGGATCGTCGCCGCGGTGGGCTTCGTCGCGCTGTTGGGCGCGGCCGCATTCCGCTCGGTGCCCAGCGTGCTGCTGGATCCGCTGCACGAGGAATTCGGCTGGTCGCACGGCACCATCGGTGCGGCCGTATCGGTGAATATGCTGCTGTACGGCCTGATTTCGCCGTTCGCCGCGGCCCTGATGGACCGCTTCGGTATCCGTCTGGTGGTGTCCTGCGCGCTCGTTCTGGTCGCCGCGGGTAGTGGTCTGACGGTTTTCATGACACAGCCGTGGGAGTTGATGGCGACCTGGGGGCTGTTGGTCGGCGTCGGTGTGGGTTCGATGTCGATGCCCTTCGTCGCCACCATCACCGGGCGCTGGTTCGTCCGGCATCGCGGTCTGGTGACCGGCGCGCTCACCGCCGCCGGGGCCACCGGACAGCTGGTGTTCCTGCCGCTGATCTCGATGCTGGCCCGCGACCACGGCTGGCGGGTACCCGCACTGGTCGTCGCCGCGACCGCGCTGGCGGTGGTCCCGCTGGTGCTGCTGTTCATTCGGGATTTTCCCAGCGACATCGGGCGCACCGCCTACGGCGCCGAACCCGGTAGTGACGCCGGTGTGCGTACCGCGGCCGTGGGTGGGGCGATGCGGGCGGTGACGGTACTCGGCAGCGTACTGCGCCGGCCCGTATTCTGGCTGCTGGCAGGAGGTTTCGCGATCTGCGGCGCCTCGACCAACGGGCTGGTGGGCACGCATTTCGTCAGCGCCGCCCACGATCACGGAATGCCGCCGACCACCGCCGCCGGGCTGCTGGCCACCGTCGGCATCTTCGATGTCGCGGGCACCGTGGCATCGGGGTGGCTCACCGATCGCATCGGGTCCCGGTATCTGCTGACGATGTATTACGCGCTGCGGGGACTGTCGCTGCTGATCCTGCCCAGCTTGTTCGCACCCGACGTGCAGCCGAGCATGTGGGTGTTCGTCATCTTCTACGGACTGGACTGGATCGCCACGGTGCCGCCGACGGTCGCGCTGTGCCGCGAGCATTTCGGTGCCGATGGGCCGATCGCCTTCGGCTGGGTGTTCGCCGCCCATCAGATCGGCGCCGCGGTCGCCGCCTCCGGAGCGGGCGTCATTCGCGATCTGCAGGGCGATTACCAGCTGGCCTGGTTCATCGCGGGCGGACTGTGCGCCATCGCCGCGGTGATGTCGCTGAGCATTCGCCAACCGCGTCCGGGACCGCTGCCGGCGCAGTAGAGTTCTTCTCTCCGGCTCCACCGTTCCCGATCAGGGAGGTAGCGCAGTGCCATCGGTATCAGGAGGTATCCGGCCCCGGTTCGCCACCGCCGCCGTGATCGGGGTCGCGGTGCTGTTCGGGGCGTGTGGGTGCGGGTCGTCGTCGAAGCCGGCCGCATCGAGTACGACATCGGCCTCGCCGTCGGCCTCGGCCGCGCCCGCCGTGCATCCCGTGGACGAGTCGACGCTGCGCGGCATCGTCGAGTCCGTGGCGCGGCCGGCGACGGTTCCGGGGGTGGTGGCCTTCGTCCGCACCCCCGCCGGCGACGTCGGTACCTCGTACGGGACGCGGACCTTCGGTGGCGGTCCGGCGGTGACCGCGGCCGATCACGTGCGCATCGGTTCGCTGACCAAGACCTGGACCGGAACGGTGATCCTGCAACAGGTCCAAGAGGGCAAACTCGCGCTCGACGATCCGGTGTCGAAGTTCCGCGCGGACGTCCCCGGTGGCGCGGCGATCACGATCGCCCAGCTGCTGGACATGCGTAGCGGCCTGTACAACTACAGCGAAACTCGCGAACTGGCCGAGGCCATGGACGCCGATCCGGGGCGAGTCTGGCAGCCCGACGAACTCCTCGCCATGGCGTTCTCGCACCCGTCGTACTTCCCGCCGGGACAGGGTTATCACTATTCGAACACCAATACCGTGCTGCTCGGTGTGATCGCCGAGAAGCTGGACGGCCAACCACTCGACCAGATTTTCCAGAACCGCCTGTTCCGGCCGCTGGGACTGGCCCGCTCGTCGTTCCCGCCCCGGACCTCGGCGGCGATTCCCGACCCGCATCCGCAGGGCTACATGTACGGAACCAACGTGCTGACCATGGGATCACCACCGGCACTGCCGCCGCCGATGCAGGCGGAAGCGGCGGCGGGGCGGCTGCTACCGGGCGATCACACCGCGGACAATCCGTCGTGGGGCTGGGCCGCGGGCGCGGGCATTTCGACGGTGGGGGATCTCGCGACCTGGGCGGAGGCGCTCGTCGGCGGCAAGGTCCTCGACGCCGAGATGCAGGCCCGGCGGATGGGAAGCCTGCAGCCGACCGATCCGGCGAATCCCCCGTCGGCGCCGCAGTACGGGCTGGCGATCGCGAAATTCGCTGCGCTGTACGGTCATACGGGCGAACTGCCCGGATTCAACACCTTCGCCGGATCGGACCCCGAGCACAAGGTGACCGTGGTGGTGTGGGCGAACCTCGAACCCACCGCCGACGGGCATGCCGCCGCCAGTGAAATCGCCAAGCAGATCATCGAGCGTCTGTACGGAGCCGGCGGCTCGGCACCGGTTTCATCTCCGCAGGCCACGGCGCCGGCCGCGGGGACGACGACCTCGATCGCGCCACCCGGGGTGCCCACACCGGCTCGATAAGGGAACGGAGACCAGCTCCAGCAACATTTCGGCATCCGATGCCCTGACGAGTCCCGGTGCGTGGACAGGTCCAGTACCGTCGGATTGGTTACGAGTCGGCAATCGTTCGTCCGATACACGGCCCACTGCCGGTGGCGTGTTCGGAGGCAACGAAGGAGGAGCGAAGTGCTGCACACCGACATTCCGACGCGTCGCGAGATCGAAGCCCTCGCCGAATGGACCGGCCCGTGGTCGGTGTCGATCTACCTGCCCACCGAGGCGGCCACGCCCGAACCCGAGGCCAACCGCATCGCGTTCACCAATCAGGTCCGGGCGGCGGTCGACCTCGTCACCGAGGCGGGCAGCCGCACAGCGATCGCCGAACAACTCGACGATCTCGCCGACGACGACGATTTCTGGCGGTTCCAGTCGCACACGCTCGTCGTCCACGTGGCCCCGCAGCGGATGTGGACGTTCCGCATTCCGAACCGCCTCGGCGCCGCCGTCACCGTCGCGGACCGGTTCCTGCTGAAACCGCTGTTGCGGGCCGTCACCTTCCCGCAGGCCGCCTTCGTGCTGGCGCTCGCCGAAGGCTCGGCGCGGCTGGTCGAGGTGACTCCCGATCGATCGGCCGAGGACGTGCGGGTTCCCGAAATGCCCGAGAACGCAGCGGCTTTCGCGCGCAAATCATCGCTGGGCGATCGCTCGCCCAAGCGGCGGCTCACCGGCAGCGAAGGCAAGAAGGTGCTGGTGCGTCAGTATGCCCGCGGCGTGGATCGGGCCCTGCGTGACATCCTTTCCGGCCGCGACACCCCACTGATCCTGGCCGCTCCCGAACCCATCGATGCGATCTACCGGTCGGTCGCCACCTACGGCGAACTGCTCGACGACGGGATCGCCGGCAACCCCGAACATCTGTCGGATCAAGAATTGGCCGACCGCGCGCGGCACATCCTCGACGGTCACTATGCGGCCCAGCTCGCCGATCTGCGCGAGCTGTTCGACAAACGCCGCGGCGAAGGCAGAGCCACCTCCGACCTCGCCGAGATCGCCCGGGCGGCCACCTTCGGCACCGTGCAGACCCTGCTGGTCGACATCGACACCGCCGTGCCCGGTACGGTCGACGCGGAGACCGGAGCCATCGAATTCGGACCTGAATCCGATACCGAGACCCCGGGAATCCTCGACGAGGTCGCGCGCCGCGCCCTGCTGTCCGGCGGGCGGGTGCTGGCGGTCCGTGCGACGGATATCCCGGACGAGGCATCGGCCGCGGCCATCCTGCGGTACGCGATGTGAGCCGGCCGGCCGATACGGCCGGGCGGTGGCGCGGCCTCGACTCGGCGTCGGCCACGGCCGGTGTGAGGAGATTCGGCGTAACTCCGTGACGCCGTCGACGCTCTCATCGAGGCGTGACGGCGTCATGTGGGCCCGGCTGGGAGTGCGTGGTCGGCGTGTGGACGATGTCGTAGTAGACGGAGGGGTCGGCGGCGTCCGGATGGACGCGGTAGGTGAAGGTGGTGGGGTCGAGGGTGACGATGTCCACGACCCGCCGGAATTGTTCCTGACCCCTGTCGTTTTTCGCCACGATCGTGCGCGTGCGGCCGTCGGGGGAGACGGACCAGTCGCCGTGCATCTTCGGGGTGTCGTCGAGGTTGTACATGGTGAAGGTGCCGTCGCCGTCGAAGTAGGCGAACCCGACATAGGTGGTGACGGCGCGATCGGTCAACGCGACCGGCCTGCCGTGGGCGTCACGGGCCGCGGTGGTCTCCCACGGCGTCGCGGCCAGCAGCGCCGACGGCGTGCCGGTGGTCGCGGCAGCGGCCGGCGAGGTGGCGGCTGCGGTGTGTTCCGCGCTGGTGTCGGCCTGGCTGCCGCAGGCGGCGAGCAGCGCGGTTGCGGTGAGAGCCGCGAGGGCGGAGGCGAGTTTGTACATGGCGGGATCCTCTCGTCGTGGGTGCCGATTGATATCGGCCGGATTCGCTCCCGCGGGACGCGGTCGATACTTCAGCGTGCACGACCTGGATGTATAGCGTCCAATACTCGTTTTCGATCCGCACTATCGACGGTGCCTATAGGGCTCTGCATTCCAGCAGCAGAAACAGCGGGCGGGTGAAATGTTCGTCCCACCAAGGGTTCTCGTGCCGTTGCTCGGCGGTCGGGCGTGGTTCGCGCAGCGCGGTGACCGCGAACCCGGCAGCGGTGATCATTCCGAGGGTGGCTTCGAGCGACTGCAGCGATTGCACGGAGGCCGCGGGGGAGCGCAGGCCGGCGACCTCGAATCGTTGCTCGACGATGCGCCCGCCGAAATAGTCGTCGAGCGCGAACCCGGTATCGGCACTGCGCCGCCGATCGCGGGCGACGTAGAAGCAGGGATGCATGGTCAGGACGATCAACCGCCCCGAGGTGCGCAGCACCCGCGCGAATTCGGCGAACCGCCGCCCGGGTTCGCGCAGCCCGTGCGGTAGGCGGTCGGCGACCACCAGATCGACGCTGTCGTCCGGCAGGGGTACGGCGGCGACATCGGCACGAAGAAATAACGCACGGGCGCGATCGTGTCGCGGATGTGTCACCGCCGCCGTCAGGAATGCCGCGCAGGTATCCACGCCGTAGACGAATTCCGCTCCGCGCCCGGCCAATTCGCGAGCCAGATGGCCCTCGCCGCAGCCGGCGTCGAGAATGCGTAGGTTCGAGCAGTCGCCGATGAGGTCGAAGAGCGCGGGATCGGTGAGCCCGCCGCGATACGGATCCAAGTCCTCGCGCACGATCCGGATCCAGAACTCGGCATTGGCCGCATAGGCCTCCGAAATGGCCTCGTCACCCCGCACGTGGCGCTCCCCTCGCTCGGCCCGTCCGCCCGGCGCCCCGCAGCGCCGCAGCACGAGGCCGGATTGTAGGCGTCGGCGCCGCTGCGGGCGACGGGACCACCGATCAGCCGGGGTAGCCGGATTCCGGTGGGCGCGTGTCGATTGCGGGTTCCCGTGGTCCCTGATCGAGACGGAACGGCGGATATTCGTCGCGCATCAGCGAGACGTAGGCGCGCACGCGCAGCGTCCACCGATTCATCCCGAGGACGAAGGCGAACAGCCCGTTCGGATACCGGCCGGTGAACAGCAGGGCGATCGCGGCGATCAATACCAGAATGCCCAGCAACGGAATCCACACCACCGCCATGCTCTGATCGTCGGTATCCCAATAGCGTGAGCTACCGACGAACGCCCACACGACCAGGTACTGCGGGATCGCCAGCAGCCACCACTTCACGAGAACCAGCCCGCGGTGCAGCCGGTCGGGGTAGTCGACCTCGAGGTCGGCCGGATAGTTCTCGTCCGGTTGCAGGCTGAACGGCGGATATCGGTCGGTGCCGAGGGCGGAGAGCGCGTAGAAGCGCACTCGCCAGGACCAGCGCAGCACACCGACGTTGAAATCGAACAGCCCGCGGGGATAGCGGCCGGTGATGAGAATCGCGAAGAAGGCGATGACCGTGACCACGGCATAGGCGATATGCAGGAAGAACAACACGATGTAGTGCGGGATGGCCAGAAACCACTTGACGATCCACTGCCAGCGCGACAGCGCGGGGTCCAGATCGCCGCGGACGCGGACCGGGTAGGGAGATGCCTCGGGCTGCATATCAGCCTCCTCTCGGCGGCAGCGGCTCACCGGCGAGCCGCCTCGGATAGATACGATTGTTTCGTATTCGCCTGGGGTAGCGGGGCAATTCGGGCGCGGCGCGTGGCGCCCGGCCGGCGCGGCGGGAATAGCCGGGCGCACGCGCGAGGTTCGGCCTCGTATGCAGATCGGAGTAAACACCTTCCTGACCGACGAAGGAATCAGCCCCCGCGTGCTCGGACCGGCGCTCGCAGAGCGCGGTTTCGAGTCGCTGTTCCTCGCCGAGCATTCCCACATCCCGGCGAGCCGGGAATCGGCATATCCGGGCGGCGGTGAGCTCCCGCGGGTGTACTACCGCACCTTCGATCCGTTCGTGGCGCTGGCGGCGGTCGCCACCGTGACCGAACGGCTCGTGCTCGGCACCGGGGTCACCCTGCTGATCCAGCGCGATCCTATTCACACCGCCAAGGAAGTGGCCACCCTCGATCACCTCTCCGGCGGACGGGTGGTATTCGGGGTGGGCGTCGGCTGGAACCGTGAGGAGATGGCCGATCACGGCACCGACCCGCGCACCCGCGGCGCCCTGCTGGACGAGCAACTGGCGGCCATCCGGGCGATCTGGACCCAGGATCTGGCCGAATACCACGGCCGCTTCGTCGATTTCGATCCGATGTTCGCCTGGCCGAAGCCGGTACAGCGCCCGCATCCGCCGATCTTCGTCGGTGGTGGCGAGGCGGCGGCGCGACGCGCCATCCGGCTCGGCATCGGCTGGGTGCCCAACGGTGTCGCCGATCCCGCCGAGGTTCCGGCGCAATTGGCCCCCGTCGCCGGTACCGATGTCCCGGTTGCGATCACCCCGGCCGCGCCCGATCCGGCGCTGCTGGACGCGTACGCCGAGGCGGGAGTTCAGCGGGTGACGCTGGCGCTGCCGACCCTGCCGGAATCGGAATCGCTGCGCACCCTCGACGAATACGCGACGCTCGCGCAGCGCTACCGCGACTGATGTCCGGCCGCGGCCGCCGGATCACGTGGAGCGGCCGCTGCCCGGGTCGTCGAGTTGGGCGAGAGCACGGAGCAACTGCGGTGCCGGGAGGGTGGCGGGCCGGTCGCTGACCTGTCCGTCCCCGATCTCCAGCACCCGCCACACGCCGTCGGCGCGCAAGGCGAAATCGACCGTGACGAACCGGCATCCGAGCGTGCGGACCAGCGGTTCGACCACGCGCGGATCGGGGGCGGGGTCCGGCATGCGATCGGGGGAGTCCGGATGCGGTCCGACCAGTCGGCAGGTCCCGTCGACCCACCAGGTGCGCACCTCGTCGGCGGCCAGCTCTTCGAATCGGCGCACCACGAAGCCGCCGGTGAAGTCGGACCCGCGCAGGTCATGCAGTCGCCGGGCGACGGTCCAGGCCGTCTCCCCGGCGGCGAGGTCGGGAATGTACATCGCCTCGCGCCAATGGTGCTTCACGGATTTGGTGTAGTCGCGGACGACGGCGGGGCCGGTCCCCAGATCGCCTCGAGCACGGTCGAAGTCGTCGCGTCGCGCGCCGTGGGTCCAGCGCGACTCGGGTGTGTGCCGGCGGAATATGTCGTACCAGCCGGGAAATTCGTGCGCACGACGATACTGTGGCGCCGTCGTGCACAGCGTCACGCCCCGCGCGCGCAGGGCGTCGTCGAAGGCGGCGTACCGGTCGGTGCGCAGCATCCATCCCCGATAGACGGCCGGCCCCGCGGCGCGCACCCGGCGCACGGCTGCGGCGGCATCGGTGGGTTCGGGGCGGGTCAGCGCGTCGTGGTCGACGAGGGCGACCTCCATGCCCGCCGCCCGGGCGGCCTCGGCTTCCGCGGCGAAGTGGGCGTCGGCCCGTGCGGGGTGCAGCACATCGGCGGGAACCAGCACGATCATCGGTCCATCCTGGCGCACGCACACCGATCTGCCGAATTCGAGGGTCGGACCGGGGTTTCGGCCGTATCGACCTGCCGGGTGGGATTCGCCGGACCGGAACCGCTACGGCTGCGCGTCCGGATGGCCGGTAGCCTGAATGACAGCAACTGTCATCACGGAGGATCGGGTCATGAGTCGATGGGAACCCAACGCGCGCGGCCGGCTGGCAAAGGCGGCGCTCGAGCTGTACGCCGAGCGCGGGTTCGACGAGACCACGGTTGCCGAGATCGCCGAGCGGGCCGGCCTCACCGAGCGCACCTTCTTCCGGCATTTCGCCGACAAGCGGGAGGTGTTGTTCGGCGGACAGGAGTTGCTGGGCCGCGCGATCATGGAAGCCGTTGCGGCGGCGCCGGATTCCGCTGAGCCCATGGAAATCGCGATCGCGGCGGTACAGGCGGCGGCGGACCGGATCCCCGATCAGCGGGACCTGCAGCGGCAGCGTCGGGCGGTGATCGCCGCGAATCCGGGACTGCAGGAGCGCGAGCTGCGGAAGATGGCGGTGCTCGGCGACGAACTGGCCGGGGCATTGCGGGCGGCGGGTGTTTCCGCCTCGACGGCCGTGCTGTGCGCGCAGGTGGCGACGATCGCCTTCGGACTCGCCTTCGATCGCTGGCTCGACGATTCCTCCGCCGACGAATTGTCACACGTTACAGCCGCGGTATTCGCCGAGATCAGAGCCGCCGTATGCGCGGAATCCGGCGTCCCGGAGACCGCGCGCGCCGGTCACCGGAGGTGACGGAGGACACGGAATGTGCCTAAGGTGACACCGAACGACACGTCCAGCCCGACCGATGGAGAACGACGTTGAAGACCAGACTGGGCTGCCCCTGCGGCGAGTACATCGTCGGCACCGACGAGGACGATCTCGTCGAGAAGACGCAGAAACACCTGGCCGACAATCACCCCGGTCACGACTACTCCCGCGAAGAAATCCTCTTCCTCGCGTACTGATCGCCGGCACGCGCCCGCCCGGCCCGGGTGAACTTTTCGTGCCGACCGCGGCGGTTCCGGGGAGTTTCCGGCCTTCTCGCTGAGGTTTGCACGCAAAGTTCGGATCCTGGCCCGCGCTCGACCCCCGACGCTGAGCTGCCGCTTCGCACCCGATGCAGTCGTGGCAGGGTGGGACGAGGGGTGATCGAGGAGGAGTCGAGGATGAGTGAACGTACCCGCAGCCGGTGGGAGGAGATCACCGCGGCCGATCCGGCGCATTCGACGTGGTACGTGGAACGCTTCCGGACGCTGGCGGCGGAGGGTACCGACATCTTCGGGGAAGCGCGGCTGGTCGATGCGATGCTCGCCCGCGGCAGCCGGGTGCTGGATGCGGGCTGCGGACCCGGGAGGACCGGTGGTTACCTGCATCGAGCCGGGCACGTCGTGGTCGGGGTCGACGTCGACCCGGTGTTGATCGCCGCTGCCGAACAGGACTACCCAGGGCCGACCTGGGTGGTCGGCGATCTCGCCGAATTGGATCTGCCGGCCCGGGGGATCGCCGCCGATTTCGACGCCATCGTCTGTGCGGGCAATGTGATGACCTTCCTCGCCCCCTCCACCCGGGCGACGGTGCTGGCCGGATTCGCCCGCCATCTCGCCCCGGCCGGCCGGGTGGTGATCGGCTTCGGCGCCGACCGTGGCTACGAGTTCGGAGAGTTCTTCGCCGACGCCGAGCAGGCCGGGCTGCGGCTCGATATCCGCCTGGCCAGCTGGGACCTGCGGCCGTTCACCGATCGGTCCGACTTCGTGGTGGCGGTGTTCTCGGGCGGCCGATGACGGCTGTGCCCGTGGTTAGAGTCTGAGCATGACCACTGAACCGCTTGCCCTGCCGAAAGCCGATTGGCCCGAATGGCTCGACGACTACGTCCGCGGCGGGCTGCGGACGGCCGCGGAGACGGTGGCGCAGCTGAAGGCCGCGACACCCGGTGACACCGTCGAGGTGCTCGAGCGGTGGAACGACGCCGACATCGCACTGCGCGACGCCGGTTCGGCCGCGCACCTGTTCGCCGAAGTGCATCCGGATGCCGAGGTGCGGCGGCTGGCCGACGAATTGCTCCAGGAAGTCGAACGCGCCAGGACCGCTCGCGATCTCGATCGCGAGCTCTACGACCTCGTCGCCGCCACCGACCCGGCGACTCCGGACGACGCGTCGGCACGGATGCGGGCGCACGTCCTGCGCGACTTCCGCCGCGCCGGTGTGGACCGCGACGATGCGACGCGGGATCGGCTCCGCGAGATCTCCGAGCGCCTCACCGTGCTGGAGCAGGAATTCGGCCGGACCATCCGCGAAGACGTCCGAGCCGTCCGGGTCCCGCCCGAGCGGCTCGACGGTCTCCCGGCCGACTTCGTCACCGCGCATCCGCCCGGCGCCGATGGACTGGTCACGATCACGACCGACTACCCGGACTATCTCCCGTTCCGCACCTACGCCCGCGACGCCGCGGCCCGGCGGGACCTGACGGCGGAGTTCGAAAGCCGCGGCTGGCCCGCCAATGACGCTGTGCTGCACGAGATCCTGGACCTCCGGGACGAGAAGGCCCGGCTGCTCGGTTTCGACAGCTGGCCCGATTACGACGCCGAGGTCAAGATGATCGGCAGCGGCGCCGCCATCGCCGCGTTCGTCGAGCGGGTCGCCGAGGCCGCGGACGCGGCGGGCCGGCGCGACCTCGATACCCTGCTCGCCCGGGGGCGCCGGGACGATCCCACCGCCGCCCACATCGATCGCTCCGAGGTCGGCTACTACACCGAACTCGTCCGGCGGGAGCAATACGACGTCGACGCGCGGGAGGTACGCCGCTATTTCGATTTCTCCCGGGTGCGCGCCGGCCTGCTCGAGGTCACCGGCCGGCTGTTCGGCCTCGAGTACCGGCCCGTGGACGTCCCGCGCTGGCATCCGGAGGTCACCGTCTACGACGTGTACGCCGACGGTGAGCGACGGGGGCGGATCTATCTGGATCTGCATCCGCGCGAGGGCAAATACAAGCACGCCGCGCAATTCGATCTGGTCGGCGGGGTGACCGGGCGTCTGTTGCCCGAGGGCGTGCTGGTGTGCAACTTCTCCCGTGGCCTGATGGAACATCAGCACGTGGTGACGCTGTTCCACGAATTCGGGCACCTGATCCATCACGTTCTCGGCGGGCGGCAGCGGTGGGCGCGGTTCTCCGGGGTGGCCACGGAATGGGACTTCGTCGAGGCGCCGTCGCAGATGCTCGAGGAATGGGCGTGGGACGCAGCGGTTCTCGCGAGCTTCGCCGTCGACGAGACCGGCGCTGCCATTCCCTCGGAGCTGGTGGACCGGATGCGGGCGGCGAAAGATTTCGGCAAGGGGATCGCCATCCTCACCCAGGTCGGCTACACCGAGGTGTCCTATCTGCTGCATCAGGACCGGCCCGCCGACCACGACGCGCTGGTCACCGCTGCCGTGTCCCGGCACAGCCGGGTCGCCGGGCTGCCGAATACGCACTTCCAGGCGTCGTTCGGCCATCTCGCCGGCTACACCTCCGCGTACTACACCTACCTGTGGAGTCTGGTGATCGCGAAGGACCTGTTCTCCGCCTTCGACCCGGCGGATCTGTTCGAACCCGCTGTGGCGCAACGCTATCGCGATCGCGTCCTCGCCCCGGGCGGCGTCCGCGACGCCGCGGAGTCGGTGGCGGACTTCCTCGGCCGACCGTTCACCTTCGACGCGTTCGCGACCTGGCTGGACCGCACACCCACACCGGTGACCGCGTCCTGAGCGCTCTGCCGTCCGGACCGGTCGGCTGTGCCGGGCCGAAGCCGCTGCTTCGCCGCTCCCGCCGGTCACGATGTGGCGAAGCCGCGGCGTCGGACGGGTTACACGGGCGGTCGCCCGTCCGATTCACCCGCGCGGGTCCGGACATTTCGGGCCGCCACCGTGGGGTCGGTGGCTTGATCCGGCCGTGGCGGCGGCCGCCCGTAATGAACTCGTGCCCGTTTTCACAGGTTGAGCACGGCCCGGACTGACATAGTTTGGTCAGGCAGTTCTGTTCAGGGCAGGTTCGGCGGCGAGGACAGGTGTTCGCCGCCGAGGAGGACGGAACCGCAGTCGGCAGGGGCAGTCGAGGAGGTCGGCCGTGCATACAGCGGTGACGACGGCAATCACCCGGCGTGAGTTGATGCGACTCACCGGGATCACGGCGCATTCGGTGAGTCGGCGCGGCGGTCGCTCGATCAATGCGGATGCGGTGTCGGGATATATCGACTCCGCGATCGGGCGCAGTGCCTTCGCCGTGGCCGACGGTATCGGCGACCATCTGCTCGCCGCCCGGGCGGCTCGGACGGTTGCCCAGGTCGCGGCGCGGGTCGCCGTCGGCGGCAGTGCCGTCGCGGGAATCCTTGCCGCACAGGAACAACTGCTGCGGGAATTCCCCGAACCCTCGGCCGACAGCGTCGTGGTGGTCGCGGTCTGCCCGACTCCCGATCGTCTGGACGGCCCCTGTGATATCGCGTGGGTCGGCGACTGCCGCGCCTACCACTGGAACGGGCGGGTCCTGCATCAGATCACCAGTGATCACACCGTCGCCGAATTGATGAACGCGCGCGGCATCACCGTCGCGCCGCGTATGCACCACATGGTGACGACCTCCGCCCGGACCGTCCGGCCGGAGTCGGTCGGCCACGGTATGACCGGCATCGGCAGCGGACGCTGGCTGCTCAGCACCGACGGTGTGCACAAGACACTGGCCATGACCGAGGTGAAACGCATTCTCGCCGAGGCGGATTCGGCCGCCACCGCTGCCGACGTCCTGGTCGAGGCCGCGATCGCCGCCGGCGCCACCGACAACACCACCGCATTGGTCTTCGATCACCGCTGAGCGCGCGTCAGGCCCGCCGACGCCGCCACCAGGATCCGACGCAGCGGCCACGGCAGTTCCCGGAACAGCAGGCCCATCGCCGCGGCGGTGCCGCGCACATCGGTACGACCGGACAGATACGCGCGTTGCAGCGGTTCGGGCAGCGCGAAGAAGGCGTCGAAGAAGGCCGGCAGTTCGTGCGGCGGCAATGCCAGCAGCGCGCGCAGGCCGGCCAGGCGGAGGGTGTGCACCATCCGGGCCGAGACCGGCCACAGCGAGTGCCCGCGAGCGACGGGGTCGGCGGCGGCGAGTGCCGCCGCGACGCCGTAACCGGTCGCCGGATGGACCAGCGCCCCCGCGGCGCCGAATGCGCTGTCGCGAGGGCGACCGCCCTCGACCGGGAACCGCACCCGCTCGACCGGCGCACTGCCGTCGAACGCGATTCCGCGGCACCGTAACCGATGCTCGAGGCGCCGGCGGAGCCGGTCGATCCCGAGCGCCGGCAGACCGGCCAGACAGGTCTCCTCGAACAGCATGCGGTCGCCGCCGAGCGGAATCGCGTACAGGAACGACGGCGGCTCCGCGGCGCTCGCGCCGTTGTCGCGCCGCCAGTCCATGAAGAGTGTGGGGGCCTCGTGCGGCCGGGGGAGGACCAGCCCGTACGCCGTCTGTTCGGCGCGGCGCGGACCGCGCGCGAGCCCACGCGCATCGACCACGCGGTCGGCCCGCAGCACCTTCCCGGATCCCGTGCGGACCCGGCCGGTGGGTTCGACCGCCACGACGCGGTCGGCGACCACGTGCACCCCGCCGCTGGTCAGGGCGTCCTGGAGGGCGGCGGTGTCGAAGACCAGGTACTCGCGCGACAGTACGCGGCGGCGGGTGCCCCAGGCGGTGGGACGTGGATCCCGGGCCGCGACCACTCGCTCCGGCAGCCAGTCCGGCAGTTCGTCGGCCCAGGCGCCGTAGGTCGCGGTCCAGCGGTGTCCGGGGTGGGGGTCGACCGCCGTGACCGTCAGTCCGTGCATCGCCGCGCGGTGCGCCAGCGCCCGGCCGGCGGGCCCGAGCCCGCACACGATCAGATCCGCGCTCATCCGGCTATTGCAGCAGACCGGCGGGCCGGCGCGGGCGCGCGGGCTGGTCCGGTAGGGTCGACGCACGATGCCCGGGGGGACCACTGCGGAGGGCTGCCCGGGGACGTGGAAGGTGGCAGCAGATGACGTATCCCCCCGGATCCGGCCCCTACGGTTACGGTCCGCAGCAACCCCACGACGCGGGGTGGGGTCGTGACCCGAATCAGCCCGGCGCCGGCTGGGACGCGCAGCCCGGCGGCTGGGAAGTACCGGGCTGGGACCAGCAGCCGGCCGAGCCGACCTGGCCGCAGCCCGGCTACGGCGGCGGCTACCCGCCGCCACCACCGCCGAAGAACAACAGTGGCCTGATCGTCGGCATCGTCTTCGGAGTGATCGCGCTGCTCGTGATCGGGGCCGGAATCGTCGTCGTCGCCACGCGCGACTCCGACGGCGAGAACCGTGCCGACGCCACCGGCACCCCCGCCCTGGTTCCCGCGACGACCAGCGCGGCGCCGAGCCCGACCACGGCCGCGCCCGGCACCCGGTCCGGCACCGCCGGACATCTCAGCTATCAGGAATACGGCCACGACTGGAACTTCGAACTGGGCGAGGTGAAGTTGCACGCCGACTGGGTCGAAGGCCGCGACCACCCCAGCTGCTCGGATTTCGAGGTGGGTGGCAAGCTGACCGCGCTGGGCTGCGAGTACGCCGCGGAGATGGTGTACCGGGCCGAGGGCGGATCACTGATGCTGACGCAATTCGTCATCGGGATGTCGAGCGCCGACAAAGCGGCCGCGGCGCCGGGCGCCTACACCGATGCCGACCTGAAACTGCGACACGGCACCTACGTCGACAATTTCGCCGTCGGCAAATGGAAGGACGACGCGCAGAAGGAGTTCCTGGTGGTCACCTTCGCCACCGCCACGAGCTCGGTGGACGAGAAGACCGCCGAGAAGTACCTGAAGTACCGGCACGGGGATATCCTGGGCGCGTTGGCTTTCCGGTGATCGGGCGGCCCGGCGGCAGGTGCGGTCAGATGCCGCCGGTCGCCAGGAGGCCGCCGTCCACGCGCACCACTTCGCCGGTGATCCAGGCCGCCTGATCCGAGACCAGGAAACCGACGAGCGCCGCCACATCCTCCGGGGTGCCCAGCCGGCGCAGCGGATAGGTGCGGGCCACCGCCTCTTCGTTCTCCGAGTACAGTGCGTCGGCGAACTTGGTCTTCACCACACCCGGGGCGACCGCGTTCACCCGGATCGTCGGGCCCAGCTGCCAGGCCAGCTCCTCGGTGAGCCGGATCAGGGCGGCCTTCGAGGCACCGTAGGCGGCGATCACACCGGTCGAGCGGATGCCGGCGACACTGGCCAGGTTCACCACCGCCCCGCCGTGCTCGCCCATCCAGGCCCGGTAGGCCTGCTGGATATAGCCCAGTGCCGCAACGACATTGACGTCGAAGATCTTGCGCACCGCGTCCAGATCGGCGTCCATCAGCGAACCGTACACCGGGTTGATCCCGGTGTTGTTGATCAGGATGTCCAGCGAGCCGAATTCGGCGACGGCCGTGTCCACCTGCTCCGCGCGCGCGTCCGCATCGCCCGAATTTCCGGCCACCGCAACGACTTTCCCGGGACCGCCCAGGGCCCGCAGCTGGTCGGCGGCCGCCGCCAGCGGTTCCGGCTTGCGAGCGGTGATGAGGACGTTCGCCCCACGTCGCAGCAACTCGGCCGCCACCGCGTATCCGATACCGCGGCTCGCGCCGCTGACCAGCGCACCCTTACCGTGCAAATCCTCACTCATGTGACGGCACATTACGTCAGATGTCCGGGGCGGGTGCGGCGGGCCTGCGGATGCGCAGACAGCTCGACCGGTTCGGGCGCCCACTCCGGGATCACCGGTCCCGCCGGACCCGGACACGGTCGCCGGACCGCTCAGCGGCGCAGCAGTTCGGTGAGCACGTCGACGACCGCGTCCGGCGCTTCCTCGGCCATGAAATGGCCGAGCGCGAGCGTGCGGTGATCCAGATCGTCTGCCCAGCGTTGCCAGATCGCGGTCGCGTCGTAGCCGAGTTCGGCGCCCCAATCCTGCTGGATCACCGTGACGGGCATGGTGAGTCGCCGGCCCGCGGCTCGGTCGGCGCGATCGTGTTCGAGATCGATCGTCGCCGAGGCCCGGTAGTCGGCGACGATCGAGTCGACCGCGGCCGCGCTCGCCCGCAGATATTCGGCGCGGACCTCGTCGGGAATCGCGCCCGGATGCCGGCACCAGGTGTCGAGGAAGTAGCCGAAGAACTCGTCTGCGGCGGCGCGGATCATCCGTTCCGGCAGGCCGGGCGGCTGCGCCATCAGATAGAGGTGGAACGCGACCGCCGCGGTGTGGCCGTGTAGCACCTCCCACATGTCCGGTGTCGGCAGCACATCCAGGGCGGCCAGATGGGTGATCCGGTCGGGGTGGTCGAGTCCGGCCCGGATGGTGACCAGGGCGCCGCGGTCGTGGCCGACCAGCGCGAATCGGTCGAATCCGAAATGTTCGGCCAGGGCGACGACATCCTCGCCCATCGTTCGCTTGGCGTAGCTGTGCGGGGTCGTGGCCGGGGGCCGGGCGCTCGCACCGTAACCACGCAGGTCCGGGCACAGCACCGTGTGGTCGCGGGCGAGCGCGGGCGCGACGTGCCGCCACATCAGGTGCGTTTGCGGAAATCCGTGCAACAGCACGACGGGCGATCCGGATCCGGCGTGCGCGACGTTCAGATCCACGCTGTCGGCAACGGGAACCCGGGTGTAGTCGAAACCGGGGATCGTGGGTGCTGCCATGCGATGAGGCTCCTTCTCTAGGCTGGTGCGGTGCCGGGTCCATGCTGGGGTGCGGGAATGAGTAAACGATGAGTGCGCAGGTCGGCACCGACGATCTGCCGCGAGTCGGCGTGCTGGGCCCGGTCCGTGCCGTCGCCCCGGACGGGACCCCGCTGGCGCTGCACGGGCCCCGCCACGCGGAGGTGCTGGCCCGGTTGGTGGCCGCCGGTGGTCGCGTGGTCCCGGTCGCCACGCTGGTATCCGAGTTGTGGGAGGAGACGCCACCCGGTGCGGTGGCCGCGGTGCGCACCTTCGTCGCCGCCCTGCGCCGCGCCCTCGAGCCCGATCGTCCGCCCCGGGCGCGGTCCCGGGTCATCGCCACCGTGGGCAGCGGATACCGGTTGTGTCTGCCGCGCGATCATGTCGACGCCTGGCAGTTCGACGACCTGGTCCGGGCGGCGGCGAGCGCACCGCCGCAGCGGCGGATCGAACTGCTGGACTCCGCCCGCGCCCTCTGGAACGGTCCCGCCTACGCCGCATACGCCGAGCGTGGGTGGGCCGTCGGGGAGATCGGGCGGCTGACCGAATTGTATTGGTCCGCAGGCGAAATGCTCGCCGACGCGGAGATCCGCCGCGGCCGGCCGGAGCGGGCCGTCGCCGAGCTCGAACCGCTGGTGCGCGCGGATCCCGGTCGGGAGCGAACCTGGCTGCTGCAGGCGCGGGCGCTGGCTCGGGCCGGGCGGCGGGCAGCGGCACTGGCGCTGCTGCGTCGCGCCCGGGCGGTCCTGATCGAGGAGTACGGACTCGACCCGTCGGCCGAGCTGGTCGCGTTGGAACGCGAAATCCTGGGCACCCCTGAGGAATTCGGCTCCGCCGAAGAGCGGTTGTGGCACGAGACGGTCGCCGCCTACGCCGATGCGGGGCGGCGCAGCCGCATCACCTCGGCCGCGGACCTGCTGCGCGGTCTCGCCCTCACCGATGCCACCGGTCTGGTCGCGGCCCAGGACCGGCGCGGGCACGCGATCGAGGAATTGTCGGCTCTCGACGATCCCGAACTGACCGCGACGGCGCTGACCCGCATGGAGGTCCCCGGAGTGTGGTCGTGCCTGGACGATCCGGTGCGCTCGGCCCGGGTGGTGGCGGCCGCCCGCGCCACCCTGGATCGCCTCGACGCCGACACCGCACCGGCGCTGCGGGCGCGCCTGCTCGCCCTGATCGCGATCGAATCACGGGGCCGCCGTGGGGAATTCGGCCTCGACGCGGCCCGGCGCGCCGAGGTGCTGGCGCGCGAACTCGGCGATCCGGCCGTCCTGGTGCTCGCTCTGGACGCGGTCTTCCTGCAGTCGTTCCACACCCTCGGTGGCTGGCCGGGCCGGGCGGCGATCGGGTCCGAACTGATCGAGATCTCGCGCCGCCACGACCTGTCCACCTACCGGATCCTGGGGCATCTGGTCGCGATGCAGGCCGCCGCCGCCCGGTCCGACGTGCCGGCCGCCGACGAACACGCCGATCTCGCCGATCGGCTGGCGCAACGCTACGAGCGACCGCTGGTGAGCGTCTTCACCACCTGGTATCGCGCGCTGCGGACGGTGCTGACCGCAGGTCCGCCCGAGCGGATCGCCGCGGCCTACGAGCGAGCGATCACCACCCTGCCCGATTCCGGAATGCCCGGGGTGAGCCGTGGTCTCGAACCACTGACCCGCTTGTGCCTGGCCCTGCGGTCCGGGGGCGACCTCACCGCATTCGCGACGGCCGATTTCGGTCCGAACACCCCGTATGTGGGCGCACTGGTGACCGATGATCGAGGACACGCGCGCGATCTGCTGCGTACCGCTCCGGCTCCACCACCGGATCATCTCGCCGAATTGCGCTGGGGGCTGCTGGGAATCGCCGCCGATCGTCTCGCGGACCGCCGCAGCGCCGACCAGGTGCTGCGGGCTCTGGCGCCGGTGCGGGGCGAGGTGCTCGGAGCGGGCACCGGCATGCTGAGTCTCGGTCCCGTCGACGCCTTGCGGGATCGATTGTCCGGCTGACGAAACATCGAGCCGCGCCGACCCGATCAGTCGGATGTGAGTATCAACGGCCTCTCGGTGGCCCAGCAGCGTGCCGCGCTGCGCCGGCTCGTGGTGATCTTCGGTGAACTGAATACCATCGTCGAACTCGCCGAGCACGGGTCGCCGGATCTACACGAGCACGCGGTGGTCGCCCGCGATCTGCTCGGAACTCTGGTGACCGAGGTCGCCCGCCCCGGCGGCGATCGCAGCTGTACGGCGGGAGCCGCGCTCCGGCGCTGAGCCGCCTGTCGCTCGCCGCGGCGTGGGATGCCCCGGGGCCGGCTGCGCGCACCTGCGATGCTGGGGCGTCGATGGTCCCGGAGCAGGCCCTCCGAGTGGCGCCCGGGCTAGGATGAGCGACCGGCCCTCGGGCGAGGGCCAGGCAGGAGGGTGCGATGGCGTCGAAGGCCGCCGGGCAGCGTCGCCGGCCGACGCAGGAGCGCGCGAAGGCCACCCGCGAGCACATCCTCGACACCGCGGCGCGGCTGTTCGGGGAGCGCGGAATCGTGAACACCTCGACCAACCGGATCGCCGCCGAGGCGGGACTGAGCATCGGCACCGTCTATCGCTACTTCTCCGATCGCACGGTGATCGTGGAGGAATTGCTCGCCCGGCTGCTCGAAACGATCGAGAAACGCGCCACCGAAAGCATTTTCGACCTGCCGGGCGCCTCGATGCACGAGCTGGCCGCCCGGCTGCTCGGCTCGATCGCCGACGAACTGGTGGCCAACGCACTGCTGGTGCGGGCGTTGGTGGCCGGCGTGCAGTTCTACAGCAGCGGGATCCCGGAGTTCGAACCACGCCTGCGGCTGCTGATCAAAGTGATGTTGATCCAGGTTCTCGGCCCCGGTGACGACCACGAATACGACGTGATGAGCTTCGTGGTGATCAACACCGGATTCTCCGCGGTCCTGCGCGCCTCCGCGGTGGAGATCGACGAGCGGCAGCGTCGCGACGCCATCGATATGACGGCTCGGATGATCGGCGCGTGGATCGACGCCGAGGTGGCCCGTCGCACACCGCAGCCCCTGCCCGGGCGCTGAGACTCGGCCGGAACGGTCTGGCACACGGTCCCGATATCGGTGGCCACGATCCGGTCGAGTGCGCGTCCGGCCACCGCGGCGATCGTCATCGACGGATTGCGGGCGGCGGTGCTGCCCGGAATCAGGGCGCCGTCGAGGACGTAGAGCCCACGCTGCCCGTGTACCCGGCCGTCGAGATCGCAGACCGGCCCCATCGCCGCCCCGCCGAGCGGATGCCAGGTGCTCGGGACCACGGCGTCGGTGTCCACCACGGTGCTGCCCGGTCCGGCGTTGGTGTGCACGCGGGCGGCGATGCGCTGCCGGAGTTCGGCCTCGGCGGGCCGGAGCACCGTCGCATCGTCGGCCGCCGCGTCGTAGCCGAGACGGCGGGCGTGATTCCGAAACCGATGAGCATGGTGGCGTGGGCGTCGGCGCCGACGGGAGGGAGCGATGCCTCGATGACCGTGTCGGCGCGCGTCGGGTTGTCCCATTCCTTACTGTGTGGACGAACTCGCCGCGCCCGTCGACTGCAACCCGTTTCACCGTGGCCGGCGAATCCGCCGGAACGCGAAACACCCACGCGCCGAACGGGTTCGAGGGCGACGGCGCGGCCCGGCCATAGCTGGGAGGAGCGCCGTCGGCCGATCGCGCGGGTGCGGTAACGTCACGGTGATGACCGCGTCACCCCGGGCCAATCGAGGGCCGAAAGTCGCCGCGGCGAACCGGAAGGCCTTGGTTCGCGCGGCGCGAGAGGTGTTCGCCGAGAACGGTTTCGACGCACCGCTCAGTTCGATAGCCCGGGCCGCGGGGGTCGGGCCCGGCGTCCTGTACCGGCATTTCCCCACCCGCGAATCGCTGATCCTCGCGGTGTTCGACGACAACATCGCGGCCATCGAAGAGGTGGCGAACCGGCCGGGCACCACGGCGGCGGAGCTGCTGGACTTCATCGTCGATCAGATCGCCGTCTCGGCCGGATTCATCGCGACCATCGACCCCACCGGCTTCGACGACCCCAGGCTGAACGAGGTGTCACGTCGGCTGGTCGATCTGATCGGCGCCAAACTCGCCGACCCCACCCGGCGCGGGACGCTGCGTCCGGAGCTGGGCGCCGACGATGTGGTGATGGCCCTGGCCATGCTGGCCGCGATCCTGATCAAAACCGAACTGCCGGACCGGAAGGCCACCGGCCGGCGCGCGTGGACGCTGCTGATGCGCGGTCTGTCCGGCGACCCGGCCTGACCCGGCCCGCGTCCGCGTCGGCGAGAGGGTCGCAGCGATCAGGGCAGAGCGTGCAGGCAGTGCACCAGTTCGGCGATCGCGGCCGGGTCGGGCTCGTAATGGGGGAAATAGCAGCAGATGTCGCGAGCGTAGTCGCCGAAGCGTTCCCGCGCCTGTACGGCGCAGTCGGCGGGCGAGCCGACCAGCGCGACGGCCCGCACCATCGGCTCGGTGATCAGCCCCCGCATCTCGGCGTACCGTCCCTGTTTCGACAGCGCGTTCAGGCGCGGCTGCAGGTCCTCCCAGCCCTCGACCTCGAGGACCGGTCGATACGCAGGGGTGGAGGCGTAGAACGCGATCAGCCGGGCGACCGCGTCGATCGCGGCTGCCACCTCGGCCGCGGTACGCCCCACCGCGACCATCGCCTGCGCCACGACGTCGAAATCGGTGAGATCGCGGCCGGAGTTCGCCAATCCGCGGGTCAGTGCGGGCACCGTGCGGTGGACGAAATGCGCGGTGGTGTTGAACGGCATGACCAGCAGCCCGTCGGCGACCTCGGCCGCGGTCCGGGTCATCACCGGACCGAGCGCCCCCATCAGCACCGGCGGCGCCCCGTATCCGGTCGGTCCGGGATCGAATGTGGGCGGCATGAGGGTATGGGTGAAGAATTCGCCCCGAAAGTCCAACGGCGCCTTTCCTTCCCAGGCCGAGAGGATGGCCTGCACGGCCGCCACCGATTCGCCGGTGCGCCGCGCCGGGCGGTCCCAGCGGCCGCCGTACCGCTTCTCGATGTGTACCCGGATCTGCGAACCCAGCCCGAGCCGGAATCGTCCCGCACTCAGCATCTGCAGGTCGTGCGCGGCGTGGGCCAGATGCAGCGGGCTGCGCGGGCCGGCGATCGCCACGTTGGTCATCAATTCCAGGCCGGTCCCGGCGGCGAGGACGAGCGGGACGAACACATCGTGCGGCCCCTCGAAGGAGAACACTCCGTCGGCGCCGACGGCGGCGATCGCGCGAGCGCTGTCGAGGGCGCGCAGCGGTGAACCCTCCACCTGCAGATGCACTTTCACGATTCGTCCTTCCGCCGGATCGCCTCACGCTAACGGATGGACCGGCGGCTCAGCGCCGATGTGGTGCGACGAGCTGGTCGGCGCACTCCCACAGCCGTGCTTCGCGGACCGGGTCGTAGGATTCGGGCGCGGAGTCGGCCACCCGGTCGCGGTCGATGTAGCTGCCGGTGGGTGCGGCCAGTTCTCCGATGACCACGGCGGCCAGTTGCTCGCCGGCGGTGCGCGCGGTGCCGGCCAGTGGCGTGGCGGTCAGCAGCGGCGCGATCCGGCGCACCGCGAAGCGGGACAGCGGCCCGGCGTCGCGGGCCAGATCGGTACCGGGCACGAAACCCGGGTTGTAGGAGAAGATGTCGATGCCGGCCGGAAGACGGCGGGCATACTCGTGGACGAGGTGGATCGCGGCCAGCTTGCTCGTCGAGTACGCGGTGCGGCCGGCGCGGGCACTGTCGGGGTGCGGGAAGGCGCGGGGGCGGGCCAGGACGTCGGGGGAGCGCCACTTCGGCCCCGGCACCATGCCGAGGTTGTGCCGCACATCGCCGAAATGCGTGTCGCTGACGGTGATCACGATGCGCGCGGGCACCGCGAAGCGGTCCTCGAGCAGGCGTAGCAGCAGATGATTGGCCAGCACGTTGACGGTAAAGGTGGCCTCCAGACCGTCCTCGGTCGCGGTGGTGTCGTTGGTGTACTGGATTCCGGCGTTGCCGACGAAACCGGTCAACGGCGGTACCTCACCGCGATCGAGCAGGTCGTGAATGCGGCGCGCGGCCGCGCCGACACTGGAGAGGGCGGCCAGATCGGCCTCTATCAGCGATACCGCATAGCCCTGGCCCGACAACTCGGCGCACAACCGGGTGCCGGCCGTGCCCCGGGCGATCACCAGCAGCCGGGTGTCGGGAGCAGTGCGCAGGATCCGTTCCGCGGCGAACCGGCCGATACCGCGGGTCACGCCGGTCATCACGAGGGTGTGCATGGAGACGACGGTAATACCGTTCGGCGCGCCGGGCGCGAATCGCGTGAGGTGGCCAGTACTTCCGCGGTGGCTCTGTCGAGGCGGGCCGCTTCATCGCAGACTGGGCGGTATGACCACCTTGTTGATCATCGCCGTCGTCGCGGCCGTGGCCGCCGGCATGTTCGACAGCGTCGCGCCGTACGGGGACCGCGAGCAGTTCCGGCGCGCGCTGCGGCGAGCCCGGCATTCGCTGACCGACTGGGCCGCCGCGTGCGAATGCCCGCACCGCGTGCCGGAACCGGACCGATAACCACTGGGCGGCAGCGTTATTCGCCGCCGCCCCGGCGCCCGGGCAGGATCTCCTGCGCCTTGGTCTTCATCCCCTGGGTGATCAGATGCCAGGCGTTCGGATCGCCGCGCAGCACCGATTCCGCGGTGGCCTTCATCTGATCCCAGGTGGCGTGCGGCGGGATCGGCGGTACCTCGGGATCGCAGCGCACATCGAGCACCGTGGGCCGATCCGCCGACAGTGCGCGTTGCCACGCCCCGGCCAACTGATCCGGATCATCGACCTCGATCGCCGCCAAGCCGAAGCAGCGCGCCGCCTCGGCGTACGACAGGTCCGGAATCGATTGCGAATCCTCGAATTTCGGCGCACCACCCATGGCACGCAGCTCCCAGGTGACCTGGTTGAGGTCGTTGTTGTGGAAGACGCAGATCACCAGCCGCTTGTCGCTCCATCGGTCGGTGTAGCGCGCGATGGTCAACAGTTCCGCGAGCCCGTTCATCTGCATCGCGCCGTCGCCGACCAGCGCGATCACCGGTCGGTCCGGATGGGCGAACTTCGCTCCGATGGCATACGGCACGCCCGGGCCCATGGTGGCCAGCGTGCCCGACAGCGACCCGCGCATGGTGCCGTGGAATTTCAGGCAGCGGGCGTACCAGTTGGTGGACGACCCGGAATCGGCGGTGACGATCGCGTTGTCCGGAATCTGCTGGGACAGCTCCCACACCACCCGCATCGGGTTGACCGGCTTCGCCGTCAGCATCGCCTGCCGTTCCACCGTCTCCCACCAGCGCGACACGTTCGCTTCCACGGTCTCGCGCCAGGAGCGATCCGCCACCGGCTTCACCAGTGGAATGATCTCGGCCAGTGTGGCTTTCGCGTCACCGACCAGATTGACCTCGGTCGGGTAGCGCATCCCGATCATGGTGCCGTCGATATCGATCTGCACGGCCCGGGCCTGATCCAGCGGGGGCAGGAACTGGCTGTAGGGGAAGTTGGAACCGACGATGACGAGCGTGTCGCAGTCGCGCATCAGTTCGTAACTGGGGCGGGTGCCGAGCAATCCGATCGTTCCGGTGACGAACGGCAGATCGTCGGGCAGCACATCCTTGCCGAGCAACGCCTTCGCGACGCCGGCGCCGGTGATCTCGGCGAGCTCAGTCACCTCCCGGGCCGCCGAGCGGGCGCCCTGGCCGACCAGGATCGCCACCTTGGACCCGGCGCTGATGACCTCGGCGGCGCGCTCGATCTCCGAACGCGCCGGCACCACGACCGATTGCAGATGGTCCGGCGGGCTCGACGGCACCTGCTTGAACTCGTGCTGCGGCGGCTCGTAGGGCTCCTCCTGCAGATCCGCCGGAATGATCACCGCGGTCGGCGCATGCCGTGTCCACGCGGTGCGGATGGCCCGGTCGAGCGCGTTGGGCAGCTGTTCGGCGACATTGACCTCGACCAGATATTCGGAGGCCACATCCTTGTAGAGGCTCTGCAGGTCGATCTCCTGCTGGTAGCTGCCGCCCATCGCACTGCGCGCGGTCTGGCCGATGATCGCCACCACCGGGACGTGATCGAGTTTGGCGTCGTAGAGACCGTTGAGCAGATGGATCGCACCGGGACCGGAGGTGGCCATGCACACTCCGACCTCACCGCTGAACTTGGCGTAGCCGGTCGCCTCGAACGCCGCCATCTCCTCGTGGCGGGCCTGGACGAACGTCGGCCGCTTCTCGGTACGGCCGAAGGCGGCGACCAGGCCGTTGATACCGTCACCGGGATAGGCGAAAACCTGTTTCACACCCCACTCGTTGAGCCGGGCCACGACATAGTCACCAACCTGTTGCGCCATATCCTCTCCTGTCCTGTGCGGGTCGACCTCGCGGGAATGCCCGACGTGCCCTGGTCGCGGGGCGGATACCCGCGGGCGGCGAACTCAACCTCGACCGGGGCGGGCGGTCATCGCCCGGTCACGCGGTGCACGGAATCGGCCACCGATTCCACCCAGCGGGCCAACCATGCCTGCGGGCTGTGCCGGTGGGCGCGGCCGTCGAATTCGCCGTGCGCACCGAAATCGTGACCGTCGGTGTCGTCGAGCGGCTGCCAGAGGTTGTCGGCCCGGTCGGTCTCGTCGGCGTCGGTCTGCTGCGAGTCGTAGCCGGTGCGAGCCAGATAGCGGTCCAGGACGGCCGGGGCCAGCCGTTGCCCGACAACGGTGCCGACCGTACTCGCGCCCACCCAGTACTGTTTGCGCCGCGGATGCGCGGCCGCGAAGGCCACGGTGTCGGCGACCACCTCCGGCTGGTAGATCGGCGGTACCGGCTGCGGTCGCTTCGGCAATCGCGAACGCACCCAAGAGAATTGGGGCGTATTGACGGCCGGTGCCTGCACGATCGTGACGTGCACGTCGCTGTGTTCGTGCATCAGCTCGACTCGCACCGCCTCGAGAAAGCCGTTGACCGCGTGTTTGGCGCCGCAATAGGCCGACTGCAGCGGGATCGCCCGCTCACCCAGTGCGGACCCGACCTGCACGATGGTGCCGCGATTGCGCGGGCGCATCCGGGCGAGCGCGACCATGACCCCGTGCACCGAACCCAAGTACGTCACCTCGGTGACGCGGCGGTATTCCGCGGCGGTGATCTCGGTGAAGGGAGCGAAGACCGAGGTGAACGCCGAGTTCACCCAGATGTCGATCGGCCCCCACTGCTCCTCGACGCGATCGGCGGCCGCCGCCACGGCGGCGAAATCGGCGACGTCGGTGGGAATCGTCAGCGCGCGCCCGCCCGCCTCCCGTACGTCGCGTGCCGCCGCGTCCAGTCCCGCGCGTCCGCGCGCCAACAGGGCGACCCGGGCGCCGTCGGCGGCGAAGCGGCGGGCGCAGGCTCGCCCGATTCCGGCACTGGCCCCGGTGATCACCACGACCGGTGACTGTTCACTCACTCGCTCTCCTTTCCGCATGCATGCCGCGGCCCGCCGTCGATGCCGTCGGCGGGCGTCGTGCCGCGTCGCTCCTGCGACGTACCCGCGTGCCGAGCGGATATGCGCAGCCGAAAGGGTCGCGGAATCGGCTGGAAGACGTCCGATTCGGCCCGTGTGACCGGTAGCCGACCCGGGTATGTCGGCGGTGTCCGGCCGGGCCCATCGACGTGGGTAACGGTCGCGTACCTCGTAGTTCCGATCACGACAGGGGTGCCGCATGACGACGATTCCGGACCGATCGACTCGCCGCGCTTCGACCCGAGACCGATGGCCGCTGCAGGCGCTCGAGTCGGCACTGCGCGAGGCGGTGGACGGCGAGGTCCGGTTCGATTCGGGCACGCGCGCCACCTATTCCACGGATGCGTCCAACTACCGCGCCCTGCCGCTCGGTGTCGTCGTCCCGCGCACGCCGGAGGCCGCCGCCGCGGCCGTACGGATCTGCCACGAGCACGACGTTCCGCTCCTGTCCCGCGGCGGCGGCACCAGCCTCGCCGGACAGAGCTGCAATACCGCGGTCGTGATCGACTGGACCAAATACTGTCGCCGGGTACTCGAGGTGGACACCGCGGCGGCGACCGTCACGGTCGAACCGGGCATCGCCCTCGACGCGCTGAACGAGGAATTGGCCCCGACCGGACTGATGGTCGGTCCGAAGCCGTCCACCCACGTCAGCTGCACGATCGGCGGCATGATCGGCAACAATTCCTGTGGGTCCACCGCGCAGGCCTACGGCAAGATGGTCGATTCGGTGCGGCGGCTGGAGATCGTCACCTACGACGGTCTGCGCACCTGGGTCGGCGGTGCGGACCTGATCCCCGGCGTGAACCCGGAGGCCGACGAGCTGGTACGCGGGCTGCGGGAGATCCGCGACCGCTACGCCGACGACATTCGCGCCGCCTATCCGGAAATCCCCCGGCGGGTTTCCGGATACAACCTGGACGCGCTGCTGCCCGAGCGCGGCTTCGACCTCGCGAAATTCCTGGTCGGCAGCGAGAGCACCCTGGTGACCGTGCTGCGCGCGGAAATCCAGCTGGTACGGCGTCCGGCCGCGAAGGCGATGGCCGTCCTCGGGTTTCCCGACGTCTACCACGCCGCCGACGCGGTATCTCAGATCCTGCCGCACGATCCGGCCGCGCTGGAGGGGCTGGACCATCGGCTCGTCGAACTCGAGCACAGTCAGCGGCTCGCCGAACAGGCCATCGCGCAACTGCCCGACGGCAAGGCCTGGCTGATGGTGCAGTTCGACGGTGACGATCAGCAGCAGGCCGATGCCCGCGCGCAGAAGATGATCGCCGATCTGGAACGCGCGACCGGGGCCACCTCGACCATCCTCGACGACCCCGACCGGGAGGCGGAGGTGTGGGCCGCACGCGAGGCGGGCCTGGGCGCGACCGCCTATCCGCCGGACAGCCCCGAAACCCACGAGGGCTGGGAGGACGCCGCGGTGCCGCCGGACCGGCTCGGCGACTATCTGCGCGACTTCGAGGCGCTGCTGGACCGGTTCGGCTACCAATCCAGTTCGCTCTACGGACATTTCGGGCACGGCTGTGTGCACACCCGGATCCCGTTCGATCTGCGCACCGCCGAGGGAATCGCCCGCTATCGCCGCTTCGTGGAGGAGGCCGCGCGCCTGGTGAGCCGCTACGGCGGATCGCTGTCCGGCGAACACGGCGACGGGCAGTCGCGGGCGGAGCTGCTGCCGATCATGTTCGGCGACCGGGTCGTCCGCGCCTTCGAAGAGGTCAAAACGCTGTTCGACCCACGCAATCGAATGAATCCCGGCAAGGTGGTGCGGCCGCACCGGCTCGACGCCGACCTGCGCCAGGGCAGCGACTACCGGCCGTGGGAACCGGTGACGCACTTCGCCTTTCCCGAGGACGACCATCGCTTCAGCGAGGCCGCGGGCCGCTGTGTCGGGGTGGGGAAGTGCCGGGGCGAAAGCAGCGGGGTGATGTGCCCCAGCTACCGCGCGACCCACGAGGAGGAACATTCCACCCGCGGGCGGGCCCGCTTGCTGTTCGAAATGCTGCAGGGCGAGGCGATCACCGACGGGTGGCGCTCCACCGAGGTGCGCGACGCCCTCGATCTGTGCCTGGCCTGCAAGGGCTGCCGCAGCGATTGCCCGGTCGATGTGGATATGGCGACCTACAAGGCGGAGTTCCTGTCCCACCACTACGCGCACCGGATCCGCCCGATGGCGCACTACTCGATGGGCTGGATTCCGCTGTGGGCGCGGCTCGGGACCGCGATGGCGCCGCTGGCCAACGCGGTCACCCACACCCCGGGTCTGCGCCGGCTGGTCTCGGCCCTCGGCGGTATCGATCGGCAGCGCGAGATGCCCCGTTTCGCGCGGACACGATTCACCGAAAAGTTCCGCGGCCGAACCGGTTCCCCGACCGGCGAGCGGGGCACGGTGCTGCTGTGGCCCGATACGTTCACCAACAACTTCGAGCCGGCGATCGCCGAGGCGGCGGTGACGGTACTGGAGGCGGCGGGTTTCTCGGTCGTCGTGCCCGAGCGGGCCGTCTGTTGCGGGCTCACCTGGATTTCGACCGGCCAGCTGCCGACGGCGAAGCGGGTGCTGCGCCGGACCCTGCGGACCCTCGCGCCGCAACTGCGCGACGGCACGCCGATCGTGGTGCTCGAACCCAGCTGCGCGGCCGTCTTCCGCGCGGATCTGCCCGAGTTGCTCTACGGCGACGAGGACGCGCACCGGCTGGCCGGCCAGACCTATACGGTGGCCGAACTGCTGGCCGAGCGCGCGCCGGATTGGCGCCCACCGCACGTGGACGCGGCGGCCATGGTGCAACCGCACTGCCACCATCACGCCATCCTGCACTACGACCGCGACCGCGAGCTACTGTCGTCCACCGCGGCCGAAGTCGACGTCCTGGATGCCGGATGTTGTGGTCTGGCAGGCAATTTCGGTTTCGAACGCGGTCATTACGAGGTGTCGGTGGCCTGTGCGGAAGACAAGCTGCTGCCCGCGGTCCGCGGCCGCGCCCCGGGCACCCTGGTGCTCGCCGACGGATTCAGCTGCCGTACCCAGATCCGGCAGCTGCAACCCGATGCCGATCCGCATCACGCGGTGGAACTGCTGGCCGCGGCCCTGTCCGGCCGGCCCCTGGAACCGAACGCGAAACGCTGAGGCCGAATACCACCACCGCGGCTGGGTAACCGCCGGGCATGGCCGCAATCGGATACTTTCTCGCAAGTGAGCAATTCGGCCCGAAGGAGCTCGTCGAGCAGGCGAAGCGTGCCGAACAGGCCGGTTTCGAGAAGCTGTGGATCTCCGACCACTTTCATCCGTGGAACGACGCGCAGGGGCACAGCCCGTTCGTCTGGGGAACCATCGGCGCGCTCTCGGAGGCGACCTCGCTGCCCGTCACGACGGCGGTGACCTGCCCCACCGTGCGCATCCATCCGGCGATCATCGCGCAGGCCGCCGCCACCGCGGCGGTCCAGCTGGAGGGCCGTTTCGTACTGGGCGTCGGCAGCGGTGAGGCACTCAACGAACACATCTTCGGCGATCCGTGGCCCGCGCCGGGCGAACGGCTGCGCATGCTGGCCGAGGCCGTGGAACTGATCCGCCGCCTGCACCGCGGCGATGTCGTGACCCACCGAGGTGAGTACTACCGGGTCCAGGAAGCGCGCATCTACACCCTGCCCGAGCGGCCGGTCCCGATCTACATCTCCGGATTCGGCCCGCAGGCAACCGAATTGGCCGCGCGCATCGGCGACGGCTACTGCACCAGTATCCCGGACCGGGAGCTGGTCGAGCTGTTCCGCGACAGCGGCGGCGGCTCCAAACCGGTGCAGATGGGCACCAAGGTGAGCTGGTCGGCCGACGAGGAATCCGGGGTGGACGCGGCGCACCGGCTCTGGTCCAACGAACTGCTGCCCGGTCAGCTGCCGCAGACCCTGCCTCGGCCCGCCGATTTCGAGGCCGCGATGTCGCTGCTCGACCGGGAGGCCTCGCGTCGCCAGTTCGCGGCCGGGCCGGACCCGGACCGGCACATCGAACAGCTGCGCGGCTGCCTGGACGCCGGTGCCGACGAACTCTACGTCGGGCAGATCGGCCCCGACCTGGACGGCTTCTTCACCGCTTACGAGAAGGACGTGCTGCCGGCGCTGCGCTGAGCGCGGCTACGGCACCACCACGCAGAGAGGCGAAACCATGGACCATTCCCGGGCCCCCGTTCTCGACGCACTGGCCGACTATCGCGCCCTCGGACGCTACGGATTCACCCCGCCCGGACACCGCCAGGGCGCGGGTGCCGACCCGCGCGTGCGCGAGGTGCTCGGTGGCGCGCTGGCGGCCGACATTCTCGCCACGCCCGGCCTCGACGATCGGCTCTCGCGAGGCGGATATCTGAACGAGGCCGAGGAGCTGATGGCCGACGCGGTGGGCGCCGACGTGGCGTTCTTCTCCACCTGCGGAAGTTCGCTGTCGGTCAAGGCTGCCATGCTCGCGGTCGCCGGTGGTGTGGACGGCGGGCTGATCGTGGGCCGCGACAGCCACAAATCGATCGTGGCCGGACTGATCTTCTCCGGCGTACGTCCGCGCTGGGTGACCCCGCGCTGGGACGCCGAGCGCCACTTTTCGCACCCGCCGTCGCCGGAGCAGGTGGAGCGGGCCTGGGCCGACCACCCGGACGCCGCCGGTGCCTTGATCGTCAGCCCCAGCCCGTACGGCACCTGCGCCGATATCGCCGGCATCGCGGAGGTCTGTCACCGGCGCGGTAAGCCCTTGATCGTGGACGAGGCGTGGGGGGCGCATCTGCCGTTCCACCCGGACCTGCCCACCTGGGCGATGGATGCCGGCGCCGACGTGTGTGTGGTGAGCGTGCACAAGATGGGCGCCGGATTCGAACAGGGATCCGTCTTCCACGTGCAGGGCGATCTGGTCGACACCGACCGGCTGAAACTGTGCGCGGAACTGCTGACCACCACCAGCCCGAACGTGCTGCTCTACGCCGCGATCGACGGCTGGCGGCGGCAGATGGTCGAAGACGGTGAGAAATTGCTCACCGATGCCCTGCACACCGCCGAGCGCGCCCGCACCGAGCTCGACCGGATTCCCGGCATCTCGGTGATGGCCGACGAGCTGCTCGGTGTCGAGGCCTCCCACGACCTGGACCGCATGCAGGTGCTGATGGACGTATCCGCCACCGGCGCAACGGGTTACGTGATCGCCGACTGGTTGCGGGAGCACCGTCGCATCGATATGGGCCTCAGCGATCACCGCCGGATTCTGGCGACGTTGTCGATGGCCGACGACGCCGACACCATCGACGCCCTGGTCGACGCCCTCAGCGCGTGGCGGGTCCAGTACCGGGGCGAGGGGTCGCGTCCGGCCGATATCCGGGTGCCGAGCCCGAGCGAGCTGCAATTGCAGTCGGTGATGAACCCGCGCGAGGCGTTCTTCGGGCCCCAGGAGGTCGTCCCGTTCGAGGAATCGGTCGGCCGCATCGCCGCCGAGCAGGTCACTCCCTACCCGCCCGGGATTCCGGTGATCGTGCCCGGTGAGCTGATCGACGCCGCGGTCGTCGACTATCTGCGGTCGGGCCTGGAGTCGGGTATGAACGTGCCCGACCCGGCCGATCCCAGCCTGCGGACACTCCGGGTGGTCGCCCGCTGACCCGCGCCCGGTTGCTCCGCGGTGTGCGCGATTCGTCGGCTCCCGTCGGCGGCCGGTAAAATGGGTGGTTCTGGTGTGTCCGAGGGATGCACAATCGAACCGTTTACCACCCTTACCGTGCTAGGAGACTGTTGTGATCACCGCGACCGACCTGGAGGTCCGGGCCGGAATCCGCACCCTGCTCACCGCGCCGGGTTCGGCGCTGCGGGTGCAGGCCGGTGATCGTATCGGTCTGGTCGGCCGCAACGGCGCGGGAAAGACCACGACGTTGCGCATTCTGGCCGGTGAGGGAGAACCCTACGCCGGCAAGGTGATTCGGTCGGGGGAAATCGGCTACCTGCCGCAGGATCCGCGCGAGGGCAACCTCGACGTGCTCGCCCGTGACCGGGTGCTGTCGGCGCGCGGACTGGACAAGCTGATCCGCGATATGGAGAAGCAGCAGGCCCTGATGGCCGAGGTCGTCGACGACGCCGAACGCGAGAAGGCGGTGCGCAAGTACGGTCGCTTGGAGGAGCGCTTCTCCGCACTGGGCGGCTACGTCGCCGAGAGCGAGGCGGCGCGCATCTGCCACAGCCTCGGTCTGCCGGACCGGGTACTGGGGCAGGCGCTGCGCACGCTGTCCGGCGGCCAGCGCCGCCGGATCGAACTGGCCCGCATCCTGTTCAGCGCCTCCGACGGCTCCGGCGGCAAATCCGACACCACGCTGCTGCTCGACGAGCCCACCAACCACCTCGACGCCGACTCGATCACCTGGCTGCGCGGCTTCCTGCAGAACCACGACGGCGGGCTGATCGTCATCTCCCACGATGTGGACCTGCTCGCCGACGTGGTGAACAAGGTGTGGTTCCTCGACGCGGTGCGCGGTGAGGCCGACATCTACAACATGGGCTGGAAGAAGTACCTCGACGCCCGCGCCACGGACGAACAGCGCCGGCGCCGCGAACGCGCCAATGCCGAGAAGAAGGCGTCGGCGCTCAAGGCGCAGGCCGCCAAACTCGGCGCCAAGGCGACGAAAGCCGTTGCGGCCCAGAATATGATCAAACGCGCCGAGCGCATGCTCGCCGAGGCCGACGAGGTGCGCGTGGCCGACAAGGTGGCGCGGATCAAGTTCCCGGAACCGGCCGCCTGCGGCAAGACGCCGTTGATGGCGGAGAACCTCACCAAACTCTACGGCTCGCTCGAGATCTTCACCGGCGTGAATCTGGCGATCGATCGCGGATCACGGGTGGTGGTGCTGGGCCTCAACGGTGCCGGTAAGACGACGTTGCTGCGTCTGCTGGCCGGAGTGGAGACACCCACGGCCGGTGGTCTGGTCCCCGGGCACGGGCTGAAGATCGGCTATTTCGCCCAGGAACACGACACCCTCGACGACAACGCCACCGTGTGGGAGAACATCCGGCACGCGGCGCCCGACGCGGGGGAGCAGGACCTGCGCGGCCTGCTCGGCGCATTCATGTTCACCGGTCCGCAGCTCGATCAGCCGGCCGGCACCCTGTCCGGTGGTGAGAAGACGCGGCTGGCGCTGGCCGGGCTGGTGTCCTCGGCGGCGAATGTGCTGCTGCTCGACGAGCCGACCAACAACCTGGATCCCGTGTCCCGCGAGCAGGTGCTCGACGCGCTGCGTAGCTATGCGGGCGCGGTCGTCCTGGTCACCCACGATCCGGGTGCGGCCGAGGCGCTGAATCCGGAACGGGTGATCATGCTGCCCGACGGGACCGAGGATCACTGGTCGCAGGACTATCTGGAGCTCATCCAGCTGGCCTGAGCGGGGCGGACGCCTTCCGGCGACGCGCCGGACACGCCGAAATATCCTCGCAATCGGTGAGTTTCATCACAGTGAGGCGTTGATCACTGCCGGTCGAGCCTCTAGCCTGGAGTGAGGCTGCACGGCGACCGGAGGAAGCCATGAGTGACAGGCCCGCACAGGGGAAGTCGACGTTGGGTAAAGGCACGCGCGTCACGGGCAAGTCGCGCGATCGGCTGCAGACCCAGCTGAAGAAGCAATACGAGGCGGGTGCCAGCATCCGATCGCTGGCGCGGGAAACCGGCCGTTCGTACGGTTTCATCCACAACGTGCTCGTGGAGTCGCATGTGCAGCTCCGCAGCCGCGGTGGCGCCAATCGCCGGAAGGCGACGAGTAAGGCCTGATCACTCGTTTTCGAGTGCGGCGATCTCCGCGCGCAGCCACTGCTTGTCCGCGCGGCGGGTCGCCGCGGCCAAGGTGAGCATGCCGCGCCGGAATCGGTCGGTCATGTCCGCGGCACGCAGTGGCCGCCCGTCTTCGTAGAAGTAGCTCGCGGGCTGTTCGTAGAACGCGAGCCGACGCCGCAGCACGGCCACCTGGTCCCGACGGTCGGGCAGATAGCCGAGGAAGGCCAGCAGGGTCAGGAAGCTGTCGCGGTCGGTGATCTCCACCTCGGCGGGCTCCCGGAGCCGGCGCAGCAGTTCCGCGCGACCCGCCTCGGTCAGTGACAGCGTGTGGCGGGTGGAGCCCGCGTCCGGCTGTTTGGTGAGCAGTCCGGCAGTGCGGAGCCGATTGAGGGCCGGATAGAGCGCGCCGTCGCTGACCGGCCGGATATGCCCGGAGAGCCCCGAAATCCGTTGTCGCAGTTCGTAAGCGTGCATCGGCCGCTCGAACAGGAACCCGAGGATGCTCAACTCCAGCATGCGCTCACTCTAACGTCCGGACCTGCACGTGACTCGGATTGTCTCTATTCGAGACTCTCGATTAGAGTGTCGCTCATGCTCGATTATCTGACGACCCCCGAAGGATTGCGCCTGGCCTATGTCGACTCCGGCGGCGCCGGGCGGCCGCTGCTGGTGCTGCACGGGGCGTTCGGTTGCGGTCGGTCCTGGATGCCGTTGGCGCAGCGGATGGGCCGGCGCATCATCGCCCCCGATCAGCGCGGTCATGGTCGCTCCGATCGCGCCGGCGACTACTCACGCGAGGCATTCCTGCGCGACACCGTGGCCGTGATCGAACGACTCGACCTCGCTCCGGTGACGATCATCGGGCACTCGCTGGGGGCGATCAACGCCTATCAACTCGCCGCGCGGCGGCCCGAGCTCGTGGAATCCTTTGTGGCCCTGGACTTTCCGGTGGTGGCGGGTGAGTTCCCCGATCCCTGGCTGGCGGAGCTGCCGCCCCGGTTCGACAGCCTGTCCCAGATGCGCGAGGCGATCGCGCGGCTGGTGGCCCTGGGCGCGCCGTTTCATTTCCTGGAAAGTGCGGTGGAGGACGAGCGCGGCTGGCGCTTCCGCTGGCATGCCGAGGACATGGTCGCGGTGAAGCGCGGCGTGGTCGGCGACTGGTGGGCGGACTGGACCGCCAGCAGTCAGCACGCCCTGCTGCTGCTGGGCGGAACCAGCCCGGTCGTTCCGGCGGCGCACGCCGACGCCATGGTTGCGAGGCGCCCGAATACCCACTGCGCGGTGATCGAGGGGGCGGGGCACGACCTGTACCTGACCCACGTGGACGAGGTGGCGGCGCGGATCGGGGCGTTTCTGGCCTGAGTTGTTGCCGGGCCGCCACGGGAATCAGGACCGGTGGGCGTTGCGTTCGGCCCACCAGGCCGGTGCGTCGACGAAATGATTGTCGTATTCGTCCTGGGTGGCCGCCAATTCGGCGAGGGTCGCCTCGCCGGCGGCCACTCGCTCCAGCAGTCGGAAATAGCCGAAGCGGTGGACGGCCGGCGTCAGCGCGATGAGGATCCGGGCGGGGGAGCCGGGGGCCGCGCCGAACGCGTGCGGCATGAACTTCGGGACGGTGATCGCGCCGCCCGCGCCCACGGTGCGGATCTCGTCACCGGCCAACACCTGGAGTTCTCCGTCGGCGACGTAGAACAGCTCGTCGGAGCGGGTGTGGTAGTGCGGGGTCGCGCCATCGGCCCCGGGGGCCATCGTCACCTCGAGGGTGCTGACGCTGCCGCCGGTGCGATCGGAGTCCAGAAGCAGGCGCATGGTGACCGTATCGGTGCTGCGAACCTCGGCTTCGCCGGGCTGCACGACGGCGGCGGGGATGCGGGGCAACGTCGACATCGAAACCTCCAAATAGTTCGATAGTTGATAATTCGCTACCTAACTATATCCCGTCGAATAGAATCTGTCCATGGCCGGACAACACAACGATGCGGTGGATGCGATCGTGGCGCAGTGGCAGCGCGAACGCCCCGATCTCGATCTGGCGGCGATGGCGATCATCGGACGCCTGGGGCGTGTGCATCTGCTCGCGGAACGCGCGATCGAAGCGGTGTTCACCGACCACGGATTGCAGCGTGGTGAATTCGATGTCCTTGCGGCGCTTCGGCGTTCCGGCGAACCGTTCGAACTGACACCGTCCGTGCTGGCCGACACCCTGATGCTGTCGCGGGCCGGGATGACGGGGCGGTTGGACCGGCTGGAGGCCGCGGGACTGGTTCGCCGCGTCGCGGATCCGGCCGACCGCCGGGCGGTGCGGGTCGCGCTCACGCCGGCCGGAAGGGCGCTGGTCGACGAGGTGGTGACCGCCCATACCGAGAACGAAACGCGATTGCTGTCCGTGCTGTCCGACCGCGACCGCGACGAATTGGACCGGCTCGCGCGCCTGCTGCTGGCCGGCCTGGAGCGCGAGTCCGCCGATCGGTAGCGTCAGTCCGCCACCATGGCGTCACCGCACACCAGATAGTGGGCGAGACTGGCGAAGATCGGCAGACCCGTTTTGATCTCCAGGTAGGCGAACTGGCCCTGCGGATTCACCTCGAGGAAGTAATATTCGCCGTCGAGCCCGAGCCGGATGTCCAGCACGCCGAAGACCAGGCCGAGTGCGCCCATCACCGTCGTCAGCGACTTGCTGACCGAGGCCGGCAGCCGCGCGGGCGCGAAATCCACCGAGGTGTCCAGCCGCGAATCCACCCAGCCGGCACCGGCTTGGGAGTCGATGCGCACGGCCCACTCGACACCGTCGATCCACACCACGCGCAGATCGCATTCGGCCTCGATGTAGTCCTGGAAGGTGGTCGGCGCCGAGCGGATGGTGTCGAGCCGGTCGATGTCCTCGGCGCCGATGATGCGGGTCGCGGAGAATTCGGCCCGTCCGGTGCCGGTGCGCTTGCAGATCACCGAACCACTGCGGGAGTCGACGAAACCGCGGGCCTCGTCCGGATCGTTGGTGATCAAGGTTTCCGGGATGGCGAATCCGCTGCGTCGTGCGGTGTCGAGCTGCACGATCTTGCGGGTGGCCGTGCGGTCGGCACCGGGATCGTTGACCCAGACGGCCGGGATCGACCACAGCAGGCCCTGAAGGAACCCGTCGCACTCGGCCTGGCGGAAGTCGTCGTCGCCGTCGAGGAATCCGCCCGGCACGCGACATCGGTGCGGGCGTCGCCACCATACGGCGGTCACGTCGTCGAGTCCGGACAGATGCGACAGCGATCGCACCGCGCCCGCACGGTCGAGCCGAAAACTCCCGGTCTCCGCCGGAAAGTCACGCATATCGAGACGAATCGGATTGAGCCCATAGGCTTTTCGCAGAGTCGAGGCCATCGCATCGGCGTGCAGATCGTCGGCTTCCGAGACGATCAGCACCGCACCCGGCGCACGGGCACTCATTCCGGTCGGTCCTTCAGTCGAGACTGTCGCACGCCGTCCCGTCGTCGCTGCCACCACCGCTGTGGGTGTGGCTGTAGCTCACCGTGGCACCGGCGGCGCCGGGGACCGTCCGTACCCGCAGCCGGCGGGCCCACTGCTCGGTGAGGCGGGCGAGCGCATCGTCGCCTACCGCGGGGCCGGGCCGCGGCGGCAGGGTCAGCGGGCGCTCGGTGAGGTGGATCCGGCGACGCTGCGTGAAATCCGCTGTGGCACCGGGGCGTATCCACACCTGTACCGCGCGTTCGGAGCCGGCGGGGGAGGGCTCGAGCCACTGCAGGATGTCGCGGCGGTCGAGGGTCCACACGCCCTCGGCGACTCGGATACTGACGGTGTCGCTCGATTCGGCGACCAGGCGGCCGGACAGCGGCGGTGCCGACCGGCGTGGATCGGTCCGCGGCCGGGTGCTGCCGGGCGCCGGGCGGCGGGCATCGTTCATGGGCTGGACTCCGATCTGCTCGCGATTTGCCCCGGAAGTCGAGCGTGAACAGGATCATAGCCCCCGCCGCTACCCCACCGGCCCGCAACGAAAGATTTCCGGTGCGTTCTCCGCCGATCGTCGCGGACTCGGAAAACCCTATCGCCGAAAGATATTCGGTTGAGCTGTCAACGCCTCACAGCCCGAGCACATCGGGCGATTCCGCGAGTTCGAGAAACCGTTCGCTCGGATTCGGCACGAGTTTGCGCGCGTCGAGATCCATGAGTCCGAGCACGACGGTGAATTCGGCGGAGACCGTACCGTCGATCTTGACGATGCGCTGATCCATCCGGAACGCCTTGCCGCTACCCCAGCGGCATTCGCAGGTGACGCTGATCTCGTCACCGAGATGCAGTTCGCGCAGATATTTGACCGTGGATTCCAGGACCACCGGGCCGAGCCCGGACAGTCGCATCTTGTCCGGAACCAGGCCGGCCGCGCGCAGGACCTCCCAGCGGGCGTGCTCGGCGTACTGGTGATACACGGCCTGGTTCAGATGGCCGTTGACATCGAGTTCGTAACCGCGGACGGTGACGGGCACGGAAAAGGTCATACCTGGCCGAACCCCGGCTGTGTTCCCGGTATTTCCGAAGCCACCGTGGGATCGGTCACCGCGGCCGTGCCGCCTACATCAGTTTGCCGCGTCGGACAGGTTCCGGATAAGTCACATCGCGTCGCAATTGCCTGTCGGGTCGGCGGTCACCGTGTCGATGGTCGCGTTGTTCGGCAGGATCCGGCGCATGGGTCACTCCTTGCGGCGTACCGATGCCTCGACGAGATCCAATACGGCGGTGAGGTTTTCGTTGACATGGCCGGAGGCGATGCGGGCGATGAGGCCGTCCAGGACCAGGTCCAGATAGCCGAGCAGCACGTCCGTGGGCACATCGTCGCGCAGCGCGCCCGCGGCCTTGCGGCGCTCCAGCCGGGCGAGGGTGGCCGCGGTCAGCTCGGCGGAGCGCTGGGTCCAGCCCGCGGCGAATTCCGGATCGGTGCGCAGCCGGCGCGCGATCTCGAGCCGGGTGCCCAGCCAGTTGTACTGTTCGGGGTTGTCGAGCATCTCGCGCATGACCTGCACGATGCCCTCGTTGGCCGCGACTTCGGCCATGCGTTCGGCATCCTCCTGGGCCAGCGCGAGGAACAGCGCGTCCTTGTCCCGGAAGTGGTGGAAGATCGCGCCGCGGGACAGGCCGATCGCCTCTTCCAGGCGGCGGACGGTGGCGCCCTCGTACCCGAATTCGGCGAAACACCGCCGCGCCCCGTCCAGAATCTGGCTGCGCCGCGCGGCGAGGTGATCGTCACTGACCTTGGGCATGGGCTCCTCCAGCGGGAATGCACGGACCCCCGCGCCGGTGCGACCCGGCGCGGGGGTTGTCACAGTACGAGCGTGGTGCGCGTTGATCCTCGGCGGCGCAACGATATTCGTACCGGGCCCGGCTGGCCATCGGTGGCCGGGCCCGGTACGACGACGCACCGCGCGATGTGTCGGCCGATCAGCCGCGGATCATGTTGCGCAGCACGTACTGCAGGATGCCGCCGTTGCGGTAGTAGTCGGCCTCACCGGGGGTGTCGATCCGCACGACCGCGTCGAACTGGATCTTCTCGCCGTTCTCCTTGGTCGCGGTGACCTTCAGGGTCTTCGGCGTGACGCCCTCGTTCAGCTTGGTGATGCCCTCGATGTCGAACACCTCGGTGCCGTCCAGGCCCAGCGACTTGGCCGACTCACCCGCCGGGAACTGCAGCGGGATGACGCCCATGCCGATCAGGTTGGAGCGGTGGATGCGCTCGAACGACTCGGTGATGACCGCCTTGACGCCCAGCAGGCGGGTACCCTTGGCCGCCCAGTCGCGCGAGGAGCCCGAACCGTACTCCTTGCCGCCCAGCACGACCAGCGGGATGCCGGCCTTCTGGTAGTTCTGCGAGGCGTCGTAGATGAACGCCTGCGGGCCGCCCTCCTGGGTGAAGTCGCGGGTGTAGCCACCCGAGACATCGTCGAGCAGCTGGTTGCGCAGCCGGATGTTGGCGAAGGTGCCGCGGATCATCACCTCGTGGTTACCGCGCCGCGAGCCCAGGGAGTTGTAGTCCTTGCGCTCCACGCCGTGCGCGTCGAGGTACTGCGCCGCCGGGGTGCCCGGCTTGATCGGACCGGCGGGGGAGATGTGGTCGGTGGTGACCGAATCGCCCAGCAACGCAAGCACGCGGGCGCCCTTGATGTCCTCGACCGGAGCCGGCTCGAGCTCCATCCCGTCGAAGTACGGCGCCTTGCGGACGTAGGTCGAGTTCTCGTCCCACGCGAAGGTGTCACCGGACGGGGTGTTCAGGTTCTGCCAGCGCTCGTCGCCCTTGAAGACGTCGGCGTAGGACTTGCGGAACATGTCCTGGCTGATCGCCGACTTGATGGTGTCGTCGATCTCCTGGGGCGACGGCCAGATGTCGCGCAGGAACACGTCGTTGCCCTCGGTGTCCTTGCCCAACGCGTCGTGCTCGAAGTCGAAGTCCATCGTGCCCGCGAGCGCGTAGGCGATGACCAGCGGCGGCGAGGCCAGGTAGTTCATCTTCACGTCGGGGGAGATGCGGCCCTCGAAGTTGCGGTTACCGGACAGCACCGCGGTGACCGACAGGTCGTTGTCGTTGACCGCCTTGGAGATCTCCTCCGGCAGCGGGCCAGTGTTGCCGATGCAGGTGGTGCAGCCGTAACCGCCCAGGTAGAAGCCCAGCTTCTCCAGGTACGGCCACAGGCCGGCCTTCTCGTAGTAGTCGGAGACGACCTGCGAACCCGGCGCCATGTTGGTCTTCACCCACGGCTTGCTCGACAGGCCCTTCTCGACGGCGTTGCGGGCCAGCAGCGCCGCGCCGATCATGACCGACGGGTTGGAGGTGTTGGTGCAGGAGGTGATACCCGCGACCACGACGGCACCGTGATCGAGGACGAAGTCACCGCGCTCCTCGGAGTGCACCTTGACCGGCTTGGTCGGGCGGCCCTGGGCGCCGTTGGCGGCGGACTGGACGTCGACCGCGCCGTCGTCGGCGAACGACAACGCCGCCGGATCCGACGCCGGGAAGGTCTCCTCGACCGCCTCGTCGAGCTTGCTGTGCTCGGCCGGCAGGTTCTCCTCGACGTAGTTGTGGATGTCCTTGCGGAAGGCGGTCTTGGCCTCCGACAACAGGATTCGGTCCTGTGGGCGCTTCGGGCCGGCGATCGAGGGCACCACGGTGCTCAGGTCGAGCTCGAGGTACTCGGAGTAGGCGGGCTCGTGCGCGGGGTCGTGCCACATGCCCTGTTCCTTGGCATAGGCCTCGACCAGGGCCAGCTGCTCGTCCGAGCGGCCGGTCAGACGCAGGTAGTTGATGGTCTCCTCGTCGATCGGGAAAATCGCCGCGGTGGAACCGAATTCGGGGCTCATGTTGCCCAGGGTGGCGCGGTTGGCCAGCGGCACCTCGGCCACGCCGGCGCCGTAGAACTCGACGAACTTGCCGACCACGCCGTGCTTGCGCAGCATGTCGGTGACGGTGAGCACGACGTCGGTGGCGGTGACGCCCGGCTGAATCTCACCGGTGAGCTTGAAGCCGACCACGCGCGGGATCAGCATCGAGACCGGCTGGCCCAGCATGGCGGCCTCGGCCTCGATACCGCCGACGCCCCAGCCCAGCACGCCCAGACCGTTCACCATGGTGGTGTGCGAGTCGGTGCCGACGCAGGTGTCGGGGTAGGCCTGGCCGTTGCGGACCATGACGGTGCGGGCCAGGTACTCGATGTTGACCTGGTGCACGATGCCGGTGCCCGGGGGGACGACCTTGAAGTCGTCGAAGGCGCCCTGGCCCCAGCGCAGGAACTGGTAGCGCTCGCCGTTGCGCTCGTACTCGAGTTCCACGTTGCGCTCGAAGGCGTCGGCGCGGCCGAAGACGTCGAGGATGACCGAGTGGTCGATGACCATCTCGGCGGGGGAGAGCGGGTTGACCTTGTTCGGGTCGCCGCCCAGGGTGGTGACGGCCTCACGCATGGTGGCGAGGTCGACGACACAGGGCACGCCGGTGAAGTCCTGCATGATCACGCGGGCGGGGGTGAACTGGATCTCGATACTCGGCTCCGCCGACGGATCCCAGTTGGCGATGGCGCGAATGTGGTCGGCGGTGATGTTCGCGCCGTCCTCGGTGCGGAGCAGGTTCTCCGCCAGGACCTTCAGGGCGTAGGGCAGCTTCTCGGTGCCGGGCACGGCCGAGAGGCGGAAGATCTCATAGGAGTTGCTTCCGACCTCGAGGGTGCCCTTGGCGCCGAATGTATCGATACTTGTCATACGTTCAGCTCCACTCGTCGGTGTTCCGTCGGGGCGCGTGCGGGCCCCGTGGGTGGCCGCCGGCGGGGCTGCGCCGGCGGCGGTGCTCGAGGACGCTTTCGGGCTGCGCGCCTCGTACTTCCGAACTCTAACAGTACGCTTGTCCTAAGAAGCGTGCGGGGCACGTCCGGCGCGGCGTGCCGTCATCCATGATGCCCCCGTCGCGTACTGTGCTCGCAGGCCCCGTCGGAGTTGTCGCCTCCGATGTGCCGGCCAGGTGTGTGTTGATCACGTGAATGTGTTGGACGCCCGTCGCTGGAGTCGGCGGCTCGACAAGACCGGATGGAAGATGACCGTCTCGTATGCCTCGGTTTTCACCCCTATGGCCGCGGAGCTACCGCCGAATACCGACGTCGACGCCATCCTGCTGGATCTGGCCGACAATCATGTAGCCGCGCCGGAGGGCAAGGATCAGGACAAGCTCGCCGCGATCGCCGAGCAGGCGCGAGCGCACGGTATCGACCTGAACATCGTGGTGGTGCAGGGAAATCCCGGCCGCGACTCGGAATTGCGGGATCTGGCGACCACGGTCGGCAAGAGTGAGCACGGCACCGTCGTGGTGTTCAGTGACGACTGGATCGGGACCTACAGCGACTCGATCCACCGGGCCCGCCTGGAGTGGGCCGAGGACAAGGCGAAGTACCAGGGCGGGCACACCGCGACGGCGGCTCAGATCTTCGTCGACCGGCTGGAGAAGCCGGAGCAGGTGTCGTGGACCGCGATCACCGCGGTGCTGTTGGCGGGCGTCGTCGCAGTCATCGGCGGCTTGTATGTCGTCAAATCCCGCCGGGCGGCGCGCGAGGGCGCCGCGACCGACCGTGCTCCCGTCGATGCTCCGGGCGGCTCGCGGTAGCGACGCCGCCACGGTGCCCGCCACCGTGATGCTGGGGAGTCGCGGGAGATCGCCTGCGGGCGTCTCCTGAATGATATCGACCGAATGGTCTTGTTTCTTCCGGTGAAACTGAACGCCTGGTTTGTTTTCTCCCTGGATCCCCTACGAGCAGTCAGCAAATATTGAGCAACCCAAAAATTACCGGCGTGTGATTTGTCGTCCGATGTTTCCTCTGTGAAGGAAGTGTCGTACGGTTTCGAGGTGGCACTCTTGGGGAAGAAGTGTCACATGGGCCTCCAGCGTCGCTCGAGGGCAGATGGGCCGTTGGTGCTCGTGCGGCGGCGCCTTGGCCGGTCGCCCAGCGCAGTCCTGGCGAATATCGACTCGCCGGGAGTCGCAGTGGGATCCAGGGAGGTGTGATGCGGATATCGGCGAGGCGGCTCGGGGGCGCCGCGAAGGTCGCTGTAGGATTGCTCTTATGCGGAATCGCGCTGACGGTGACCGCTCCGCTCGTGGCCGCCGTGCCGCCGCCCCCGCCCAATCCGAGCGACGGTGACATCGCCTCGGCGGGCGCGCAGGTGGCAGCCGGAGTCGACGAGGTCAGCGGATTGATCAACCAGGTCGCCACCGCCGACCAGCAACTGGCTCAACTCGACACCGAGGTCGCCGGAAAGCGTGAGGCGGTGAACAAGGCGCTGGTCGATCTGCAGAACGCCCGCGACGCGGCCGATGCCGCCGCGGCCACCGTCGCCGCGACCCAGCGCGATCTGCAGACCGCGGGCATCCAGGTGCACCAGGCGCAGGGAAAATTCGACGAATTCGCGGTCGACGCCTACACCCATCCGGGCTCCACCTCGATGGTGAACTACCTCGCCGGGTCCGATCCGGCGGCCGCTCTCGACCGCGCCGACCTGCTCGGGATGGCTTCCAAGAACCAGCAGGCCGCCATCGACGGGTTGCGCCGCGCGCAGGTCGAGCAGGCCAACAAGGATTCCGCCGCACGGCAGGCGAAGCAGACCGCCGACGCCGCGGCGGCCGAGGCGCAGCAGAAACAGGAGCAGGCCCAGGCCGCGGTGGCGGCCGCCAAAGCCGCCCTCGACGATCAGGCGCAGAAGCGTAACGCGCTGATGGCGCAACGGGATTCGGCCCAGCAGAAGCTCGATCAGGCCAGGTCCACGGTGGCGGGCCTGCAGGGACAGCGCGACGCGTATCTGGCGTGGGACCGGCAGCGCCGTGCCGAGGTCGCCGCCGCCCAGGCCGCCGCGACCG